>NZ_JBFAHV010000009.1:0-262708 GCF_040654375.1 Nocardia sp. NPDC050710 | reverse complement strand
CTGCCAGCGCCGATGGTACTGCACTCGACAGGGTGTGGGAGAGTAGGACACCGCCGGAACATCATTGCGAAAGGCCCCCAGCTGATGCTGGGGGCCTTTTCGCGTTATACGGTCGATTCGTCGACTTCCCTTGCGCTGGCCTGCGTCCGGACTACCGTGGATTCGTGGCCTCCACCAAGATCGGCAAGCATATCGACGCCCCGCGGTCGACCGTCTACCGTCTGTTGCTCGACGCCGAGGCGGTCGCAACCTGGATGGTCCCCACCGGTATGACCAGCGAGGTCCACGAATTCGAGCCGCGTGAGGGTGGTGCGTTCCGCATCTCCCTCACCCACGACGAACCCACCGACGCCGGCAAGACCACCGACCAGACCGATACCTTCAACGGCCGCTTCGTCACCTTGATACCGGATGAACAGGTCGTCGAGATCGTCGAATTCGAAACCGACGATCCGGCGGTTCGCGGCGAAATGACCATCACCCTCCGGCTCGCCGACGCCGCGGGCGGCGGCACCGATCTCATGGCCCTCCACGACGGCGTTCCCAGCGGTGTCTTGCCTGCCGACAATGAACTCGGTTGGCGCATATCCCTCGGCAAACTCGCCGCCCTCGCCGAAACCGGCACGGTTCCCGAGTAGATCCGGCGGACGCCGCGCGCGGAAACCTAGCGCACCGCGGCGTCGTGCTGCCCTTGGCGTCGCGGCCGGAGAGGATGCACAGTGGAGTGATGTCGCCGTTGGACGATCGGCACCCGTCCACGGTCTCGGACTGGAACGACGCGCGACGCAAGGCCCGGCTTCGGGAAGCCCGCCTCGGGCACGACTGGAAGACGTTGCGCCGCACCAGACTGACGCTGCTGCGGGTGGCCGCGTTGCTGATAGCCGGGCTGGTTGTATTCGCCCAGTACTGGGGAAACGACGTCGCGCCCGAGCGGGCCCGGCTGGCTCGCACCGCGCCGGCGGTACTGCCCATCTCGACCCCCGCCGACGAACAGAACTGGGATACCGTCGTGGTCGATCTGGTCGGTCTCGGTGGGCTGAATGCCAGTGACACCGCCGCCGCGCTGCCCTCGCTGAATCAGATGGGCGTGGTCTGGGCCATCGAATACGACAATCGCGGCATCGACACCAAGGTGATCGCCGACCTGATCACCCGCGCGGCCCTGATGTCGGGTCTGAAGAATGTGGTGCTGGTCGGGCACAGCATGGGCGGGGTGGTCGCTCTGGAGGTGGGCAGGCATATCCACACCGACAGCGATCGGCGGCTGGTGGCGGTGCTATTGGACTGCACCCCGATGGATCTGAACGCGGTCCGCCCGGAGAGCCGCGGCCGCGGCGAGGATATGGTGCGCTGGATGGGCTGGCTGCCCGGGGCACGGGAAAGTCGCACGCTGCGGTTCGCGGTCGAAACCTATGCTCGCCGAGATCAATTCGTCCACCGCGACCGATACGGCCTGCCGGGCGTCGGGTTGACGGAGTTGCGTGATGTGGTCGACGAGGTGTTGCAGGACAAGATCTTCTCCGCGGATGTGGCCAGCAACGGTCTGATCGAGGCACAGTTCCTGGCCATCGTCGCGGGCGGCGCGATCAACGATCTGCGCGCATTGTCACATTCGATCGACGGCAAACCGCGCCCGGCCATCGTGTACCTGCGTCCGCGCGATCCCACCGCCGACCGCGTGGTCGATGTGGAGTATTCGCATCAGGTACTGGTCGAGCGCGTGGGCGGGGTCGATGGCACGCTGCTGGTGGTCTTTCCGCGCAATACGGGTCACGCCAACCCCAGGCAGCGGCCCGGCGAATACAACCGGGTGATCTCCGAACAGGTGCTGCCGTTCGTGCAGCGGTATCAGGCGCAGGCTCGGGCCGCGACCAACTCGGCGGCGCCGCGGTGAGTTTCGGCGCCGTCGGGCGATCGGCAATCGGTCGCCGTGGCGCGGACGGCGATCGATCGGAGTGCCGGAGCCAGTTTCGCCGATATCGCGGCCATTCCGGCAGGGTTCGAATCAGACCAAACCAAACCGTATCCGTTCCGAAGCTGCCTTGCTTCAATTCCCCGCATGTATCGACCAAGCACGATGTTCACCGGCCTCCGTGGCCGCACCACTGCCGCCTTGCTCGCCGTGGCGACCGTTGTGAGCCTGGGGCTGACCGGTTGCGCGAGTGATGACAAACCGGTCGGTACCGGCACCGCCGACACGCCACTGCCGACCGAGATTCCGGCGGGCACCAAACTTGTTGTGGCCGACCAGCAGGAGCGATTGCAGTCCGCGCTGCGGGTATCCGGCGAATTGGACAAGCTGCCGTTCAAGGTCGAGTTCGCCAATTTCGTCGGCGGGCCCGCCATTCTCGAAGCGTTCCGGGCCGAAGCCGCCGATGTGGCCCCGGTCGGCGATGTCCCACCGATCCACGCCCTGGCGGCGGGACAGGACGTGCCGATCATCGCGGCCTACCAGACCGCCGCCGACGCGCTGAAACTCGCGGTCGCCCCAGGCCGTTCGATCACCCGGCTGGCGGATCTGAAAGGCAAGAAGATCGCCTACGCCGAGGGCACCGCCCAGCAGGCGGCGGTATTGCGCGCGCTGGGCAAGGCCGGATTGAAAACCGGTGATATGCAACTGATCCGGCTGCACCTCGCCGAGTTCCTGGACGCGGTACGGACCGGGCAGGTCGATGTCGCGCCGCTGATCGAGCCGAATGTCACCCGTCTGCTGCGCACCCCGGGCGCCTCGCTGATTCCGGATTCGGAGACCTCGGGCATCTACGGCGGCCTGGCCTACCTGTACGCCCGGCGCGTCGTGGTGCAGGACCCGGCACGGGCCGCCGCGGCACGGGCACTGGTGGCCGCCTATGTGCGCGCCTACCACTGGGTCAATACCCACCGGCAGGAGTGGGCGCAGAAGTACTACGTCGACAGCCAGAAGGTGAGCCCCGAAGACGCTAAGCGGATCGTGGATTCGCTCGGCACCTATACCTTCCCGCACCTGGATCAGGCGCTGATCGACAGCCAGCAGGCCACCATCGATGTCATCGACGCCGCCGGTGAGCTGCCGAAGAAGATCAAGGCCGCCAACGGTTTCGACCTGCGCTTCGACGCGGTTATCACCCAGACGGTGACCGAGGTCGGCGCCGCCTTCGAGCGAGGGAAGAACTGATGGCCATTCGCACCGCCGACGCCGGGGTATTCGGGAGATTGCCCCACATCGGACGCGCCGCGCCCGAACCCCTGTTGGCCCAGCGCAAACCGACCCGGCCCCGGCTCGGCCCCGGCCGTCCGATCCCATTCGGTATTGCCATCGGACCGGCGCTGCTGATCGCCGCATGGATCCTCGGATCCGCCACCGGCACACTCGATCCCGAGACGCTTCCCGCCCCGTGGACGGTCGCCGAGACCGCGGGCGATCTGATCGCGGACGGCAGATTGCAGTCGAATCTGCTCACCTCGGTCCAGCGCGCCGGTCTCGGACTGGGCATCGGCGTCGTCATCGGCCTGGTGCTCGCGCTGATCGCGGGGTTGAGCCGGATCGGTGAAGCCGTGGTGGACGGGCCGATTCAGATCAAGCGGGCGATTCCGACGCTCGCGTTGATTCCGCTGTTCATCGTGTGGTTCGGGATCGGCGAAGAGATGAAGCTCATTGTCATCACCACCAGCGTCGCCATTCCGATCTATATCAATACGCACGCACAGCTGCGCAGTGTGGACGCCCGCTACGTGGAACTCGCGCAAACCGTGGGGCTTTCGCGGTGGGCCTTCATCCGGCGGGTGGCGCTACCCGGTTCACTCCCCGGATTCTTCACCGGCCTGCGACTCGCGGTCACCATCGCGTGGCTGGCCTTGGTCGTGGTGGAGCAGGTCAACGCCACCAGCGGAATCGGATATCTGATGACGCAGGCCCGCACCTACGGCCAGATCGACGTCATCGTGGTCGGACTGGTGATCTACGGCCTGCTCGGGCTGCTCGGCGATATCGCCGTGCGGGCATTGGAGAGGAGGGCGCTGTCATGGCGGCAGACACTGGGGGACTGAAGGTTCCGCCGCCCGATGCCGGCGTGGTCCGGCTGCGCGGTCTCAGCCGCGGATTCGGTGAACGGGTGGTGTTACGCGGGATCGACATCGATATCGCCCGCGGCGAATTCGTCGCACTGCTGGGGCGCAGCGGTTCCGGCAAGAGCACCCTGCTGCGGGCACTGGCCGAACTCGACTACGACGTCCCCGGCTCGGGCGAGTTGAACGTGCCGACCGAACGGGCGGTGGTGTTCCAGGATTCGCGGCTGCTGCCCTGGCTGCGCGTACTGGATAACGTCACCCTCGGCCTGGGCGGCGCCGATGCCGCGCAGCGCGGCCGCACCGCGCTGGCCGAGGTCGGGCTGGCGGGGCGTGAACGGGCCTGGCCCAAGGAGCTTTCCGGTGGCGAACAGCAGCGCGTCGCGTTGGCCCGCTCCTTGGTGCGGGAACCGGAGCTGTTGCTTGCCGATGAACCGTTCGGCGCGCTGGATGCGTTGACCCGGATCAAAATGCATGCGCTGCTACAGGATCTGTGCGCCAGATATAAGCCCGCGGTACTGCTGGTCACCCACGATGTGGACGAGGCGGTGCTGCTGGCCGACCGGGTACTGGTCTTGGACGTGGGACGGATTGCCCTCGATCGGCGTATCGATCTGGAACGGCCACGCCGCCACGGCGATCCGGAATTCATCCGGCTGCGCGAGGTGCTGCTCGCCGGTCTCGGTGTCGACGCCACCCCCGCCCCATCGATCTCTCGCCAGGAAGCGAAACAAGCCTCATGACCGAGCCACGTCAGCTCAGCCTCAACGCATTCATCTATCCCTCCGGACACCACGAGGCGGCCTGGCGGCATCCGCAGAGCCAGCCCGACCGCATCTACGATATCCGCTACTACCAGGAGATCGGCCGCACCGCGGAGGCCGCCAAGCTGGACGCGGTGTTCTTCGCCGATGGTCCGGCATTGCGCACCAATATCAAGCACAATGCGGGCTCCGGGCTGGAGCCGATCACCCTACTCACCGCCATCGCCACCGCGACAACGCATCTCGGCCTGATCGCCACCGCCTCCACCACGTACTACGAGCCCTACAATCTGGCCCGGCTCTTCTCCACCCTGGACCACATCTCCGGCGGCCGCGCAGGCTGGAATATCGTCACCACCGGAACCGACCTCGCGGCCGCCAATTTCGGTCTGGACAAGCATCCCGACCACGCCGAACGCTACGCACGGGCCCGGGAATTCGTCGACGCGGTGGTCGCGCTGTGGGACAGCTGGGAGGACGACGCGATCCTGCTCGACAAGGAGTCGGGCGTCTACGCCGAGCCGGAGAAGATCCACCAGATCGACTTCATCGGCGAATATCTCCAGGTGCGTGGTCCTTTCAACGCACCGCGCACCCCGCAGGGGCATCCGGTGCTGGTGCAGGCGGGCGCCTCCAACGACGGCCGCGCCTTCGCCGGACGCTACGCCGAGGCGATCTTCACCGCGCACCAGCGTCTGGAGGACGCGCAGACCTTCTACGCCGATATCAAGGCGCAGGCCAAGGGATTCGGCCGGAATCCCGAACAGGTCAAGATTCTGCCGGGCATCAGCCCCTTCATCGCCGATACCGAAGCCGCGGCGAAGAAGCTGGAGCGTGAGTTCAACGAACTCACCGTCCCCGACTATGGACTCGTGCAGTTGGAGAATATCGCAGGCAAGAGCCTGCGGCACCTACCGCTCGACGAACCCATTCCGCTCGAATTGTTCAGCGGCGCGGGCGATGTCACCGACAACGGCCAGAGCCGCCTGCAGGTTGTCGCGGGAATCGTGCAGCGGGAACGTCCAACTCTGCGCGGTCTGTTGCATCGTCTCGCCGGGGCCCGCGGGCACCGGGTCTTCGCCGGAACCCCGGAGCAGGTCGCCGATACCATCGAGGAATGGTTCCGCAACGGTGCCGCCGACGGTTTCAACGTCATGCCGCCGTACTACCCGGGCGGACTCGAGGTCTTCGCCGAGACCGTGGTGCCGATCCTGCAGGAGCGCGGCCTGTTCCGCACCGAGTACACCGGCACCACCCTGCGCGACCACTTCGGCCTGCCCCGCCCGGAGAGCCGCTATGCTCGTCGTCCGGCGTTGGCCGGGTGAGCGGCGAAAGTTGCTGTCCGACTAGGGCGATGGCCACTGTGGTAGCGGCGGCACGGTGAGCGGCGGAATGGTCGAAGCCGATGCCGCTGCCGGACAATCGGTACCGCTGCGAAGCTTGGCGTGGTCGATGTTCGTCCCGATGGCGGTGTATAGCATCGGGTTCGGGGCGGCCGCGCCGATGTATGTGCTGCGGGCGCTGGAACTCGGGGTATCCGCTGGTCCGGCGGGCGTGATCGTCGCGCTGACCGGTTTGGGGATGGTGCTGGCCGATCTGCCCGCGGGGCGGATCGTGGAGCGGATCGGCGAGCGCGGGGCGATCGCGGTGGGATCCGCGGTCGGCATGATGGGTGTCGTCGCCGCGATCTTTGCGCCGAATATCGGTGTGCTGGCGGCGGGCATGCTGCTCATCGGTGCGTCAGGGGCGGTGTGGGGGCTGGCGCGACAGTCCTACCTGGTCGCCGTCGTACCGCCGGGCGATCGCGGGCGGGCGATGTCGCTGCTGGCGGGTGCGTCGCGATTCGGGCTCTTCTGCGGACCGTTTCTCGGCGCTGTCCCGGTGCACGTCATGGGGCCGGACGGCGCGCTGTGGTTGCAACTCGGCGCGACCGGGCTCTCTGCGGCGGCAATGCTGTCGATCCGCGCGATCGATGGTGAGTATTCCGCGTCCGACACCCAGCCCCTGCACACGGTGGTGCTGGAGAATCGGCGGCTGCTCGGCACATGGGGCTCGGCGGCGCTTGTGGTGGGCGCCGCGCGGTCGGCGCGGCTCGCGCTGCTTCCGCTCTGGGCCGCGCACGTCGGCGTCAGCGCGGCGACGACCAGCCTGATCTTCGGTGTCGCCGGTGCGATGGATGTCCTGATGTCCTATCCGGCCGGGGTCTGGCTGGACCGCTACGGACGCCGCGCCACCGGCGTCCCCGCCATGGTCCTGTTCGCCGTCGGCTACGCCATCCTGCCGCTGACTTCCTCCGCCCTTGCCGTCGCCGCGTCGGCCGCCGTCCTCGGTGTGGCGAACGGTCTCAGTAACGGCCTGATCATGACCGTCGGCGCCGACGTCGCACCGGACGGCCGCCGCGCCGAGTTCCTCGGCGCCTGGCGCCTGACCCACGACCTCGGCTCCTTCGTCGGCCCCACCGCCGTCGGCGTCATGAGCGCCGTCGCGGTCCTGGGCGCCTCGGCCGTCACCCTCTCCCTGACCTCGGTCCTGGGCGCGGCGGCAATGCAGCGCTGGTTCCCCGGAGTTCCCGAGCCACCGAAATCCGCGAGGGTCTAGCGTCGTCCCGCGTGGACCGTGGGTGGCGCCACATGTGTTGTCTCGCCGCTGCCCGCCCCGAGCCGTGGCGGTCCGACCGACAGCCATGCCGAGCACCGCAGCACAGAAATCCACCGCCGTCGTGCTCGTAGAGCGCGCCGCGGACGTCGTCGAAACGGTTGTGCTGTCGGAGTTCCTCGGCTGACGGACTCGCCGAGCCGTGGCTGATCGGTCCGCGCCGCACTGCCTTCGGTTCGATCGGCCGCCACTGTGGGTCGCTCGCAGCCGACCTGCCCCGCACCGCCGCGAGGTCTGAAGCCGATCGACAAACGCGCGGACGCGCATCTCTCTAGCTAATCGCACAAGGCCTAGCTCAGTCAATAGCGTTGCCACGATCAAATGTAGCAACTATGCTACGTAGTATCACGACCTCGACGGGGAGGATCAAGTGGCGACATCGCTGGTTGTATTCATGTGCGCCGGATTGGCGCTCGGCTGGGGGAATGCTCGGTTCACTCGGGCGGCGGCTGCACGAATCGCTGATTCGGCGGCCGCGGGCGCGGGACGTCTTGCGCTCCTTTCGGCCACGAGATTGTTCGTCCTGACGGCTTTTTCGATTGCGGTGGCCTCTTTCGTGCGGCCGGGCGGAATCGGAATCTTCTTCGGGCTGGCGTTATTTCAAGCCGCTGCGCTGCTCTGGGTCGCGCGGCCGATGGTGGGGAGACGGACATGACGGCGATCAAGGTCGGTGAACACGAAACCGCGCGGTGGCTCGGGATGGAGTTCAACGTCGACACGATTCTGTCGACGACGGTCGCGGCGGCGATCGTGCTCGGTATGGCGTTCTATCTACGGGCGACGGTGACCTCCGGTGTGCCGAACGGGGTTCAGCTCTTCTTCGAGACCGTGACGGTGCAGCTGCGGGGGCAGGTGGAGAACGCCATCGGGATGCGGATCGCGCCGTTCGTGCTGCCGCTCGCGGTCACGCTGTTCACCTTCATCCTGCTGTCGAACTGGCTGGCGGTGCTGCCGACGCGATACGGCGAGGGCGAGCTGCTCCATCCGCCGGCGGCGGACGTCAACTTCGTCTACGCCCTCGCGGCATTCGTCTTCGTCGCCTACCAGGTGGCCGGTGCGATGCGGCGCGGACCGCTCACCCACCTGAAGCAGCTGCTGAAGGGTCACACGGGTTGGGGCCCAATGGTATTCATCAACATCATCGAGGAGATCGCCAAGCCGCTGTCGCTGTCGCTGCGGCTGTTCGGGAATATGTTCGCCGGTGGCGTCATGCTTTCGGTGATCACGCTCCTCCCGGCCTGGATCAGCTGGGGACCCAATGCGGTCTGGAAACTGCTCGACCTGTTCGTCGGGCTCATCCAGGCGTTCATCTTCTCGCTGCTGACCATCCTCTATTTCGGCCAGTCGATGGCGCGCGACAGCGACCACTGATCGGCCGCCGAAGACCTACCTGTTCCACGACGAAGGGAAGTGAAGAAAATGTCGGACATCACCAACACGGGAATCATCCAGGCGGCGGCGCTGATCGGTGGTGGATTCATCATGCTCGGCGGCGCGATAGGCGCGGGCTTCGGCAATGGAATGGCAGGCTCCGCGCTGATCAACGGTGTAGCCCGGCAACCGGAGTCGGAAGGCCGGCTGCGCGGCAACTACCTGATGGCGGTCGGCCTGATCGACGCGGTGTACTTCATCAACCTCGCGTTCATGGCGCTGTTCGTTTTCGCGACACCCGGTAAGTAGTGTGCGATGTCGACGAGAAATACTGCCGGGGAGAACTTCCTGCTCCCCAACGGTACGTTCTTCGCCGAGCTGCTGATCTTCCTGACTGTGCTCGGTGTCATCTGGCGTTGTGTCGTTCCGCCGATCCAGCGGGTGCTGGCGGAACGCGAAGCGCGTGTCGCCAAGACCGCGGCTGATCAGCACGCGGCGAGGCAGGCGCGCGCGGAGGCCGAGGCCGCCTACCGGTCGGCGCTCGCGGATGCGCGTATGACGGCTACCGGCATCCGGAATCGGGCGCGCGAGCAGGGCCGTTCGATCGTCGAGCAGCGGCGGCACGCGGCGCAGGAGGAATCCGATGCGCTGGTGACGCGGTCGGTCGCCGAGTTGCGGGCGGATGCGGATCGGGTGGCTGCCGACCTCCGGCAGAGCGTCGACCCGCTCGCGCAGACGCTCGCCGTTCGGGTGCTCGGCACCGAAAATGCCCGGGCGGGAGGGAGATAGGCGCATGTTCCACATTGCCTGGGACTGGCCGGTCTTTCTCGGCCAGCTGTTCGGTTTCGTGATCCTCGTATACGTCCTGGCCAGATGGGTGGCGCCGCGAGTTCGTATGGCAATGGTCAAGACACAGAACAGTATTCGCATGCAGCTGGAGGAGAGCGAACGCGCAGCCGTCCAGGTCGTCGCAGCCGCCGAAGCGCACGAAGCGGCGCTCGCTCAGGCGGGTCTCGCGGCGGCGCAGCTCGAAAAGGACGCACACGCCGCCGCGGAACGGATTCTTGCGGATATGCGGGAGGAAGCCGAGGCGGCGGCCGTGCGCACGAGGCGGCACGGCCGGGCGCGGATCGAGCAGGTGCGCAGGGAGTTGGTCCGGGAGTTGCGGACGGGATTCCATGCCGCCGTCTTGGAACGGACCGAGCACATGGTGCGGCAGCGGCTCGGGTCGGCGCAGGCCGAGTCGGACGGTGTCGACCGGTTCCTCGACGAACTCGAGGCCATGGCGTGAACACTCCGGCTCGTGCCGCCGACCGGGACTCCGTTCTCGATCAGGGCGCCCGAGTCCGAGTCCGAGGATCGTCACCACCGTGCTCGGCGGCCGCCGAATGACGTAGTCGTTCGTAAGTCGCTGTCCGCGAGGCTGACACGCGGTCGGCGGGCGTCGCGCCCTCCAAGTGTCAGCCGATCCCTACGCGGCGGGTTCGTCAGGTTCTTCGGCCGAGGTGGGCGAGCAGGCGCGAGCCCGGTGGCGGGCACGGTCCGGTCGTCCATCGTGATCGCGCGTGTTCGTTGTCCGGTCCAGTCGGCGAGTAACCGGTGGGCGTGCGGTCGGTGTGGTCGACGCGGATTCAGCGCAGCCGGGTTCCGAGCAGGTGACGCACCCCGGCGACGAACAGTTGCAGCCCGAAGTCGAATCGTGCGGTGGCGTCCGGGGTGTCCTCCAGTGGTGACGCGTCCTCCGGCAGCGCGCCGACGGAATCCATCTGCATGCGGGACTGTTCGTCCACGGTCTGGCCGAGCACGTAGTACAGCAGGGTGAAGGCCGCCAGTTCGGCCTCCGGCCGCGGCATGCCCGCGCGAATGGCGGCACTCACCATGCGTTCGCGGCCCTTGCTCGTGGTGAGCCGCGACGCGTATGTCGCCGACACCAATTCGGCTCCGTCACGGTAGGCGAGCAGGCAGTTGCGCAGGCGGTGCGCCAGTTCGGTGATCTGATCCGACCATTCGGTGGTATCGACCGGATCGTCCATCGGCGCGAGGATGCGGTCGGCGACCGCGCCCAGCAGCGCCTGCTTATTGGGGAAATGCCAGTACAGTGCGCCCGGCTGGACTTGCAGCGAGCCGGCCAGCCGCCGCATCGTCAGATCGGCGAGTCCGTACTGATCGAGTATGGCGATGGCGCCGTCGACCACGTCCGCCCTGTGCAGCTGCACCCGAATTCCTTCCCCGTCGTGCTTTGACTCACTGTCTACCGTTACCCTAGCCTGAACACCGTTCAAGTTGCACGGCCACCTCGGCCGGACGAAGGGATTCGTGCAGTGACCCAGGCACCCGCCACTACCGACATTCTGGCTATTGCCCGCGAGCAGGTGCTCGAGCGCGGCGAAGGCCTGAACCAGGAACAGACCCTGGATGTTCTCCGGCTCGGCGACGATCGGCTGGAGGAACTCCTCGCGCTGGCGCACGAGGTGCGCATGAAGTGGTGCGGCCCCGAGGTCGAGGTCGAGGGCATCATCTCGCTCAAGACCGGCGGCTGCCCTGAGGACTGTCACTTCTGCTCGCAGTCCGGCCTGTTCCAGTCCCCGGTGCGCGCCGCCTGGCTGGATATCCCCAGCCTGGTCGAGGCCGCCAAGCAGACCGCCAAGACCGGTGCCACCGAATTCTGCATTGTTGCCGCGGTCCGTGGACCGGACGAGCGGCTGATGGCCCAGGTCGCCGCGGGCGTCGAGGCGATCCGCAACGAGGTCGACATCCAGGTCGCCTGCTCGCTCGGCATGCTCAACCAGGAACAGGTCGATCAGCTCGCCGCCATGGGCGTGCACCGCTACAACCACAACCTGGAGACCTCCAAGTCGTACTTCCCGAATGTGGTCACCACGCACACCTGGGAGGAGCGCTGGGACACCCTGCGCATGGTGCGCGAGGCGGGTATGGAGGTCTGCTGCGGCGGCATCCTCGGCATGGGCGAAACCCTGGAGCAGCGTGCGGAATTCGCCGCCAACCTGGCCGCGCTGGAACCGGACGAAGTTCCGCTGAACTTCCTCAACCCGCGCCCGGGCACCCCCTTCGGCGACCTCGAGGTGCTCCCCGCCGCGGACGCGCTGCGCGCCGTCGCCGCGTTCCGGCTCGCGCTGCCGCGCACCATTCTGCGTTTCGCGGGCGGTCGTGAGATCACTCTCGGCGATCTCGGCGCCAAACAGGGCATTCTCGGCGGCATCAACGCCGTCATCGTCGGCAACTACCTGACCACCCTCGGCCGCCCCGCCGAAGCGGACCTGGATCTGCTCGGCGAGCTGAAGATGCCGATCAAGGCGCTAAACGAAACGCTCTGAGCCGCGACCATGGGTACTGTCATGGATATGGACGAGCGCTACAACCCGTTCACCGGCAAGCGGATCGTGCCCGGGCTCGATGACGCGGTTCCCGCCGCGGCGGCACTGGGCCTGGAGCCGCCGCGCTTCTGCGAGCAGTGCGGCCGCCGCATGATCGTGCAGGTGAGTCCCGACGGCTGGTGGGCCAAGTGCTCCCGGCACGGCGTGATCGACTCGGCCAGTCTGGAACGTCGCTAGTGGTGGCGGCGGACGGCGGTGCGGACACGGGTGGCATGCGGCGCGAGTTGGCGGCGGGACTGCTGACCGTCGGCGCGGTGGTCGCGTTCAGCCTCATCGGCGGAGTGGTGTGGGGTTGCCTGGCGCCGACCGAGCAACTGCTGGTCACCCAACCGGGACGCGGCGCCGCGCTCACCGGGGAGAGCGCGCATCAGTTCGACGCGCTGGCGATCTTCGTCTGCATCGGCGCGGTGGTCGGGCTGCTCTCGGCGGTCGGCGCCTGGCGACTGCGGGCGGCGCGCGGCCCGATCCTCCAGGTCGGGCTGTTGATCGGGTCGGTGGCCGGGGCATTCGGCATGCAAGCCTTCGGCGAGGCCGTGGCCGCGTGGCAGCATCCGCGAGCCGATGATCCGCCGGTCGGGCAGATCATCGCGCTGGCGCCGGAGGTGGGCAGTTCGCTCGCACTCATCGTGCAGCCGCTGATCGCCTCACTCGTACTGCTGTTCCTGGCCGCATTGAGTCCGTCGGAGGATCTCGGCACCGGATTCAGCGGGCCGTTCGGGTCGAACCGGCCGTTCGAGCAGTATGTGCCGGATATCGCCGAGAAGGCCGAGCCCGCGGGTCCCGCTATCCCGTACGGCGTCGCCACCAACGGTGCGGGTGGGGCCTACGGTGGATACGGTCCGGCCGACGGCGCGAGTTCGGTGCCGGAGTCTCGCACCGCACGCTGATACGGTGTCCGAACCGTTGCTCACCGGACGGCACGGACATACCACGATGACCTAAAATCGCGGTATACGCTGTGCTTTCGGGGAGGAACCGGTCATGGCTTTCATCGGTAGCGGTCCGGTAGTCGAGGAGCTCGACGCCAAATTCTGGCGGCTGACCGAGCCGCTGATCTATCAGGGTGATGCGGACGAATTCACCGTGCCCGCGGGCTTTCGCACCGACTTCGCTTCGGTGCCACGGGCGCTCGTCTGGCTGGTTCCGCGCTACGGCGCTTATACCCGCGCCGCCATCCTGCACGACTATCTGCTGAAGTCGAAAGCGGTGAGCCCCGCCGATGCGGATGGCCTGTTCCGGCGCTGCCTGCGGGAGTTCGGTGTTTCGGTCCCGCGCCGCTGGATGATGTGGGCCGCAGTGCGTTCGGCGAACCGGCTACACGGCGCGACCCCGGGCGACATCGCCCGCTACCTCCTCATCGCCGTGCCCTCGATCGTCTTCCTCGCCATCCCCGTGGTGGTGGTCAGCGTCTTTCTCTGGCTGTTCTGGTTGGTGGAGTTGGGATTCTGGGCCGTCTCCCGGCTGCGCAATCGCACGGCTGCCCCGCCGCCCGAGCCGCAGATGAAAACCGCCTGAGCGATCGCCGCCCGGTACGGAAAGATCCGGTCCGGACACTCATCTGGCCGTCCTGACCAGCACTTTCGCCGAATTCGGTAGACCGCCGTCATTTCTGCTGCCCTAATCTCGGTGCGGGCCGGGGTCGCTCCCGCCGGGGAAATGTGCAGGAGGGCAGATGGATTCGAGTCGAGCGGACCCGCGGTGGCAACCGTCGCCGCGGGCGATGTTCTCGAGGCAGTTCGCGGCACTGTTCGAGGCGGCGGGGAATCCGACCTTGCGGCGGGTGGCCGCGGCGGCGGATGCGCGGATGCGTGGGGCGCGGGCGGCGGGACAGAAGAGCGGGGTGCCGGTCCAGCGGATCAGCGATTGGAAGGCGGGGCGCAATGTGCCCGCGCGATTCGAATCGCTACTACCGGTACTGCTGACACTCATCGACGAAGCACGCAAGTCCAGCAGGCCTGTGCCGCCCGCGCTGCTGGATGTGCAGGAGTGGAAGCGGTTGTGGACGGCCTCGAATGAATGGGATCCGGAGTCGGAGACCTTTGAATGCCCCTATCTGGGCCTGACCTCGTATCGGCGTCGGGATGCGGAGCTGTTCTTCGGTCGCACCAGACCGAGCGCCGAATTCGCCGAATTGGTCCGCACCACCGTGGGATCCGGCGGCGAGGGCGGCATTGTCATGCTGCTCGGTGCGTCCGGGGCGGGCAAATCATCATTGCTGGAGGCGGGATTGCTGCCCGCGCTGGCAGACCCGGTGGGGGAGTGGGCGATTGCCACGCTGACTCCCGGCGCGGCGCCGGTGCGCGCACTGTTGGACGCGGTCGGATCGGAGGGGAGCGACCGCGTTGTGGACGGGCCGTCGGTGGTGGAATCGGGGTCTGTCGTGCCGAGGGTTCCGGTGGAGCCCGATGCGGATCGGGTGGCCACTGGCACGGCGGCTGTCGGCTGTGCGTCCGGCATGGGTGTATCGGGGGATTCCAGGGTGATGGGGCTCGATGAGCGCCGGGTGGCGTCCGACGCTGCGGTGGTGGGTTCGGGGTCTGGCGCGAATGTGCAGGGGGAATCCGATGGGGAGGGCCTCGATGAGCGTCCGGTTGCGTCTCAAGACGTCGCGGTGATGGGTTCGAGGTCCGGCGGTGGTGTCGTGGCCGGGGATTCGGGCGCGGCGCGGTCCGATGAGCACGGGGTGGTGGCCGAGGTGGTGGTGGTGGGTTCGGGGGTCGATGTTGCGGCTGTGTCGGGAGATCCCGATTCGGTGCGACTCACCGAGCGTCCGGTGGTGTCGGACGTCGTGGCTGATGCGGTGGGGACAGCATCGACTGCGTCGGGTATCCGGCATCCTGTGCAGGGTGCGGCCGATCCGAATTCCGAGAACGCAGGGGGTTCTTCGGAATCGGTGGAGTCACTGGCTGCGGCCCTGGCGGCGTGGGGGCCGGATCGCCGCCGCCTCATTATCGTCGATCAGTTCGAGGAGCTGTTCACGCTGTGCCACGACGAGCACCAGCGCGAGACCTTCCTCGCCGCACTCGAACATATCGCCATCCGCGGTGAACGCGAGCCCGCCGCCGTGGTGATCGCGGTGCGCGCCGATTTCTATGCCCGGTGCGTGGATGTGCCGGTGCTGGAGGACGCGCTGAAGCACCGCAGCTACCTCCTGGGGCCGATGCGATTGGACGAGCTGGCCGAGGCCATCAGCCGCCCGGCCGAATTGGCGGGCTACAAACTGGAATCCGGGCTCGAAGAACTGATCATCAGCGAGCTGTGCGGGTTGGGTGGACGGGGGCAGCGGCACGGATACGACCCGGGCGCACTGCCTTTGATGTCGCATGTGATGGCTGCCGTGTGGCAGCGCCGTGACGGCATGCGGTTGACCATCGAGGGGTACCGGCAGGCGGGAGGCGTTGTCGGTTCGGTCGCCGCGACCGCGGAGAAGGCCTGGGGCGAACTCTCGGAGTTCCAGCGGGCGATCGGCAAGCAGGTATTGCTCGAACTCGTCGCGGTCGGCGATGATTCGCGCGATACCCGCCGCAAGGTGGCCCGTGCCGACCTGGTCCGGCAGACCGTCGAGGCCGCGGAAGCGGCACTGGAGGTGCTGGCCCGCACCCGGCTCATCACCCTGGACGCCGAATTCACCTACCTGACCCATGAAATCGTGCTCGACGCCTGGCCACGGCTGCGCGGCTGGATCGATGAGGACCGGGTCGGGTATCTGGAACGGCAACGGCTGCAGGTGGATGCGTCGGAGTGGGTCACCAACGGCCGCGATCCCTCGATGCTGTATCGGGGTGCCCGGCTCACCACCATGCAGGAGCACGCGCAGCACGGCACCGTGGGGGCGGTCGCCGGGGAATTCCTGAGTGCGGCCCGCGCGGCGCGGCGGCGAGCTGAGCGGCGATCCTCGCTGACGAAGGCCGCGCTGGCTCTGCTCGGCGTGGTGGCGCTGGTGTTGGCGGGGGTCGCGTTCGTGCAGAGTGGCACCGCGAAACAGCAGCGCGACAATGCGATTTTCGCCGCGGTGCTCGCGGAATCGGACCGGCTGGAGAGCATTGATCCGTCACTGTCGGCGCAGTTGGCGCTGGTGGCCGATCGGATTCGGCCTGGCGATCCCGAAGTCGATGTGCGCCTGGCCAATACCCAGAACATGGCGTTGGCCAGCCTGCTGAAGGGACACCAAGGATTCGTCTATGACGTGGACCTTCGCCCGGATGGACGGCTCGCCGCCTCGGCCGGTGCGGACAACACGGTGCGGCTCTGGGATTTGTCGGACCGACAAAATCCGGCTGCGCTGGGTGCGCCGCTCACCGGGCACTCGGACTTCGTCGCGGATGTCGAATTCAGTCCGGATGGAACGCTTCTCGCTTCTGCGGGGGCAGAGGACACCGTGCGGCTGTGGGATGTACGAGATCCTGCGCACGCGCGCCCGATCGGCGCTCCCTTGCCGATCGGTTACCCCACCATGGTGGCATTCGGGTCCGACGGCACGACGCTCGCGACCTCGGGCGCCGATGACGGAATCACATTCTGGGACATCGCCGATCCGTCCCGTCCGACGGTGATCGGCACTCCTGTCGCGTTGCCACGCGGCGATGACTTCGTCTTCGGCGCCGCGCTCAGCCGGGACCTGCGGACCGTAGTCGTGATCAGCGACAAGGGCACAACCCTGTGGCGTGTGACCGACCCTCGCGTCGCTGCGGTGCCGATCGGCCGGTTGAGCGATGACGCGGTCTCGGCGGTATTCGCCGCCGACGGGACGACTGTCGCGGTGGCTGCCCAGGATGCGATTCACCTCTGGGATATCCGTGATCCGGCCGGTCCGCGGCTTGTCGGCAAGCCTCTGGACTACGGCGACAAGGTCCACGGGGCGGCATTGGCGTTCAGTGCCGACGGCCGAATTCTGGCGGCCGAGTCCGACCGCGGCACGGTAGCGCTGTGGAACATTGCGGATCCGGAGAACCCGGTGTCGCATGGCAAACTCGCGGGTAGTGCCGGTGCGATCAGCGGTATCGACTTCACCAGCGACAGGCACACGGCGCTGACGGGTGGCCAGGATGGCACGGTGCGCGTGTGGTCGCTGCCCGCCACGGGCATTCTCGATCCTGCTCGTTGGCGTGCCGCAGCAACGATCGACGCCACGGGCGAGGTGATGGCCACCGTGACCGACAGCGCCATTGAGGTCTGGCAGGTCGGCGATGGGCGGGCCATACGCCGACTGGGCCGGATACCGTTCGCCCCGGCGATGGCCACCCATCCGGCGATGAGCCCGGACGGCCGTATGCTGCTGCTCGACGGGGACGACCAGCGGATACGTATATTCGATATCTCGGATCCAACCGCGATTCGGGAGTCGGCGCAACTACCGCGGGACCGGGCGGGACTGCTGAGCGCGGCCGCCTTCAGCCCGGACTCGAAATACCTGGTTACCGGTGGGATTCGGCCGGCGACGGGCGCCGAAACTCGTCAAGGCGACGTCGTTCAGCTCTGGGACGTCGTGGACCCGGCGCATCCGCGCCCGCTCGGCCCGGCATTGTCGAAGAGCAGCGATATGGTGTCGGGCGTCGCATTCAGCCCGGACGGCACACTGCTGGCGATCGGGCGACTTGATGAATCGGTGATGTTGTGGGATATCTCCGATCCAGCGGCCCCGAAGCGGCGCGGGCAAGTCCCGTTCCCACCAACGGGATCCTGGACCGGAGTCGCTTGGTCTCCGCGGAACGACATATTCGTCACGACATCTGACGATCAGAACATTCGGGTGTGGAACACCGCGAATCCGGATCAGCCGGTCCAGGTCGGCGATCCCTTGACCGGACACACGTCGTTCATCGCCTCGATGTCCTTCAGTGCCGATGGTCGGCTGTTGGCCACCGCGGGCCGGGATGGCGTGCGGCTCTGGAACTTCTCCGACCGCGACGCCCCCACCCCGATCCGGCACCCGGTGGCGGCCTATCCGGGTGCCAAGTACCCGTTAGCCGCCACCTTTCGCCCCGACGGCAAATATCTGTTCGGCATCGGTGCGGGCGGCGAGGGGCAACTGTGGAACCTCGACCCGAAACCGGCGGTCGACCGGATCTGCGCCTTCACTCGCACAGTGCTGACCCCGCAGGCATGGAGAGACCATCTGCCGGAGCTCGCCTACGCCCCGCCCTGTGCGTAGCCGCGAAAATCAGTGGAACCGGGCCGCCCGTGCTCGGTACCGTTGCGGCACTGACCGAATCGATACGGAGGGGAGGCGTCGGTGATGAATGCCAGCATTCGGACCGTGCTCGAGCCGAGCACGGCCGACGAAACCGCCAACGAGCGACCGGATTTGACCGCGTGGCGGCGGCGTCATGCGCTACGGCGCAGCAGTGCCGCACAGCCTGTCCGCAGCAAGCGGCAGTACCGGCGCGGGAGTAAGCACCGCAAGCAGGTACCGGACTCGTGATCCGCGGCTGACCACTCTTCCGGGTTCGACAGATCCCGCGGGTGTCCGGTCCGGATGGCTGCCGGTATCCCGGTGTTCGTTGGCGGATGACATTCCAAGCGTTCGGATAGCTCGGTCGATCGAGCGCCGCAACGCGGAAACCATCCGACCCATTAGGGGAACTGTCATGGCGCTGAAGACATTGGCGGCCGCAACAGCACTGATCACAGGGATTCTGATAGGAGCTCCCGCCGCAGCGGCGCAGACTCTGCCGAGCGGGGCCGGATCTCCGGTGGAGACCGCCCTTCCGTGCATCTGGGCGGTATGCATTCTGGCCTGAACCGAATAATCCGGCCGCCCCGATCACTACGGTGATCGGGGCCGCCGTCGTGTCGGGGTTGCGACACCTACCCGCGAGGCACTGTTCGCGCAACAGTTCGTGGCCAGGAGGGGCGTCGAAGGCCGATGTCTACATCCGCATGCGCATACAGATGTCCGGTCCGGACAGATCTGAGTGTGCCGGATGTCCGGTCCGGGGTTTTCCGATACCGGTATCCACCTGTGCTTTTCGTCGATATCGACGCAATCGCGGTGTTCGTGGGCGGAGGGCATTTCTAGCGTTCGAATGGCTCGATCGATCGAGCATCGCAACGCGGAGACCTTCCGACGCACGAGGGGGATTGTCATGACGCTGAAGGCATTTACGGCCGGAATCACACTATTCGCAGGGATCCTGCTGGGAGCTCCCGCCGTGGCGGCACCGCCCCCGGTGGGTGCGAGCGCAGCTCAGGTGCAGACCGCAGTTCCGTGCCTGTGGCCGGTGTGCATCCTGTCCTGATCCCGGACCGACGTTCGAAAAGCCCGGTGGCCCCGATCATTGCGGTGATCGGGGCCACCGCCGGTCGGACGGAATACCCGGCAGTCTCCGGACCGGACAGCGGATCCGGCTTCCGTACCAGCGGATTCGACGAATCCGCAGAATCGGCGACGGCCGCCCTGTCCTAATCTCGGTGGGGACCGGGGGTGTCGCTCCCGCTATCGGAATGCGCAGGAGGACAGATGGATTCGAGTCAGCCCGAGCCACGGTGGCGGCCCTCGCCGAGAACGCTGTTCGCACAGCGGTTCGCGGAGCTCTTCGAGGCGGCGGGGAATCCGACGCTGCGTCGGGTGGCCGCGGCGGCGGAGGCTCGGATGCGGGCGGCCAAGGCGCCCGGGCAGAAGGCGGGTGCGTCCATACAACGCATTAGCGATTGGAAGGCGGGACGGAATGTGCCTGCCCGCTTCGAATCCTTTCTGCCGGTATTGCTGACATTGATCGATGAGGCGCGCAAGTCGAGCACGTCGGTGCGGCCCGCGTTGCTGGATGTGCAGGAGTGGCAGCGGCTCTGGACGGCGTCGAACGAATGGGATCCGGAGTCCGGGGATGTGGAGAGTCCATATCTCGGCCTGTCTTCCTACGACCGGCAGGATGCGGAGCTGTTCTTCGGCCGCACCCGGCCGACCGCCGAGCTCGCCGAATTGGTGCGCGCCACAGTCGGTTCCGAAGGGCACGGTGGCATCGTGATGCTGGTCGGCGCCTCGGGCGCGGGCAAGTCCTCCTTGCTGGAGGCGGGTTTGATATCCGAGCTGGCCGATCCGATAGGGGAATGCGCAATTTCGGCGTTGACGCCGGGTGCGGATCCGGTTCGTGCGCTGCTCGCGGCGATCGGCGAGCGCGGCACGGAGCCTGATCCCGGTACGGAAGTCGAGCCAACGGCCGAAACCGAATTGTTGAAGAGCGAGCCGCGCGAGCACTCGATGGAGCGAGTGCGCGCTGCGCTCGCCGAGTGGGGCATGGGTCGCCGTCGTCTGCTGATCGTCGATCAATTCGAGGAATTGTTCACGCTGTGCCGCGACGAACGGCATCGCGAGGTATTCCTCGCGGCCTTGGAACACATCGCGATTCGCGGTGAACGCGAGCCCGCCGCCGTGGTGATCGCCGTTCGCGCCGACTTCTACGCCACCTGTTTGGACGTCCCGTTGCTCGAGGACGCCATCAAGCACCGCTGCTATGTGCTCGGTCCGATGCGCCTGGACGAGTTGGCTGAAGCGATCTCGCGCCCGGCCGAATTGGCCGGGTACAAACTCGAACCTGGGCTGGAAGAGCTGGTCATCAGCGAACTGTGCGGGCTCGGCGGACGCGGGCGGCGACACGGCTACGACCCGGGTGCGCTGCCGTTGGTCTCGCATGTCATGGCGGCGGTCTGGCAGCGCCGCGATGGAATGCGTTTGACCATCGACGGTTACCGGCAGGCCGGTGGTGTTCTCGGTTCGGTCGCCGCCACCGCCGAACAGGCGTGGAACGAACTGACCGAGTTCGAACAGTCGGTCGGCAAGCAGGTGGTGCTCGGTCTGGTCACGGTCGGCGAGGACTCCCGCGACACCCGCCGCAAGATCGCCCGCGATGAACTGATGAACCAGACCGTGCAGGCCGCCGAGGCCGCGCTGGAAGCGCTGGCCCGTCGTCGGCTGATCACCCTGGACTCGGATTCGGCATACCTGACCCACGAAATCGTCCTGGACGCCTGGCCCCGGCTGCGTGGCTGGATCGATGAGGATCGGGTCGGGTATCTGGAACGGCAACGGCTGCAAGCGGATGCGTCGGAGTGGGCCGCGAACGGTCGCGATCCCTCGATGCTGTATCGCGGTGCGCGCCTGACCACCATGCAGGAGCATGCGGAACACGGGAGCATCGGCCCGGTCGCCGGTGAGTTCCTGAGCGCGGCCCACGCGGCGCGGCGGCGAACCGATCGGCGGTCGTCGGTGACGAAGGCGGCCCTGGCCCTGCTCGGGGTGGTCGTACTGGTGCTGGCCGGGGTGGCGTTCGTGCAGAGCGGTACCGCGAAACAGCAGCGCGACAACGCGATATTCCAGGCGCTACTGGCCGAGTCGGACCGCCTGGAGGCCACCGATCCGTCGCTGTCGGCACAGCTGGTGGCTGTCGCCGAGCAACTGCGGCCCGGTGATCCGGAGGTGCGAGCGCGTCTGGTGAACACCCAGACCATGCCGCTGGCGCGTCCGCTGCCGGGGGCGGCCGGTTACGTCCGGAGTGTGGCGGTCTCGCCGGATGGACGATTGGTCGCGGCCGGTGGCGGTGATTCCATTCGGCTCTGGGATATTTCCGACCGACGGCAACCGACAGCGGTCAGTGCGCCGCTGACCGGACATGACGACTTCATCGGGATGGTGGCGTTCAATCCGGCGGGGACGATCCTGGCCTCCGCGGCCGCGGACGATACCGTCCGCCTGTGGGACGTGCGAGATCGAGCGAATCCGCGACAGATCGGGGCGCCGATCCCCATCGGGTATCCGAGCTTTGTCGCGTTCGGTCGTGACGGGAAGACAGTGGCGACCACGCACTCCGATTTCACGATTGCATTGTGGGATATCGGTGATCCGGCGCATCCGCGGTTGATGGGTAGCCCGGTTCCCAAATCGAACGGTCTTGTCAACGGACTTGCGATCAGTCCTGACCTGCGCCTGGCCATGGTCGTCGAATCCGATGGTCCGGCGCGGCTGTGGCGTATCGCCGATGCGCTCGCACCGGCCACTCCGGTCGCGGACCTACCCGGCACCGCGACCTCGGCCGTGTTCAGTGCGGATGGCACCCGGATCGCGGTGGCATCGAGCAACGGCGACATCCAGTTCTGGGACGTGCGAGATCCCGCGACGCCCAGGGCATTGGCTACGATGCCGAAAGCCGGTTCGGCGGTGGTGAATGCGGAGCTCGCGTTCAGTCCGGACGGCCGGTTCTTCGCCGTACAGTCCGGCGAATTGCAGACTTCGGTGTGGGACCTCGCCGATCCCGCGAAACCGGTATCGGCCGGTCGGCCGCTGGCCGGGCCCAAGGGATGGATTTCGGCGCTGGCCTTCGTCCCGGACGGGCACACCCTGCTGACCGGCGGCCAAGACGGGACCGTTCGCCTGTGGTCGATGCCGCAGAATGGGACTTTCGGTGAATCGGATCGAATCGGTTGGCCGGTGGTGAATGCGAGTGGTGAGTTGGCGGTTGCCACCGATGCGTATGCCGGCAACGGCACCATCGAGATATGGCGGATCGACAACGGACGTGCCCTGCGGTCGCCCGGTCGGCTGGAATCGCCGGGCCAGCTGATCGCGATGAGCCCGGATGGACACCTGCTGCTGGTTCGCGATGAGCGCCTCTCGGGGATGATGCTGTACGACATTTCCGATCCGGCCGCGGCAAAGTTGCTCGTATCGCTGCCCGGAAGCGAGGTCGGATTGGTGACCGCTGCCGCATTCAGTTCGGACGGTCGCCGTCTGATCACCGGAGAGATCGTCGGCGACTCGGGTCTGGATGTGGTTCGAGCCTGGGATATCTCCGACCCGAGCCGTCCGCACACCGTTGGCGGGCCGTTGTCGACCGCTGATGACTACATCTTCGACATCGCCTTCAGCCTGGACGACACAATGCTCGCCATTGCCCGGATGTACGAGTCGGTCACCCTGTGGAACATGTCCGATCCGGTTGTGCCGACGCGACTGGCCGCGATCGGGGTGGGTCAGGCGGAATCGGGCATCACCATGGCATTCAGCCCGGATGGGCGCACCCTCGTCAGTGCGAGCGACGATCAGTCCATCCGCGTCTGGGATATCGGTGACCCCGCCCGGCCCACGCCGATCGGTACGCCGCTCATCGGCCATACCGCCCGGGTCGCATCGCTGGCGTTCGACTCGGATGGGCGGCAACTGGTGTCCAGCGGTGCCGATACCACCGTGCGCCTCTGGGATTTTTCCGACCGCGCGCGACCTGCGTCTATCCGGCATCCCGCGATCACGTCGGGGCGATCGATGGTTCGGTGGGCGGCCTTCTCCCGAGACGGCAGGCACCTCATCGAGTTCGGTGCCGGTGGTGCGACGCTGTGGAATCTCGATCCCCGGCATGAAGTCACCCGCATTTGTGATGCAGCGGGATCGATATTGGATCGACAGGTTTGGGCCGACCACCTGTCCGGAGTGTCGTATCGACCTGTCTGCGAGTAGGACGCCCGCGTCGGCGGATGCCCGGATCGCTCCGGACCGGACATCGGATCCGGCTCCGCTACCAGCGGATTCGCCGGATTCGCCGGATCCGCGACGCGCCCCGTCCCTTAATCTCGATGCGAACCGGGGGGTGTCGCTCCCGCTATCGGAATGCGCAGGAGGACAGGTGGATTCGAGCCCTACCGAGCCACGGTGGCGGCCCTCGCCGAGGACGGTGTTCTCGCGGCAGTTCGCGGCGCTGTTCGAGGCTGCGGGTAACCCGACCTTGCGGCGAGTGGCCGCGGCGGCCGAAGCCCGGATGCGGGCCACGCGGGCTCCCGGGCAGAAGGCGGGTGCGTCCATGCAACGCATTAGCGATTGGAAGGCGGGACGGAATGTGCCTGCCCGCTTCGAATCTTTTCTGCCGGTGTTGCTCACGCTGACCGACGAGGCCCGCAAGTCCAGCAAGCCGGTGCCGTCCGCGTTGCTGGATGTGGAGGAGTGGCAGCGGCTTTGGACGGCGTCGAACGAATGGGATCCGGAGTCCGAGGGTGCGGAGTGCCCGTATCTCGGCTTGACCTCCTACGACGGGCAGGATGCGGAGCTGTTCTTCGGCCGCACCCGGCCGACCGCCGAGCTCGCCGAATTGGTCCGAGCCACAGTCGGTTCCGAAGGGCACGGTGGCATCGTGATGCTGGTCGGCGCCTCGGGCGCGGGCAAGTCCTCCTTGCTGGAGGCGGGTTTGATACCTGAGCTGGCCGATCCGGTAGGGGAGTGGGTCGTTTCGGCACTGACACCGGGTACCGATCCGGTCCGCGCGCTGGTTGCCGCGATCGGCGAGTGTGGCACCGAACCTGTTGTTGCACAACAGCAGTCGCCCAATCTTGGGTTGTTTGCGCAGGTCGGCCACGCCGGGCTCGAGACGATCGAAGGCAAGGAGTTCGAGCCGATCGACGGTGCCCACCTCGATCCAGGCTCGGAGGTCGAGCCTTCGGCCGAGACCGAATCATCGACGGGCGAGCCGATCGAGGTGGAGCGAGTTCGCGCGCGGCTCGCCGGGTGGGGCATGGGCCGCCGTCGTCTGCTGATCGTCGACCAGTTCGAGGAATTGTTCACACTGTGCCGCGACGAACGGCAACGCGAGGTATTCCTCGCGGCCTTGGAACACATCGCGATTCGCGGCGAACGCGAACCCGCCGCGGTCGTGATCGCCGTTCGCGCCGATTTCTACGCCACCTGTCTCGATGTCCCGGTCCTCGAGGACGCCCTCAAACACCGCAGCTATGTCCTCGGCCCGATGCGCTTGGACGAACTTGCCGAAGCGATCTCCCGCCCGGCCGAACTGGCCGGGTACAAACTCGAACCTGGGCTGGAAGAGCTGGTCATCAGCGAACTGTGCGGGCTCGGCGGACGCGGGCGGCGACACGGCTACGACCCGGGTGCGCTGCCGTTGGTCTCGCATGTCATGGCGGCGGTCTGGCAGCGCCGCGATGGAATGCGTTTGACCATCGACGGTTACCGGCAGGCCGGTGGTGTCCTTGGTTCGGTCGCCGCCACCGCGGAACAGGCCTGGTTAGAACTCACGGAGTTCCAGCAGTCTGTCGGCAAGCAAGTCGTACTCGAACTCGTCACGGTCGGCGCCGACTCCCGCGACACCCGCCGCAAGGTCGCCCGCGCCGAATTGATCCGCCAGACAGTGGAAGCCGCCGAGGCCGCCCTCGAGGCGCTGGCTCGCTATCGCTTGATCACCTTGGACGCGGAATCGGCGTACTTGACCCACGAGATCGTGTTGGATGCCTGGCCGCGGCTGCGCTCGTGGATCGATGAGGATCGAGTCGGATATCTGGAGAGGCAACGGCTGCGGGCGGATGCGAGCGAGTGGCTGCTCGAGGATCGTGACCCGTCGCTGCTCTATCGAGGTGCCCGGCTGACTACCATGCGCGGTCACGCGGACAACGGTCCGGTGGGACCGGTCGAGGATGA
Source organism: Nocardia sp. NPDC050710 (assembly GCF_040654375.1). Classification (NCBI taxonomy): domain Bacteria; kingdom Bacillati; phylum Actinomycetota; class Actinomycetes; order Mycobacteriales; family Nocardiaceae; genus Nocardia; species Nocardia sp. NPDC050710. The sequence goes on along the minus strand of NZ_JBFAHV010000009.1, from coordinate 237,074 downwards.
ATTCCTCAGTGCCGCCGACTCCGCACGGCGGCGGACACACCGTCTGATCGGTGCGGGCATTGCCGCACTGGCACTGCTCGGTGTGGTTTCGCTGGTACTGGCAGGTGTGGCGTTCGTGCAATCCGGTTCGGCGAAGGTGCAGCGCGATAACGCGATCTTCGCGGCGGTATTGGCCGAGGCGGATCGACTCGAGCACTCCGATCCGTCGCTCTCTGCGCAATTGGTTCTGGTTGCCGATCGGCTACGACCGGGTGATTCGGAGGTGCGCGCGCGTCTGGTCAACACCCAAACGCTGCCGCTGACAACGCCATTGCCCGGACAACTGCACAGCAATTCCGGCTTGTCGTTTCGAGCGGGCGGGGGCTTGCTGGTTTCCGCCGAGGCGGATGGAATCATCAGAACCTGGGACGTCGCCGATATTCGTCACCCGAAACAGTTGTGGCAAAGTGCACCCGGCGAGGTGGCGCCTGGAACCGACGTGACGGTCGATCCGACCGGTTCTACCTTTGTTACGCGTGCCGACAACGGATTTCGGCTGTGGAGCTTGCGCGACCCGGCCCACCCGACCCCGATCGGGTCGACGACAATTCCCGGCGGTGACCCTTGGCCCGCACTATTCGGTCCGGACGGCCGGGTTCTGGTGGTGAATGGCCCGAATAATCGGCCGGTATTCTGGAACGTCGCCGATCCCGAGCGTCCGACATTGCTCGGTGAACCGATTCCGGCGACCTCGCGCGCGTTCGAAGTCGTGTTCGTCAGTCCGGATCTGCGCTCGGCCGTGAGCTCTACGTCCAGCAGTGTGGACGTGCAGCTGTGGCGCATCGACGATCCTGGATTGCCCGCGGTACCGGTGGCGTCGTTCCCGGCAGCGCCTCTTTCGCTCGCATTCGGTCCGGATAGTCGGACATTGGTGGTCCAGCAGCGCGCGGATTCGACGCTCCAGATGTGGGATGTGCGGGATCCGCTCGCCCCTCGAAAGACCGGTCAACCGTTCGGCGCGGTGAGCGGATATTCCGCCTCTGCGCTGATGTTCAGCCGTGACGGACAGACCCTTGCGGTGCGGTCCGGCGATAGCGCCGTGACGGTGTGGGACCTGACGGACCCCCGATCGCCCGCTCCGCTCGGCAGACCGATCGCCGGAGGTATCGGTGCGGTGACCGCGACCGCATTCGCGCCGGATGGCCGGACGCTGGCGGTCGGATGGAGCGACGGCACCGTCCGGCTGTGGTCGACAGTTCACAAGGGGTTCGCAGCGCTCGGTTATCCCAAATTCGATGCGCGCGGTACCCGCATGGTTGCGGTGAATTCCGATGGTGCGCTGGAACTGTGGGCTGCCGAAGATTCCCGGGCGCTGCGGCGGCTGACTACGCTCGATCAGGGGATGGGCTGGACCACGCCGGTTATCAGTCCCGATGGGCGGACCGTGATCGCTCGGCGGTCGGGCGGGCTGGCAAAGATCTACGATGTCTCGAATCTCGCCTCGGTCCCGCCGCCAACGGAATGGTCGGACGCGGACCTCGGGCACGTCACCGACGAAACCTTTACACCGGACTCGCGCTACCTGGTCGCCGTCGAGTGGCTGGAGGTCAATGGCGGGTTCCGGGCCGGTGGGCGACTGCGCGTGTGGGACTTTGCCGATCGAACGCGGCCGAGGCCGGTCGATGACTGGATTCCGAGCGGGGCGGAATCGGTCTGGAGCATCGCGTTCCGGCAGGACGACGCCGTGCTGGTGCTGGGTACCGGTACCGCGATATCGACGTGGGACATGTCCGAGGCGGGTCGGCCGAAACTGCTCGGTCGCACGCCACCCGGTCGCACGGGCGGCGCTGAGGTGGTTGCAGTGAGCCCCGACGGACGTATGGTCGCCGCTTCGGGATCCGCCCAGCAAATCACGGTGTGGGATATCGCCGATCCGGCACACCCGAAACCGGTCGGCGACCCGCTGCCCGGCCACACATCGGCGGTGGGGGCGCTGGCGTTCACCCCGGATGGGCATTCGCTCGTTTCGGTCAGTGAATTCCAGGTCCGCCTTTGGGATTTCGCGGATCGGCAGCACCCCCGGCCGATCAGGCACCCCATGATCGCCGGACAGGCGGGCAGCGCACCGGCGTACGCCACCACGACGTCATTCCACCCCTCCGGCACCTATCTCGTCGCCCGCGCATCGGATCACCTGATGCGACTGTGGGACCTGGATCCGAGGCATGCCGCCGATCGAATCTGTGAACTCACCACCGGGACGATGACGCGCGGGGTGTGGTCGGAACACGTCCCGAACCTCGACTACGACCCGCCCTGCGCAGCGACGGATTGAGCACCCGCACATCATCTTTCACGTCGGCGGGCGCAGCGCGGCGAATTCGTCGGTGACACGGATCTCCGAGTCGGTGAAGCGGTAGAGGGCGGCGGGGCGGCCGCCGGCGCGGCCGGGTGCGGCGGTGTCGCCGGTGGGGGTGATGACCTTGCGGCGGGACAGGACGCGTTGCAGGTTGGTGGTGTCCACGTCGTATCCGAGTGCTGCGCAGTAGATTTCGCGCAAGGTGGACATGGTGAAGGTCGACGGGGCGAGGGCGAAGGCGATATTGGTGTAGGAGAGTTTGGCGGCCAGGCGGGTGCGGGCGTGTTCGACGACGGTGCCGTGGTCGAAGGACATGGTCGGCAGGGTCGAGACCGGATGCCAGGCGGTGTCGTCGGGGAGTTGCGGATCGGCGGTGAGGGGGACCAGGCCCAGGTAGGCCGACGCGATGCGCCGGGGCGCCGGGACGCGATCGGGGGCGCTGAAGACCGAGAGCTGTTCCAGATGGGTCAGCTCACGCACGTCGACCTTCTCGGCGAGTTGGCGGCGGGCCGAAACGTCGAGATCCTCGTCGATGCGCAACCGGCCGCCCGGGAGTGACCAGGTGCCCTTCTGGGGGTCGAGGGCACGCTCCCACAGCAGCACGGCGAGTTCGGTCCGATGACCGGGCGGGCAGGGGCCGAAACCGGGTTCGACCGGCTCCGCAATGCCGTTACCTGCGGTGATGCCGGAGCTGAAGCGGCGAACCTGGAACACCGCGGTAAGCGATTCGTGGATGGTGCTACTATGGGGCACGTTTTCGATTGTAAGTCGAAAACCTGGTTTGGTGCGAATCGGCGAGGAGGCCGGCCGCACGAGGAAGGGAGCCATCATGGCGATGACGGGTGTGAAACTGGCGCCTCCGCTGATGGAACAGGTATTCGACGGACCGTCCGGATTCGCCGGTGTGGAGGCGACGCCGGAGTGGGCGCAGGAGATCAAGCGGCTGGCGCGGGAGCGCAACGCGACCATCCTGGCGCACAACTATCAGTTGCCCGAAATCCAGGACGTGGCCGACCACGTCGGTGATTCGCTGGCGCTGTCCCGCATCGCGGCCGAGGCGCCCGAGGACACCATCGTGTTCTGCGGCGTGCACTTCATGGCGGAGACGGCGAAGATTCTCAGCCCGGCCAAGACCGTCCTCATCCCGGACCAGCGGGCGGGCTGTTCGCTGGCCGACTCGATCACCGCGGACGAACTGCGCGCCTGGAAGGCCGAATTCCCGAACGCCGTGGTCGTCTCCTACGTGAACACCACCGCCGAGGTGAAGGCGCTCACCGACATCTGCTGCACCTCGTCCAATGCCGTCGACGTGGTCGCCTCCATCGACTCCGATCGCGAGGTGCTGTTCCTGCCGGACCAGTTCCTCGGCGCGCACGTCAAGCGGGTCACCGGCCGCGAGAATATGCACATCTGGGCGGGCGAATGCCACGTGCACGCGGGCATCAACGGTGACGAGCTGACCGAACAGGCGCGCACTCACCCGGACGCCGAACTGTTCGTGCACCCCGAATGCGGTTGCGCCACTTCGGCGCTGTACCTGGCGGGCGAGGGCTCGTTCCCGGCCGACCGGGTGCACATCCTGTCCACCGGCGGCATGATCGACGCGGCCAAGGCGGCGAAGTCGAATCAGGTGCTGGTCGCGACCGAGGTCGGCATGCTGCACCAGTTGCGCAAGGCTGCCCCCGGCATCGACTTCCAGGCCGTGAACGACCGGGCCTCCTGCAAGTACATGAAGATGATCACCCCGGCGGCGTTGCTGCGCTGCCTGGTCGAGGGCGCCGATGAGGTGCACGTCGATCCGGAAACCGCGGCGCGCGGCCGGAATTCGGTCCAGCGGATGATCGAGATCGGTAACCCGGGCGGTGGTGAATGAGCCGCCATCGGCGGCGGGTCGCGTACATCGCCCGGCCGGGCGGCGTGTGACGGCCGATTCGGTCACCCCACGCCGGGCCGGTCGACGGCCCGTGCGGGTGGCAGCACACCGTGGTGCTTCGGCCGGGTGTACCGCCGTTCGACGGCCGGTACCGGCGTGGGGTGACCCGGTGTCGGCGGCGCCGAACCGGTGGCCGCCGTCGGGAGCCGCGCCGGGATGACGGGCGCGGGCAAGGGTCGCCGCGGGGCGGCCGACGAGCCGGGCAGGCTCGGAGCGAGAGGCGTGGAGAGATGACGGCTCCGGTATCGATCGAGTGGGAAGCCGCCGCCGATCTGGTGGTGATCGGCGGCGGTGTCGCCGGGCTGACGGCGGCACGGACCGCCTCGCTGCGCGGATTGCGCGTGCTGGTGCTCAGCAAGGGCGGACCCACCGATACCTCGACACAGTATGCCCAGGGCGGCATCGCGGTCGTTGCCCCACAAGGGGATTCGATCGAATCGCATATGCACGACACCGTCGAGGCCGGTGCCGGGCTGTGTGAGGTGGAGGCGGTGCGCTCGATCGTCTCCGGTGGTCAGGACGCGGTCGCGGCGCTCACCGACCTGGGCGCGGTCTTCGATCTCGGTCGGGATGGGCAGATTTCGCGAACCAGGGAGGGTGGGCACAGTACCCGCCGGATCATTCACGCGGGCGGCGACGCGACCGGTGCGGAGGTGCAGCGCGCGTTGAACGCGGCGGGGCTGCCCATGCTGTTCGGCGCGGCCGCCTGCGAAGTGGTCACCGGCCCGAGCGGGGTGCGCGGAGTGATCGCGGTGTCGGACAAGGGTTTCGGCGTTGTACACACCCCCGCCGTACTGCTCGCTACCGGCGGGCTCGGTCAGCTCTACGCGCTGAGCACCAATCCGCCCGGTGCGACCGCCGACGGGATCGCGTTGGCGCTGTGGGCGGGCGCGGCCGTGGCGGATCTGGAATTCGTGCAGTTCCATCCGACGGTGCTCTACACGCCCGGCGGCACCGGGCGGCGGCCGCTGATCAGCGAGGCGGTCCGTGGCGAAGGCGCGATACTCGTCGACTCCGAAGGGAATTCGGTGACCGCCGGAATCCATCCCCGGGGTGATCTGGCCCCGCGCGACGTGGTCTCGCGGGCGATCGCCGCGCGCATGCGAGAACTGGGCACCGACCACGTATATCTCGACGGTCGCGCGATCGACGGCTTCGTGCAGCGCTTCCCGACCATCACCGCGTCCTGTCTCGCCGCGGGCCTCGACCCCCGCGTCGACCTGATCCCGGTCGCACCGGCCGCGCACTACCAGTGCGGCGGCGTGGTCACCGACCCGCACGGCCGCACCGGGGTACCCGGGCTGTACGCCGCGGGGGAGGTGGCGCGTACCGGCCTGCACGGTGCGAATCGGTTGGCCTCCAACAGTTTGCTCGAAGGCCTCGTGGTCGGTGAGCGGGTGGGCGCGGCCGCCGCCGAGCGGCAGGGTGAACCCGCCGAGGTCACCGAAATCCGCACCCGCACCATGCCGAGGGTGTCGCGCGCCGCCCTGCAACAGGTGATGACCACCCACGCATCGGTGGTCCGGGATCGGGACGGGCTCGCCGAGGCGACGGCCAGACTGGAGCGAGCGGTATTGCGGAGCATGTCGACCCGCTTCGCCCAATCGACCCGCACGGCCGCCGCCGTCGTACCGCCCGAACCGGAAGTACTGGCGGCGCAACGGATCGCCGAGCTGGAAGACGGCGCGCTCACGCTGACCGCGCGCGTCCTGCTGCTCGCGGCCGCCGCCCGCACCGAGAGCCGGGGCTGCCATACGCGATCGGACCACCCGGAATCCGATCCGTCTCTGCGGCACAGCATCCCGATCCGCCTGGACTCCGACGGCCACCCCGACGTGCGCCCGATGGCCGGCGAGCCCGAGGGGCCGCTTCTCGCGACGCGTCTGGCCGCGGATCCCGATGCCCCGGCCATATCGATGGCGGTCCCGTGATCGCCCCGCCGCATTGCGCCGCCTCCCATTCAATTCCGTACCCCGCCCGTAAGTCGGTGCGGGCGAACAACTCAGGAGTGCACCGATGACCCTGGACGCCGCCCTGGATCGCGACGAAGTGCTCGCACTGATTCGCGCCGCACTGGATGAGGATCTGCGCTACGGCCCGGACATCACCACGATGGCCACGGTGCCCGCCGACGCCGTGGTGAAGGCATCGGTGGTGCCGCGCCAGCCGGGCACCGTCGCGGGCCTCGATGTCGGATTGCTGGTGCTGGACGAGGTGATCGGCGCGGGCGAGTACGAGATCACCGATCGGGTCGTCGACGGTACCCGGGTGGAGCCGGGACAGTCCGTACTCGGAGTGGTCGCGCCGACGCGCGAGCTGCTCACCGCGGAACGCACCATGCTGAACCTGATCTGCCATCTGTCCGGTATCGCCACCGCCACAGCCGCGTGGGTGGACGAGGTCGAGGGCACCGACTGCAAGATCCGCGACAGCCGCAAGACGCTGCCCGGCCTGCGCGCCCTGCAGAAGTACGCGGTACGCGTCGGCGGTGGCGTGAATCACCGGATGGGTCTCGGCGATGCCGCCCTCATCAAGGACAACCATGTCGTCGCGGCGGGTTCGGTGGTCGACGCGCTGCGCGCGGTGCGTGAACTGGCCCCCGACATCGCCTGCGAGGTCGAGGTCGACAGCCTGGAACAGCTGGACGCGGTACTCGCCGAGAACGTGGAACTCGTCCTGCTGGACAACTTCCCGCTCTGGCAGACCCAGGCGGCCGTGCAGCGCCGCAACGCCGCCGCCCCGGACACCAAGCTCGAATCCTCCGGCGGCCTGAGCCTCGACGTCGCCGCCGACTACGCCCGCACCGGTGTCGACTACCTCGCCGTCGGCGCCCTCACCCACTCCGTGCGCGTGCTCGACCTCGGCCTGGATATGTAAGAGCTCAGCGCACCCGTCCCTCCGGCCGAGCTCAGGCCGTGAGCTCGCGCTGCAGCGGGGTGCGGAAGCGCGGGATGGTGCGCACATCGCCGAACCAGGCGTTGGTGCGTGCGGCCTCGGCCTCGATCATGGCCAGGGCGTCGGAACCGACGTCCTCCAGGAGGCGGTAGGCGATTTCGCCGTCCTTGCGTTGGGCCCAGCCGCCGACGATGCGGCCGTTCCACCAGATGCTGGGGCCGATATTGCCATTGCGGTCGAAGAGGGCTGGGGCGTGCGGACCGAGGTACCAGTCGCGGGACTGCCAGCCCATGGGCGTGGGATCCAGGGCCGGAAGCAGCGCGGCCCAGGGTTCCGGCGCCGCAACGGGTTCCGCGTCGTCGGCGAGGAGTAGGCCGGTGGTCCCGTCGAGGTCGACTTCGACCACATCGAGCTGGGCGAGGGTCTTGCGGATCTCGCCGAGGGTCCATCCGGTCCACCACTTGATATCGGCGATCGGGGCGGGACCGAAGGCGTACAACCACTTTCGGACCAATTCGGCGCGCGCCGCGTCGACCGGGAGGGTCGGTACGCCGTCGGGCAGCCACGATTCGACCGGGGCCCAGGTGTATTGGCTGCTGGCCCAGCTCCCGTTGGGCCGCCCGCGCACGATGCGCCCCTCGGCGCCCAGTATCACCAGCACCCAGGTGGTGATACTGGTCGGGCGCGAATACGACTTCTCCGGTGCGGGATTCACCTGGGTGCGCAGCCGCGGTACGTCCTTGCTCAGTTGCGCTCCGGTGGCCGCGCCACGGGACAGCAGGGCCTTATGCGTTTCGTCTTCGACGTCGGCGAGCCAGGCCCGCACATCGCCGTCGACCACCCCGGCCTGCTCGAGGAACCGGCCGTAGGTGCGGCGCTGTTTTTCGGCCAGCGCATCCGCGCAGGAGGCCTGCAATGCCGGGACCAGATCGACGGGGGCGACGAACATGGTGCGGCGCATCGCGAGCATGCGCAGCAGCGAACGATCCTCATAGAGCGCCTGTTCGACATGTGCCGGGGTGGCGGCGCGGGTGCGCGCGCCGACCGACAGGAATACCGTCGCCGGATCGGTGGCATGGAGTACCACGAGCGACCGCACCACCTCGGCGACATCGTCGCCGCGCATACCCGGAGCCAGCCGATGCCGAACCCCGAGCCGTGCCCGCCGCTCGGCGGCATCAATCGAACGCATAGGCGAATGGTAATCGCACCGCATTCGTGCTCGGCGACGAAGACGCACCGAAAGGTGATTCGGTCCCAGCCGACCCGGTTAACAGGGGATTTAACTACTTGTTTGCTGAAAATGCACTCACTGCCACATCGGTCGGGGTAATTTTCGGGGCGGGAAATTCGTATGACCGATTCGCATGACGATGGGAGTACGGAATGCTCGGGCTACGTCGAAATACTTCTCGTACCGCAACACTGCTGGTGAGCGCGGCGGCCGCGCTCGGAATGGCCGTCGTCGCGCCACCCGGCGCCGTCGCCGAGCCCACCCCCACCCTGAGCGTCTCGAACGACGCACTCGCCGCTGCCCTGCACTGCAGTGGATCGCTGGCCGATAGCCCTAACACGCCCGTGCTGTTCATCCACGGCGCGACCTCGAATTCGGCAGCCGACTTCGGCTGGAACTGGCACCGCACATTCAACCAGTTGGGTTGGTCGTACTGTTCCGTCGAGCTGCCCGAAAATGGCAACGGGGACATGCAGCACGGTGCGGAATACGTCGTTTACGCACTGCGTGCGATGAGCGGCGCCGCGGGTCGTCCGGTCAGCATCGTCGGACACAGTCTGGGCGGCATCATCGGTCGCTGGGCGCTGAAGTACTGGCCCGACACCCGCGCCCTCGTCGACGACTACATCGGCTTCGCATCCGCCAACCATGGCTCCCAGGTGTCCGACGGCACGTGCGCGAGCGCCTGCAGCGCCGTGACCTGGCAGCTGCGACCGAGCTCGGAGTTCCTGGCCGCGCTCAACAGCGGCGGCGAGACCTATCCCGAAGTCAGCTACACCGTGATCGCCACGACCATCGACGAAGCTGTCGTCCCGTTCACCAGCAGCTTCCTGGCACCGGCCGGGAACGTCACCAATGCCATCGTGCAGGACGTGTGCCCCGGTGAGACGGTCGAGCACAACGGGCTCAGCTACGACAATGCCACCTGGCTGATCGGCCTGGACGCGCTCCAGCACCCAGGTCCCGCCGATCTGAGTCGCGTCGACCGCTCCTCCTGCGGCCAACCGTTCATGCCCGGCGTCAACCCGATCACCTTCGTGGGCGATGCCGCGGGCGCACTCGCACACAGTGTCGGCACCTTGCTCGCCGCCCCGAAGATCGGCGCGGAACCGGCACTGCGCCCCTACGCTCTCTGAGGCGCAACCGGTTTCGCTCAGAGCCCGAACCGCGCCGGGTCCAACCGCAGCACCTGGCACGCCTCGCGCACCGCCGCGACCTCGACCTGGTCGAAGTTGCCGTCCGCGTTGCCGATCATGATGCCGATCTGCACGACCGCCTCGGCCTCGGTCGCCTTGCCCGCCGCCTTACCGATCTGCTGCATGACGTGGGCGCGTCCGAAGGCCGGGTCGGCGGTGAGCCGGTTGCAGTTGTCTTCGAACAGGACACGCAGTTCGTCGGCGGTGAAGTTCGACAGCACCGGGTCGGCGCCGATCAGTCCGGCCACCCGCATCCGCTCGGTCGGATCGATCGAACCGTCGGCGGCGGCGACCAGCGCGCACATGCCCATCGCGGCGTCGCGGAAGGAACCGCCGCGCAGCTCGTTCTTCTTGGCCAGTAACTGCTTGCGCCACTGCGGCGCCTTGTCGACCACATCCATCAGGCGGCTGAAGGTGTGCGCATTGGACACGAGCTTGTTCAAGAAGGCCATTGACCGCTCCTGGAAAGAGAGCCGGGACCGGCGGAACCGGGCCCGGGCTCCGAATCGACATCGGCGCGCCGGCAGAAGGACATCCGACCCGCGCCCCTCGATTATCGGCTGCTGATCGGACGGTGTTAATCCCGGTGCCGCACCGGATTCGGCATGGTCGCGTGGGATCATTCGAAGGATGAGGCGTGGATCCGGATTGCTGGCTGTGTGCTGTGTGCTGATGGGGATGCTGACGGCCACCGCCGTTGCGGCGCCACCGGTTTCGGCGGAACAGGACTGCCCGATCCGGGTCGAGGTGCGTCCGGTGACCCTGACGGTGGACGGTGAGGCCGCGACCGGCCGGGTGTACGAGCCCTACCGCTGTACCCCGGGAGATCTGCCGCCGCATCGGCTGGCAGTCGCCGTGCACGGGCATTCCGGTTCGGCCGCCGACTACGCCGACTACGTGACCTCGATCGCCCGCCGCACCGCCACCCCGTTCGTCTCCATGGACCTGCGCAGCGCCACCAGCGTCTGGCGAACCGGCGACTGGAATCTGTGGGCCGGGTGGCACGACATCGTGGCGGCGACCCAGTGGTACAAGAGCGAGCATCCCGCGATCGCGCGCACGGTGCTGTGGGGCTGGAGTCAGGGCGGCATCATGAGTGGGCTCGCGGTCGCGCATGGACCACGCGGGCTGTTCGACTACTGGGTCGACAATTACGGTCCGGCGGACGATTTCACGATGTGGGCCGCCTCGGCCGCCGTCGACCCGGACCTACCCGCCCAGATCGAACGAGACGCGGGCGGCTGCACCCCGATCGTCTGCCCGCTGGCCTACGCGCAGCGTTCACCGGCGCTGCTGGCCGGTCGGATGGATATGAAGCGCGCCTTCGTGATCCACGGCACCGCCGACGATGTGGTGCCCTACGCGACCAGCGTCGAGATGCGCGCCGGTCTGCTCGCCGCGGGCAAACCGACCTCCATGTACACCGTGGTGACCGGCCGCGATCTCAACGGCGCCATCGTTCCCGGCGACCACAACGTCGGCCCCGCCTTTTTCGAGGGCGGCTGCGTGGTGGAACGTCTGCTCATCGGCACCGAACCTGTCGACGGCCCGGACCGCGACTACCTCGTGGATATCGCCCGCGAGATCAATACCGCTCCCGCCGCTCCGCCCGAGGCCAAATGCGCGGCGTGACGACCGCGGACCGGAAATTCTTGGTAACTCGACGCTGGACGGTGGAAGACATTGCGCCCGGGGGTGGTTGTTGGTGGAACAAAACATCGACACCGAAGTGAGGCGCGAAGGATGAACAAGCCGACGGACCCGGCGTACCACTGGAACGGCGCGGACCTGGACCTGGACGCGTATCTGGCCCGGATCGGCTTCGACGGTGAGCGCGCGCCCACCCTGGCCACGCTGCGCAGGCTGGTGTACCTGCACACCACCACCGTTCCGTTCGAGAATCTCGAGATCATCCTCGGCCGCTCCATCCCGTTGGATCTGGAGACCTTGCAGGACAAGATGATCCGGCGCCGTCGCGGCGGCTACTGCTATGAGAATGTCGGCCTGTTCGCGGCCGCGCTCGAGCGGCTCGGCTTCGGCGTGACGGGCCTCAGCGGCCGGGTCACCATGGGTGTCGCCGAGGGTTTGCGGCCCGCCACCCACGCCCTGCTACGGGTGACCACGAACGACGACGACCGGATCTGGCTGGTCGACGTCGGCTTCGGATCCGGCCCCTTGGAGCCGTACGAACTGACCGAGAGCGCAGGGGAGTTCGCCTTGGGGCAGTGGCGGTTCCGACTGGAGCGCCGGACCGGTGAACTCGGCGTCGATGTGTGGGTATTGCACCAGTTCGGCCGAGACGGCTGGATCGACCGCTACACCTTCACCACCGAACCGCAGTATCGGATCGACTACCAGGTCGGCAATCACTTCGTCTCGACCTCTCCGCGTTCGCCGTTCACCACCCGCCCGTTCATCCAACGCTTCCTGCCGGACGTGCACTACGTCATCGACGGCACCACGCTGATCACCGAACGTCCGGACGGCTCCGGCGATACCCGCGAACTGGAACCCGCCGAATTGCCGAAGGTCCTCGCGGAGGTTTTCGATATCGACCTCGATGAGGCGGACGCCGACACACTGACCGAGGCGCGCTGGCTCACCCACTGACGGCGCGACTGTCCGGTCTCGCTTGACCTGCGGCGGGGCGGGCGCCCGATACAGTCGGCCGGGTGCGTACCCAACGGAAGCTCCTGGCCCTGTTCGCCGCACCCGTCCTCGTCCTGCTCAGCTGCGGCTCCGGTCCGGAACAACCCGGCACCGTCGCCGGTCAGTTCGCCGACGCGCTCAATCGCGATGATGTCGGCGCGGCGGCCGCGCTCACCGATAACCCCGCCGCCGCCACCGCGGATCTGAATACGCTCTACCAATTTCTTGGCAAGGACGTGACCTACGAGGTTCGCGCCACCGACGAGAGCGGCTTCACCCTCGCCGCGACCTGGAAGTTCGGCAAGGACGAGTGGAGCTACACCACGCTCGGAACCGCCGACGAGAACGACGGCTGGAAAATCCATTGGGATCCGGCCACCGTCGCTCCCGGCCTCGCGGTGGGTCCGCTCGAGTACACCCCCGTCGCGCCGAAGCCCGCGCGCATCCTGGACGGCTCCGGCGGTGAGCTGATGACCCAGCAGATCGTGACGCTGGTGAATGTGTCGCCCGGCGCCGACACCGCCGCCATCGCGGGCGTGCTGGCACCGCTGGCGCCCGGCCTCACCGCGGAGTCGCTGCAATCGGATCTGGCCGCCGCGCAAGGCAAACCGATCACCGCGATCACGCTGCGCGCCGCCGATATCGCTCCGATCCGGGCCGCCCTGGAGGCCATCCCCGGCGTCACGCCGGTCGAGCAGACCCGGTTGCTGACCGTCGACAAGTCACTGGCCTCGCCGACCCTGTCGGGCCTGGCGCAGCTGTGGCAGTCCGAGGCCGACGCCGCGACGGGCTGGGCCGTCCGAGCGCTGATTCCCGATGGCGCCGAGTACATCGCGGGCCAGGAGCCGAAACCGACCTCGGATATCCCGACCACCCTCGACATCGGCCTGCAACGCGCCGCCGAGGACGCGCTTGCCCCGATCGCGCAGCCCGCCGCAATCGTGGCATTGCAGCCATCCACCGGCAATGTCGTCGCGATGGCGCAGAACGCCGCGGCCGACATGCAAGGCCCGATCGCGTTCACCGGCCTCTACCCGCCGGGCTCCACCTTCAAGACGGTCACCGCCTCGGCCGCATTGCAGGCGGGCGAGGTGACCCCGGATAGCGTGCTGCCCTGTCCGGGCGTGGCGGATATCGAGGGCCGCCGCATCCCCAACGACAATAATTTCGATCTGGGTCAGGTTCCGCTGCACACCGCCTTCGCCCGGTCCTGCAACACCACGATGGGCAGTCTGGCGGTGAAGTTGGCGCCGGATGCCCTGACCGACGCGGCCGCGCAGCTCGGCCTCGGCATCGACTACGTCACACCGGGCCTGACCACGGTGACCGGCAAGGTGCCGCCCGCCGATACCCCGGCCCAGCGCGTCGAATCCGGCATCGGTCAAGGCCAGGTGACGGCGTCGCCGTTCGGTATGGCGCTGGTCGCCGCGTCCATCGCGCGCGGTGCGGTACCGACGCCCACCCTCGTCGCGGGTAAGCCGGGTGTCGCGGACCGTGCCGCGCGGCCATTGCCGCCGATCGTCGCCGATCAGATCGAATCCATGATGCGCGAAACGATTACCGGTGGCACCGCGACCACGCTGGCCGACATCCCGGGGCTGCTCGGCAAGACCGGCACCGCCGAATACGGCGACAACACCCACGCACACGGCTGGTTCGTCGGGATCGACGGCGATCTCGCCTTCGCGGTCTTCGTCGGTGACGCGGGCAGTTCGGGACCCGCGGTAGCGGCCGCGGGACGCATGATGCGCGCGCCGCGCTAGCGGTTCGAAAGCCGCCGCGGGACCATCTCGGATACCGAAAGCGCGAGTACGGCGGTGACGGCGCAAAATATCTCCGTGCTGACGCGTTGGTCGGCGCAAGCGCCCGCTACACTCGTCGGCGGGCCGCGTAAGCGGTCAATATGCGGGATGTCACGATTTCGAGAAGGTTCGGAGTAGGCGCCATCGATACCGGTCAATTGATCGCGGAGCATTACCGCCTGGTCGAGCGGATTGGTAGCGGCGGCACGGGCGTTGTTTGGCGCGCCGTCGATGAACGCCTGCAACGCTCGGTGGCGGTCAAACAGATCCATATACAACCCAGCCTGCCCGAGGCCGAACGTGTCGTGGTGCGTCAGCGCGCGATCCGCGAGGCTCGCAATGCGGCCCGGTTCCAGCACCCGAACGCGATCGTTGTGTTCGACATCACAGAGCACGACGGCGATCCGTGCCTGGTGATGGAGTTCATGAAGTCCAAGAGCCTGGCCGCGGTGCTCTCCGCGCAGGGCACGTTGCCACTGACCCAGGTGTCGCGGATCGGGGAGCAGGTCGCCTCCGCGTTGATCTCGGCGCACCAGGCGGGCATCGTGCACCGCGACGTGAAACCGGGCAATATCCTGCTCGACGACAACGGCACGGTGAAGATCACCGATTTCGGTATCTCCCGCGCGACCGGCGATGTCACCCTCACCGAAACCGGCCTGATCTGCGGCACCGCCGCCTATCTGGCCCCCGAAGTGGCCCGCGGCGCCGACCCGACCCCGGCCGCCGACGTATTCGCCTTGGGTGCCACGCTATTCCACGCATTGGAGGGTGAACCGCCCTACGGTGCCAGCGCGAATCCGCTCGCGGTGCTCTACGCGGCGGCCAACGGTCAAGTGAGCGAGCCGCGAAACGCGGGCGCCGCCACCGACTTCCTGCTGCAACTGCTCAGCCCGGAGCCGGAGGAGCGGCCGAGCATGCGGATCGCGCGTGATCAGCTGGCCGCGCTCGCGGACTCCAGCTCCGCGCCGGTACCCGCCGGATTCATCCCCGCCAGTGAGGCTTTCGCGCGTCGCCAGGTCGGTCCGCCCGACGCGGCTACCCGGGCGTTGCGGCCACCTGCCGCGCCCCCGCACCAGCCGACCCAGCGGCATACCCGCCCGGCCGCGCCGCCCGCCCGCGGTGCGCACCCGAATACGGCCGCGCATCCGCGCACCACTGCCCAGCCCCGGCCTGCCGCACCCAAGCCCGGTGGCAAGCGCCGTGCCGTGTTGATCGGCGGCGCGGTCGGCGCGGTAGTGGCCGTTGTCGCGCTGCTCGTCGGCACGCTGAACCAGTCGGACTCGAATACCCCGCCGCCGCGGGCGAATCCGACCGCGACGGCCGCCCCCACCGGTGGTTCGACCACGACCACGACCCCGTCGCTGGGCAAGACGCCGAGCGTGGGCACGGTCGAATGGGGCCCGGCCGGAGATCTGATCGTCGACTTCTACAGCAATCCGGCGGGATCCTGGTCGCTGCTGACCCCGGCGGCCCAGAAGTTGTACGGCACCGAACAGGCGTTCCGTCAGTACTGGAGCACCCGCATCATCGACACCTTCGCCGATATCAACGGCACCAACCGCGGCAATTATCCGGACGGCTCCGTCGACATGCGGCTGGCCCAGCTCACCGTGGACGGACAGACCAGGTCGATGGTGCTGCACGTCGTCGGCAGCGGCGGCGGCAGACTGCTGATCGACAGCGAGACCAGGCCCACCGGCACCTAGGCGCCTGACCGAGAATTGCGCAAGATTTCTCCCAGAACCGCGCCATAGCGTTGATGGTGCGGACGGATGGATCGCCCGCACCTCGGAAGTTCTTGGGCGACAACATGTCCCGATCCGAGGTACCGATCCTCTGATACGGGAGAAGTGTCATGACATCAGTACAGTGGCGGGGTCGTCGGCTGGCCGCGGCCCTCGTGGTGAGCGCGGCGACGGTGCTCGGCGGGATGACCGTTACGGCGGGGCCCGCCGCCGCGACGACGGCGCCATCCATCAACGAATGCCAGGTATTCCGGCCGGTGTTGAAGCGGGGCGTGCAGGGCCAGGCCGGATGTGTCGCCGCGGTGCAGTCCTTCCTGCACGCCTACTACGGCACCGGGGTGGACGGGAAGTTCGGCCCGGAGACCGAGAGGGATGTCAAGGCTTTCCAGCGCTGGCAGGGTATCTCCGCCGACGGTGTGGTCGGAACCAATACCTGGGGTCGCATCCAGGTGGAATGCAACCATCGGGGCGACTGCGACTACCACGCCCAGTACTGAGCGGATGGCCGACCGCGCGGGGCGACGCCGCGACGACGGCGAAGTAGCCGGCGTCGACGCCCACGCGGTCGGCGAACCGATTACGCCATCGCGAAACGCAGCAGCGCCTGCTTGTCGCCCTGCTTGATCTTGCCCTTGCGGTTCAGCACTTCCAGCTGCCAGGCCGGGCCGTTGCGGAACGCGCGGGCGACGGCGTTGGCGTTGTCGTTGCCGAGCAGCGACGGCCAGATATCGGCGACCTGCTGGCTGTTGCCGCCGGTGGCATCGTAGACCTTGAACGAGATGTTGTTCGCCTTCTCGAACGAGCTGCCCTTCTTGAAGGCGGCCGCGACGAAGATGATCGCGTCGATACCGCCCGGCACATCGGCGAAGGTGACGCTGACGGTCTCGTCATCACCCGTGGCCGCGCCGGTCTGTTCGTCGCCGGAGTGCAGCACCGAGCCGTTGCCCAGCGGGTCGAGCGAATCCAGGCCCGCGAATCGGACCGGCTCCGCACCCTGCATGAGGATGGCGATCAGGTCCAGGTCCACCCCCTTCTTACGCCGCGCCCAGCCGAGCGCACCGCCGCTGGTCCCCGCCGACGGATCCCAACTCACCCCGACACTCAGTTTGGTGATACCGGCGAGATCCGCGGCGCCGTCTTCTTTCTTGAGCGTGATCATGGCATCAGACTACCGGCGCTGCCGAATTGCCGTGGGGCACAGCATTATCGCTGGTCAACGACCGAATGATCGAGTTTTCGGCGTCGGAAACCGGTGCGGCGCGAAGGAATAACGGCCCGCGCGGTCCGTTACCGAAGTGGCGGCGATCGGCGCCACGGCAACGGCACCTGGGAGAAGTCCGCCGACGGTGGCAATCCGGGGGCGCGACTTCGACTCCGTCCGCACCCGGCTCGGATGAGATCCAGGTCACCGGGCCCTGGCGCGGCCCAGGTGGAGACCGACCGGGCGGAAAAGCGGTGGTGCGGACCATTAGGCTGGTACCGGACAAAGCACCAGCACAGACAGGACTGCAGACCGATATGACACCCCGCATCGAGCTCGCCCGCGTTGATCTGCGCGGTCGTACTCCCTCCGCTGCCGAGCTGCGCACCGCGCTGCCGCGCGGGGGAGTCGACGTCGACTCGGTGCTGCATCATGTGCGCCCGGTGGTCGAGGCCATCCGAGATCGCGGTGTGTCGGCGGCGCTGGAGTTCAGCGAGCGGTTCGACGGGGTGATCCCGGCGAGTGTGCGGGTACGCGCCGCCGAACTCGACGCGGCGCTGGAGAACCTGGACCCGGCGGTGCGCGCCGCGCTCGAGGTCGCGATCGAGCGGACCCGCAAGGTGCACGCGGATCAGCGGCGCACCGACACGGTGACCGAGGTGGTGCCCGGCGGCACCGTCACCGAGCGGTGGGTGCCCGTGGAACGGGTCGGCCTGTACGTGCCCGGCGGCAATGCCGTCTATCCGTCCAGCGTCGTGATGAATGTGGTGCCCGCGCAGGCCGCTGGGGTGGACTCGCTGGTCGTCGCCTCGCCGCCGCAGGCGCAGTTCGGCGGCCTGCCGCATCCGACCATCCTCGCGGCCGCCAAGCTGCTCGGGGTCGAGGAGGTCTGGGCGGTCGGCGGCGCGCAGGCGGTGGCGCTGCTCGCCTACGGTGGCCTCGACACCGACGGCGCCCAGCTCGAACCGGTCGACCTGATCACCGGTCCGGGCAATATCTACGTGACCGCGGCCAAGCGGCTGTGCCGCGGCCTGGTCGGCATCGACGCCGAGGCGGGTCCGACCGAGATCGCCATCCTGGCCGACGCCACCGCCGATCCGGTACATGTCGCCGCCGATCTGATCAGCCAGGCCGAGCACGATGTGCTGGCCGCCAGCGTGCTCGTCACCGACAGCGCCGAATTCGCCGACGCGGTGGACGCCGCGCTCAACACGCAGCTGACCGTCGTCAAGCACGCGCACCGGGTGCGTGAGGCGCTGACCGGTAAGCAGTCCGGCACCGTGCTGGTCGACGATATCGACCAGGGTTTGCGGGTGGTCAACGCCTACGCGGCCGAGCACCTGGAGATCCAGACCACCGATGCCGCCGCTGTCGCGGCCCGGGTGCGCAGCGCCGGAGCGATATTCGTCGGCGCCTACGCGCCGGTCAGTCTCGGCGATTACTGCGCGGGCTCGAACCACGTCCTGCCGACCGCGGGCTGTGCGCGGCACTCCTCGGGACTGAGCGTGCAGACGTTCCTGCGCGGCATCCACGTGGTGGAGTACACCGAGGCGGCGTTGAAGGATGTCGCCGGTCACGTGGTGGCACTGGCCGTCGCGGAGGACCTGCCCGCGCACGGGCAGGCTGTCACGGCGCGATTCGAGGCGCTGTCGTGAATGTCGAACTGACGGTTCCCGGCTCGCGAGTGAGCCTGGACGATCTGCCGCTGCGCGATAATCTGCGCGGCAAGAAGCCGTACGGCGCACCGCAATTGACGGTGCCGGTGCAGCTGAACACCAACGAGAATCCGCATCCGCCGAGCCGGGCGCTGATCGATGACGTCGCCGAATCGATTCGGGCCGCCGCCGCCGACCTGCACCGCTACCCGGACCGGGACGCGGTCGCGCTGCGCGCCGATCTCGCGGCCTACCTCACGCGGCAGACCGGTGTCGCGGTGGATACCGCGAACGTGTGGGCGGCCAACGGCTCCAACGAGATCCTGCAGCAACTGTTGCAGGCCTTCGGCGGACCCGGGCGCAGCGCACTGGGTTTCGTGCCCTCGTACTCGATGCACCCGATCATCTCCGAGGGCATCGACACCGAATGGGTCGAGGCCAAGCGCAATGCCGATTTCTCCCTCGATATCGACTACGCGGTCACCGTGATCGCCGAACGCCGCCCCGACGTGGTGTTCGTGACCAGCCCGAACAACCCGACCGGACACAGCATTCCGATCGCGGACCTGGTGCGGATCCTGGCGGCGGCGCCGGGCATCGTGGTGGTCGACGAGGCCTACGGCGAATTCTCGGCCGCGCCGAGCGCCATTACGCTGATCGACCGGTTCCCGGCGAAGCTGGTGGTGACCCGCACCATGAGCAAGGCGTTCGCCTTCGCGGGTGGGCGCCTCGGCTACCTGGCCGCCGCGCCGGCGATGATCGATGCGCTGCTGCTGGTGCGGCTGCCCTACCACCTGTCGGTGGTCACCCAGGCCGCCGCGCGCGCCGCGCTCCGGCACGCTGACGAAACCCTCGGCAGCGTCGCGGAATTGGCGGCCCAGCGGGACCGGGTCGTCGCCGCGCTGGCCGCGCAGGGCTACGACGTGATCCCCAGCGACGCCAATTTCGTCCTGTTCGGCCGGTTCACCGATGCGGCCCGCGCCTGGCAGCGGTACCTGGACGCGGGTGTGCTGATCCGCGACGTCGGCATCCCCGGATATCTGCGCGCCACCATCGGCCTCGCCGCCGAGAACGACGAGTTCCTGCGTGTCAGCGGCACACTGGCCCCCACCGAACTCACCCCCGATGAACCAGCGTCAGCGAGGTAGAGCATGACAAGGACCGCGCGGGTCGAGCGCGTCACCAAGGAATCCAGCATCGTGGTCGAACTGGATCTGGACGGCACCGGCAAGACCGAGATCTCCACCGGTGTCCCGTTCTACGACCACATGCTGACCGCGCTCGGGGCGCACGCGAGTTTCGATCTCACGGTGCGCGCCGAGGGCGATATCGAGATCGAGGCGCACCACACGGTGGAGGACACCGCGATCGTCTTCGGTCAGGCGCTGGGTCAGGCATTGGGCGACAAATCCGGGATCCGCCGCTTCGGCGACTCGTTCATCCCGATGGACGAGACGTTGGCGCACGCCGCGGTGGACGTATCCGGGCGGCCCTACTGCGTGCATATGGGCGAACCGGATCACCTGCTGCACGCGGTGATCCCGGGTTCGGGTCCCGGCGCGCCGTACTCGACCGTGCTGAATCGCCATGTGTTCGAGTCGATCGCGCTCAACGCGCGCATCGCCCTGCACGTGCGGGTGCTCTACGGCCGGGATCAGCATCACATCACCGAGGCCGAATTCAAGGCGGTGGCACGGGCGCTGCGCGCCGCCGTCGAACTCGACCCGCGCGTCAACGGCGTGCCGTCGACCAAGGGGACGCTGTGAAATCCGTTGCTCTGCTGGATTACGGTTCCGGAAATCTGCACTCCGCCGAGCGTGCGCTGGTCCGTGCCGGCGCTGCCGTCGAGGTGACCGCGGACCCCCGGATCGCCTTGGCCGCGGACGGTTTGGTCGTCCCCGGCGTCGGGGCCTTCGCCGCGTGCATGGCGGGCCTGCGCGAGGTGCGCGGCGAGCGCATCATCGGTCAGCGCCTGGCCGGTGGCCGACCCGTGCTCGGCATCTGTGTCGGCATGCAGATCCTCTTCGAACGCGGCGTCGAATTCGGGGTGGAGTCCGACGGCTGCGCCGAATGGCCGGGCACCGTCGAACGCCTCTCCGCCCCCGTGCTCCCGCATATGGGCTGGAATACCGTGTCGGCCCCCGTCGACAGCACCCTGTTCGCCGGTATGGACCGTGACACCCGTTTCTACTTCGTGCACTCCTACGCCGCCCAGACCTGGGATCTCCCGCCCAGCGAACATTTCGCCGCCCCCAAACTGACCTGGGCCGAGCACGGCGTCCCCTTCCTCGCCGCCGTCGAGAACGGGGCACTGTCCGCCACCCAGTTCCACCCGGAGAAATCCGGTGACGCAGGAGCCCATCTCCTGCGCAACTGGATCGACTCGCTGTAAACCGGCGATCCGCCGAGCAAGGGAACGCGTCGGCGGACGGCGGTGAGGTGGTGGCTCCGGGTCGCGCTAGCACCGCCCCCGCGCCGCCGTCGGCAGCGGTCGTGTGCGCTAGCGGACGTCGACACGGGCGACCAGCCAGCGCCCGTCGACGTTTTCCAGGGCCACCACGGTCGACGTCCGGCTGCTCTGGGGGCTGCCATTGTTGTCGCGGTTGCGCACGGCGGCGGTGGTGTGAACCAGAATGTCGGCGCGGTTCGCGTCGCCGGAGAGGGCCTCGCACTCGACGGCGGTGACTTCCGATCGGACCTGGGCGGCCTCGAACAGTGCCTGCATGTTCGAGCGGGCGGCGGCGAACTTCGCGTGGAATTCCCCGGTGCTGTGGTCGAGTACCCGCTGGACGTAGTCGTCGAAGCGCGTGTAGTCGTAATTGCCCAGGATCGTGCCGAATTCACAGCCCGCCACGCGAGCCTGTTCGGGTGCCGCCGCCGTCGCGGACGGCGCGGCGAGCAAGCCGGTTGCCGTCGCGGAAACCAGCAGTGCGGCGGCAAGCATCGATCGAGACATGGTGGGATCCCCCCTGGGCGAGCGTCGCGGACAACGGTTGTAGTCCCCGGAACAGAACCATACCCACCACCGCCACGGAAACGATGCTGTGCCGCCGCGGCGGTATTCGCCGCGACCCGCTATTACGGATGGGCGGCTACCCGGGTGGCACGGTGCCGGGTAGCCGCGTGGGCATGGACGGGCTCGAGCCGCGTGCCCGCCGGGGCCTACGGCCGGGTCCCGGTGGACCACAGCGTGCTCATCTCCACTCGCGACAGCCGCCAGCCCTCGTCGGTGCGGACGGCATCGAAGTGGTAGATCTCGCCGAGGGTGAACTGCGGTTCCGGGGCGACCCGGCCCGGGGTCGCCGCGGCCGGGGTGAAGGTGGCGAGCAGGTTGGCGCGGACGTCGGCGCGGTCGCCGCGCAGGTCGATCAGCACATTGCTGATGAAGTGCTGGATTCGGTTGGCATCGGTGTGATTCCGGCTGGCCTGGGCGATGAGTGCTTCGCGGCCGGTGGCGGTGCCACCGGGGGTCTTGGCGGTGGCGTCGGGGGTGTAGACGGTGCGGAGGTCGTCGAAGCGGCCTTCGTCGAGTGCGCGGCCGAGGCGGTCGACCAGACCGGTGATCTGATCGCGATCCACCAGTTCGCGCAGTTCCCGCTGGGTGTTGTCATTCGTTGCGGTGGCGGCGCTGGAGCAGGCGGTGAGCAGTGCCAGCGGCAGTGCGGCCAAGGCGAGGGCGCGGATCTTGTTCATCGGTAGAGCCTTTCGGAAGAAACGTTGGCCTGTCCAACGTTGGTAGCGCCAACAGTATCAGAATGTGGGTCGCACCAACAAGTGTTGGTAGACTATGAATTCATGGACATCGCGCACGAAGGCGTAGCGGGCAGGCTGCGGGCCCTGCCGACCCGGCTGATCAACCAGGTCGCGATCGTCGCCGATCGAACAAGCGAACGGGCCCTCGACACCACCGGATCGCGCAGGCATCACTACGCCCTGCTCACGACGCTGCGCGAATTCGGCCCGGACAGTCAGGCCGAACTGGGCAGGCGCACCCGCATCGATCGCAGCGATATCGTGGCCGCCCTCAATGACCTGGCCGAGCGCGGTTTCATCGAACGCAGCCCCGATCCCGGCGATCGTCGTCGCAATATCGTCACCATCACCCGTGCGGGCACCGGGCACCTGGATGAACTCGACCAACGGCTGGACGCCGCTCAGGACGAGCTATTGCGAGCGCTCTCCGCGACCGAGCGTCGCGAACTGGTCGGCCTGCTCACTCGCATCCTGGACGACCACTCGCGCGGATAGCCCGGGTGACCGGCATCCCATCAGCGCAGGCCCGAGGCTCGAATGCGGGAGGCGAGCCACTAAGCTACTGGGAGTGAGTCTTGTGCTGCTACCTGCCGTCGATGTCGCCAATGGAGAGGCCGTGCGCCTCGTGCAGGGAGAGGCCGGTAGCGAAACCAGCTACGGTTCCCCCCGTGACGCGGCGCTGGCCTGGCAGGAAGCCGGCGCCGAGTGGGTGCATCTGGTCGATCTGGACGCCGCCTTCGGCCGCGGCTCGAACCGCGAACTGCTGGCAGGCGTGGTCGGCGAGCTCGACGTCAAGGTGGAACTCTCCGGAGGCATTCGCGACGACGAGTCCCTGGAGGCCGCGCTGGCCACCGGCTGTGCCCGGGTCAATCTCGGCACCGCCGCGCTGGAGGATCCGGTGTGGTGTTCGCGCGCCATCGCCAAGCACGGTGAGCGGGTCGCCGTCGGTCTCGACGTGCGCATCATCGACGGCGAGCACCGGCTGCGCGGTCGGGGCTGGGTCAGCGACGGCGGTGACCTGTGGGAGGTGCTGGAGCGCCTGGAACGCGACGGCTGCTCCCGCTACGTGGTCACCGACGTGACCAAGGACGGCACCTTGACCGGTCCCAACCTGGACCTGCTGCGCGAGGTCTGCGCGGCCACCGACGCGCCGGTCATCGCCTCCGGCGGCGTCTCCACCGTCGAGGACCTGATCGCCATCGCCGGGTTGGTGCCCGAGGGCGTCGAGGGCTCGATCGTCGGCAAGGCGCTGTACGCGGGCCGGTTCACGCTGCCCGAGGCGCTGGCCGCGGTGCGCTGATACCGCGATGGCTGCCGATCTGACCGCCCTGCTGGCCACCGCGTGCGACATTCTCGACGCGGCCGCCCCGCGCTTCGTCGAGGGCATCGGCGCGCCGAGTGCGGTCAGTAAGGGCCGCAACGATTTCGCGACCGAGCTCGACCTGGAGCTGGAGCGCACCATCTCGGCCGAGTTGGAGCAGCGGACCGGAATTCAGGTACACGGGGAGGAATTCGGCGGTCCGCAGCTGACCACGGGCACCGCCTGGGTGCTCGACCCGATCGACGGCACCTTCAATTACTCGTCGGGGCACCCGCTGTCGGGCATGCTGCTGGCACTGGTGCACGAGGGTGAACCGGTGCTCGGGCTGACCTGGCTGCCGATTCTCGGTCAGCGATACGCCGCGAGCGTCGACGGGCCGGTGCTGCTCAACGGATCCGCGCTGCCGCGGCTGCCGCACGGCAAGCTGGCCGAGGCGATGATCGGGTTCGGCGCCTTCAATGTCGATGCCACCGGCCGCATTCCCGGCCGCTTCCGGTTCGATCTGCTCGGGCCACTGAGCAGGCTCTCCTCGCGGGTGCGCATGCACGGCTCGACCGGCATCGACCTGGCGTTCACCGCGTCGGGGGTGCTGGGCGGGGCGATCGTGTTCGGCCACCATCCGTGGGATAACGCGGCCGGGGTCGCGTTGATCCGCGCGGCGGGCGGGGTGGTGACCGATTTGGCGGGCGAGCCCTGGCACATCACCTCCGGTTCGGTGCTGGCGGCCGCACCGGGGGTGCACGAAGAATTGCTCGAAATGATCTGCATGGTGAGCACGGCATGAGCGAAGGCGAAGGGTGAGGCAATGACGTTGGCGGTACGCGTGATTCCGTGTCTGGATGTGGATGCGGGCCGGGTGGTCAAGGGCGTCAACTTCGAGAATCTGCGCGACGCGGGCGATCCGGTCGAACTGGCCGCCCTCTATGACGCCCAAGGCGCCGACGAGCTGACCTTCCTGGACGTCACCGCCTCCACCGGCGACCGCGGCACCATGATCGATGTGGTCACCCGCACCGCCGAGCAGATCTTCATTCCGCTCACCGTCGGCGGCGGCGTGCGCACCGTCGAGGATGTGGATCGGCTGCTGCGCGCGGGCGCCGACAAGGTCTCGGTGAACACCGCCGCCATCGCCCGCCCCGAGGTACTGCGCGAAATGTCGGAACGCTTCGGCTCGCAATGCATCGTGCTCTCGGTCGACGCGCGTACCGTGCCCGATGGTCAGCCCGACACTCCGTCCGGCTGGGAGGTCACCACCCACGGCGGTAAGCGTGGCACCGGCATCGATGCCGTCGAATGGGCCGTGCGCGGCGCCGAATTGGGCGTCGGTGAGATCCTGCTCAATTCGATGGATGCCGACGGCACCAAGAAGGGCTTCGACCTGCCGATGATTCGTGCCGTGCGCGCCGCGGTCTCGGTGCCGGTCATCGCCAGCGGTGGCGCGGGCGCCGTCGAAGACTTCGCCCCGGCCGTGCACGCGGGCGCCGACGCGGTACTCGCCGCCAGCGTCTTCCACTTCGGTGACCTCACCATCGGCCAGGTCAAGGACTCCATGCGCGCCGAGAAGATCATCGTCCGCTGATCCACGGAATCCGGCGACGACCGGAATCGTGGTCGGCGCCGTTGCCCGCCACCGACGTGGTCTTCTGCCGGACCGACCTGACCACCACCGTCGACCGCCTCCGCACCTGGAAACTCCTCGGCGAACTGCATCGCACGCATGCGGCCTGACCGCCTGCGTCGCGGTCACTCCCGACTGTTATAACGGTGATATGACGACTCTCGATCCCGCCATCGCCGCCCGGCTCAAGCGCAATGACGCGGGCCTGGTGTCCGCGGTCGCGCAGGAGCGGGGGACCGGGGACGTATTGATGGTCGCCTGGATGGATGACGAAGCGCTCGCCCGGACCCTGGAAACCCGGAAGGCGACCTACTATTCGCGGTCGCGGCAGCAGTACTGGGTCAAGGGGGAGACCTCGGGCCACACCCAGCACGTGCACGAGGTTCGGCTGGATTGCGACGGCGACACCATTCTGCTGGTCGTCGATCAGGAGGGCGCCGCTTGTCACACCGGCACCCACACCTGCTTCGATTCGGATGTCCTACTCGCCGATCCGGCCTGATCCGGCGCGGATTCCGGTCCGGAGGTGCTACCGCTTCGGCGGATCCGACGACGCGCCGGGCTGGCTCAGCGCATCGGCGAGCCGCTGTGACAGAAGCTCGCTGAGCTCGGCCAGCTGTGCCTTCTCGTCCGGGTTGAGGCCGTCGAAGACCAAGCGGCGCACCGCGTCCAGGTATCCGGGCGCGGCCTCGACCACCTTCAGGTAGCCGTCGTCGGTGAGTACGGCGTGAACTCCGCGGCGGCCCGCGGTCGTCACACGTTGCGCCCAGCCCATGCGTTCCAGCTTGGAGACGACATGCGAGAGTCGCGATAGCGATGCATTTGCCTTGTGGGCAAGGTCACTCATTTGCAGTCGATGACCGGGTTCTTCGGAGAGCAGAGTTAGCACCCAGTATTCGAAATGGGTGACACCGGATTCGCGTTGCAGCTGGGTATCCAAGGCACTAGGTAGACGTGTCATGAGCGCGACAATTGCGCGCCAAGCCCTTTGTTCGACGGGGTCGAGCCACTTCGTCACTATGTGCCTTCTTTCGAGCCAAGTGACGTGGATTATCGGTTCGCCTAGTAATTATTGAAAAGCATATTCACAGTCACCCGTGACATCGAGTTTGCCACGACTTCGCTCGGCCGACACGGCGATCCCTCGCGACGTGAGTTCATTCACAGGTTGCCGGGGCGTGTCGCGGTCATCGAGGGGGATGCGGGCGGAGGCTGTCGCGTGAGTTGCTCGGCGGCCTTGCGGCGTCGGATCCGGCGACGCGCCACGAGCGCCACCACCAAGAGAAAGAGGATGACCGCGGCGATGGCGCCTGCCAGCGTCGCACCACGGAACGCCGGCGCCTCGACATTCATGATCTGACGTCCCGCGTCGGAGGCGCTGCCGGAGCCGCGGACCACGCTCAACGTCATCAGATTCGGGATGGCGAGCACGATCGCGATCACCGCGGCGGCGCCCGCTGCGAATTTGCCTGCCCGCCTTCGCCAGATCAGTGCCGCGAACAGTAGGAGCAGCAGCGGCACCAGGGTGCCGAGCCAGCCGTAGGCCAGACCCCAGGCAATACCCTTCGAGAAGCTTTTGCCGACCGTGTCGCCGACCCGCTGGGCCCACCAGCGCGGAATGAACGCGGCCAGGATGAGATAGGTGATAACGACGACGGCGAGCAACGCGAGGCCGCCGATGATCCGCGTGCGCCACGTCGCCAGCGTGGATTTCTGCCCGTCCGGCCGACCCTCGCTCGAAGTCATCCGTCCAGGGTAGGCCGGTGAGCAGCGCAAACGCCGTCATCGTGCCCGGCGTTTCCGGACGTGTGTACCGGAAGGCGACTACTTCGCGCGCTTGCCCAGGAACTCGAGTGCCTCGTCGGCGTGCGCGTCGGCGCGCAATTCGCCGGTGATCACCTTCAGCACGGTGCGATCGGTATCGATGACGAAGGTCTGCCGCTTCACCGGTGCCAGCTTGCCTAGTAATCCGCGCTTCACGCCGAACTGCGCCGCGACCGCTCCGTCGGAATCCGAGAGCAGCGGATAACCCAGCCCCTGCTTGGCGGCAAACCCGGCCTGGGTGTCGACGCCGTCGGCGCTGATGCCGACGCAGGATGCGCCGAGTTTCTGGAATTCGGCCTCCAGATCCCGGAAGTGGCACGCTTCGGCGGTGCATATCGGGGTGTTGGCGGCGGGATAGAAGAACAGCACCACGGGGCCGTCCGTGAGCAGCGCTTCGAGCGAACGGGGGGTACCGGACTGATCGGGGAGCTCGAACTGCGGGGCGAGCTGGCCTGTCTTCATAAAACTGGACACTACCGGGCGCGGCCGAATCATCGCATCGCCGAGGGATTGCGCCCGTGGCCGGATTGCCCGCGCCCGACGACCGAGACCATCGGGCGCGAGGTCGTGCTATGCGCCGATGAGCGCGGCCACCTCGGGGTTCTTGATATCCATGACATCGAGAATGCCGTGTGCCCGCAGGAACGGCCGCAGCTCACGGATCCGGTCGCTGTTCGACTGGTACTCGTCCGGGAAATGGTTCCTGTCCAGCGACTCCAGCGCTTTCGCGTAGGTGACGAAGGAGGCTAGTGCGTTATGGGTGCTACTGCCTGGTCCCTGCTGCGAGCCGCCCATCGAGTTCAGGCCGGCCATCCGCGGGGGCGGACCGGATATCGAGCCCGGTCCGGTTGTGCGCCGACCCTCCGGCGCCCCCGGGTGCGAGGGGTACATCAATTGACTCCTCTCGAAGTGGATACCGCGTGCATCGTGGAACGCAACGAGTGTAGTGATAAAAGCCACAATGCCCCGCATCGCGTGGGAACCGGTCGGTCCGCTCGCTGTCGCGCGGGGTGCGCCGGAAAACCGGGTGGACCGTCCTGGGATGATGTAGCCATGCCTGCCGCGTCCACTCCCACCACCACGACCCGCGAACAGTTCCATGCTCTGGCCGCGGAACATCGGGTGGTCCCGGTGACCCGGAAGGTGCTGGCGGACTCCGAAACCCCGCTGTCGGCGTATCGCAAGCTGGCCACGGATCGGGCGGGCACCTTCCTGTTCGAGTCCGCGGAGAACGGCCGCTCCTGGTCGCGCTGGTCGTTCATCGGTGCGGGCAGCCCGTCGGCGCTGACCGTGGTCGACGGCCAGGCGGCCTGGCTCGGCAATATTCCGGTGGACGCGCCGTCCGGCGGCGATCCGCTGGTCGCGCTGCGCGAAACCCTGGAACTGCTGCAGACCGAACGGCTGCCCGGCCTGCCTCCGCTGACCGGCGGCATGGTCGGCTACCTCGGCTATGACGCGGTGCGCCGGATCGAGCGCCTGCCGAACCTGGCCGTCGACGATCTGCAACTGCCGGAGATGGTGCTGCTGCTGGCCACCGACCTCGCCGCGTTCGACCATCACGAGGGCGCGATCACGCTGATCGCGAACGCGGTCAACTGGAATGGCACCTCCGAGCGGGTGGATGAGGCCTACGACGACGCGGTGGCCCGGCTGGACCGGATGACCGCGGCGCTGGCCGCGCCCGCCGCCTCCACCGTGTCGGTCTTCGACCAGCCCGATCCGCAGTACCGGCGCAGGCGCACCTCCGACGAGTTCGGCACGGGGGTGCGACGACTGGTCAAGGAGATCGAGGCGGGCGAGGCCTTCCAGGTGGTGCTCTCGCAGCGCTTCGAGATGGACTACGACGGCGAGCCGCTGGATTTGTATCGGATGCTGCGCGCCTCGAACCCGAGCCCGTACATGTACCTGCTCCACATTCCCGACGGCGACGGCGGCACCGCATTCTCCATCGTCGGCTCCAGCCCCGAGTCGCTGGTGACGGTGAAGGACGGGGTCGCGACGACCCATCCGATCGCGGGCACCCGCTGGCGCGGCGCGACCGAGGAGGACGACCTGCTGCTGGAGAAGGGACTGCTGGCCGACGAGAAGGAGAACGCCGAGCATCTGATGCTCGTCGACCTGGGCCGCAACGATCTCGGCCGGGTCTGCCGGCCCGGCACCGTGCGGGTCACCGAGTACCGCCACATCGAGCGCTACAGCCACGTCATGCATCTGGTCTCGACCGTATCCGGCCGGCTGGCCCCGGGCCGGATCGCGCTGGACGCGGTGAACGCGTGCTTCCCGGCGGGCACCCTCTCCGGCGCCCCGAAGGTGCGCGCGATGGAGCTCATCGAGGAATTGGAGCCCACCCGCCGCGGCGTCTACGGCGGTGTCGTCGGCTACCTGGATTTCGCGGGCGACGCGGATACCGCCATCGCCATTCGCACCGCACTGCTGAAGGGCGGCACCGCCTACGTGCAGGCGGGCGCGGGCATCGTCGCGGACTCCGATCCCGATTACGAGGATGTCGAATCCCAGAACAAAGCGATGGCGGTACTCCGCGCGATCGCGGCGGCCGGGACCGTGCGCGCCTACGGCGACGAGCCGGGAAGCGCCGATGAGTGATCCGGATCCCGATCAGAGCATCGCGCCGCCCGAGGTGAGGCCGGGACGCAAGTATCCCGCCGGGGCGATCATCCTGCTCGCGGTCGCGGCCACGGCCATGTGGGGCGCCTCCCGGCTGACCTGGGTGACGGTCTCGTCCACCGACGGCCTCACCGAACCCCGCACCGACGAATTGAACGGCGGCGTCTGGTTCGGAGCGCTGACCCCGCTGGCGCTGGTGCTGCTCGCCGCCATCGCGGCGGTGCTCGCCACCCGGGGCTGGCTGCGTCGCATGGTGGGTGTACTCATCGGCCTGGTCGCCGCGGTGACCGCGGTTCCCGCCTTCGCGCTGCTGACCGGCTCAGGCGCGACCGATACGCGCGCCGCGACGCTGGCCGAGCTGCCGGGCCGCGCCACCGTCACCGAGGTGGTGACGGCGCCGTTCCCGGCCTGGTTGACACTGGCCGCGGCGGTGGCCGCCTTCATCGCGGCGGTGCTGCTGGCGCGAATGCCCGCGGATACCGCGCGACTGTCCGGTAAGTACGACAACCCGGTGTTCCGCCGGGCCGCCGCCACCGAACAGGTCACCAAGCAGCGCGCCGACACCGCCGACGCGCCCGCGAACAAACTCTCCGAGCGGGTGCTGTGGGATGCCCTGGACGCGGGCACGGACCCGACGGAGGACATCGCCGAACCGGGTGCGGCTGCCGGGGACGCCGGTGCCGACGAGCGCGGTCGCAATGCCCGTTGACATGACCGCCCACGCGCCACGCCGAGTGGCGCGTGGGGTTCGCGACCGGGTGCCGGGATTCCAGCGCAACCCCGGCGCGATCGGAAGACAGCACGCCATTTATTCTTTGTCAGCATCGGTGAGACAGCGCCTGGGGGGATTCTCAGGCAGCAAGTCCGTCTCCCCAGAAAGGATTCGAGCCAGATGACGGTACTCGACTCGATTCTCGACGGGGTCCGCGCGGATGTGGCCGCTCGGGAAGCCCTTCTGGATTTCCAGGCCATCAAGGCCGCCGCGACCCAGGCTCCCGCCCCGCTCGACGCGCGGGCCGCACTTCTCGAAGACGGCATCGGCGTCATCGCCGAGGTCAAGCGGGCCAGCCCGTCCAAGGGTGCGCTCGCGGACATCCCGGACCCGGCCAGCCTGGCCAAGGCGTACGAGGACGGCGGCGCCCGCATCATCAGCGTGCTCACCGAGGGCCGTCGCTTCGGCGGTTCGCTCGACGACCTCGACGCGGTCCGCGCGACGGTGAACATCCCGATCCTGCGCAAGGACTTCGTGGTCGGCCCGTACCAGATCCACGAGGCCCGCGCGCACGGCGCCGACGTGATCCTGCTGATCGTCGCGGCGCTCCAGCAGGATGTGCTCTCCTCGCTGATCGATCGCACCGAATCGCTGGGTATGACAGCACTTGTCGAGGTGCACACCGAGGAAGAGGCGGATCGCGCGCTGGAGGCGGGCGCCTCGGTGATCGGTGTGAACGCCAGGAACCTGAAAACCCTCGAGGTGGATCGCGACGTCTTCGCGCGCATCGCCCCCGGCCTGCCGACCGAGGTCATCCGGATCGCCGAATCCGGCATCCGCGGTACGGCCGACCTGCTGGCCTACGCCGGTGCGGGCGCCGACGCCGTGCTCGTCGGCGAGGGTTTGGTGACCAGCGGCGATCCCCGGGCCGCGGTGCTCCAGCTGGTGACCGCCGGAACCCACCCGTCCTGCCCGAAGCCGGCCCGGCGGGGCCGGTGATGGGGGTGACGGCGCTACCGAAGGCGAGTGCCGGCGTCCACGAGCGCAGCGCGCACGAACCGGATCTGGGCGGCCACTGGGGCGTCTACGGCGGTCGGCACGTGCCCGAGGCGCTGATGGCGGTGATCGAGGAGGTCACCGCCGAGTACGACAAGTGCAGGCTCGACCCGACCTTCCTCGATGAACTGGATCGATTGCAGCGCGACTACACCGGTCGTCCCTCGCCGGTCTTCGAGTGCATGCGGCTGGCCGAATACGCGGGTGGCGCGCGCATCCTGCTCAAGCGGGAGGATCTGAACCACACCGGTTCGCACAAGATCAACAACGTGCTGGGTCAGGCGCTGCTGGCCAAGCGCATGGGTAAGACCCGTGTCATCGCGGAGACCGGTGCGGGCCAGCACGGTGTCGCCACCGCGACCGCGTGCGCGCTGCTCGGCCTGCAGTGCGTCATCTACATGGGCGCCGTCGATACCGAACGCCAGGCGCTGAATGTGGCGCGGATGCGGCTGCTCGGCGCCGAGGTGGTCTCGGTGACCACCGGGTCGCAGACGCTCAAGGACGCGATCAATGAGGCGCTGCGCGACTGGGTCACCAATGCCGACGCCACCTACTACTGCTTCGGCACCGCCGCGGGACCGCATCCGTTCCCGCTGATGGTGCGCGATTTCCAGCGCGTCGTCGGCCTGGAAGCGCGGGCCCAGGTGCAGGCGCTGACCGGCAGACTGCCCGACGCGGTCACCGCGTGCGTCGGCGGCGGCTCCAACGCCATCGGCATCTTCCACGCCTTCCTCGACGACGCCGCTGTCCGGTTGATCGGTTACGAGGCGGCGGGCGACGGCGTCGAAACCGGTAGGCATGCGGCCACCTTCACCGGCGGCACGCCCGGCGCCTTCCAGGGCGCCTACTCGTACCTGCTGCAGGACGAGGACGGCCAGACCATCGAATCGCATTCCATCTCCGCGGGCCTGGACTACCCCGGCGTCGGCCCCGAGCACGCCTACCTCAAGGACATCGGCCGCGCCGAATACCAGCCGATCACCGATACGGAGGCGATGGACGCACTGCTGCTGCTGAGCCGCTGCGAGGGCATCATCCCGGCCATCGAGTCGGCGCATGCCGTCGCCGGCGCGCTGAAGCTGGGCAAGGAACTGGGTCCGGGCGCGATCATCGTGGTGAACCTGTCCGGGCGCGGCGATAAGGATATGGACACCGCGGCCCGTTGGTTCGGGTTGTTCGACGAGCCTGCCGAGGAGCAGAAGTGAGCCAGCAGTCCCGTCTCGCGAACACCTTCGCCGCCGCGCGCGGTGAGGGCCGGGCCGCGCTCATCGGCTACCTGCCCGCCGGTTACCCGGATCTGGCCGGATCCATCGAGGTGTGCCGCACGATGGTCGAATCCGGTTGCGACATCGTCGAAGTCGGCGTCGCCTACTCCGACCCCGTAATGGACGGACCGACCATCCAGGCCGCCGCCGAGCAGGCGCTGCGCGGCGGCGTCCGGGTGCGCGATGTATTCGCGGTGGTCGAGGCGATCACCCAGGCGGGCGGCCAGGCCGTCGTGATGAGCTACTGGAATCCGGTGCTGCAGTACGGCGTCGACCGATTCGCGCGGGATCTGGCGGGTGCCGGCGGCGCGGGCATCATCACCCCGAACCTCATCCCGGAGGAGGCCGACGACTGGTTCGTCGCCTCGGCCGCGCACGATCTCGATCGCATCTTCCTGGTCGCGCCGTCCTCTACCGAGGAGCGATTGGTGAAGACGCTGGAGGCCTCGCGTGGCTTCATCTACGCGGCTTCGACCATGGGTGTCACCGGTGCGCGCGATGTGGTGTCCTCCGCGGCGCCCGCCCTCTGCGCTCGCATCCGCGCGCACTCCGATATCCCGATCGGCGTCGGACTCGGTGTCCGCTCGGGTGAGCAGGCGGCGGAAATCGCTTCCTACGCGGATGGAGTCATCGTGGGTTCGGCCCTGGTGAGCGCCGCCGCCAAGGGGCTCGACGCGGTACGGAGCCTCACCGAGGAACTGGCGGGCGGCGTGCGCTCGGCGACCGTCTCCTCCTGACCCACCGGGCGCCGCGGCGGCCGTGCACCGACCGCGGAGCTTGCGACGTGACCGGCCTCCGCTACGGTGGCGACCGTGACCTTACGAGTCCTGGCAGACAGTGTCGTGGCCAACAGCGACGTGCTGGCCTACATTCCCAGCCCCTCACAGGGCGTGTGGCAGATCGGGCCGCTCCCGCTACGGGCCTACGCCCTGTGCATCATCGTCGGCATCATCGTCGCTATCTGGTGGGGCGAGCGCCGCTGGCAGGAACGCGGCGGCCAACCGGGCACGGTGCTCGACGTCGCGGTGTTCGCGGTGCCATTCGGCCTGATCGGCGGCAGGCTCTACCACGTTGCCACCGACTGGCAGAAGTACTTCGGCGCCGACGGTCACCCGATCGACGCATTGAAGATCTACCAGGGCGGCCTCGGCATCTGGGGCGCGGTCTTCCTCGGCGGCATCGGCGCCTGGATCGGCTGCCGGGTGTACCGAATCCCGTTGCCCGCCTTCGGTGATGCCATCGCGCCGCCGATCCTGCTCGCGCAGGCCATCGGCCGCCTCGGCAACTATTTCAACCAGGAACTCTATGGTCGCGAGACCGAATTGCCGTGGGGCCTGGAGATCTACCTGCGCTACGACGACAACGGCCCGCTGGACATGATGAACGGCGTCTCCCACGGCGTGGTGGAGAGGGTCGTGCAGCCCACCTTCCTCTACGAGATGGTGTGGAACCTGCTCATCGTGGTGCTGCTGGTGCAGATCGACAAGCGCTACCGGATCGGCCACGGCCGCCTCTTCGCGCTCTACGTCGCCGGGTACTGCGTGGGCCGTTTCGTCGTCGAACTGCTGCGTGACGACGAAGCCAACGAGATCGCGGGCATCCGTATCAACTCCTTCACCTCCGCCCTGGTGTTCCTCGCCGCCATCGCCTATTTCGTCTTCGCGACGAAGGGCCGCGAGACGGCGGATATGCTCCAGCCCGGGGCCACGAAGCGTCCGTGGCCGTGGCAGCTGAGCGAGTTGCGCGCGGTCGGCGCGGAGTCGGCGGCGAGCGCGGACGCCGAGAGTGTGACCCTGGAGAAGGACGCGAAATCCGAAGGTACGGAGTCCGGTGAGGACGCGGCGAGCGATGAGACCGCCGAGTCGGATAAGGATGCCGAGACGGATACGGCCGCTTCGGATAAGACCGCGGACACCGATGGTGGCGCGAAGCCCGGCGAGATCGCGAAGGCCGAGAAGCTGCCGACCGAAGCCGCCGAAGACTCGGAATCCGAAAAGGGCAGCGCCGCCGAGAAGAGCGCGAGCGTGACGGGCGAGGTCGCCGAGAAGTCCTGAGCGCCGGGAACTCTCACCCGGGACCGGTTCCGTCGCCCGATGGCCCACCGGATCCGCATCCGATCGGACCGTCCGCACCCGCGGGCGGTCCGTTCGCGTCTGACCGCGGTGCGGGGAAAGCGTCGGTAGATCCCTGCATTTCGGCGAACCCACAGGCAACGATTCTGCCGTTACTCGCGATAACGACTCGAAGGCCCGGTGTATATCGGATCTGGTCGGTCGGGATCCGAGGCGACAAAACCGGTGGGTTGCGGCAAGAATGACCGTGATCGTCGCGGGTTGCGCCCGGTCGGCTGATCGACAAAGACGGGGGCCAGCAGTGGGTACCCGCCACGAATGAGGAGGACATTAGTGACCGACCCCTACCAGCAGAACCCTGAATTCGGTGGACCGCAGTACGGCCCGCCCGGTACGGGTCCGGCCGATCTGAACAAGCCGGGCGCGGCCCCGGGCCAGCCGCAGTTCGGCCAGCCCGCCGACCCGTACGCGCCGCCCCCGCAGTACGGTCAGCAGCCGGGTGGTTACCCGCCTGCCGCGTACGGTCCGCCGGGTGGCTACAACCCTGGCGACCCGGAGGCCCCCTATGGCCGCGACATGTACGGCGTTCCGTTCTCCGATAAGGAGAAGCTGACCGCGGGGCTGCTCCAGCTTTTCCTGGGCGGTTTCGGCGTCGGCCGTTTCTACACCGGCCACACCACCATCGGCGTCCTGCAGCTGGTTACCTGCGGCGGCTGCGGTGTCTGGGCGCTGATCGACGCCATCATGATGCTCACCGGCAAGGTGCCCGACTCGCTGGGGCGCCCGCTGCGCGGCTGACCGCGCCGATAGACCGGAATCCAGACGGGCATCCCATCGTTGCGGTGGGGTGTCCGTCGCCTTTTCGGGCTGTGCGGATATTCGGCTCAGCATGATCGCGATACTGTGCTTCGGACCGAACCCGGCGTAAGTTTGTCCGGATTTGTGTGCCGTGTGCGGGCGTCCCCGCGCACCGAAGAGAGGGATCCCGTGCGTCGCAAGCTGTTCGCCGCCGCCATGCTCGCCATCGTCGCCGCCACCGGGCTCTCGGCCTGCGGAAGCGATGACGCGAATGTGCTGAAGGTCGGCACCGAGGGCACCTACTCTCCGTTCAGCTTCCAGGGCGCCGACGGCGCACTCACCGGCTACGACGTCGAGGTTGTGCGGGCGGTCGGCGAAAAGCTCGGTAAGAAGGTCGAATTCGTGCAGACGCCGTGGGACGCGATCTTCGCCGGCCTGGAGTCCAAGCGTTTCGATCTGGTCGCCAACCAGGTGTCGATCACCGACGAGCGCACGAAGAAGTACGACTTCTCCAGCGTCTACACCGTCTCCGAGGGTGTGA
This sequence comes from Nocardia sp. NPDC050710, assembly GCF_040654375.1. Classification (NCBI taxonomy): domain Bacteria; kingdom Bacillati; phylum Actinomycetota; class Actinomycetes; order Mycobacteriales; family Nocardiaceae; genus Nocardia; species Nocardia sp. NPDC050710. The sequence goes on along the minus strand of NZ_JBFAHV010000009.1, from coordinate 200,838 downwards.
TCGTCACCCGTGCCGACAACACCGAGATCACGTCGCTGGCCGGCCTCAACGGTAAGACCAGCGCGCAGTCGGTCACCAGCAACTGGGGAAAGATCGCCCAGGGCGCGGGCGCGAAGGTCGAGGGCGTCGAAGGCTGGGTGCAGGCGGTCCAGCTGCTGAAGACCGGTCGGGTCGACGCGACGGTCAACGACTCCCTGGTGGTCGCCGACTACCTGAAGCAGAAGGGGGATACGTCGGTGAAGGTCGCGGCCGAGATCGGCGAGACCAGCCGGATGGGGCTGGCCGCCCGCAAGGGTGACGCGCTGATCGCCGAGGTGAACAAGGCGCTGGACGAACTGCGCGCCGAGGGACGGCTGGCGCAGATCTCGGAGAAGTACTTCGGCTACGACGTCAGCAAATAACCGGCCGTGGATGCCGCCACCCGGGAGCTGATCTGGCACAACCTGGGGCCGATGCTCGAGGCCACCGTCACCAAGACGATCCCGCTCACCGCGATCAGCTTCGTGATCGGTCTGGTCATCGCGCTGTTCGTGGCGCTGGCCCGGATGTCGCCGAGCTGGTTGCTCTCCGCGCCCGCCCGGTTCTACATCTCGATCATCCGGGGCACGCCGCTGCTGGTGCAGCTGTTCATCGTGTTCTACGCGCTGCCGCAGTTCGATATCGTGATCGACCCCTTCCCAGCGGCGGTAATAGCGTTCAGCCTCAATGTCGGCGGTTACGCGGCCGAGGTGGTGCGCGCCTCGATCCTGTCGGTCGCGCACGGGCAGTGGGAGGCGGCCGAGGCGCTGGGTATGTCGTACGCGCAGGAACTGCGGCTGATCATCCTGCCGCAGGCCGCGCGGATCGCGGTGCCGCCGCTGTCCAACACCTTGATCTCGCTCGTCAAGGACACTTCACTGGCCTCGACCATCCTGGTCACCGAACTGCTGCGCACCGCCCAGCTGGCGGCCGCGCCGACCTTCGACTTCTTCGCGCTGTACGGCGTCGCGGCGATCTACTACTGGGTCATCTGCCTGATCCTCGGCTTCGGGCAGACCCGTTTGGAGACCCGCCTGTCCCGGCATGTGGCGCGGTGAGAGACCTCTTCGTAGCTTCCCCCAACGTGTGTGCATTTTTTTCACCCAGGTTTCACCGAGGCCACGAGGGGCCACGGTACCCCTACAGGATTAGGCTCTACTCGTGATGCGACGGACGAAGATTGTGTGCACGCTCGGCCCGGCCACTGCCACCGAGGACCGTATCCGCGAACTCGTCGAGAGCGGCATGGACGTGGCGCGGCTGAACTTCAGCCACGGTGAGCACGCGGACCATGCCGAGAACTACAAGAAGGTACGTCAGGCCTCCGACACGGTGGGCAGAGCGGTCGGCATCCTGGCCGACCTCCAGGGACCGAAGATCCGGCTCGGCCGGTTCATCGAAGGCCGCACGGTCTGGGCGACCGGCGAAGAGGTCCGTATCACCGTGGACGATGTGGACGGCACGCACGACCGGGTCTCGACCACTTACAAGGAGCTGGCCAAAGACGCCAAGCCGGGGGATCGGCTGCTGGTCGACGACGGCAAGGTCGGGCTGACCGTCACCGGCGTCGAGGGCAACGACGTGGTGTGCCGCGTCACCGAGGGCGGCCCGGTCTCCAACAACAAGGGCGTCTCGTTGCCCGGTATGGACGTCTCGGTGCCCGCGCTGTCCGAAAAGGATATCGAGGACCTCGAATTCGCACTGAAGCTCGGCGTGGACTTCATCGCGCTGTCCTTCGTGCGTTCGCCCTCCGATGTCGAGCTGGTGCACGACGTGATGGACCGGGTGGGCCGCCGCGTACCGGTGATCGGCAAGCTGGAGAAGCCGGAGGCCATCGACAACCTGGAAGCGGTGGTGCTGGCCTTCGACGCGGTGATGGTGGCCCGCGGTGATCTCGGTGTCGAGCTGCCGCTCGAGCAGGTGCCGATCGTGCAGAAGCGCGCCATCCAGATGGCCAGGGAGAATGCCAAGCCGGTCATCGTGGCCACCCAGATGCTGGAGTCGATGATCGAGAACTCGCGCCCCACCAGGGCCGAGGCCTCCGATGTGGCCAATGCGGTGCTCGACGGCGCGGACGCGGTGATGCTCTCCGGTGAGACCTCGGTCGGCGCGTATCCGATCGAGACGGTGCGCACCATGGCGCGCATCGTGCACGCGGTGGAGACCGAATCGACCCGGGTGCCCCCGTTGACCCATGTGCCGCGCACCAAGCGCGGGGTGATCTCCTACGCCGCCCGCGATATCGGTGAGCGGCTCAATGCCAAGGCGCTGGTCGCCTTCACCCAGTCCGGTGACACCGTCCGCCGCCTGGCCCGCCTGCACACCCCGCTGCCGTTGCTGGCGTTCACCCCGCTGCCGGAGGTGCGCAGCCAGCTGGCCCTGACCTGGGGTACCGAAACCTTCATCGTGCCGACCGTGAAGAGCACCGACGCGATGATCCACCAGGTAGATGTAGCACTGCTGTCGATGGGCCGATACCAGAAGGGAGACCTGGTAGTCATCGTGGCGGGTTCGCCGCCCGGTACTGTCGGGTCCACGAATCTGATCCACGTCCATCGGATCGGCGAGGAGGACCATTAAATGTCTGCTGCCCTAGGCGGCTCTGTCGACATCGGCTCGGCGGAGAGGTCCGATCTGGACGTGCTTCTCGGTTTGCTCGATCTGGAGCAGATGGACGAGGACGTTTTTGTCGGCCAGCATCCGGAGAAGGTGTGGAGCCGGACCTTCGGCGGCCAACTGGTCGCGCAGGCGATCATCGCGGCCGGTCGCACCGTGGGCGACCGGCCGGTGCACGCGGTCAACGCGCATTTCGTGCGCGGCGGCGACACCAAACAGCCGATCGAGTACCGGGTGGATCGGCACCGGGACGGCCGCTCACTGGCCAATCGCACCGTGACCGCCACCCAGGACGGTCAGGAGCTGTTCGTCATGCTCGCGGCGTTCCAGGACTGGGGCAAGGGGCTGGAACACTCGCACGACAAGCCAGAGGTACCGGATCCGGAGGCGCTGCCCCGGGTGGAGGAGAGCTTCGAAGGCTTGGAGGACAAGCTGGAGATGTTCATCAAGGCGCCGCACCCCATCGATATGCGCTACACGAATGATCCGGCCTGGATCATGAAGAGCACCGGGGAGCGGCTCAACCACAACCGGGTCTGGATGCGCGCCGACGGTAGGCTTCCCGACGATCCGCTGATCCATGTTGCGACCCTCGGCTATTCGTCGGATACCACGGTGCTGGACTCGATCATCACCACGCATGGACTGTCCTGGGGCCTGGATCGGATCGTGGCGGCCACGGTGAACCACTCCATCTGGTTCCACCGTCCGTTCCGGTTCGACGAGTGGGCGCTGTACGCGACGGAATCCCCGGTCGCCGCGGGCTCGCGTGGCCTGGCCACCGGCCGCTTCTACTCGCGCAGCGGTGAACTCCTCGCCACCACGGTGCAGGAAGGCCTCATCCGGCACTTCCCCTCGCGCGTCTGAGGTAGGTGGGCCCCGTCGTCCGAGGGCGACGGGGCCGTTGTCGTATTCGGTTCCCTTACAGCGATTCCCGCTCGGTCTCGAAATCGAAGCTGTCACGGCGCTGCACCCGGATGGTGCGCGGAATATCGACATCATGTGCGCCACCGGAGGTTTCCAGCATCAGACGGCGCTCCAATGCGGCCAGGCCCGGCGCGGTCAGATCGCGCGGCGCACCCACCAGACTGAGCGCGATTTCGTAGGTGCGGCGACCCTCCGGCTGCTGACCGGGATGGTCGACGCACCACTGGGTTTCGAGGACGATATGCGCCGGGTCCTCGGCGTCGACGGGCAGCGTAAAACGCCACGCGAAGACGTCGCGGTCCTCCAGGTGGTCGTCGACCACCCCGCGCACCATCTCGACAACGCGATCAAGGGTTTCCGGTGTCACATAAACATGGAGCGAAACATCCGAAATTCGTTTCGGCATGTCTGATTCCTGTCGTGTGTGTCGAACCATCAACGGCGGAACTTTTCCCCGCGGGGAGTGTAATCCCTCGATGGGGTGAGCGACACTGCAAGGGCGTAATTGTTTACGAATCCCATTCACCTGATGCGTTGGGCGGCCAGAAAGCTCGCCAGCGGGGCGGGGACGGCGCCCGGTTGTACCACCAGTCCGGGCCGCTCATCCGCGTCCGGGCGGGCCTGCTCATGCGGTGCGAGAGCCAGCAGCAGTGGCACCAATGCCTCCGCGATCCGGTCGCCGACCTCGCAGAAGGCCGCCTCCGACAGGCCGACCGGGTCGGAGATGTTCTCGTTGCCGACCAGTGACAGATCATCGCGGGCCCGGTCCAGGTCGGCGATGGTGCGGGCGCCGCTGACCCAGGCGATGCGGTACGCCTCCAACAGGGTGAAGGTGCGCGGCGCGGCCCCGAATCCCATGGCCGCAGCCTGGTCCCGGATCCGGTCGGTCATGGCGAGAATCAGATCGGCCCGGTCGATCATCTCCGGCTTGAGTTTGCGCGCCTTGAAGCCCTCCGGGTCGCCGCCCAATCCGGCGATGGTCTGTGCGGCGAGCGGTTCCACCGGAAAGCCGACCAGCGCACGGGTTCCCGCGCTCTCGGCGGTCAACCCGGTGAGGTTGTGTTCGGCCGCGACGGCGCGGGTGAGCCGCTCGGCGATCACCGAACGGCAGACATTGCCGTTACAGACGAACAGGACGTGCATGCGGATACCGTAATCCGCCTGTTATCCGACCAGAAGTTGGAAGTGATCGAATCACAGGTGTGCGTCGATATATTCATCTGAAAGTCGAGTGCCGTACACAAAGCACACCCGGGTATTCGCGCTGCCGCTCGCTGTCGGTCACGATCGGCCTCCGGGTGTACCCGTCAACTTACCCACCCGTGCGGCCGTTCAATCCTCAGCACTCACCATCGTTGGGAATGTGTTCGCGCTCACTCGAATTCGCTTCGATAATAAGTTGATTCGGCAACCACCGGCGCCACCTTCGGCGCCTCGTCGTGTACCCGCCTGCGACTCGAGAACATCCGCCCGCGGGAGGGCACCACGGGCGCGAATCGCGCCAGCCCCGTCCCGGGATCCATATCGTCGTACATGGCGTCGATCCCGCCCCGCGCGAAGTAGGCCTCGTGCCAGAACCCTGTCCCACCCGAATCCTTCAGGAACTTCTGCCACCAATCCCGGTGCGGTGCAGACCGAGTCCACCGTTCCAGGCTGTCGAAGTCCCGCCAGTACTGCCGTGCGCCCCAGTGCGGCGGGAACCACCCCCAGACCACATCCTCGTGCAGCAGCAGCCCATCCGGCCGATCCCGATGCGAGCTATAGAGTTTCGGTCCCAGCCCGAGCAGTCGCAGCATCCCGCGCGGCCGCCGCACCCGCATTCCGAGATAGATGACCACGAGGTCCGGATATCCGGACAGATCGACTGTCGTCCTGTTCACCCGCATCAAGCAACCTCCGCTACGCCGGGTGTACCCATTGCCCACCCTACGCGGAATTACGACGTGAACGGCCGCACGGTTCACCCCGACGACCCCGGAAGATCAAGGAGAGGAACGACGGAGGGCGCCGGACACCTCGCCGACAACCCCGAATCCCGCGGCGCGGGCGCCGGTGGGCTCGTCATCGGCCGCACCGTGGTCTTCAACGGTCGTAGGGGCGGGCGTGAGCGTGGCGGAGGGGTCGACACCACCAAGATCGTCATCCGGGCGGCTGATGGGGTGGCCTGGCGTGGGTCGGCGGCGACAGCCTGACCACGGGGTGACGGGGCGCTGTTGCCGGTCGCTGTCTGGCCGCCGGTTCCTGTGTCGGTGAGGGTGCCGAGTGGTGTGCCGGGCTCGGGCTCATCATCGGTGTGTTGGCCGTCGACCTGAAGGGTCGGAGTGTGCGGGTCACCGGCTGTCTTCGCGGCAGCAGCAGTACCGGCGTCGGCGAGCCGCCGTTCTGGTCCGGCCACGATGACCGGGCCTGCTCCGGCCGGGCCCGGTTGCCGAGCATGGCTGCCGCCGTCGGCTGCCGGAGTCGCCTAGTACTTGGATCCTCGCGGCGCGCGCCAGCGCGCCGCCTTGATCCTGTATGGCGAAATTCGGCAGTAGCCCACGAACATTGGCGCGGATGCCAGCTCGGGTCGCGTGAGTCCGTAGTGCTTTTCCTGAACGGCACTGGACGTCCAACCTGGAACTCCAGTGAGTTCGCGGAACCACCTGCATTCCAACGGTTCCCGTCGGTGCGCTGACGTACGGTGGTGGCACCTCCAGCCGAGGGGCAGTGGACATGGTCCAGACACCGCGCCCAGGAGGGAGGTGGTGGGGATGGCGAAACATCGCCGGAGAAAGCAAGAGGCTCCGGTCGACTACGGCATCGTCTTGGCAGCTGCTGCTGTAGTCGCCGGAGCTCTCGTCTTGGTCCGCCGAGTGCGGGCTAGCTGACCCACCTGGTGGGGCCGTCGAAGCTGGCGGCTCCACCTCTCGGCATCACTCGCGTGACGCCTAGAACTTTACAGTTAACGACAGCATCCTGGGAAGCTAGAAGTCAGCCCTGGCGGTTGGATCCGGGAGAGAATCAGCCTATGACTGGGCTCTCCCTGACGACCGAGCGGCGCACGGAGCTGGCCGCGTTGTTGGAGGACGAGCAGCGGCTTCGGCTGCAGTTCCCGAAGGTCGCGGAGTACCTCGACACCGCGCCGATGCTGCCGGGAACAGACGATCCGAGTGCTGACGCAGCCTTCGACCTGCGGTTGGTGCACTACATGACTGGCGGTGTGTCGGAGTCGGGAAATCCCTACTGGGACATCGTGGGTCCAGCGGTCAATGACGATGGGAAGCGTCGGGTCGTCAACGGCGGCAGGAAGAACGGAAGTGCCCGGCTGGGCTTCGCGCAGACGATCTTGCAGTCCGTCTACGCCTACGCGGTCCCGTCACCGGAAACGATTGATTGGATTGCACAATTCAGCGAGGGGCGGCGCGTGCTCGAGCTCGGTGCGGGCCGTGGGTACTGGGCCAAGCAGTTGGCCGCGCAAGGGGTCAACATCGCAGCATTCGACTCGGAACCACCGGACACGACGGCGAATATCTCATTTCCAGGCGCAGCGGGCCAGCTAGACGTCTGGCATCCAGTCCGCGCGCTGGATGAGTTCGCTACCGAACTGACTGATGACGTGGTGCTGTTTCTCTGCTGGCCGCCAGGATGGGGAGATCCGATGGCGTCGAACGCGCTGCGAGACTTCGAGGCGCGAGGCGGCGAACGATTGATCTTCATTGGTGAGCCGAACGGCGGGAAGACCGGTGACGATGCCTTCTTCGAGGAGCTGATATCCCATTGGGATCTGGAATCGACAGATGTGCAACATGTTTCGTGGTGGAACTTGGCTGATGTCGCACAGGGCTGGCGTCGCAAACCGTAGCGACTGACGATGCCTGGCCGGTGGTGCTCGACACGATCGTGTTGCCTTGCTGGGGATCGGTGCCGCCGCGCGAAATCGAGTTCGAGGACATTCAGGATTGGATCGTGAGCCTCTCGGAATCGGGGAGCTCACGGTTTGTCGGGCGCGGACTGTCGGCGTCGCGCACGATCCAGTCCTACCAGGTGCTCAGCCAGGTACTGAGGTTCGCGATCAAAGCGAAGCGGCTGGCGGCGAATCCTGCCGACGACGTGGACTTGCCCACGATGATGTCGGGGGCACGGCGATACCTGACGCACGTGGAGGTGATGCAGCTCGCTATGGGCTCGGGGAGGTTCCGGCCGCTGGTTTTCACGTTGGCCTACACCGGGATCCGGTTCGGTGAGGCGATCGCACTGCGCACGGCGGATGTGGACCTGGTGCGCAACCGGATCACCATCAATCGTTCGGTAACTGGGGTCACGGGAAAGGGCATTGTGGAGACCGATACGAAAGAACCACACCACTCGGGCCTGCCGGTGCCAGGGATTCTTGCCGAGGATCTGGCGAACATCCTGGGTGGTCGTCGGCCGGACGCGTTGGTGTTCCCGAGCCACAAGGGCGGCCACCTGACCTCCACGGAGTTCCGGTGGGTGTTCGACCAAGCGGCGAAAGACGTCGACCGGGATTGTTCCGCACGGACTCCGTCATACCGCGGCTTCGCTGGCGATCAGCGCGGGAGCGAACATCAAGGTCGTACAGCGGATGCTCGGACACAAGACGGCGACGCTGACCCTGGATCTGTACGGGCACCTGTTCCCGGATGATCTGGACACGGTCGCGGCTGGAATGGATGCCGGAGCCCGGGCAGCTGCGGACTATCTGCGGACTGCGTGAAGTGATGAGGAGGGGCGCGATCAGCGAAACCGCGCCCTGCCTTGGTGCCGAGTGTGGGACTCGAACCCACACGTCCTTTCGGACAACGGTTTTTGAGACCGTCGCGTCTGCCAGTTCCGCCAACCCGGCGCACCGGATGAGAACTATAGCGGGTCGGTACCCGGAATCGCGAATGGGTTGCGACTTGCACCACGCTGCATGCTCTTTGCGCAGGGTATATGCGTTCTACGCGGACCCGAAAGGTAGTCTTTACATCACTCGATTACGCGTGGGGCGGGGCGATGGACGGTTGATGCGGCCATGGCTCCTTCCGGCGTGTCGGGACAGGCATCGGAAGCAGAGGGGTCTACCTATGAGTGAGCGCAGCGAGCGAATCGTGTGCCAGCGCGCTTTGCGCATGCCGGAGCTGAGCGTCGGCGAGGTGCGGGCATGAGCGACACAGCAGGGGGCGCCGGCACGAAGCGGGACGCCGGGGCGAAGCGGGTCGTCGTCGCCGAGGATGAGGCGCTCATTCGCATGGATCTGGTGGAGATGCTGACCGAAGAGGGTTATCAGGTGGTCGGCGAGGCGGGCGACGGCCAGCAGGCGGTCGATCTCGCGGTGGAGCACCGGCCGGATCTGGTCATCATGGACGTCAAGATGCCGCGTCGCGACGGTATCGACGCCGCCGCCGAGATCGCCTCGAAACGTGTTGCGCCGGTGGTGATTCTGACCGCGTTCAGTCAGCGTGATCTGGTCGAGCGGGCGCGTGACGCCGGCGCCATGGCCTATCTGGTGAAGCCGTTCACGAAGTCGGATCTGGTGCCCGCGATCGAATTGGCGGCCAGTCGCTTCCACGAGATCACCGCGCTGGAGAGCGAGGTCGCCAATCTGTCCGACCGGCTGGAGACGCGCAAGTTGGTGGAGCGGGCCAAGGGTGTGCTGATGCAGACGCAGGGGTTGTCGGAGCCGCAGGCATTCAAGTGGATTCAGCGGACGGCGATGGACCGCCGCACTACCATGAAGGCGGTAGCCGAGGTGGTACTGGAGAACCTGACCCCGAAGTGACCCGGAACCGGCCCACGGGCCGGTTACTGCTGGAAATTTTACTCATCTGAAACGCGATCGTGAAAAAGAATTCGACACAATGTCGCTTGCATGATGCCAATGTGATGCGGATCTAACGTACCAACGCTATGTTCTGACCGGGCTGACGTGGTTGGCCTCCTCGGAGAGCCGGGGGAGCACAGGACGTAGAGGTGAGACGTGCTTAGTTCGACATGGCGCAGTCGTTCGACGCGTGGCGCAGTGGTAATCGGCGCTGCTGCCGCGCTCGTGCTGTCGGGATGTAGTGACAAGTCGACCGACAGTGGCGGCGGCGGCTCCGACCTTTCCATCAAGCCGGTCGTGCAACTCGACACCGAGGGTCGCGAGGTACCCGCGGGCGCTGCGGGTACGGCCGCCGATCCGGCCGGCGACGGCAAAGCGAAGTGCGATCCGCTGACCATCGGTATGGCGGGCCCGCTCACCGGCGGTAACGCGGCTCTCGGCATCAATGTCGTCATGGGCGTCAAGCTCGCCCTCGATCAGCACAACAAGGCCAATCCCGGCTGCCAGATCAAGGTCAAGGAATTCGACACCGAGGGCAAGGCGCAGAACGCCACCCAGGTCATTCCGACCATCATCAACGATCCCAATATCGTGGCGCTGATCGGCCCGACCTTCTCCGGTGAGACCAAGGCGACCGGCCAGGTGCTCAGCGAGGCCGGCATGCCGACCCTGACGGCATCGGCCACCAATCCGACGCTGACCCAGAACGGCTGGAAGACCTTCTTCCGCGGCCTCGGCAATGACAATTCGCAGGGCCCGGCGGTGGCGAAGTACCTGACCGGCAAGCTCGGGTACAAGAAGATCTGCGTCGTGGTGGACAACACCGACTACGGCAAGGGTCTGGCCGACGCGTTCACCGCGGCGGCGGGTTCGGCGGCCGATCCCAGCTGCGCGGTCAGTGTCAAGGAAGGCGATAAGGACTTCTCGGCGGCGGTGTCCAAGCTGTCGGCCGCCAAGCCCGATGCGATCTTCTACTCCGGGTACTACGCCGAGTCGGCGCCGTTCGTGCAGCAGTTGCGTACCGGCGGCGTGACCGCGACCTTCGCCTCCGCCGACGGCAGCAATGATCCGGAGTTCGTGCGGCAGGCCGGCGGCTCGTCCAAGGAGGCGTACCTGTCCTGCCCGTGCAGCCCGGCCCCCGACAAGTTCGCCTCGGAGTACCAGGCGTTCAACGGCCAAGCGCCGGGTGTCTACTCGGTCGAGGGCTACGACCTGACCACGATCGTGCTGAAGGCCATCGCGGCGGGCAAGGTGACCCGTCCCGAGATCGTCGAGTTCGTGCGTACCTACAACGGCACCGGTGTGGCCCGTCAGTACAAGTGGAACGAGACCGGGGAGCTGTCGAACATCCAGATCTGGATGTACCAGGTCAAGTAGTTCAACAACGAGTGTGACAGCGTGTGCGGGTCCCATGGGACCCGCACACGCCGTTTCCCGACGCGAGAGAAACGAATGACTTCAACCGCATCGGTCGGCGTGGCCCTGCTTGCCAACGGGTCGATCGACTTCAATATCTCCGGAGTGGTGGACCAATTCTGGCGCCTCACCGTGGACGGCCTCACCTACGGGTCGATATATGCCCTTGTCGCCGTGGGATACACATTGGTCTACGGCGTGCTGCGACTGATCAATTTCGCCCATTCGGAAATATTCATGCTCGGCATGTTCGGCACCTATGTGGGGTTGGAGGTACTCGGCTTCCAAGCGAGCGGTGACGTCTATTCGCAGGGCGTCGTGATGACCATCGTCTTCCTCGGCCTGGCGATGCTGTTCGGCATGGCGGTCTCCGGCGCGGCCGCGGTGGGCTTGGAACGCATCGCCTATCGGCCGTTGCGGAAACGCGGCGCCAAACCGCTCGCCTTCCTGATCACCGCGATCGGAATGTCGTTCGTGATCCAGGAATTCGTGCACTACATTCTGCCGAAGATCAAACCCGGGCTCGGCGGCACCAACGCGCAGACCGGCATCCGGCTCGTCGACCCGAAGGTGCAGTTCAGCTTCCTCGGTGCGGATGTGACGAACGTGGCCATCGTGATCGTGGTCGCCGCGGTACTGCTGGCCATCGCGACCGAGGTACTCATCAACCGGACCAAATTCGGGCGCGGCATCCGCGCGGTCGCCCAGGATCCGGATACCGCGACGCTCATGGGAGTCTCCCGTGAGCGAGTCATCATGCTGACCTTCCTCATCGGCGGTGTGCTCGCCGGTGCGGCCGCCCTGCTCTACACGCTGCGAGTGCCGACCGGAATCGTGTACTCGGGCGGATTCATCCTCGGTATCAAGGCCTTCAGCGCCGCGGTGCTCGGCGGTATCGGCAATCTGCGTGGCGCGCTGCTCGGCGGGCTCGTGCTCGGGGTGGCCGAACAATACGGGCAGATCCTGTTCGGTACCGAATGGCGCGACGTGGTCGCGTTCGTCCTGCTGGTGACGGTGCTGATGTTCCGGCCGACCGGCATTCTGGGTGAGAGCCTCGGGAGGGCGCGCGCATGACCGTGATCAAAGAACCTGTGGCACCGCCGAAGCCTGGTCTCGGCGACTCGATCCGCTTCTGGTGGGGCGGGCTGTCACGTCCGATGCAGTGGGTGGTCGGAATTCCCGCGATCATCGCCCTAGCGCTGCTGCCGTTGTTCCCGCCGCCGCTGCTGGATACCCCCGCCGTCAGCTTCGGCGGCATGATGGCGCAGTTCGCCATGTACGCGCTCATCGCGATCGGCCTGAATGTGGTCGTCGGCCAGGCGGGCCTGCTCGACCTCGGGTACGTCGGCTTCTACGCGGTCGGCGCCTATACCGTCGGCCTGCTCACCAGTCCCAACAGTCCGTGGAATCAAACCGACGGCGGCTGGCTGAATCCGAGCTGGGCCTGGCTGGCCTGTGTGCCGCTGGCGATCGCGCTGACGGCGCTGTCCGGCCTGATCCTCGGCACGCCGACGCTGCGGCTGCGCGGCGACTACCTCGCCATCGTCACCCTCGGATTCGGTGAGATCGTCCGGCTGATGGCCGATAATCTCGGCGAACTCACCAACGGCAGCCTCGGCCTGTCGCAGATCGCCTACCCGCATGTCGGCGAGTCGGAGGAACATCCGGGCGGGGTCTTCTCGCCGGGTAATCTCGGCGACCCCGACAGCTGGAATCCGTTCGTGCGGGCCAACAATGGCACCTGGTGGTTCTGGCTCGGCATGGTGCTGGTGATCATCGTGCTGCTGCTCGTCGGCAATCTGGAGCGCAGCCGGGTCGGCCGAGCCTGGGTCGCGATCCGCGAGGACGAGGACGCGGCGGAGATCATGGGGGTGCCGACCTTCAAGTTCAAGCTGTGGGCGTTCACGATCGGCGCCGCGGTCGGAGGCCTGTCCGGCGCCATGTACGCGGGCCAGGTGACCTACGTCAACCCGCGCCAGTTCGACATCATCACCTCGATGCTGTTCCTGTGCGCGGTGGTGCTCGGCGGTAAGGGCAACAAGCTCGGCGTGATCGTCGGTGCGTTCCTGATCGCCTATCTGCCGCTGCGGTTGCAGTCGGTGCAGCTGGTCTCCGACGAGGCGACCGGTTACGTCCTGCTGGTGATCGATGTGGCGATCTTCGCGGCGCTGCTGGTGGCCTGGCGGATGAAGGTGCAGTACCTGGGCCCGTGGATCCAGCGCGGTGTCATCACCGCGACGGTCGTCACCGGCGTGATGGGGCTGCTTCTGCTCGGCAGCGTGCTGCTGTTCCGTAAGGGCGGCGCGCAATCGCTGGGTGACCTCAAATATCTCTATTTCGGTATCGCACTGGTGGTGATGATGATTCTGCGGCCACAGGGTCTGTTCCCGGCCCGGCAGAAACTGCTGGCCTACGGCAGGCAGGTGTACCGGGTGGTGCGCCGTCCGGCGCCGGAACCGGTGGGCGCGGGCGCGGGAGCGGGCCGATGACCGGGCCGGGCGCGGGTGACGCGCTGTTCGACAACGAGGATATGGCGGCGGGCTACGCCGAGCAGGAACAGGTGCGGAGCGCGGGCACGGTGGATGTCACCGAGGTCATCCCGAGCCTCGCCGATGCCGGGGCCGTCGCGGAAGTCGTCGCGGCACATCGGGAGATCGAGACCCAAGTGGGTGCGTCACTGTTGCGCACCGAGGAGTTGACGGTCCAGTTCGGTGGTCTCACCGCGCTCGACAAGGTCAGCTTCGAGATCCGCCGCGGCGAGATCCTCGGCCTGATCGGGCCCAACGGTGCGGGCAAGACCACCTGCTTCAACGCCATCACCGGCGTGTACCAGCCCGCGGGCGGCACGGTGTTCTTCGACGGCAAGCCGTTGACCAAGACCTCCCGCAACGAGATCACCCGGCTCGGTATCGCGCGCACTTTCCAGAACATCCGCCTCTTCGGCGAGATGACGGCGTTGGAGAATGTGGTCGTCGGTACCGATGCCAGGCATCGAACCTCGGTGCCGGGGGCCGTCTTCCGCACGCCGCGCCACCGCCGTGAGGAGCGCGACGCCATCGAGCGCGGCATGGCGCTTCTCGAATTCGTCGGCATCGCACCGCATGCGGTGGAGAAGGCGCGCAACCTGTCCTACGGTGATCAGCGTCGACTGGAGATCGCCAGGGCGCTGGCCACCGAGCCCAAGCTGCTGTGCCTGGACGAGCCCGCCGCCGGGTTCAATCCCAGCGAGAAAGCGGCGCTGATGGATCTGATCCGCAAGATCCGCGACGACGGGTTCACCGTACTGCTCATCGAGCACGATATGCGCCTGGTCATGGGGGTCACCGACCGGATCGTGGTGCTGGAGTTCGGCCGCAAGATCGCCGACGGCCTGCCCGGTGACATCCGCGAGGATCCCAGTGTGATCGCGGCCTACCTGGGTGTGCCCGACAGCGAGGTCGAGCACTCCGCGCCCGAGGGCGAAACCGGTTCCGAGCCAACGGCTCCGGTGGATCAACCGACCCAGAAGCTGCCGATTCCACAGCCGGGCCGGGGTCCGGTGGTCGCGGGTAAGGAGCCGGAACCGGCCGGAGCGGATGTCGAGCGTAAGTCGCGGGTGCGGGATTTCAGCGCCGCGCCCGCGCTGCTCGAGGTCGAGGATATGGTCGTCAACTACGGCAGGATCCAGGCGCTGCACGGGATTTCGCTGCGGGTGGCGGAGGGCGAGCTGGTCACCCTGCTCGGCGCCAACGGTGCGGGCAAGACCACCACCATGCGGGCGTTGTCCGGCCTGCTGCCCTTGACCAAGGGCCGAATCCTGTTCGAGGGCCGCGACATCACCAAGATGAAGGCGCACGAGCGGGTCGTCGGCGGATTGATCCAGGCGCCGGAGGGCCGAGGTGTCTTCCCCGGCATGACGGTGCAGGAAAACCTCGACATGGGCTGCTACGGACGGATTTTCAAACAGAAGTCGGAATACGACCAGACGCTGGACTGGGTGTTCGACCTCTTCCCGCGGTTGTCCGAGCGGCGTAAGCAGGTCGGCGGCACCCTGTCCGGCGGCGAGCAGCAGATGTTGGCGATCGGACGTTCGTTGATGGCCCGGCCCCGGTTGCTGCTGCTGGACGAACCGTCGATGGGACTGGCGCCCATGGTGATTCAGCAGATCTTCCGGATCATCGGCGAGATCAACCAGCAGGGCACCACGGTGCTGCTGGTGGAGCAGAACGCCCAGCAGGCGCTGGCGCGCAGCGATCGCGCCTACATCCTGGAGACGGGTGAGGTCACCAAATCCGGCAGCGGCGCTGACCTGCTCACCGACTCGGCGGTGAAGTCGGCCTACCTCGGCGTCGGGTAGCGCGGATACGTGCCCCGGCATCCGGAAACCTGGTGCCGGGGCGACGCCGCTCGAGGCATGATGGCCCGCATGGACGACGAGCTGCTCCGCCTTGCCGACCGCTACTGGGACTCCATGCTGGAGGCGTCGCCGAGTCAGGCCACCCTGCTGGGTGACCGGCGTTTCGACGACCGCATCGAGGATCTGTCGGCGGACGCGGAGCAAAGCCTGCTCGGCCGCTGGCGTGAGCTGCTCGGCGCGGTGGAGGCACTCGATCCGGACCGGCTGGACGACACCGATCGTATTACCCGCAGCCTGTTGCGCGCCGAACTCGCCACCGCGGTAGACCATCTGGCCTGGCGCCCCCTGGAACTGGCCTCCGACCAGATGGGCGGTGTACACGCGGGCATGCTCATGGTGGCCCCGCAGACCAATGCGCCGGAGCCGGCCAATGCCGAGGCGCTGGTGCGGCGCTATCGGCAGGTCGACGGCATGATGGCGCAGGCGGTGCAGCGCTTCCGAGCCGGTCTCGAAGCGGGTCGCGCGCCCGCGCGGATCACCATCGAACGGTCGCTGAATCAGCTGGACGGCTATCTCGCCTCCGATCTCGCCGCGGATCCGTTCGTCACCTTCCCCGGCCCGCCGGACTGGGACGGCGAGGCGGACTGGCGGGCTGAGCTGAGCGAGGTGGCGCGGGAGGTGATCCGTCCGGCGTTCCAGCGTTATCGCGATGCGCTCGCCGACGAACTGCTGCCCGTCAGCCGCGCGGACGACAAGCCGGGCCTGTGCTGGCTCGGCGACGACGGTGCGGACATCTACCGGCGCCTGCTGCGCCATCACACCACGCTGCCCGATCTGGGCGCCGAGGAGATCCACGAACTCGGGCTGTCCGAACTCGAACTGCTGCGTGCGGAATACGCCGAGGTCGGGGCCCGATTGTTCGGCACAACGGATATCGATGAGATCTTCTCCCGGTTGCGCGACGATCCGGCGCTGCGTTACCGCGACGGGGATGAGATCATGGCCGACGCGCGGCGCTGCCTGAACGCGGCCGCCGCCGAGATGGGCGCGTGGTTCGGCAGACTGCCCAAACAATCCTGCGATATCGTGCCCGTGCCGGAGTTCCTGGCCGCGGACGCCCCCGCGGCGTACTACTTTCCGCCCGCCGCCGATGGTTCCCGGCCCGGCACCTATTTCGTGAATCAGCACGATCCACTGCGCCGCAGCCGCTACGAGACCGCCTCGGTCGCCTACCACGAGGCTATTCCGGGCCATCACCTGCAACTCACCATTGCCAACGAGTTGGAGGAACTGCCGCGCTTCCAGCGCCAATCCTTCGCCAATACCGCCTTCGGGGAGGGCTGGGCGCTCTACACCGAGCGGCTGGCCGACGAAATGGGGCTGTACCCCGACGATCTGGGCCGCATCGGCATGCTGGCGGGTGATTCCTGGCGGTCATGCCGGTTGGTCGTCGACACCGGGCTGCATGCCAAGGGCTGGAGCAGACAGCAGGCCATCGACTTCATGGTGGCCAACGCGCCGGTCGGGCTGGCCGAGATCACTGTCGAAATCGACCGCTACATCGCCATTCCGGGGCAGGCCGTCGCATACAAGGTGGGGCAGTTGGAGATTCGCGGCCAACGGGCGGCGGCCGCGGCCCGGCTCGGAGACGGCTTCGATATCAAGGCCTTCCACGATGTGGTGCTGAGTTCGGGCTCGGTCAGCCTGCCGGTGCTGCGGGAACTGGTCGCCACGCTGTAGTCGCCTCGAGTTGCGGGCCGCTGAAGGCTGCCGGGCTTGGTTCAGGAGGTCGGATCCCGGTCGGGCTGTTCCGTTGCCTTGGTCGCCAAGACAACCGGAGGTAGTGGTACCACCGTGTTGCGGGCTGTGCCGGGAAGATCGGATCGAGCGGCCGCGACGATCACGGGGAACGGACATTCCGGCCGCGCGGGTGTCGGCGTTTCGGCTTGTCGGTGCCGGTCCCTAGACTCGGGGGCGTGAGTTCACCCACGACTGCGCAGCGTCCCGCCACCGGCTCCGGTTCCAGCGACTCGGCCGGTGGGGACCGGCCGACTCTGCTCCTACTGGATGGGCATTCGATTGCCTACCGCGCGTTCTTCGCGCTACCGGCGGAGAACTTCAAGACGGTCACCGGGCAGACCACCAACGCGGTGTACGGATTCACCGCCATGCTGATCAACCTGCTGCGCGACGAGAAGCCCTCGCATGTCGCGGCGGCGTTCGATGTGTCACGCAAGACCTTCCGCACCGAGGCGTACCCGGAGTACAAGGCGAACCGGAGCCAGACGCCCGACGAGTTCCGTGGGCAGGTCGAACTCACCAAGGATGTGCTCGGTGCGCTGGGCATCCCGGTCATGGCGATCGACGGCTACGAGGCCGACGATGTGATCGCCACCGTCACCACGCAGGCGATCCGCGAGGGCTTCCGCGTCCTCATCGTCACCGGCGACCGCGATGCGATCCAGCTGGTCAACGATGACGTCACGGTGCTCTACCCGCGCAAGGGCGTCTCCGATCTGACCCGGTTCACCCCGGACGAGGTGATGACCAAATACGGTCTCACCCCGGCCCAGTACCCGGACTACGCGGCGCTGCGCGGCGACCCGAGCGACAATCTGCCCGGTATCCCGGGCGTCGGCGAGAAGACCGCCGCCAAATGGGTGCGCGAGTTCGGCGATCTGGCGACCCTCGTCGACAAGGTGGACGAGGTGAAGGGCAAGGTCGGCGACGCGCTGCGGGCCAATCTGAGCAGTGTCGTGCTCAACAGGCAGCTCACCGAGATGGTGAAGGATGTGCCGTTGCCGTACACGCCGGAACAATTGGCCCAGCAGCCGTGGGACCGCAACAAGATCCACCAGCTCTTCGACGATCTGGAGTTCCGGGTGCTGCGCGACCGGCTCTTCGAGACGCTGGCCCCGCCCGGGCCGGAGGCCGAAGCGGGCTTCGATATCAGCGGCGCCGCGCTCGAGGTCGGCGCGATCGCGGACTGGCTCGCCGAGCACGCCGGGACCGGGGCCAGGCACGGTGTTTCCGTGGTCGGCACCGGCACCCCGGCCGACGGTGACGTGAAGGCACTGGCCATTGCGGCGGGCGACGGGGAGAGCGGCTACATCGACGTCACCGTGCTGACGCCGGAGGATGAGGCGGCACTGGGCGCCTGGCTTGCCGACGCCACCGTGCCCAAGGCACTGCACGAGGCGAAGTCCGCCATGCATGCCCTGCGCGGCCGCGGCTGGACCCTCGGTGGCCTGACCAGCGATACCGCGCTCGCCGCCTATCTGGTGCGCCCCGGTCAGCGCACCTTCAACCTGGACGACCTCTCGCTGCGCTACCTGCACCGGGAGCTGCGCGCGGAAGCCGACGAGGCCCCGCAGCTGTCACTGCTGGACGACGAGGACACCGTCGACGCCGAACTGGCGCAGACCGAAATGCTGCGGGCCAGGGCCGTACTGGATCTGGCCGAGGCGCTCGACACCGAACTGCAGAAAATCGAATCCACGCCGCTGCTCGCCGATATGGAGCTGCCGCTGCTCGGTGTGCTGGCCAACCTCGAGGATGCGGGCATCGCGGTCGACGTCGACCAGTTGGAGTCGCTCCAGCGCCAATTCGCCGACAAGGTGAACGACGCCGCCAATTCCGCCTACGAGGTGATCGGCAAACAGATCAATCTCGGCTCGCCGAAGCAGCTGCAGGTGGTGCTCTTCGACGAGCTCGACATGCCGAAGACCAAGCGCACCAAGACCGGCTACACCACTGACGCAGACGCGCTGGAATCGCTGTTCGAGAAGACCGAGCATCCCTTCCTGCAGCATCTGCTCGAACATCGCGACGCCACCCGGCTGAAGGTCACCGTGGACGGACTGCTCAAGTCGGTCGCCGAGGACGGTCGCATCCATACCACCTTCAACCAGACCATCGCGGCCACCGGACGGCTCTCCTCCACCGAGCCGAATTTGCAGAACATCCCGATCCGCACGGACACCGGCCGCCGGATCCGTGACACCTTCGTGGTCGGCCCCGGCTACGCGGAACTGATGACCGCGGACTACAGCCAGATCGAAATGCGCATCATGGCGCACCTTTCCGGCGACGAGGGCCTGATCGAGGCGTTCAACTCCGGTGAGGACCTGCACAATTTCGTCGCCTCCAAGGCCTTCGACATCCCGATCTCCGAGGTCACCCCGGAGCTGCGGCGCCGCATCAAGGCGATGTCCTACGGTCTGGCCTACGGCCTGAGCTCTTACGGTCTGGCCGCTCAGCTGAAGATCAGCACCGGCGAGGCGAAGGAGCAGATGGACGTCTATTTCGACCGCTTCGGCCGCATCCGCGACTACCTCTACGAGGTCGTCGAGCAGGCACGCAAGGTCGGTTACACCGAGACGCTCTTCGGTCGCCGTCGCTACCTGCCCGATCTGGACTCCAGCAACCGGCAGCGCCGCGAGGCCGCCGAACGCATGGCCTTGAACGCCCCCATCCAGGGCACCGCCGCCGACATCATCAAGGTGGCGATGATCAACGTGCACAAGGCCGTTCAGGGGGCAGGCCTGCGCTCCCGAATGCTGCTGCAGATCCACGACGAGCTCGTATTCGAGGTTGCCGAAGGGGAGCGGGAGGCATTGGAGACACTGGCCCGTGAACAGATGTCCTCGGCCATCGCCCTGTCGGTGCCGCTGGATGTCTCCTTCGGCACCGGCCGCAGCTGGGACTCCGCCGCGCACTGACACCACCCAAGCGGTCCGGTGTCGACCGCACAGCTGAGGCTGCCGATCGGATCGATCGCGCAGCGGAGGCTGTGCGCCGTCGATCGGTATGCGCGGCCGACGGGCGTCGTTCCGTCCGTCGGGTCACGCCGGGCCCACTGTTCCAATTATGGTGGGCGACAAGACCACAGCCGATGCCACGGCGTGACGGCTGTCGTTCCTCCGCTGGGCGTGGTCGGCATTCATCGGTGGGCGCGAGAGTGTGGCCGAGCGACGTGGGGGGCGGGCTATCGCGGGCGCAGGCCCAGCATCAGGTGTGCGACCGTCTCGTCCAGCCACGCGTCGGCGTCCTCCGCGACTACCAGCCCGGAACCGAGGAAGGTGGCCAGGCCCTGGAGAGCGGCCACGGCGGTGAGGGCGATGCGGCGTGGGTCGCCGGGGATGATCTCGCCGCGGTCCTGTGCCGCCGCGATGAGCGCGATCGGGGTGGCGAAGGCGCGGTCCACGGCCCGGGACATGGCGTCGCCCGCGACGGGGCTGTACCTGCGGGCGAACATCAGGGCGAGCAGCTCCGCATTGTCGGTCGCGAAGCGTAGGTAGGTGCGTGCCATCGCGCGCATCGGCTCGGTGAACGATCCCGTGCTCGTGAGGTTCTCGAAGGAGTCGCCGAGTCGCTCGAAACCGGCGACCGCGATGGCGTCCAGCAGGGCCTGCTTATCCCGGAAGTGCCGGGTCGGCGCGGCATGGCTGACGCCGATATCGCGCGCCAGCTGTCGCAGCGACAACCCGTCGACGCCGGACTCGCGCAGCGTGGCCTCGGCGCGTTGCAGCAGCTCGGCGCGGAGATCGCCGTGATGGTATGAGCGGGCACGGGTGAAAGACATGGTGAGTGCAGGATAACAAAATGTAGGCGTTGACTACTTTGTAGGCACTGCCTACATTCATTCCCATGACGGTTCGGACATTCACCGCCCCGATCGCGCTGCTCGCCGTATTCGCGGCGCTGCTCGCCACCATGTACCTCGGTTACGCCAGCAACACCGAGAAGAATCTGCACGATTTTCCGGTCGCGCTGGTGAACCAGGACGTCGGTGAGACCATCGGTGGCACACCCGCCAATATCGGCGCCCAGATCACCGATGCGCTCGTCGCGGGCGTCCCCGCCGATAAGGTGGACCTGCGCGTCGTCGGAATCGCCGACGCCCGTGAGCAATTGAAGACCGGGCAGGTCTACGGCGCGATCATCATCCCCTCGGACTTCACCAAGCGCCTGGCCATCCTCGGCGCGGCCGCCGTGGTCCCCGGCGATGTCGAACGTCCGGTCATCACCGTCCACACCAACCCGCGCGTCGGCCCGTACACCACCGGCATCATGCAGCGGATCGCCGACCGCGCGCTGCGGCAGGTCGACGCAACCGTCGGCAAGAATCTCACCGAGCAGGTGCACGCCACCCTGGCCGCGGGCGCCCCCGAACCCGCCGCCGCGACCGATCGGATCAGTGGCGCGGCCCGACTCATGATCGCCGACCCGGTTCAGGTCATCGACGCGCCCTACCGCCCGCTCTCCGATGGCGCGGGCCAGGGCCTCGTCGCCTTCTTCTACACCCTGATCCTGCTGCTCGCCGGGTTCACCGGGGCCATGATCATCCACACCCTGATCGATTCCGTCCTCGGGTTCACCCCCACCGAGTACGGCCCCTGGTTCGTCCATCCGCCCGCCACCGGCACCACCCGCTTCCACACCTTGTTGATCAAGTGGGCCGTCATCGGCGCCGCCGCGCCACTGCTGTCGGGTGTATTCCTCGGTGTCGCGGCGTTCTTGGATGTCCCGGTGCCGAGCCCGTTACTGCTGTGGCTCTACGGAACCCTGGCCATTATCGCGGTCGGTTTCACCGCCCTGTCCGTGCTGGCCGCCTTCGGCACCGCGGGCCTGATGGTCAACCTCGTCCTGTTCGTGGTCCTCGGCCTGCCCTCTTCCGCCGCGACGGTTCCCCTCGAAGCCGTCCCCTCCTACATCGCCGCCCTCGCTCGTTTCGAGCCCATGCACCAGATCTACCTGGCCGTCCGGGCCATCCTGTTCTTCGACGGACGCGCCGAAGCCGGGTTCTCGCACGGCCTCTGGATGACGCTGTTCGGCCTGACCGTCGGCGTTCTCCTCGGCTCCGCGGCAACGATCGCCTACGACCGGCGCGGCCTGAACCGCACGGCGGCGAACGAGGTGCCGGTGCCGAACGGGGTTGCGCCCCAGGCCTGCTGACCGCCTCGGCCGACCCGCGGCCGGTAGCGCAGGGGGCTACCCGGCTGGGTTGGGGCCGAACGGCTCCCATGTGAGCCACGATACGTGCCGCGCGCCGGTCAACGCTCGGATTGCGCCGCGTGTGCGCTGAGCTGCGGCAATGGTACTCGCGAGTAGCGGAAAACGGGCATGGAATAAGGTTGCTATCGGGCTGCGATGTGCATATCCTCGATCGCGTGCCGAATCTCGCCTTCCGCCACAGCGCCGCGCTGACTGTCGCAGACCGCGACTGCGCCGCGCTAATTCCGCTCACCGCGATGGTGGCGCAGGCGCGACTTCTCGTAGTAGCCCGCCGTAGCGGGGTCTGATTCGGACCGGCCCCCTCGCTGCGGGCTGTTGATTGTTTTGCTGGTCCCCTCCACCGACATACTTCGGGAAGACCTCTACTGCAATGACGATCCTCACACTTGATACGAACACGTTCATCGCCGCCGCTCCCAAGGGCCTGCGGACGGAGACGGCCGGGCTGACCCCGGCGGAGTTCTACGACCGGTACTGCGAGCACAGCGGCCCCATTCGGCTCAGTGAGTGGGCTGCGGCGGGCCAGACCTCGGAGTACACCGCCACGCTGGAGTTCGCCGATCACCTCCGTTCGGTCGCCACCACCGGATCCCCGGTCGCGGCGCTCACCTCGGCGCTCTACGACGAGGGCTATCCGGTCGAGATCCTGCAATTCCACCAGCGCCGCACCGCGGATGGCACCGCCACCTTCGTGCAGTGCGAGTTCAACGGTCGGCGCGGCTGGGGTGCGGCACTTGCCGGTGACGGCGCGGAATCGACTGTCCGAGCAATGATCTCGGGCATCAACCGCCTCGACGCCTGAGGTCCGCGATTGCTGGGCATCCGACGTCCCGGCAATCCGAATCGGCCCCTACACGACGGGCCCGCGAACCGTAACGGTTCGCGGGCCCGAGCGGGGTATGCGAGGAAGGCCGAGACTTATTCGGCGCTCGCCTGCTGCTCGGCGAGCTGCTTGCGCACGTCGTCCATGTCCAGCGCCTTCACCTGGGTCACCAGATCCTCGAGCGCGGCGGGCGGCAACGCACCCGGCTGCGCGAACACCAGCACGCCTTCGCGGAACGCCATGATGGTCGGGATGGACTGGATATTGGCGGCGGCGGCCAGTCCCTGCTCGGCCTCGGTGTCGACCTTGCCGTACACCACATCGGGGTGCTTATCCGACGAGGCCTCGTAGGTCGGTGCGAAGCTGCGGCACGGACCGCACCAGGCAGCCCAGAAATCGACGAGTACCACGTCGTTTCCGGTGACTACCTCATCGAAGTTCTGCTGGGTCAGCGTCTGGGTGGCCATGACGTCCTCTCATGTCGTATGTCGCCAGCTGTAACGCCCGGCTTGGACTTTATCTTCCATGTCGATCGTGAGGGGCTGGTTGCCCGCCACCGTGCTGGGCGACCGGCCAGGCACGTCGTTGGTCGCCGTCCCAACGCCGGATACCCACCACGGTGGCCGGGAAATCACGGTCCCGTGCGATGGCGTGCACGGCCGTCCCGAGTTGCGGGATCGGTACCCGCCGCGCCAGCGTGATGTGCGGAGTCCAGGCGTCCGGGTGCAGGTTGGCCGAAACGCCGGGGCATTGCGCGACGGTGTGGAAGATCCGCCGGTGTAGTGCGAGCAGTTGATCGGTCGGCACCACCGCTCTCACCAGAATCGGATGCCGTGCCCCGAACACCAGTACCCCGCCGAGCCGCAACGGGACCGGGCGGAAGGTCAGTTCGTCCAGCGCGTGGTCGATCCGCGGCCAGATCTGCCTGGCCACCGCGATCGTGATGTGTGGCCGGTTGGTCTCAGCGGTCTGCGCGGCCAGGCTCCGCACTCCCGCCTCCGCGAGCAGTTCCCATTGCCGCCGGATTTCCGCGTCGGCGGCATCGTCGAGCAGCAATTCGACCGACTGCACCATGATCTCCAGAAAATAGCGGTCCCGGCGTGTCCGCGGGCCGATTCGCGCCGCACCGGCTGCCGAGCGGGAGGATGGCTCGGTGAACGATGCGAGCAAACCGGTGCGACTGGGTCTGATCGAAGGCGATGGGATCGGTCCCGAGGTGGTGCGGGCGGCCCGGCTGGTAGTGGACGAAGCGCTCGCCGTCGTCGGCGCGGCACCGGTGGAATGGGTGTCGCTGCCGATGGGACAGCGAGCGATCGAGGAGTTCGGCAATCCGCTGCCCGAACAGACCCTGCGGGGGCTCGAGGGGCTCGACGCCTGGATCCTTGGACCGCACGACAATGCTTCCTATGCCGCCGAGCACCGGCGCGCGGTGGCGCCCGGTGGCGCCATTCGCAAACACTTCGGGCTGTACGCGAATATCCGGCCCGCGCGCGCGTTCGCCGGTGTGCGTGCCCTCGCCCCGGATATCGACCTGGTGATCGTGCGGGAGAACAGTGAGGGTTTCTACGCCGATCGCAATATGTTCGCCGGGTCGGGGGAGTTCCGCCCGACCCCGGATGTGGCGATGGCCGTCGGCGTCGTGACCCGGCGGGCCTGCGAGCTGATCGCGCACGAGGCGTTCCGCGTGGCCGCGTCCCGCCGTAAACGGGTGACCATCGTGCACAAGGCCAATGTGCTTCCGATGACCATGGGCCTGTTCCGCGATGTCTGCTACGAGATCGCCCACGCCTATCCTGGTATCGAGGTGCACGACGAGCACGTCGATGCGACCGCCGCCCATCTCGTCCGTGCTCCGGGTGATTTCGATGTGCTGGTCACCGAGAATCTCTTCGGCGACATCCTCTCCGATCTCGCGGGTGAGCTCAGCGGATCATTGGGCATCGCGGCTTCCCTGAACTGTTCGGCGACCCGGGCGATGGCACAGGCGGTGCACGGAGCGGCGCCGACGCTGGCCGGGCGCAACCGGGCCAATCCGGTGGCGCTGCAACTGTCGGCGGCCATGTTGCTGCACTGGCTGGGAATCCGCGACGCCGATGCCGTATTCACCCACGCGGGCGAGCGAATCGAACGGGCCGTCGCCGCGACACTGGAGGCGGGTGTCGCCACCGCGGATCTCGGCGGGACGGCCTCGACGAGCGAATTCACCGAACAGGTGCGTGCCAGGGTGCACTACAGGTAGTACCCCGATCGTCAGTCTCCGGATAATCGTGCGTAGCCGCTGATCAGGTGCCCGTGATGAGCTCGGCCACGGACGCGGCGGCGGTGCGGGCGGTCGAATCCGGTGACCTGTTCGGTGAGTTTCGGCCCCGCGCTGGTCACTTCCCGGATCGCGCCGACGCCGCGGGGGTCCGCGCCCGCCGACGTGCTAAGAAGCACGGGTGAGCGGTATACGCACCTCGAAACGGCAACCCCGGTCCAGGTTTTCGGCGACGATGTCACCGTTGTGTGCCTGCACCAGGCCCGCCGCGATGGCGAGTCCCATGCCGCTGCCGGTCGGGACGCCGCTGGCGGCGACCGGGGAGCGGGCCGCCGTGCCGCGGTAGGCGACCTCGAAGATGCGGGGCAGATCCTGTTCGGCGATCCCGGGTCCGGTGTCCTCGACCCGGGCCCAGGCGTGGTCGTCGGCGATGCCCGAGGAAATGGCGACCCGCCCGCCCGGCGGTGTATGCGCGATGGCGTTGGAGACGAGATTGGTCAATACCCGGCCGAGCGCCTGATCGCTCGCGGTCACCATGATCGGGGTGTCCGGCTGCTCCGCGTCCAAGGCCACCTCGGCGCGTTCGGCGGTGGCCCGGTTGGCGGCGAGCACCTCGTCGATCAGCTCCCGCAGATCCACCGGTTCCAGCTCCAGCCGCAACGCTCCGGCATTGATCTTCGACATCTCGAACAGGTCGTCCACCATCCGCGCGACCCGATCGGTCTCGACGCCGATCTGCTCGGCGTAGCGCGCCACATCGGAGGTGTCGGTGACGATTCCGTCCGCCAGCGCCTCGGCCATGGCACGAATACCCGCCAGCGGCGTCCTCAGGTCGTGGCTGACCCACGCGACCAGCTCCCGCCTGGAACGCTCCGCGGCTCGCTCCTGCTCCCGGATCTGCTTTTCCCACACCATCTTTCGGGCCTGTTCGCGGCCGAGTAGGACCGCGGCGGGCACCGTCACCGCGGCGACGACGGCGAGCACGATGGCGGTGCGCTGTAGTTCGTCGGTGAACATCAATCCGCTCACGCCGATGATGCCGGCGAGCGTGGCGAGGGTGGGAATCAGTACCAGGAGCGCCATGCTGGTGGTGAGCGAGCGATTGCTGGTCGCGCGCAGCAGCACCGCGCCGATCACGACCACCGGCACCGAGCACGCCAGGGTGTACCCGACCAGTGCGAAGGTGTCCTCAGGCATCGCTGATCTCGCTATCCGAACCGCTTCGCGCCCAGGCGTATCCGCGTCCCCAGACGGTTTCGATGCGGTGCCGGTCGCCGAGTTTGGCACGCAGCCGTTTGATGTGCACCGTCACGGTGGACAGGTCGCCGAAGTCCCAGCCCCAGACCTGGGCGAGCAACTCCTCGCGGCTGAACACCTGCCGTGGATGGCGCAGCAGGAAGGTCAGCAGATCGAATTCCCGTGGCGTCAGCTCCACCGGCGCGTTGTCCACCAGCGCCAGCCGAATATCCGGGCGCACCTCGACGACCCCGTCGCGCAATACGATCGGTTCGCCGTTCGACGGCTGCCGGGATCGGCGCAGCACCGAGGCGACCCGCAGCGCGAGTTCGCGCGGGCTGAACGGTTTGGTGACGTAGTCGTCGGCGCCCGCCTCCAGGCCGAGCACCCGGTCGTCCTCGTCGCCGAGCGCGGTGAGCAGGATGATCGGGATATCGGGGCGCGGACCCGAGCGCACGGCGCGGCAGATCTCGATGCCGTCGGGGGCAGGCATCATCACGTCGAGTACGGCGAGTTCGACCTCGTCGTCGGGTCCCGCGCCGTGCTGCAGCGCGGCCAGCGTGGCCGGGCCGTCGGCGGTCTCGATCACCGTCCGGCCATCGTGTTCGAGGTAGCGTCGCACCACATCTCGGACCACCGGATCGTCGTCAGCGATCAGAATGCACATGCTGTCACCAGTTCGTCAGGATGGTATGGGCGATGAGCGGATTCCCCTCCGCGCCGGGTGTGGGTACGCCGTCACGTCTCTCACGATAGGGCCGTCGGGTTCGAAAGCCGTCCTTCCAGCGCCGATGCTCGCCGCCGTCACTGTTTCGTCATACGTTTTCGGTCCTCCCCGGGGGTGCGGCGGCCTAGCGTCCTTTTATGACAACCTTTGATGACCTGCGCGCGCTGTTCATCAATTGCACGCTGAAGCGATCGCCGGAACCGAGCAATACCGACGGCCTCATCGAGGTGAGCGCCCGCATCATGGAGAAGAACGGCGTCCAGGTGTCGCGTATCCGGGCGGTGGACCACGACATCGCCACCGGGGTGTGGCCGGATATGACCGAACACGGCTGGGCCACCGACGAATGGCCCGCCTTGCAACAGCGGGTGATGGACGCCCACATCCTGGTGCTGGCCGGTCCGATCTGGCTGGGCGACAACAGTTCGGTGACCAAGAAGGTGATCGAGCGGCTGTACGGCAACTCCTCGATTCTCAATGAGCACGGCCAGTACGCCTACTACGGCCGGGTGGGCGGCTGTGTGATCACCGGTAACGAGGACGGCGTCAAACATTGCGCGATGAATATCCTCTACAGCCTCCAGCACCTCGGCTACACCATCCCGCCACAGGCCGATGCGGGCTGGATCGGCGAAGCGGGCCCCGGACCGTCCTACCTCGATCCCGGCTCCGGTGGCCCGGAGAACGATTTCACCAACCGCAACACCACCTTCATGACCTGGAACCTGCTGCACCTGGCCCGGATGCTCGTGGATCGCGGCGGCGTTCCGGCGCACGGCAACCAGCGCTCGGAATGGGACGCGGGCTGTCGCTTCGACTTCGAGAACCCGGACTATCGATAGCGGATCGGAGCCCGCACGGCGTTTTGCCCACCGGGTCGGCCATTCGGCATCTTTACTGGTGGAGCGCCGGGAAGTCTGGTCGGCACACCCGACCCGGCTGCCGGGCCGGGCCATCGGTGAGGGGAGTGGATCGGTGCTCGGACGGATCGCGGCGAGGACAGGGCGGGTGGCCGGCGGACGGTACGGTTACGCATGCTGACCTGGGTCGGCGGTACCCAGCGCGGAGGCCCGAGCTCCGGAGCCGACTCGGCGGCGACGCTGGCCACCGTGGCGGCGCGGCCGGAATACCGTCACGATCTGGACGGATTGCGCGGGATCGCGATCGCGCTGGTCGTGGTGTTCCACGTGTGGATGGGCCGGGTCTCCGGTGGTGTCGACGTTTTCCTGGTGCTGTCCGGCTTCTTCTTCACCGGAATGGTGCTGCGCCGCGCCGAAATCTCCGGCAGCGTCGGCCTCGGGCAGACGCTGCGCCGGACCGGACGTCGGTTGCTGCCCGCGCTGGTCGTGGTGCTCGCGGCCGTCGTCGCCGGCACCGTGCTCGCCCGGCCGTACACCCAGTGGGGTGATATTTCGGCGCAGACGCTGGCGTCGGCGCTGTACTACCAGAACTGGTATCTGGCCGGGGCCGAGCTGGATTACCTCGCGCCCGATCCCTCCGTCAGCCCGCTGCAACATCTGTGGTCGATGGCGGTGCAGGGACAGTTCTATCTCGCGATGCTGCTGGTGATCACGGCGTGGGCCTGGGCTTGGCGCCGCTCGGATCGGACACCGCGCCACCGGATCGGGCTGCTGCTCGGTGTGGCCGCGGTGGCCGCGGCCTCGTTCTGGTACGCCGCCGATGGGTCGGCTCGGCACCAGGCATGGAGCTATTACGACAGCGGCGCGCGAGCGTGGGAGTTGCTGGCCGGCGCGATTCTCGCGATCGCCGCGCCGTGGATCACGCTGCCGAGAATTATGCGGGCGGTGCTGGCGGTGTTCGGACTCGCCATGGTGCTGTCGTGCGGTCTGCTGATCGACGGCGCCACCCGGTTTCCCGGACCCGCGGCGCTGTTTCCAGTGGCCGCCGCCGCCGCGCTGATCGTGTCCGGCATGAACTCCGCGCCGGAGCGCCGGTCATGGGTGAATCGATTGCTGGCCAGGCCGATGCTCGTCGAACTCGGCGCGCTGGCGTACTCGCTCTATCTGTGGCATTGGCCGGTATTGATCTTCTATCTCGCCGAGCAGGGAAAGGTCACGTCCGGCATCGAGGGCGGGCTGCTCGTCATGGCGATCTCATTGGTACTGGCCGTTCTCACCCAGCGGCTCGTCGAGAATCCGCTGCGCCTGCGCTCGCCCGTCCCCGATGCCGTGAATGTGCGGCGCCGTCGTGGCACCGGTGTGCTCGTGCTCGCGGTCGGTTCGGGTGTCCTCGCGTCGGTTCTCGGCTGGCAGCTCGTGCTGAAGGCCAACCCGGCCGAGGCGCCCGCCGCATTGGACGCGGCCCGATACCCCGGGGCGGCGGTGTTGTTCGGGGGTGTGGCGGGTACCGCGGAACGGATGCGGCCGACCGTCTTCGAGGGGTCGATCGACGCGCCGCGGCCGACATTCGACGGCTGCATCACCCCGAACCGCGAAGTGCGCACCTGCATCTACGGTGATGTCGCCGCGGCGCGGACCATTGCGGTGGTGGGCGGCTCGCATTCCGAACACTGGCTGCCCGCCTTCGAACAGCTCGCCGTGCAGCACCGGTTCCGCATCGTGACCTACCTGAAGGAAGGTTGTCCGCTCACCCTGGTCGACGAGCCGTCCTACGCCGTGGCGCCGTTCCCCGAATGCCGGGAATGGTCGCTCGAGGTCCTCGACCGGCTCGCCGAGCAGCGTCCGGAGTGGGTATTCACCACCGCCACCCGGCCGCGCTCGGACGACGGCGACGACATTCCGCCGGAGTACCTCGAGATCTGGACGGCGCTGTCACACCGCGGACTCAATGTCCTCGCGGTGCGCGACACCCCATGGCTGCGTCGCGACGGCGTGCAGTACCGGGCGGTGGATTGCCTGGCCCATCGCGGCACCACCTACAGCTGCGGCATCGACCGCGCCTCGGCTCTAGCGCCGGAGAACCCCGCCGCGCAACCGGCATCGGCCTACCCGAACGTCTACCCGCTCGACCTGACCGACGCTGTCTGCCGCCCCGACCACTGCATGGCCGCCGAGGGCAACGTTCTCATCTACCGCGATGAGCATCACCTCACCGCCAGTTACGCACGCTCCCTGGCACCGGAACTCGGCCGCCAGATCGGTGAGATCACCCGGTGGTGGTAACGATGGCGGGGTTCACGCTGGGCGGCCTGCACCGGTGGAATGCCGCGTCGGCTGCTGGTAGCTGCGGGCGATAATGGCGGCCCGCAGGTACCACAGACCCGAGGCCTGGGCCGGGTCGAATCCGGTGAGCTGGCCGATGCGCCTGAGCCGGTAGTCGACGGTATTGGTGTGCACGTGCAGCGCACGGGCGGTGCGCTGGCGGTTGAGGTTGTTGCTGATGTGGCGTTGCAGGGTTTCGAGGAGTTCGGGGTGCTCGTCCAGCGGATCGAGGATGGTGCGTAGTCGTTCCAGGCCGGGGCCGGGGCGGGTGAGCTGATACTCGAGGGCCAGGTCATCGAAGCGGTAGAGGCCGCGGACGCAGTCCAGGCGTTGCACCATGTCGAGGAGTTCGTGGGCTTGATCGGCGGCGGCGGGGATCTTCTCGGTGGGCGCCTCCACCAGGGTCGCGGTGATGGGAACCTGTGCGGCGCGCGAGAGTTGGTCGACCAGACCTTCCCGGGTCTCGCCATCGAGCAGCCCGGCGGGCAGCAGGATGGTGCCGCCGTCCACGCTCAGCAGCGACAGCACGTGCTCGCCGCAC
Organism: Nocardia sp. NPDC050710; assembly: GCF_040654375.1. Classification (NCBI taxonomy): domain Bacteria; kingdom Bacillati; phylum Actinomycetota; class Actinomycetes; order Mycobacteriales; family Nocardiaceae; genus Nocardia; species Nocardia sp. NPDC050710. The sequence goes on along the minus strand of NZ_JBFAHV010000009.1, from coordinate 169,939 downwards.
TGCTTGGCGAGTTCGGCCTGCACCCGCCGGAGTTTGCGCCGCGCGACGACTTTGCTGTTCAGGCGGACGTCATGCTCTTCCGGGTGCGGTGGGATCGCGATGGCCAGCACGGAGTACGACGGAGCGATCTCGATACCGCATTCGCGGGCCATGGTCGAGGTGGGATGTCCGCCGAGCAGCGCCGAGGTGAGTGTGTGTGCGGCGGTGTGATGTTCGCTGACCACCGCGCGTAGTTCGGTGACATAGGCGCGGGACACGGTGGAGGTGATGATATCGAGGATCTCGAGGAGTCTGCGGCTGACCTGTTTGAGGCAGTCGAAGTCCGCGGCGGTGGCGTCGGCCAGGATGAGGTCGAAGCCGAGTTTGAAGCCTTCGTGCACGGCGTGATGAATGGTGTCGATCGGGATGCCCTCGCGCGCCCACCCTTTGGCGCCGGTCCGCAGCTGCTGGGTCTTCTCCGGAATATCGGTGCCATCGAGCATGCTGACCGCGAGTTCGAGGCAGGTGCGGGTGATGGTGGTGATGTCGCCATTGAGCGCCTCACCCGGCAGGGTGCGGCACGGGACGACGTTTTCGATGAAATGGCCCACCATCTTCCGGGATAGCGCACGCACGTCCTTCAACGGTGAAGTGACCGGCTGGCCCGAAACAGTCAAGTCCGGCTGGGCTGAACTGGTGCTGGTCATCCTGACTCCCTTTCCGTCTCCGCGACGTGGCGAAGCACATCACGGTAGCGTGGCGCTCGCACGAATCTGCTGGCCGCGCAATCGGTTTTGGGATCTGCCGAAATGTTGTCGATCCCGCCTGTGATCGCTCACAGTTCGGGATGGTTCCAGATCTGTCGGGCGATGTCGACTTTCATACGTCGGATCCACTGTCCTAGAGGACGGAGGTGGCCGCCTCCGCCGCATTCACCAGCACCAATGCGAGCTCGAACCCCGCCTTCAGAATCGAGTCGGGATCTCTGTGCCGAGCATGGCCCGCCTCCGTGGCGGTGGGTACCTCGACCCCTGATCCGCATTCCTCGTGCGGGCCCATACTCATGGCGCTCCCTCGGCGTGATGTCCTCCGGCCATCGACGGTACGTGCCGGTTACCGCTGCTTCGAGCTGACCAGCTCGTTTCATTCATCGAACGAAAGGGAAGCCCCGCTGATTGTGAATCCTCCCTATCGGTGTGGCGGACGATCCGGGTCGCGTTCGTCCTGTTTCGCGCGAACCCCGGTCTCGATGCGATCGCCGAGATCCTTGTCCACATTGCGCCAGTAGTCGAACGCCCGGGACAGCACCGGCTCGGTGACGCCGTCCAGCAGGTGACCGACGATATTGCTCACCAAACGCTCGCGTGCGGCATCGTCGAGCACTTCGCGGACCATCGTGCCCGCCTGACCCCAATCGTCGTCGTCGCGTCGCAAGGTGTATGCGGTGCGCACCATTTCGCCGTCGGCATACCAGCCGATGATCGGGCCGAAAGCGGTGGGATCGGCGTGCGGGCCGCCCTTGGAATTCGGCACGTACACCGGATCGCCCGGGTTGTGATGCCGCATCGACCCATCCTTCGAATACGACCGCACCGTGGTGGCGTGCGCCGAATTGACCGGCAGCTCCTTGTAATTCGCGCCGATCCGGTACCGGTGCGCATCCGGATAGGAGAACCAGCGACCGAGCAGCATCTTGTCCGGGCTCGGACCGGTGCCCGGTACCGAATTGCTCGGTTCGAAGGCGGCCTGCTCGATTTCGGTGTGATAGTCGGAGGGGTTGCGGTTCAAGGTCATTCGGCCGACCTCGACGAGCGGATAGTCGTCGTGCGGCCAGACCTTGGTGAGGTCGAAGGGGTTGAACCGGTAGGTCTTGGCATCGTCGAACGGCATGATCTGCATGTGCAGCGTCCAGCTCGGGTAGTCACCCCGGTCGATCGCTTCCCACAGGTCGCGCAGGTGACAGTCGGTATCCACCGAGGCCATCCGATCGCCCTCGTCCTGGGTGAAGAATTCGATGCCCTGGTCGGTCTTGAAATGGTATTTGACCCAGAACCGCACGCCCGCCGCGTTGTACCACAGGTAGGTGTGACTGGAATAGCCGTTCATATGCCGCCAGCTGCGCGGTATGCCACGATCGCCCATCAGCCAGGTCACCTGGTGCGCCGATTCCGGCGACAATGTCCAGAAGTCCCACTGCATATCGTGATCGCGTAAGTTGTTGTCGGCGCGGCGTTTCTGTGAACGGATGAAGTCCTGGAACTTCATCGGATCCCGGACGAAGAATACGGGCGTGTTATTGCCGACCATATCGAAATTGCCCTGCTCGGTATAGAACTTGAGCGCGAAACCCCGCGGGTCGCGCCAGGTGTCGGGGCTGCCGCGCTCGCCCGCCACGGTGGAGAACCGGGCCAGCATCTCGGTCTTCTTGCCCGGCTGGAAAAGGTCGGCACGGGTGAAATCGCTGACATCGTTGGTGACCTCGAAGACACCGAATGCGCCGCCGCCCTTGGCATGTGGCTGACGTTCGGGTACGCGTTCCCGGTTGAACGCGGCCATCTTCTCGATCAGGTAGGCGTCGTTGAGCAGGATCGGGCCGTCGGGCCCGACGGTCAACGAGTGCTCGTCGCTGGGTACCGGGATGCCGGAGTCATCGGTGGTGTAGTTCGGATCGGACATCTCTCTCCTCTCTTACATGCGGTATGAAAGGCCTGAGGCGAGCCGTTCGGCGGGCATTCGTGCGGCGCGATGCGTCGGGCACGGTGCCCGGAACCGATGGTGGCGACACGGACCGGATACCCGGCGGCCCTCGTCGTGGTGAGGCGGTCCAGGGCAGCTACCCGCTCGCGGCGACGCTGGGCGGGAGGCTTGTCGTCCACGAACCGGAAGCGGTCGCCCGTTTCGAACGCCGCCCGGCACGACGGGCCCGCACCGGGCGTCGCGCCGTGGTGCCGGGTATTGCGAGAGGCTGTTCGTGCACACCATGCGAAACCCTTCGGTCTCGGTGGCAACCGTTCGACTTTCCGGGTAATCGATATCCAACGTAGCGCAGGATGCGTCGGACGTCGGCCGGATCGACCGGCCCGTGGCCTGCCTTCGCGGTCCCGCCAACCCCCAGTTAACAGACCGGATAGTATTCGAAACTATGTTCGAGTATTGGTCCGATGGATTCTCCGCGTCGCTCCGGCGGGTCGTCGACCCGCCGCAGCCGGTGCTCGTCGACCTCGGACTGGCGATACCGACACGCGGTCATCTCGGCGGGACCGCGACCATGCGGATCAAAGCCGGGGGGCTGCACGTCGCGGGCACCGTGCCCGGCCTGCTCTACGCGTGGGCCCGGACGACGGAAGGTACGTGGCTCGGCCTCGTCGGCTTCGCCATTGTCACCGGAAACCGCCGCGGTCGCGTCGAGGTCAAACAGTGGTGCGACGCGGCGGCCCTGTCGCGGCCGGACGGACGGGGACGGCCGCGACGCTGACCGGGGGCACGGTTGCCGCGCGGCCGACGATCCGCACCCCACGTGGTGTGGCGAAAAGTCGGCCGCGTCGGCCCAGGGTCGTATCAGGACGGGTTCAAGGTCGGATCCAGCCGGGCGATACGGAATTGCGTGTCGGTGACATCGACGGAGGTTTCCGTGAAACGCCGCCCGCCCAGGATGTCGCGGATGAAATCGCGCACCACGGTCGGCTGTGTGTCCAGGTCCGCCAGCAGTTGCGGCGGCACTTCTACTGTGCCATCGAAATGCCTTGGCTGACTGGTGATTCCCGGCCGCTGTGGGGTTTGGCGCAACCCGTCGACGGTGTGCAGGATCAGATCCAGTTGCCGGCCGTCGCCGAAGTCGATCCGAAGCGGTGTCGGGGTGACGGCCACATCGAAGGCGCGTACTCCAGCACTCCACCCCCGCGTGGAGACGCCGTGGTAGTTGTATGGCGACGGGGCTGCCAGCGTGTCGAGCGAGCGATCGGTCGCAGTGTTCTCCAGCATGGTTCCGGCGAGCGGTTGATCGGTACTCACGAACGTCCACGACTCGGCGGTGAGTTGTTTGGTCCAGTAACCGTTTCGACCGCCGTCGCGACCCTCGACCCGCAGTTTCCTGGCCGTCGAGCCGGGTCCGGTCCGGTGGATGGAGATGCGGTCGGTGATCTCACCGGACACCTTCGGCTGCCGCACCCAGTCCGGTGCGGGTAGCTGAATCGCGGCGTATCGACTGTCGATTCGTTCCGACAGCATGTCGGGGGCTTCCGGCAGCCCGCGCTGGTCGTCGTAGGAGTAACGGAAGAACACCTTGTCGGCGCCCGAGATGTCGAAATCGTAGAGGCGCGTGTAGAAGTCGCCGAAACGGTTGACGATCAGCGAGGTCGAGGCGCTCGTGGACAGTGCGGCGCCGCGGAACCGGCCGCCGTGTGGGGTGGCCATCTCGTAGCTGTGATCCACCGGCAGCCAGGGATCGACGTACTGGATGCGCTGACCGTCGTGGGTGAGCGCGAAGACGTGCGACACCTTCGCGCCGCCGACCGGGTGCGCGTTGCCCGCCGTATCGCTCCAGACGTGGTCCTCGTTGGGTGAGACAACCGACCAGGACCAGGTGCTCGTGCCCGGAGGCAGCGTATTTCCGGGGCCGGTCCACAGCGGGGTGCCGTAGCGGTTGCTCCAGTTCCAGTCCCGGGGTGCGCTCAGCGCGTGGTCCATGGTGAAGAACCGGCCGTCGCGGTCGATCATCATCACCTCGTCGTCATCGGCGGAGACACCGGCGACGCGACCCTCCAGGCAGTCGGGCAGTGCTACGGTGCGCCAACCGCCCTGTGCGGCGGATTCTTTCACGTAGACGTGGCCGTCACGGCTGGCGAATGTCCAGCGCCGGTTGAACGACTCGGTGGTGGTGCGGAAGTAGATCTGCCCGGGCAGGTCGATAGCGGCCGGGGGGAATGCTTCCAGCCCCGCGGTGGACTCGTCGACCGCTACTTCCGGGGTGCCAACGGTGCCCACCAGCACACAGCCCCGTCCGCGACGGTTACCGAAGGTGTTGTCAATCCGGCGAATATCAGCCCGGCCGCGGCGGCGACGGCGCTACGCCGGAGGGTGCGGGGCCGCATTACAACCACCCCGCGGCGCCGAAGCCGAGGATCGCGACCGCGTCGACGCCGAGGATCGCGCCGACAACGAGTGCTTTGTTCCGCACGGAGGGCAGATCATGCACGAAGAAGCAGACCGCGAAGAACGGTACGTAGCCGATGAGCCAGATGAGGACCGGGAAGCCCGGCTGCCACCACGACCAGTCCCAGGTGAGTACACCGGCCTTGTTGAGCAAGACTTCGACGCCGACCGCCGCGGCCGAGTTGATCGCGATGAGGACCGGCCGGTTGGGCAGACCGAAGATGCGAGTCTCGCGGGGCGGCAACATCTTCGCCGCCGCGATTCCCATGACAGCGAACATGAAGCAGATCTCGATATTGAGACCGATGAGGATCTGATACGCGGTCGGCCCGGTAGCGCCCCAGACCGGCGCGCGACCGGTGATATGGAAGACCAGGGCGTTCCAGATCTCGTTGAACCAGTCCATGCCCCACAGCGCGAGTCCGGCGAACAGGACGTTCCAGTTCCGCCGCTCGGCTTCGACGGCATAGATGTAGATGACGAGCAGCAGAAGCGGGATCACGTACCACTTGAATTGACTCGAATCGCGAAGAATCTCGAGCGCCGCTCGGGCGTTGTCGGTCACGGCGAACCTCCCTTTCATGATCGCCGGGCCACGCGAGTATTACATATAGACATTGAGTGTCAACATGTATCTCTGGATCCGATCGAGCGCGGGTGGTGGGCGCATCCCGGGTGTGCGCACGCGCGGATATGCCCTGCGGTACCGGGTGGATTGTCCTGAGCTGCGCAGAATCTGGCTGTTGCGCAAGAGAGCGCGGTGGCTTCGGCGTCGGCAACCGCCCAAGCGACGATGTGGTTGGTCCACGTCCGAACCGTCGCGTCGCAGACCGTGGCGCGGTCGCCACGCGGCGTCACTCTTGAGGGTGCAGCAGTTGTTCAGCTATGGCTTGCACGCGAGCGAGAGTGATGCCGATTCGCTGTTCCACGGCCAACGGGTGGTCTGTGGGTTCCAGTTCCGCTATCGGCCGAACACCGACGGGCTGGCTGTGCAGCTTGGTCTTCAAGTTCAGCGTCGTCGGTTCGTAAGTGGGCACCTCACTGGACAGCCAGCCGAAATACGGTGGCTCCTGCACACGCTCCGGGCTGGTCCACAACTCCGTCGCGCGGGCGAAGTTGGCCTTGCTCAGTGAGACCACACTCTCGAAGTCGTTCTCCGAGTCCACAATGGGCAGGATCAGGCGAGCCCGGATGAAGAAGTCCGGCGAAGACCCACGTCGGAGTGCGATGGTCAGCAGGCGACGCCGGTGAGATGCGCTGTGCGGCGGGTGCCGGCGGCGCGGACGGCGGCGGCGATCGCGACCACCGGCGGCACCCAGCGGGCCTCGCTCGGGGAAACGCCCCAGCACGCGGAGCCGGTCGCCAGCCTGGTCGGCGGCAGCGGGATGCTCGCGCTGTCGGTGTGGACGGTCGCGCCCGCGGCCCGCAGGGCTTCGATCGCCAATGCCGCCTTGGCCGCGCCGACGACCAGATGGATCTCGCGACGCTGCGCACCCGGAATCTCGATGACCGGGCCGGACAGGTTGTTCGACCGCAGGAATCGGCGCACGGTGGCGGCCAGCGTGCCGGTGAGCTCGATCGCCGACACCTGCTCGTCGGTGATCAGGCATACGCCATTGGCCGTCTCGGCGACGGTCCACCCGCGCCGCCGGTAGTCCTGCACGGCATCCGGTGTCGCCATCGTGACGGAACTCGGAAACGTCGTGGGCACGGCCTTCTCCATCCCCCGGACGAGCCGGGATCGCGCATCGGTATGAGCGCGGACGCTTCGGCGTACCCCGAGCCGCGCGTCCGCACCTCTACATCAAATCCGTTGCGGCTTAGAGTTCTCCTACAGAATCCTTGGGATCCCCTCGAGGATTCTTCGCGCCCCGCCCGCCCACCACATCGCCCGATGGTCGCTACCTATGTCCTCCTCAGGTCGGACCCGACCCCGATATCGGCCGGGAAAGCAACGCTGCCGCGCCGGAACAGATTTCATGGATCACCTGTGCCGCCGATGTCGCCGTCGTGATCATGCCGACCCCTTGACCGGCGTCGACCGGCGCCGCGCTCGGATCGTCGGCGTCGATGGCGGCCGTCACCTTTTCTCTGGCCGCACGGTCGGTGCGCAGCGCATCCTCGTGGCCGGTCCAGCGATCGGTGAATTCGTTGCGCAGGACACGTGCGGGAAACCGGGTCGGCCAGGGGAGCCCCATCGCGATATCGAAGGCTCGTGTGACGATCGTGTCGGTACCATCGGCCTCGATCAGCGCCCGTCGGCCGGAATCGGACAGCAGCGATTCCGAGCAGGCGGCAAGGTGGGTGCCCAGCCATACTCCGCTGGCGCCGGCAGCGAGAACCGCTGCGAGACTTGCGCCGGAACCGATGCCGCCCGCCGCCAGCACCGGTACCGAAACGGCGTCGAGTACCGCATCCAACAGCGGAAGCGTCGCCATCTCGGTCGCACCGTGGCCGCCGCCCTCGGCGCCCCGCGCGACCACGACGTCGATGCCTGCGTCCTGAGCTCGACGCGCCTCGGCCACGTTGTAGACCTGTGTGGCCGTGAGGATTCCACTGTCGCGCACGGGTTCGACCCACGACAGGGAGGTTCCGAAACTCACCGAGATCAGGGTGGGAGCCGCGGCTATGGCCGCGTCGAGTAATCCCGGTTCGGCCGCCATGACCCAATCGACCAGACCGATCCCGAATCTCCCGGTTGTGTGCTCGAGTTCGGTGCACAGGGCCGCGACCGATCCGGCGCTTCCCATTCCGATCATTCCCAGCCCACCGGCCGAGGTGACGGCCGCGGCCAAGCGCCCGCCCGCCACGCCACCCATCGGGGCATTGACCACCGGCACGCGCAGATTCAGCGCTCGCGACCACTCGGTGGCCAGGCGCGGCTCGATAGCCTGTTCGCCCGGACTCGGCTGCGCATGCGATGACGACATACCTCAATAGCAGCACAGTGCCCGGCGGCGATCGCTCCGGCGTCGGATGTGTCGGTCCGTGTCGACTGGCGATACGAGGCTCGCCGCCGTCGTGACGTCCGGATCACCGCAGTCCGCAGCCTCCCGGATGGAGGTTACGTAAACGAACCTATGCGGCGCAGAACTCGTTGCCTTCCGGGTCGTGCATGATCCACCAGTGCCCAGCGGGTCCTTTGTCGATCTCGCGGACGCGGGTTGCTCCGAGCCCTTCCAGCCGGGCCACGAGCCCGTCGAGATCGCCTGGCTCGCTGTGAATGTCGAGGTGCAGGCGGTTCTTGCCGGACTTGTCCTCGGGTACGTCCTGGAAGAGCAGTCGCCGACCGTGGCCGACACCGCTGGTCGGGTCGAACGGATCGTCGGGGTGGCGGATCGCGGCGTAGCCCCGGAATGTCTTGCGGCCGTGATGCTCGACAACCGCATCCGCGCCGAGCCGGCCGGCGGCCAGTAGTTGCTCGACGAGAGCGCTGGGGTCTTCCACCTCGTAATCCAGGGCCGCGGCCCAGAAGTCGGCGAGAGCGGCTGCGTTCCTGCTGTCGATGACCAGCTTCCAGTTCAATGCCATGCGACTTGTCTACACATGTTCCGCTGTCGCGCAACGCGCCGGGCCATCACCGCGAGCGGGCGGTGTATCAGGGATGCTGTCCTGCGTCGGGAGACCGCGGTTCGAGCAGCGCGAAGACCCTGGTGCACCGGGTGATCATCTCGGCGGTGGCAACTTCGGGATGTTCTGTCCACCAGTCGATTACCGCCGTAACGGTGCCGAACCAGATGCGGGTGAGTAGTGCGTTGTCGGTGGGGTCGGTGCTGCCCGTGCGCGCCAGCGCGTGTGCCACGCCGTGGGCGCCCATCTCGTTGAGCGCCTTGCGATATCCGTGCGCCGCTTCGGCGACCGCCCCGGTGTCGGGCAGGGTCGGATCGTAGAGAAGGTGCCAGTCGTGGCGACGATCGGCGAGCGCCGTGACGATCGCCACGATCGTGGCGGTGGCTCGTTCCGCGGCGGAGACGTCGCGCTGGGCGCTGCGCACCGCCGGGACGAGGCGTTCGCCCGCCCGGTGCACACAAGCCAGATGGAGGCCCTCGCGAGATCGGAAGTAGTTGTAGATCAGCGGTTTCGAGACTCCGGCCAGCTGGGCGATGGTGGCGACCGAGGCGCCCGCATATCCGTGCATACCGAATTCGCGGGCCGCCAGGTCGAGGATCTGTTCCTCGCGCTCGGCCCGAGGGACCCCTTTGGTCCCCGCTCCCGACGACATGCGCACTCCTCCCAGTCGGCTTCGGCGGTGCGCCGCAGCCAGGTCAACGTACACAACCGCGTTCCGGAAGATCCCTCCTGTTCGGCCGCATCGAGCCGGTGGTGGACCTTGCCCGGCGACGAGGCTTCCCCCGGGAATGTCAGCTCCTTTCTGCGCTCAGGCCGCGGGTCCGATCAGGACGCCGGGGTTGAGGATTCCCGCGGGGTCCACGGCCGCCTTGGCCGCGGTGAGCGCCAGGGCAAACGGTGCCGGGCGCTGCTTGTCGTACCAGGGGCGATGGTCACGGCCGACGGCGTGGTGGTGGGTAATCGTGCCACCGCTCGCCGAAAGCGCGTCGGAGACAGCCTCTTTGATCTCATCCCATTGGGCGACGGTCGCACCCCATCGGCCGGTCGCGTAGATGCCGAAGTAGGGCGCCGGACCGTCCGGGTAGACGTGGGTGAACCGGCAGCTGACCACCCCTTCGGCGCCGACCGCGCGCATCGCGTCCTGTGCGGCGGCCACGACCGCCTCCCGCAGCTGAGGGAAACGGTCCCAGGTGCATGCGGTCTCGAACGTCTCCACGATCATGCCGTGCGCGGCCAGCGCGTCACGCTGATAGGGCATCCGCAGGAACGACGACTTCCATGTCTCGGATGCGGTGGCCGGATCCCGGTCGGTGCGTGGCGCGTCCTGCCGTGTGCCGCCATGATCCCGGCACAGGTCGAGCGCCGTTTCGAGCCACGGTTCCACGGGGTGGTGTGCCGATTCGAACCCGAGTACCAGCACCCCGCCTTCGGATGCGACGCCCGCGTTGATCAGTGCCTCGACCGGATCGAGCAACCGGCAGTTGGACGGATTCAGCCCCGACTGGGCCAGCGCGCGCGTCGCGGCGACCGCCTCGACATAGTCGGAGAACAGCACGGTGGCCCCCGCCCGCCAGCGCGGTCGCTCCACCACTCGCATCCATGCCTCGGTGATCACGCCGAGTGTGCCCTCGGAACCGAGGAACAGCCGGTCGGGGGAGGGGCCCGCTCCAGAAGCGGGCACACGCAACGACTCGCTCGTACCCGATGGCGTCACGACTCGCATGGATTCGACGAGATCGTCGATGTGGGTGAGCACCGTCGCGTAGTGACCGCCCGCGCGCGTTGCGAGCCAACCCCCGAGCGAGGAGAACTCGAACGACTGCGGGAAGTGCCGCAGCGTCAGGCCGTGCGGGCGCAGCTGATCCTCCAGCGCCGGGCCGAGCACCCCGCCTTGAATCCGGGCCGCCCGGCTGGTCGGGTCGATCTCCAGCACCCGATCGAGCAGTCCGAGGTCCAGGCTGACAACTCCCGCGTACGAATCATCGACGCGGGCCTCCACGCCGCCGACGACCGAAGTTCCGCCCCCATAGGGGATTACCGCCACCCGTGCGTCGGCGCACCAATCGAGGATCGCGGTGATGTCGTCCTCACCGGTCGGCCGGGCCACGAGGTCGGGGACATTCGGCAGCTCACCCAGCAGGTTGCGAACCACATCGCGAAAAGCCTTGCCGTGCGCGTGTGCTGCCCGGTCCGCCGGGTCGGCCGAGCACAGTCCCGCCAACGAGCCGGGCGGACTGATCCGGGCCTCGGCGATCCCCAGTGCCTCGATCGCGGGCGGCTCGTGCTCGACCAGCTCCGCGCCGGGCAGCAGCGCGGCGACTCGCCCGAGCAGCGCCGCGCGCTCGGCGCCGACGACCGCACCCTCCACCGTGCCCCAACCCCACCAGGAGCGTGCTCCCATCGCGGCCCTCCTTCGCGATTGACTCCTCGGTAATTTACCGACTATTCAATTCAGCCTAGGTGTGACATAGGCGGCGGTCAATCGGAACCGGCTGGATCCTGCGCGGCGGATTGTCGCCTCGGGCCGAGTGGGCCGGACCCGGTGCAGGAGCGGTGCCCCGCAGGGTGCGAACCTCGGCCGGGAAGCGGCTGATCGGGGGCTGAAAAGGAATCGCCCACGGTCTGCGGTGATGCGATGGGCGAGACTGATGGTGATGAATACGAGCGAGCGGGTCGGGCGGCACAAGCATCGGCGGCCGAGGGATCGGCGCGCGTCAATCCTGCGAGCGGCGGGTGAGGCGTTCGCCGAGCACGGCTACCACGGCACGTCGATGGCGGATATCGCAGGCGCGGTAGGCATCTCGGCGACCGCACTGTATCGACACTTCCGCAACAAACAACAGCTGCTCGGGCAGTGTCTGCTCACCGGCTTGGATACGACTCTGGAACGCCTGGATCAGGCCCGTCGCGTCGACGGTTCCGGCGCGGCGGTACTGACCGAGCTGGTGCGAATATCGCTGGAACTGCGCGGCCTGCCGCGGCTGTGGCAGCTCGAGTTCCGCAATCTGGCACCGCTCGACCGCACCGCGGCGCTACTGCGGGTCGTGCGACTGACCGGCTATCTGCGTGCGGCGATCCGTGTCCGCCGTCCGCAGCTGCCGACCTGGGATGTGGAGTTGCTGAGCTGGTGCGCGCTGTCGGTGGCGGTGAGCCCGTCCTACCACCGGGTCTCGCTGGCGCGGCAGGATTTCGTCGCGATGCTCGACGCGGCGATCGAGAGTCTGATCACCGCCGAGGTCGGTGTCGGCGAGCGATCCACGGGACGCACTCCGCCGCGGCCGGTGGCTCCCGCGGATGACGAGTTCGACCGGGCGGTGCGCCCCGAGCGAATGATTGTCGCCGCCGCCCGGCTGTTCAACGCTCGCGGCTATGCGGCGGTTGGGATCGAGGACATCGGTGCCGCGGTAGGCGTGTCCGGTCCCGCCGTCTACCACCATTTCACTAGCAAGGCCGATCTGCTCAACGAGATCATCGATCGCAACGCCCAGTGGATCCGCTTGTACACCTCGCGTGCGATCACCGAAAGCAGCGGCCCGCAGGAGTCGTTGCTGCTGTTGTTGCGCTATTTCGCCCAGTTCGCCGCGGAGGAGCCCGATCTGGTGGGGACCACCGTCAACGAGGTCGGCCATCTGCCCGCGGATCTGTCGTCCCGTTATCGGCGCGCACATCGCGAAGGCATCCTCCGGTGGGCGCGGATGCTGCAGACGGTGCGGCCCGAACTGTCGATCGATGTGGCGCGGGTGCTGATCCAGGCGATCACCATCGTCGTCATCGACGCGGTCCGCAATCCCCGGGTCAGTCATCGCGCGGACTTGGTGACGGCCTTGGTCGCGATCGGTGATCGCATTGCGTCGGCCCGGCCGCCCGGGCAGTGAGCCAGGACACTGCGAACAGACTCCGAATGCTTAGTGAAAATTAACTTAATGCATTGATACCCCGTCACGCTCGGCTTTTTGACCCACTGAAACCGTGATTCTGCCTATCAGGCCTTAACTTACGGTTGCGAAGCCGTGGGGTCCTGGGCAAAAGTGTGCGCGGGGCCGGTTGGCGCGCCCCATGGCCTGCCCGGTCACCGGACCGGGCCTACCGGAAAGTTGACGGGTCTGTGGCTCACTACCGGAGCAATGTGCGCGATCTCGAGTTCAACCTCTTCGAAGTGCTGGGACTCGACGCGATTCTGCAAGCCGGAACCTTCGGCGATCTGGACGGCGATACCGTCCGGTCGATGCTCGCAGAGGCCGCCCGGCTCGCGGAGGGGCCGGTCGCCGCATCCTTCGCCGACGCCGACCGCAACCCGCCGGTGTTCGATGCCGATAACCACTCCGTACGGTTGCCGGAATCGCTCAAGCGATCCGTCCGGGCCTGGTACGAGGCCGACTGGTGGCGTGTCGGCAAGGCCGAGGAGATCGGCGGAGTGCCCGCGCCGTCGATGTTGGCCTGGGCCATCAGCGAATTCATTCTCGGCGCACAACCGGCGGCCTACATGTATCTGACCGGGCCGACGATGGCCCACATCCTGCACGGCATCGGAAGCGAACAGCAACGGCGGTGGGCGAAGCTGGCGGTGGAACGCAACTGGGGCGCGACAATGGTGCTCACCGAACCGGACGCGGGATCGGATGTCGGCGCCGGTCGCACGAAAGCCGTGCCACAGCCCGATGGATCGTGGCATATCGAGGGTGTGAAGCGGTTCATCACTTCGGCGGACGCCGACGATCTGTTCGACAATATCGTCCACCAGGTCCTGGCGCGTCCGGAGGGGGCGGGCCCCGGCACCAAGGGGCTGAGCCTGTTCCTGGTGCCGAAGTTCCTCTTCGACCCGCAGACCGGTGAAATCGGCGACCGCAATGGTGTTTTCGTGACCAACGTCGAGCACAAAATGGGCCTCAAGGCCTCGGCGACATGCGAGCTCACCTTCGGCGGGCACGGTACCCCCGCCAAGGGCTGGCTGGTCGGCGACGTCCACGACGGCATCGCGCAAATGTTCAAAGTCATCGAGGAAGCTCGGATGATGGTGGGCACCAAGGCCATTGCCACACTGTCCACCGGCTACCTGAACGCACTGGACTACGCCAGGACCCGGGTGCAGGGCAGTGATCTGACCCGAATGGCCGATAAGACAGCGCCGAAGGTAACCATTACGCACCATCCCGATGTGCGGCGATCACTGATGATGCAGAAGGCATATGCCGAAGGACTGCGCTCGATCTACCTCTACACCGCCGCGCACCAGGATGCTCTGGTGGCCCAGCATGTTTCGGGCGCCGATGCGGATGTGGCCTTCCGCGTCAACGACCTGCTGCTGCCGATCGTCAAGGGTGTCGGCTCCGAGCGCGCCTACCAGTACCTGACCGAATCGCTGCAGACCTTCGGTGGCTCCGGCTTCCTCCAGGACTACCCGATCGAGCAGTACATCCGCGACGCGAAGATCGACTCGCTCTACGAGGGCACCACCGCCATCCAGGCGCAGGACTTCTTCTTCCGCAAGATCGCCCGTGACCGCGGCGTCGCATTCGCTCACCTCGCCGGAAAGATCAGGGAGACCAGCGATTCCACCGCCGGGAATGGCAGGCTCAAAACGGAGAAGAAGCTGCTCGATCAGGCACTCGATGATGTGCAGGACATGACAGGAAGACTCACCCAGCACCTGCTCGCCGCCCAGGAGCACCCCGCCGAACTGTACAAGATCGGCCTCGCCGCCGTGCCCTTCCTGCTCGCCGTGGGTGACCTGCTGATCGCCTGGCGCCTGCTCGTGGCGGCCGAAATCGCCGTCGCCGCACTGGATTCCGGCGTCGAGACCGACCGTGCGTTCTACGAGGGCAAGATCGCCGTCGCGTCGTTCTTCGCCAAGAACGTACTGCCGAGACTGGGCGCGGACTGGGCGGGCCTATCCGCCATCGACTCCAGCATCATGGAACTCGAGGAAGGCGCCTTCTGATCCGCACAGCGTGCGGTAGCCCGGCTCGGCGGACCGATGAACAGTAGCTGCCACAGACCCACTGGGCACCCCACAGAGATTGTGACCCCTGTGAGGTGTGGACACGGTCTGTGGCAGCTGATGCGGGCGCGTGATGTTCCGGCTCTACCCGTCGAGCTGCGGCTGCGGCGGCAGGGTGGTGGAGGTCGGAATATCCGCGCCGGTGTGCCGACGGTCCACGTGGGCCGGTGACGGCAGCGCTGTGATGCCGAGCACACGGCTGCCGCTCGGACCTCGGGGATCGTCGCGGGCGGGAGCTCGGCCGGTAACGGCTCGGAAAATTCGGTGAGATCGGCGGCCGCGGTGTGGCGGCGGACTCGACTGTTGCCCGCCTCACAAAGACGCTGGTCAAGAGGTGAGGATGTAGGGTGTTGCGGCGGTGCACCGGGTATGTGGACGTCAGGGAGTTGGCAACGACTTCGTGTCGCTCTTCCATGACTGTCCAGCGCGAAGCGTCTCGGTCGCTTAGATTGCCAAACGGGCGGTGACGCCCGGGTTTCATGTATTCGAAATGTGGAGGGCTGCTGTGTCTGTTCGATCGGTACTTGGCAGGCGCGCCCTGCGGACGATGTGCGTTGTCGCGGGCGGCGCACTGATACTGACGGGCTGTACCACTAACACCGAAGAGTCCGGCCCGGCCGTGGCGAAGGTGAAAGTGGAGAAGGTCGACGAGATCGCGGCCACGGTTCCGGACAAGATCAAGCAGTCCGGCAAGCTCGTCGTCGGTGTCAATGTCCCGTATCAGCCCAACGAGTACAAGGACGCCAGCGGCAAGATCGTCGGGTTCGACGTGGACCTGCTGGATGCGGTCGGTTCCGTGCTCGGCCTGAAGGTCGAGTACGTCGAGTCCGCCTTCGAGAAGATCATCCCGGCGATCCAGGCGGGCACCTACGACGTCGGCATGTCCTCGATCACCGACTCGAAGGAACGCGAGCAGCAGGTCGATTTCACCGACTACTTCAAGGCCGGCATCCAGTGGGCGCAGCAGACCGGTAAGCCGATCGACCCGAACAACGCCTGCGGTAAGAAGGTCGCCGTCCAGGCCACCACCGTGGAGCACACCGACGAGGTGCCCGCCAAGAGCAAGAAGTGCACCGACGAGGGTAAGCCCGCCATCGACATCAAGCCCTTCGATGAGCAGAGCGCCGCGACCAACGCGCTGGTACTCGGCCAGGTTGACGCGATGTCTGCCGACTCCCCGGTGACCGCGTACGCGATCAAGCAGAGCAGCGGCAAGATCGAGGCCGCGGGCGGGGTCTTCGATTCCGCGCCCTACGGCTGGGCCGTGCCGAAGAACTCGCCGCTGGCGAAGGTTCTGCAGACTGCCCTCAACCACCTGATCAAGAACGGCCAGTACAAGACCATCACCGAGAACTGGGGCGTGCAGGAAGGCGCGATCACCGAATCGGTTATCAACGGCGCCGAGAGCTGATCGATGTCCGACTCCGTCACCGACACCGTGCCCGGCGATCCCGGGCACGGTGCGGACCAGGGTGAACCGGAACCGATCAAGGCTGTTCCGCTGCGCCGCCCGGGCCGCTGGATTGCCGCGGCCGCCATCCTCATCCTGCTCGGTCTCTTCATCTACGGCGCCGCCACGAACGACGCCTACCAGTGGAGCACCTACGGGAAGTATCTCTTCGACAGCCGGATCGTCTCCGGCGCGGTGGTCACCCTCGAGCTGACCGTGCTGGCGATGGCGATCGCGATCGCGCTCGGCACCGTGCTCGCGGTGATGCGCCTGTCGCCGAATCCGGTGCTCCGCGCCACCGCCTGGGTGTATCTCTGGATCTTCCGCGGCACCCCGGTTTTCGTGCAGTTGGTGTTCTGGGGCCTGTTTCCCTCGCTGTATCGGCAGATCGATCTCGGGGTGCCGTTCGGCCCGCAGTTCTTTCAACTCGACGTGCAGGGTCTGCAGGCCGCGTTCACCTTCGCGGTCATCGGCCTGGGTCTGAACGAGGCGGCCTACATGGCGGAAATCGTCCGCGCCGGTATCAATTCCGTCGGTGAAGGGCAGCGGGAAGCCTCGGTCGCGCTCGGCATGTCCTGGACCCAGACCATGCGGCGGACCGTGTTGCCGCAGGCCATGCGGGTGATCATCCCGCCCACCGGCAATGAACTCATCGGCATGCTGAAGACCACTTCGCTGGTCACCGCCATCCCGCTGACCACCGATCTCTATGGCCGGGCCCGCGATATCTACGGCGTGAATTTCCAGCCGATTCCGCTGCTCCTGGTCACCGCCACCTGGTACCTGGCGATCACCAGTGTGCTGATGGTCGGCCAGTACTACCTGGAGCGCTACTACTCGCGCGGCGCGTCCCGGCAGCTGACCGCCAAACAGTTGCAGCAACTGGCCGATGCGCAGAGCGTGGTGAAGGCGAAATGAGCCCCGAACTTTCCAAAGACGCCGACGAGAGCGCACCCGCGGTCGAGCAGACCTCGCGGCCGCCCATGATCGTCGCCGACCGGGTCTGCAAGAGCTTCGGCGCATTGCAAGTGCTCAAGGGCATCTCGCTGGAGGTCGCCCGCGGTGAGGTGCTGTGTCTCATCGGGCCGTCGGGCTCCGGTAAGTCGACCTTCCTGCGGTGCATCAACCACCTGGAGCGGGTCAATGCGGGCCGGTTGTATGTCGACGGCGATCTGGTCGGGTATCGGCAGAAGGGTGACAAGCTCCACGAGCTGCATCCGCGCGACGCGGCCAAGCAGCGCCGCGATATCGGGATGGTGTTCCAGCACTTCAACCTGTTCCCGCACCGGACGGCCCTGGAGAACATTATCGAGGCCCCCACCCAGGTCAAGAAGATCCGCAAGGCGGACGCGGTGGCGAGGGCGCATGAGCTGCTGGACCGAGTCGGCATGGGGGACAAGGCGAATGCCTACCCTGCCCAGCTCTCCGGCGGTCAGCAGCAGCGCGTCGCCATCGCCAGGGCGCTGGCTATGGATCCGAAGCTGATGCTGTTCGACGAGCCGACCTCGGCGCTGGACCCGGAACTGGTCGGCGAGGTGCTCGAGGTGATGCGCGAACTCGCCGCCGACGGTATGACCATGGTGGTGGTGACCCACGAAATGGGCTTCGCTCGCGAAGTCGCCGATCAACTGGTGTTCATGGACGGCGGGGTGGTGGTGGAGGCCGGGCCGCCACGTGAGGTGCTCGCGAATCCGAAGCACGAGCGCACCAAGACCTTCCTGTCGC
Organism: Nocardia sp. NPDC050710; assembly: GCF_040654375.1. NCBI lineage: Bacteria > Bacillati > Actinomycetota > Actinomycetes > Mycobacteriales > Nocardiaceae > Nocardia > Nocardia sp. NPDC050710. The sequence goes on along the minus strand of NZ_JBFAHV010000009.1, from coordinate 152,066 downwards.
GGTTGCTCTGAGCGGACACGGCAGTGGGCCGGGCATCCGTTGGGCGCCCGGCCCATTCGCATCAATCATGAATCGTTTCAATATCCGGGTTGGGGTGTGGCGAGCAGTTGATGCGGTCGATCAGGCCAGGTGATCGACCGCGTCGGTGAGGCTCACGACCCGGATCGCCGAATCGGGCAGTATGACCTCTTCCCAGCCGGGGCCGCCGACAAAGACTCGGGCGCTTGCGCCGAGACAGGCTCGGACCGCCGAGGTCAGCGCGGTCGATTCCTGCTGGGACCACAGCACCACCGATGCGGGTCGTTCCTGACGGGCGAGGGCGTCGGTGAGCGCGGCGGTCGGGACATCGGGGCCGAGCATCTTGGCTTCGACGCCGCGTTCAGCCAGTGCCGCGCGCAGCACCTCGAGTGGCAACGCATGGTTTTCGCCGCTGGTGCAGGCCAGCAGTATTGCCGTCGGGTGCGGCGTTCCAGGTGGTGGGCTGGTGCGATGCAGCACGGAGGTGATGCACCACGACAGCGCGTGCTCGACATCGATACATCCCTCGCCACTGGACTGACGGGCGATGATGTCGGCAAAGGCGGGACGGCACAGCAGATCCCAGGTATCCACCACGCCGAATTCGCGAACGTGAGCGGTGAGCAGGCCGGACATCGTGCTCGCGTCCAGCGCGAATGCCGCGGTGAGCAGTGCTGTCCGGTCGCCGTGCGCGGGAATAGGGCCGCGCACGGCGGCCGCCGCGCCCGCGGGCGTCGCGCCCGCGTCGATCAGGCCGAGCATTCGTACCAGCAGTGCGATATCGGCCTCGGAATACAGACGATGCTGGCCGGGTCGTTGCTGCGGCGGGCCGATGTTGTAGCGACGGTTCCAACTTCGCAGGGTCGCCGTCGGTATGCCGAGCCGATCGGCGACCGCGCGCACCGTAAATCCGGCCGCGTCGGAGGTCGGGGCGGAACCGGCGGTCATCACATTATTCTGCCCGGTCGCGTTCCCGCGATTCGTCATGGCCGGGCGCCCGCGCGTCGCGTGCGGCGGTGGGCCTCCGACGGGGTGTTCACCGCCCCATCGTCGGCAGGGCGGTCGCGGCGCGGAACTGCGCCACCGATGCTGCGGGGGAGCCTGCGATATCCCATGCGATCTCCGAGGTCCTAACGCATCGATTATGCATCGTTATCCGCTATAGTGGTCTTCGTCGCCGATTCTCAGGAGTTCGCGTGATCCCCGATCGAACGTTTCGCCGCCCCGGTCGCCTCGTAGCCGGGCTCTGCGCGGCAGCCGTCTGCGCCACGATCGCCACCGCAAGCGCCGTCGCCGCGCCGCCGGGCGAACCGGTCGCCGCACCCGCGCCGGTGCCCGAGCTCGACCTCGATCGATACCTCGGCACCTGGTATCAACTCGCCGCCGTGCCGCAGCACTTCAATCTGGCCTGCGCGCGCGATACCCGGGCCACCTACGCGCTGGACCCGCAGGGCAACATCTCGGTGTACAACCGCTGCACCACCTGGGCGAATACGGTCAACGACATCACCGGCACCGCGACGATCAACGACCGGGAGACGGGTGCGCAACTGCATGTCAGCTTTCCCGGAGTGCCGACCCAGGATCGCCTCGACGGGCCGACCAATTACATCGTGACCGCACTCGGTCCGGACTACTCGTGGGCGCTCGTCACCGATCCGAGCCGTATTTCCGGATTCGTGCTCTCCCGTGAACCCGCGCTCGACGCGCAGCAGTGGAACAGGATCCGCGCCGCGATCGAGACGGCGGGGCAGAACACATGTTCATACCTGACCTCTCCGACCACCGGCGGGCGCGGCGATATCGCGCCACTGTGCTCGACGTGACCTTTTCGGCATGCCATGTGCGCCCCGCGCCGACGGACGTACGGCACGGTCCCTGCCGCCATTGTGGGCGGTCGGCCGTGACAACGATGAGGAGTGCTGACCGATGACCATCACGATCGCCCTGTTCACGCATGATCTGCGGGTGCGCGACAATCCGGTGCTCACCGCGGCGCATCGCGAAGGCGTGACGGTGGTACCGCTTTTCGTCGTCGATGAGCGGATACTGTCCGGGCGTCATGTCTCCCCGAATCGGGCCCGTTTCCTGGCGGCGGCGCTCGGTGAGCTCGATGCCGAATTGCGTGCCATCGGTGGCAGATTGGTGGTGCGGCGCGGTGAGGTGGTCGACGAGGTGGATCGGGTGGCCGCCGAAGTCCACGCCGACAGCGTGCATATCGCCGCCGATGTGAGTGGATACAGCCGCGGGCGCGAGGACGCGCTGCGCGAGCGATTGGCGCGCCGGAGCTGTCTGCTGCACACCCATACCGCCTCGATCACCGCCGTGGATCCCGAGGAACTGCTCCCGTCCACCGGCCGCGACCATTTCGCGGTCTTCACCCCGTACTTCAGGCGGTGGGCGCAGGCGCATCGGCGTACTCCGCTGCGCAAGCCACGAGAACTCGCCATGCCCCGGATTACCAGCGCGCCGCTGCCGGAAGCGGCGCAGCTCTGCGCGGGGGCGAGCTCACCGGAGCTGGAGGTGGGCGGCGAAACCACCGGGCGAAAACTCCTGCGCGACTGGCTCGCCGGGCCGATCGCCGACTATTACCGGCGCAGCGACGATCTCGCGGCCGATATGACCTCACGGCTGTCGCCGTATCTGCATTTCGGCTGTGTGTCCCCGGTGGAGCTGGTGCATCGGGTCGACCTGTCGACCGAGGGTGGGCACGCGTTCGCCAGGCAGTTGGCCTGGCGCGACTTCCACCACCAGGTGCTCGCCGCCCGGCCCGACGCCGCATGGCGGCCCTACCGTGATCGGCCCATCGCGTGGCGCGATGATCCGCGGGCCGTGGCCGCCTGGCGCGCGGGGCGTACCGGATTCCCGATTGTCGACGCCGGGATGCGCCAGTTGCGGGCGCAGGGCTGGATGCCGGGGCGAGCCAGGCTGATCGCCGCCAGTTTCCTGGTCAAATCGCTGCGGGTGGACTGGCGGATCGGCGCCTCTCACTTCCTGCGCTGGCTGGTCGACGCGGATATCGCGAACAATCAGCTCAATTGGCAGTGGGTGGCGGGTACCGGCACCGATACCCGCCCCAACCGGGTGCTGAACCCCGTGCGGCAAGCCGAGCGCTACGACCCGGACGGCGTGTACGTGCGGCGCTGGATTCCCGAACTCGCCGATCTTCCCGGCCGTCGTGCGCTGACGCCATGGCGCGCGAACGTCGATCCCGCCGACTATCCCGCGCCGATCATCGACTGCGTCGGGATGTAGCCGGATCAGCTGGAGAAGCGCGCTGCCCGCATCCGACCGGCCACTGCGTCGGGAGCGGCGCCGCGCGCTCGCCGAGCGATGGCGAACCGGCGTGCCCGCCGGACGATCGGTCCCGCGAAGGTGCCCGAAAGCCTGGTGTAGGGCCAGATTCCGATGATCAGCAACAGGATCAGGCCGCGGGCCTGGTAGATGAAGGGTGCGTGGCTGATGGCATCGGTGTCCGGGTGGAGGACGACCAATGATCGCGCCCACGCGAAAAGCGTTTCGGCGGTGCGATATTGGTTCGCGGTGGAGTTGGGGTCGAATCGGACGATCACCCCGGACAGCAGACCGGCCGCCAGGGCGGGCAGGGTCAGGCGGTCGAGCGGGGTGATGCCGGCGCGGGGTGGCGCGGCGATCAGATCCGGAAGGAACAGCAGGACGGCAGCGCCGGTCGCGGCGAGGACACCGGCGACCTCGATCAGGACGAGCCCGGCATACAGCGCGTCGGTGGGGTGACTGTGTGGGCCCGAGATGATCAAGTCGGTCAGGCGTGCGGTGATCACCACGGCGAAGCCCGTTCGAAAGGCCATCCACCCCAAGCGATGCGCGCGATCCGTCTCGGTCAGGGTGGTGATGTCGCGGAATCGGTCGTGGCGGTAGCGCCATACGTGGCCGAGACCGAACGAGAGGAACGCCGCATAGGGCAGGACGATCCACAGCAGCGACGGCATGGGTCGAGTTCGCTTTCCGATTCGAAGTCCCAGGGGCGCACTACTTTGGCACGGACGTGGACGCCGGACAAGGGTATTAGGACCCTGCTGCACGCGGGGGATTCCGGGTGGATGCCCGCCGTGTCGTGGCGGCGGATCGGTCCGGCCCGCCGCCGGATTCACCTTCCGCCGAGAGCGATACGGAGTTGTCCCAGTAGCACTTTCGCCGCCGGGTTCCCCGGTCGATCGCGTCGCCAGACCAGCGCCAGCTGTCCACGCAACTCCGGTTCGACGATGGGGATGGTACGCACCCCGAAGTCCTCGGCTTCGACCGCGGTGAGCTTCGGGACGATGGCGGTGCCGAGCCCGTGGGCGGCGAGTTGCAGCAGCAGCGGTGGGGTGGCCGCTTCATAGGTGACCTCGGGCGCCAGTCCCGCAGTGGCACAAGCGCGATCGAAGACGCCGCGGATACCGGTGCCGCGCGGTAGGCAGATCAGCCGGTGCTGTGCGACCTCGTGCAGGGAAATCGCGGTGCGGGGTGCGTCGCTGTCGAATGCCACGGCGGCCACGATGGCGGTGTCGAGTACGACGTCGACGCCGACGGCGGGCTCGATGTCGGCGCCGGTCAATCCGATGAGGGCGATATCGAGTTCGCCGCGGTGCAGTGCCGCCAGCATCTGCTCGGATGTGTGTTCGGTGAGGCTGATGCCGACTCCCGGGTGGTCCTCGTGGAATCCGGCCAGCACCGTGGCCAGTTCGAAATCCTCGCTCGCGGTACCGGATACGAAGCCGAGCCGGACCTGACCGCGCAGCAGGCCGGTGAAGTCGTCCACGGTGCGGACGATCTGTTCGGCCGCGTCCAGTGCGGCGCGCGCGTGTGGCAGAACCGCGGCGCCGACGGGGGTGAGTGTCACCGAACGGGCGCCGCGCTCCAGCAGCGGCTGGCCGAGTTCGCGTTCCAACCGGCGGATCTGGGCGCTGAGGCCGGGCTGGGCCAGATGCAACCGGGCGGCGGCGCGGGTGAAATTGGCCTCCTCGACCACGGTGACGAAGTATCGGAGCTGGCGCATTTCCATAACCATTGATTCTAGATACAAGAAAAACTATCTGTTGTACTTCCGGTTCGAGGGCGGGCATCGTCGAAGGCATGGGAAATAACGCAGTGCAGACCATCGACCCTGATACCTTCACCGGCCCCGTCTTCCGTCCCGGCGACGCCGGATACGAGGAGGAGATCGCGGGCTTCCAGACCACCTACACCCACCGCCCCGCGCTCGTCGTCGGCGCCGCGCATACCGAGGATGTCCGGGCTGCGGTGGAATACGCTGCGCGTCAAGGACTTCCGGTAGCCGTGCAGGCCACCGGGCACGGGCTCTCGGTCGCGGCCGACGGCGGCGTGCTGATCAGCACCCGCCGGATGACCCAAATCCGGGTCGATCCGGTCGAGCGCACCGCCCGGGTCGCGGCGGGCGTACGGGCCGGTGCGCTGATCGAGGCGGCGGCACCGCACGGCTTGGCGCCGTTGAACGGTTCCTCGCCGTCGGTAGGTGTGGTCGGCTACCACCTCGGTGGCGGTCTCGGGTTGCTGGCCAGAGAATTCGGTTACGCGGCCGATCATGTCCGGACCATCGAACTGGTAACCGCGGACGGTCGGGTGCGCACGCTGACTCCCGCCGACGAATTATTCGGCGCGGTGCTCGGCAGCGGTGGCAATTTCGGCGTGGTGACCGCGCTGGAACTCGACCTGATTCCGGTGACCACGGTGTACGGCGGCCAGCTGGTATTCGACACCTCGCTGGTCGAGCCCGCGCTCGAGGCGTGGCGGCAGTGGACGGCGACGGTGCCCGAGGAGTTGACCTCGACCGTCACCATGCTGACCTTCCCGGATATCCCGCAGGTGCCGGAGCCGCTGCGCGGCCGCTACCTGGCCTCGATTCGCATCGCCTTCGACGGACCGGCCGAGGATGGGGAGCGTTTGGCCGCGCCACTGCGTGCGGTCGGTGCGCGATTGAAGGACGACCTGCGCGCGATGCCCTACACCGAAACCCACACCATCCACAGCGATCCCGATCACCCGCACGCCTACGCCGCCACCAATGCGCTGCTCGGTGAGCTGAGCGGAGAAACGGTGTCCACGTTGCTGGCCACGGCCGGGCCGGGCGCGCCGGTGCGGGCGGTGGTCGATATCCGTCACCTCGGTGGTGCACTGGGGCGGCCGGGCGCCGCGGGGATCGCGGTGGACTACCGAGACGCCGCCTACGTGGTCCGTGTCATCACAATGCCCGCCCCTGGCAGTGGTGCGGCGATTCCCGCGGACCACGATGTCACCCGCGGCGCGCTCGCCCCGTGGACCCTGGGCCACAGCCTCAACTTCCTCTACGGTGCGGGCGCGGATTCGGACGAGGCGCAGGTTCGCGCCGGCTACGCGCCCGCGACCTACGCCCGGTTGGCCGCATTGAAGGCGCAGTACGACCCCCGCAATATGTTCCGTTTCAACCGCAATATCCGCCCGTCCGCCTGACTTCGCGGATCTTGCGCAGCGCTGGCACTCTGCTATCTTAGTGATATCACTCTGATACCGGGAGAATGTCATGAAGCTCAGGTCCGCTTTCCACGTCAACGGCTTTCTGGTGCTGTTGGCGTGGTTGGTCCTCACACTCTTCTTCGGCGGCGCGGCCGCACTCGGCTATGTCGCCGCCGTGGACGGCGGGAACTCGCCCGCGCTGATCGCCGCGGTCGTGGCGACCGTCGTGGTGGTGGTACTCCTGCTGCTGGCGACCGGGCTGACCGTGGTCAATCCGAATGAGGCGAAGGTGGTGCAGTTCTTCGGCCGCTACATCGGCTCGGTGAGTGAACCCGGCTTCTTCTCGGTAGTGCCCCTGACCGACCGCAAGAGCATCTCGCTGCGGGTCCGCAACTTCGAGACACAGAAGTTGAAGGTCAACGACGCCGACGGCAACCCGGTCGAGATCGCCGCCGTGGTGGTCTACCGCGTGGTGGACAGCTTCAAGGCCGCATTCTCGGTCGACGATTACGAGGAGTACGTGGAGACCCAGTCCGAGGCTGCGGTCCGGCACCTGGCCACCACGCACCCCTACGATGCGCACGACGCCGACCGCACCAGCCTGCGCGACGGTGCCGAGGTCGCCGAGGAACTCACCGTCGAACTGCGGGAACGCACCGAGATGGCGGGTATCGAGGTGCTGGAGGCTCGCATCACCCACCTCGCCTACGCGCCGGAGATCGCTCAGGCCATGCTGGTCCGCCAGCAAGCCGCGCAGGTTGTCGCCGCCCGCACCCGCATTGTCGAGGGCGCGGTCGGCATGGTCGGTCTCGCGCTGGAGCGGCTCAGCGCGCAGGGCGTCGTCGAACTCGACGAGGAACGCAAGGCCGCCATGGTGTCCAACCTGCTGGTTGTCCTGTGTGGGGACCGCGCGACCCAACCCGTCGTCAACACCGGCACGCTCTACAGCTGAGCCGGGCTCATGGTCGAACGCAAGAAGCTACTGCTCCGTCTCGACCCGGCCGTTCACGAGGCCATGGCCAGGTGGGCGGCCGATGACCTGCGCAGCATCAACGCCCAGATCGAGTACGCGCTGCGGCGAGCGCTGGAGCAGGCGGGCCGCAAACCCACTCGATCGGATGACGACGCCACAACATGAGCGCGGGCAAATACCGAGTTTCCCGCGTGGGACCGGGCAGTATGTGGGTGCGATCGAATGGCGATCCCCGAACGGCAGGAGCGAGCGATGCAAGGCACCGTCAAGTGGTTCAACGCGGACAAGGGCTTCGGTTTCATCGCCCCCGACGACGGAACCCCCGACGTATTCGTCCACTTCAGCGCGGTTGAAGGCAGCGGCTTCCGCAGCCTCAACGATGATCAGCGCGTCGAATTCGATGTGACGGAGGGCCCCAAGGGTCCGCAGGCCGAAAACGTTCGGCCGCTCTGAATTTCGGCGGAGAACCGGCCGTCCACACCTGTGGGCGGCCGGTTCCGTTATCCGGGTCCGCAATGTCATCGCAACCTCGCGATCCCGCGGTGGCAATGGGGTCCTCAGTGCGCTAGTTCGGTGAGGATTTCCAGGCTTCCGGTGTAGAGGGTGCGCTGGGCCTCGATGTCGTAGGAGGCGGTCGAGGACGGTTTGGGGGCGCGGCCGACGAAGTAGCGACCGGTCACGCTGTCGAGGCCCGGATCGGTGACCAGCCAGGCGAGGTCGGCCCCCGAGGTGCGCGCGGTATTGACACCGGGGAGCAGAACCAGCGCGCGTGCCACGGTGCGCCACAGGAATTGGGTGGTGGGTGCCGCATCCCTGACCAGTCCGGTGCCCGGCATCAGGCCCGGGTCCAGCGCGTTCACGGTGATGCCGCGTGGTGCCAGCTGCCTGGCCAGTTCGTAGGCGGTTTGCAGATTGGCCAGTTTAGAGGTGCTGTACCGGCGACGGCCGTCGCGCTGGGCGGACTCGGTGGCGTCCGGGGGATAAGCGAGTGCGCGGGGTGTGGCCGTCAAGGGGTGCGGCATGCCGGTGAATTGCGCGGGATTGTGGGTGCCCGAGCTGACGAAAACGATGCGCGCCGGGGCCGTGAGGTCCGCCAGCAGCGCCCGGACCAGCGCGAGGTGCCCCAGGTGGTTGATGCCGAACGTGGCCTCCACGCCGTCCTCGGTGTAGGCGCGCCGGGTGAACTGCAATCCGGCATTGCAGACCAGCGCCCGCAGTGGTGGAAGTCCGGCGGCGCGCAGATCGTCCGCGAAGCGGGGCACCGATGCGAGCGAGCCGAGGTCGAGCGCCATGCCGTGGGCGCCGATGACCTCCGCTTCCGCCTCGGCGCGGGTCGCGTCGCGCCCGGTGACGACGACGGTCCAGCGCGGATCCGCCGCCAGCGCGCGAGCGCATTCGCGCCCGAGTCCACTTGTCCCGCCGGTGATCACGACCGTTCTGTCACTTGATGTCATATGGCATAGAGTGCCATATGACGCGCTGTGTGACAATGCTCGAATGTCGTTGCGGGATCGGAAGAAGGAACGGACCAGGCACGCGATCGCCGACGCCGCCATGCGGCTGTTCGCCGAGCGCGGCTTCGACGCGGTGACCATCGCGGATATCGCGGAGGCTGCCGAGGTGGGCACCCGCACCCTGCATCGCTATTACGCGAGTAAGGACGAATTACTGTTCGCCGAGGACGACGAGCATCGGGCCGAACTGTCCCGGTTGCTGGCCGAACGACCCGCGACCGAGACGCCCGAGCAGACGCTTGCGGCGGTGATCGGCCCGATGGTCGAACGGTTCGCCGACCGCAGGGCCGAGGCCGCGGCGCGCGATGCGCTCATCGCCGCCCATCCGGCGTTGCAGGCACGCGACCTGGCCAAGCGGAATGCGATCGAAGCGTTGGTCGCCGGCCATCTCGCAGCCCGTATGGGCGTCGACGCGACCGCCGATGTCCGCCCGCTGCTGTGGGCCAAGGTCGGAATGGCCTGTTTCTTCGCCGGTTACGAGGTGTGGTTGCGCAGCGGCGGCGATCTGGCCGCGCATATCGCGAACGCGCGTGCCGCCCTGCTGACCGAACTGGGGCCCGCCGCGACGAGCTGACGCCGGGAAGGCCGAGGGGGCTGCCGGACTCGGTCAGGCGGGCTTTCGGGTGATGAAGATGGCGGTACCGGGGAAGAGTTCGCCGCGCAACGGACTCCACTGACCCCATTCCCGGTCCAGCCATTCCGGCCATTCCGGTTCCACGATGTCCTCCAGGATCAGCCCCGCCGCGACGATCTCGCGGACCCGATCGCCGATCGTGCGGTGGTGCTCGACGTAGGTGGGGGTGCCGTCGTCGTCGACTTCGACATACGGGGTGCGGTCGAAATAGGGAATCGAGGCGGTGAGACCGGCGGGGCCCGGATCGTCGGGGAAGATCCAGCGCATCGGGTGGTTCACCGAGAAGACCCAGCGCCCGCCCGGCCGTAGTACTCGCGCGACCTCGCGCATCACGCGGGCGGAATCGGCGACGAAGGGAACGGCGCCGAAGGCCGAGCAGGCCAGGTCGAAGGACTCGTCGGCGAAGGGTAGGTCCTCGGCGCCCGCCTGCACCAGCGGTACCTGCGGTCCACCCCGGCCCATCGCGGCCACCCCGTGCTCGAGCATCTGCCGCGACAGGTCGAGCCCGACCGGATGCGCGCCCTGCCCCGCCAGCCAGCGCGAGCACGGCGCCGAACCGCAGCCGATCTCCAGAATCCGCTTACCCGCGATCTCGCCGAGGAAGTGCATATCGCCCTCGTGCAGGCCCTCCGGGCACCACACGAATTCGCCGCCGGGGGAGTCGGCGCCCAGGAAATCGGCATGCGTTTCGTGGTACTGAGTGGCGTCGGCGTCCCACCAGCGGCGGCTGGCCTGTTGACTGGCGGCCGAACCGATCCGGGTGCGCGCGGTTCCCGTGGTCCCGAGCAGTGCATTCGCTTGCGCATGGCGATCTTCCGACACGCGAAAACCATATCCCGGCGTGGCGTGGGCACCGGTTTGCCCGTCCCGACCAAGGTCGCGTACGCTGAACCAGCGAGTGCCTTCTGTACTGGCGTACCGATGTAATCAAGGTAACGATCTACCTACGGTTACAGAGTACTGAGTAACAGAGCGCCCGTGCTGGGTTTCACGAGTGGTGAGTGCGGTACGTTCCTCTGTGTCCGTCGTCGCATCGTCGCGGTGATCTCGCAGCGTACCGAAAGTTCCAATGTCCGCAACCGACCACAATCCGTCCGGAGCAAACCGACACATGCCCACCACCGTCACCTCGCCGCAGGTAGCCGTCAACGACATCGGCTCCGCCGAGGACTTCCTCGCCGCCATCGACGCCACGATCAAGTACTTCAACGACGGCGACATCGTCGAAGGAACCATCGTCAAGGTCGACCGCGACGAGGTCCTGCTCGACATCGGTTACAAGACCGAAGGCGTCATCCCTTCCCGCGAGCTCTCCATCAAGCACGATGTCGACCCGAACGAGGTCGTTTCCGTGGGTGATGAGGTCGAGGCCCTCGTTCTCACCAAGGAGGACAAGGAAGGCCGCCTGATCCTGTCGAAGAAGCGGGCTCAGTACGAGCGCGCTTGGGGCACCATCGAGGAGCTCAAGGAGAAGGACGAGGCTGTCAAGGGCACCGTCATCGAGGTCGTCAAGGGCGGCCTGATCCTCGACATCGGTCTCCGTGGCTTCCTCCCCGCCTCGCTCGTCGAGATGCGTCGGGTCCGTGACCTCCAGCCGTACGTCGGCAAGGAGATCGAGGCCAAGATCATCGAGCTCGACAAGAACCGCAACAACGTGGTTCTGTCGCGTCGCGCCTGGCTGGAGCAGACCCAGTCCGAGGTTCGCTCCGAGTTCCTGCACCAGCTGCAGAAGGGCCAGGTCCGCAAGGGTGTGGTCTCCTCGATCGTCAACTTCGGTGCCTTCGTGGACTTGGGCGGCGTCGACGGTCTGGTGCACGTCTCCGAGCTGTCCTGGAAGCACATCGACCACCCGTCCGAGGTCGTCGAGGTCGGCAACGAGGTCACCGTCGAGGTTCTCGACGTCGACCTGGACCGCGAGCGTGTTTCGCTGTCGCTCAAGGCGACTCAGGAAGACCCGTGGCGTCAGTTCGCCCGCACCCACGCGATCGGTCAGATCGTGCCGGGCAAGGTCACCAAGCTGGTTCCGTTCGGTGCGTTCGTGCGCGTCGAAGAGGGTATCGAGGGCCTGGTGCACATCTCCGAGCTGGCCGAGCGCCACGTCGAGGTGCCGGACCAGGTTGTCGCCGTCGGCGACGACGCGATGGTCAAGGTCATCGACATCGACCTGGAGCGTCGCCGGATCTCGCTGTCGCTGAAGCAGGCGAACGAGGACTACCACGCCGAGTTCGACCCGTCGAAGTACGGCATGGCCGACAGCTACGACGACCAGGGCAACTACATCTTCCCCGAGGGCTTCGATCCCGACACCAACGAGTGGCTCGAGGGCTTCGACAAGCAGCGCGAAGAGTGGGAAGGCCGCTACGCCGAGGCGGAGCGTCGCCACAAGATGCACACCGCGCAGATGGAGAAGATGGCGGCCGACGCCGCGGCCGAGGCCGCGAACGGCGGCGGCGCGTCGGGCAACTACTCCTCCGAGAGTGGTGCGCAGGCGTCCTCCGGCCAGGCCGAGCCCGCCGGCGGCTCGCTGGCCAGCGACGCCCAGCTCGCGGCTCTGCGGGAGAAGCTCTCCGGCAACGCCTGATTCGGGTAAGCAACGTTCGAAGGCCCCGGTCCGCTAAGGACCGGGGCCTTCGGGCTGTTCAACGGTAGAGTGCGCGCCGGGACGACAACAAAGTGGGGGAGATCGTGCAGCAATTCGATCCGAAATCGGGCGGTCAGCCGGGGTATCCGGGCGGGCCCGCGCCGCAGTTCCCGGGTGGTGCGGAGTATTCCGGGGGACCGTCGCCGTATCCGGCTGCGCCGCGGGACGTGCCGCAATATCAGGGTGCGCAGCAGCATCCTGGCGTGCCTCAGAATCAGGGCACACCCCAGTATCCTGGCGTGCCCCAGTATCCTGGCGTGCCGCAGTATCAGGGTGCGCCGCAGGGCCCTGGTGCGCCGCAATATCAAGGTGCGCCGCAGTTTCCCGGCCCGCCGCAGCATCCTGGCGGTGCACCGTACCCGCCGCCCCGGGGTAGTTCGGGCGGCCGGATCGCCGCGCTCGTCATCATCCCGCTGGTGCTGCTGCTCGTGATCGGTGTCGGCGTTGTCGTCGCGGTCCTGCTGAACGGCAAGGCGCACAACGGATCACCGTGGAATCCGGAGGAGCAGCTGATCGCCGACGCGTTTCCACGGCTGGTATCCGCGGGCAACGGCGGGAAAGGCTGGGGCGGCACCACCTGCTCCGGCTTCCTGACCAATACCGATTACGGCGAACGCGGCACCCTCGCCTGCAAGAACGAGACGGGCAAGGTGTCGTTCGTCATGCGGCACTGCCGCACGCAGAGTTGCGTGGACAGCCGGATGGGGGTGAGCAAGAGCGACCCTGGTACCCGCATGTCCCACCCCGATGTGCCGCGCCCCCTTTTGGTCACCGACTCCAGCGGCACCCCCGCCGACCCGCCGATCTTCATCGGCTTCCCGGACGACCCCAAACGCTCGTTGTACATCGTCGAAGCGGACTACGAGGGCCAGAGTTTCGGCCGCGGTGGCAAAACCGCGGCCGATCTGCTGCGCGAATGGTTCCCCACGGCCCCGCTCGGTCCATGAGAATCTCCCGCATTTTCGGGATCGCCTGGTGCGAACGGGAATTCGCATAGACGATCGTGGTACGCCAGCGGATGAACCGTTGGCGCGGTGCGGCGCAAGCCGATTAGGCTGCGCCGCTGCCCTTTTCGGCCGGGGCTATCATGCCGCGTCGGATGTCTCGGCGCCCACGGTGAATCGGCGTTGCCGGAAGCGCGGATTGTCTGCCTCGTCGAGGAGGGCCACCGCCAGATCTTCGGCGGAGATGTCGTCGGAACCGAGGAGGAGTTGGTCGCTGCCGGTGCGGTAGCGGCCGGTGCGTTCGCCGGGGTTGATCCGGCCCGAGGACGGGCTGAGGTAGGTCCAGTCGCGGTTGGACAGGCGGTAGAGGTTCAATGCCTCGCGCAGCGCCAGCACCACGTCGCGGTACTCGGCGGGTACGCCCAGATCCTCGGTGAGGCCGCGGGTGAAATCCGGGCTGTCCACCAATTGCAGTCCGGGTGCGATTTCCAGGCTGCCCGCGCCGCCGACGGTGATCACCCGGATGTCCGGATGGCGTTGCAGCGCGGTGAGCATGGCTCGCGCGCCGGTGACGAAATTGCCTGCGTTGGCGATGGTGTCGGGGATGCCGTGACCCGCGTTCACCGCGCTGATCACCACGTCGAGGCCGGTAATGGCGTCGGCGATGCTGTCCGCGTCCAGCCAGTTCGCCACCCGCCAGGACGCACCGTCCTGTGCGGCCGGGAATCGGCTCGAATCGCGGGCGAAGGCGGTCACCTCGTGGTCCCGCCGCTGTGCCTCGGTGACGACGCGCGCGCCGATCACGCCGGTCGCGCCGAATACTCCGATCTTCACGTTACTCCTCGAGATACACGATGTTCAATTACTACACGCTGTTCAGTAACAGCACCGCCGATAGTAGACGAACGCTGTAGAGTGTCAACCGTGGTGGAGGTCGTGAAAAGTCGCCGGGAACGCCTCAGGGCGGAGGCGACGCAGGAGATCAAGACGATTGCACTGCGGCTGCTGGCCGAGGGTGGTCCCGACGCGATCTCATTGCGCGCTATCGCCCGCGAGATGGGCATGACGGCGGGCGCGCTCTACGGCTACTACGCCACCCGCGATGACCTCATCACCACGCTGATCTCCGATGTGTACACCGCGCTGGTGGATCGGGTGGAGGCCGCGCGCGACGCGATATCCGAGGACGATCCGGCGGGCCGCATCATCGCGTGGGGCGAGACCGTGCGCGCGTGGGCCGTCGCCGATCCCGCCGGATTCCGCCTGATCTACGGCGATCCGGTGCTCGGATATCAACCGCCGCCCGGCGGTCCCGCGCGCACCGCCGAATTGCGGGCCTGCACCGGTCTTATCGGTCTCACCGCCGCGGCCTGGCCGCATGCCGCGCGATACCAGAGCGACGGCGACGCCCAATGGTCCGACTTCGATGCGAGTCTCGTCGATCATGTCCGCGCGGACTTTCCCGAGCTACCGCCCGCTGCGCTGGCGCTCGCCCTGCGCATGTGGGGCCGCATGCACGGGCTGATCGCGCTCGAGGTCTATGGCCACCTTCGTCCCCAATCCCAGGACCCCGCAAAGCTTTACCATGCCGAGATGCTCGACTTGGTCCGCTCGCTCGGCCTCTAGGCGCTCGGCCGTCCCGACCATGGTGCGGGGCGTCGGTGAGCGTGGCCGTAAACCCGTGGCTCGGTCGCGCGCGCCCCGAGTCTTACGTCGACGCCGACCCGGCCGGGTAGTCTGAGCTGCGATGTCCGAAGTCAGTGTGGAGTCCTCGGCGAGCGTGTGGGAGCGCAGGAAGCTCGAGGCGATGAGCCGGATCCAGCGGGTCGCGCTGGATCTGTTCGAGGAGTACGGGTATCGGGGGGTGACGATCGAGCGCATCGCGAATGTGGCAGGGGTGTCGGCGAGTTCCGTGTACCGATACTTCGGTACCAAGGAGATGTTGGTTCTCTACGACGAGCACGATCTGCGGATCCTGGAGGCGATTCGCGGCGCGGGCGGCGGAGAACGGGTGCGGCCCGCCGAATTGGTCGCCGCGGCCCGGATGCTGGCCCCGACGCTGATCGACTCGCTGCTGACCCCCGAGACCGAACTGCGGATTCGCAGGCGTATGCGATACGTGACAACGATTCCGGAGATCGCCGACGCCCAGCACCGGCAGATGCGGGAGTTGGAGGACCAGTTCCTGGCGCAGTTCGCGGAGCGGATCGGCCACGACGGCAACGATCTACGCTTGCGCATCGCGGCCGCGACCGGAGTGTGGGGCGCGACCGCGGCATTGGACCACTGGGCCGCCGCGGATTTCACCCGACCGCTTCGGGCGGTCTACACCGAGGCGATCGACGCCATCATCAGCGCGGTCGAGCGGGTGCTCGGCTAGCCGATCCGAACCGCGGCAGCCACCAGTTCCAGCGCCCGAACAACTGCATGAACGCGGGTACCAGTACCAGCCGCACGACCAGCGCGTCGATCGTGATCGCCACCGCGAGCGCGAACCCGATCTGCGCGAGCTCCACTACGTCCGCGGTGAGGAAGCTGGCGAAGACCGCCACCATGATGGCGGCCGCCGCGGTGATCGGGCGGGCGGTGCGTTGCAGGCCCTCCGCGACCGCGGACGCGTTGTCCGGGTGCCGATCCCAGGCCTCCTTCATGCGCCGGATCAGGAATACCTCGTAATCCATGGAGAGTCCGAACAGCACGGCGAAAACCAGCATCGGCAGAAAGACCTGGAGGAATCCGGGACTGTGGAAACCGAGCACGGATTCCCCGAGGCCGTTCTGGAACACCGCGACCGTAATGCCCAGCGCCGCACCGGTGGCCAGCAGATTGAGCAGAATCGCCTTGAGCGCCAACACGATACTGCGGAATGCGAGGATCAGGAAGGCCAGAGAGACGGTCAGCACCATCGCGATCACCAGTGGGAATCGATCGGTGATGCGGACGGAGACATCGGCGAAGGTGGCCGAGGCGCCACCGACGAGGATCTCGGCATCGGCGATATCGGTTGCGCGGGTGCGGATATCGTCGGTCAACTCGGCAACGGTGGTGGAGTCGAACGAATCCCGCGGCACAACGGTCGCCAGGATGCGGCCGTCGGCCTGTTGCGGCAGCACCCGGGCCACCCGCGGATCGCCGGAAAGGGCGTTGACGAACTGATTGGCTTGTAGCCGTGCGGATTCGGTGAGCATGGAGTCGTCGGGTCCGGTGGCGACCACCGAGATCGGGGCGAGCATCCCCGGCCCGAACTTGTCCTGCACCAGCCGCGTGGCCTGTCCGGTAGGCCGCTGTGAGAGCGAGTCGAGCCCCATGTCGATGCCGTATTCGATGCGCGTGATCGGGAGGGCGGCCAGGACGAGCGCGGCGACGCCGAGCGCACCGAATAGCACCGGCCGCCGCATCACGGTGTGTGCCCAGCGCGCCCACGCGCTGGAGGCCACCGTCGATCGAGTCTCCGCGGGCCGCAGCCTGGCCGGGAGCGCGCCGCGATTCACCGCGGGCCCCAACGTCGCCAGCAGTGCGGGCAGCAGGGTGAAAGCCGCGGTGAGGGTGGCGACCACGGCGGTGACCACGCCGATGGCGACGCCGTTGAGCATCGGCAATCCGACGACCGCGAGTGAGCAGAGCGAGATCATCACAATGAGTCCGGACGCGAGGATGGTCCGGCCTGTGGTGTCCAGCGCGCCGCCGACGGCGGCGGCGATGGCGCCCCGGTCGCGACGATCGCGCACCCCGCGCCGGGTGAGCTCCTCGTTGAACCGGCTCACGATGAACATGGCGTAGTCGATGGCGGTGCCGGTGGCGATCATGGTCGCCACCGAGAGCACCAGCGAGTCGAAGGTCAGAAAGGTCGTCAGGCCGAACAGCACGCCCACCCCGACCGCGATGCCCGCCGCGGTAACGGCGATCGGCACGGTGGCGGCGACCAGCGCCCCGAGCGCCAGCACCAGCACGGCCGCGGCGACCGGCAGGCCGATCGCTTCGGCGCGCTGCATATCGGCGGTCTCAATCGCCGTCATGTCGGCCTCGATCGGCGCATAACCGGTGATCATTGCGTCGACCCCGGTGTCGGGACTCGCCACGAGGGTCTCTTGCAGGCGCGTCGCGACCTCGACGCGTTCCGACATCGTCCCGTTGAGGCCGACGATGCCGAAGGCGGTGTGCCGGTCTGCGGAGATCTGCACCGCGGGCAGGCCCTCGAACGGCCCGACCGCACCCGCGACTCCGGCCGTCCCGCGCACGGTGGCGAGCACGTTATCCATGGCGGCTCGGAACTCGGGCGCGTCGGCGGGGTAGTGCGCGGAATGGAAGACGAGCAGGTCCTGTTCCGCGCCGAGCTGCGAGAAGTGTTCGGCGACAAGATGTTCGACGCGGCTCGAGCCGGACTCCGGGACGGTGTAGTCGGGTGCGCCGAGGCGGTCGTGCAGGGCGGGGTAGGCGGCGCCGCAGACCACGACGAGCAGCAGCCAGGCGCCGAGCACGATCCTGCGGTGGCGGGCCATGAACTCGCCCCAGCTGCCGACGGCGCCGGGCCGGTCGGCTAGCGCTGGGTGGTCCGGCCGTTCGAACGTGAGGTGCTGTGTCATTGTCCCTCCCGAGTTTCGATACCTGATAGTCACTATCAGGTATTCGGTCAGTCTAGGAAGCGGCCCGAGCGAGTTGCAAGTGACTGTCAGGATTCAAGGCTGTGGGACAAGTCACTGCCGCAACGGCATTCGCCGTAGGATGAACTCTGCTCGGAATTGCCGGCGGTACGCTGACCGGATGCGCAACCGTCCGAAATCGGTTGGGAGCCGCGGTGTTCGCCGGTAGGGTGCCCGGTCATGGGGAGCAATCCGGGTAAGAACACCTATCTAGACCAGGTGGTGGCGCAGCAGGCCGCCCTCGAGGACGATCTGCGTACGCGCAAACCGACGCCGCCCGCGTTCGCGGCGCCCGCCCCGGCGCCGGGTGGCGCGCCCGCCCCGCGCGGCCCGATGACCAAGCGATCCGACCGGGTCGGTCCGACCCCGCAGGGGGCGGGGCCGGGCCCGGTCGAGGTCCGGGTGACCGGTTTCTGGCGCTGGCGTACCGTGCTGGTGCCGCCGAATGCCTTTGTCGTGCATACGCGTCGGGGGCGCGGCGAACCGATGCACATCGGACTCGGGGTGTCGTTCGGGTTCAATCCGGCGACCGACTCCTATCTCGTGGTGCCCGGCGCGATGCAGACGATCCTGATCAATGCCTATTGCATCTGTAGCGAACTCCAGGGCGTCCTGGTGCAGGGGTATGTCCAGTGGATCATCGAGGATTTCGGCACCGCCTACCGCAAGCTGGACTTCTCCGATAACGACGACCCCATGCGGCTGGTCAATATTCAGCTGCGCGAGCAGGCCGAGGCGGCGATCAAGGACAAGGTCTCCACCATGGGCGTGCGGGATGTGCTGAGCGATAAGCAGCCCATCATCGAGGAACTCACCGCCCGGCTGCGCGCGGTCGCCGAGGGTGCGGGCGACGGTGCCTCGGACGGTCATGGCGACCGTGGTCTGGGTCTGCGGATCGTTACCGTGCAGATCAAGGAGGCGGTGGTCAGCTCGTCCACGCTCTGGGAGAACCTGCAGAAGCCCTATCGCAGCGAACAGAGCCAGATCGCGCGCCTCGCCGAACTCGCGGCGCAGGAGGTGATTTCGGCCAGGGAGACCACCGCACATCGCGCCGCGGAGGAACGTCGCATCGAGAACGAACGCGAACTGGCCGAGCTGCGTGCCCGCAACGAGGCCGCCCGCTTCGACCGGGAGACCACCGAACAGTTGCGTCGTACCACCCGTGAGCACGACGATCAGCGTGCCGTCGCCGATCTCGCGCAGGAGACCGCGCTGCACGCGCTGCGCCTGGAGCGCGAGCAGCACGCCGAACAAGCCGAGAATCTGCGCAGGCGTCAGGAATTGGAGCGCCAGGAAGTAGACGGCGAATTGGCGCTGGCCACGGCCCGGCTACACGCCGAACACAAGGGCAAACTGCTGTCGCTGGAGCGGGACCGGATCCGGGTCACGAACGCCAACCAGCAGAACGCGGCCAATATCCAGTCCAGGCTGGTCGGTGAACTGCCGGAGATCGTCGCGCGGCTGCCCAAACCCGCGGAGCTGAAGTCGTATCAGATCGGTGGCGACCTCGCGGCCGTATCCGCGCTGCTCACCCAGATCAGCGGTGTGGTCGAAGCCTGGTCCGCGGCAAAAGTTTCCGGCACGAACGGCTCCGGCCAGGCCGGTCCGAGTGAGTGAACTGCGCCACTGCTCGACATTGAGCGGGCGCAGTTCACTACCCGTTGCGGCCTTCCCGCACTCCGCTGTGCCGGAAGACGATTGCGGACAGAGTGTGTGGACTCGGTCCGGCGTGCTCGACTCGGCGACCCCTCCATCGCCGCTCAGGTGAGCCGCCGCGGTATCGGGGTCGTCTCGACCGCGCTCGATGGGGATGCGGCGCACGAAGTGTTCGGGCCGTATCCTCGAGTGCAGGTTCGGTCACAGCAGGCTATTCGGCGGAAGAGGGCCGAATCGACCGGATCCTTGCACAGTTGCGCCGGATTTTTGCACGAGAGGGTGTCGCGGTGGCCGACCAGCAGTATCAGCTGGAGAACCTGTCCACCCTCGATGTCGCGAAGCCCGACAGACTCGAATACTGGACAGCGCACGTTCGAATCAACCACGGCCACATCGGCTTCGACTTCGCGGACACACACGACTTCGTAGGGTCGACGCAGGTGCAACGGTGCGGTGACTATCAGCTTGTCGAGTTCTCCTCCGACCTTGTCGGCTACCGCCGCACCGCACGACACATTCGAGACGACGACGATCGCAGCGCCCGGCTCATCATTCCGCTCGACGGCCGGATCGCGCTCACCCAGCTCGATGACACCGTCGAGCTGGGGTCGGGAGACGTGGGCCTTGTCTCCATGGGGCGTTCCATGGGCCTCGCGCACGAAGACGGCGCCCGCGCATGGATTCTCAGCATTCCCGAAGGCGACCCTCTCGCGTCGGCGCTCACCGACAGCCCCCTGCTCATGCCGGACTCGCGGCGCCCCATGCTGGGAACTGTCGTCGCGATGGTCCGAGCGGTCGCCGACCACCGCGAGTCGATGACGGCGCGGGACTTCGTGCGGATCAATTCGAATCTGCTCGACCTGCTCGGCATGGCGCTCGATGATCGTCAGGCGCCGGATCTGTCGGGGCTCGAGGCGCTCGCGCGGGCGGCACGGACGTATGTCGACAACCACTCCGACGATCCGTCGGTGACACCGGATTCCATTGCGGCGCATATGAACTGTTCGTTGCGACAACTGCACAAGGCATTGGGTGTCGTGCAGACAACCCCGGCACTGTTGCTGCGCCACACCAGGCTGGCGCGAGCGAGACGGCGCCTCGAAGATCCCTTCAATCGCGACAGCATCGATCGCATCGCGTTCGGTTCCGGCTTCAACTCGCTCAGTACTTTTCGGGAGAGCTTCCGCAACCGATACGGGATCTACCCGGCCGCACTGCGTAAGAACAGGATCCGCTGATCGAGGCTGACGGCCGCAGGGTGCCATCGGCTTCGGTCACGGTCGGTGGGCCGTCGTAAAAGTTCCGTAAATGTTAACCGCGACAAGGTTATACATCTATCGAGTGTTACCCGCGGGTAGCCGAAGCGGGCCACGAGCTCACTGTGAGGCGCGATTGTGCGCGAAGGTCTCGTGCATCTCCGGGCTCCGTCGTACCCTGATTTCGAGAATGAAGAGCGGGGTGATGGCCAGACGACACCGACTATCACTACCCCATCACGACCAGATCATGTCCTTGTTACGGTCCGACTTTCTGGCGAAAACTGCTGTCCAGGAACGGTTTAGAGCCGATCTCATGCCGATTTCCGTCGACGGTTCCTTCGGCATGCAGTTCGGCACGGCTGTTCGGTGTTGACGTTTCATACCGAGATCCCCGCCACCTATGGGGCGCTCACGCGCAGAACAGTACCTGATCGCCCGGATGCGTTCTCACAATTGAAGATTCAGATTTGATTGCTTAAGATAACTAGTGGCAACACTCAACCCGGGTTTGCCGCAGCCAGGGGGCCCCGGAGTCGATCCGGTCGCCGGTGCGGGTGCAGTATCCGCTATCAGCACTTCCAGGGAGTTTGCTATGGGGAATAAGCCGCATGTTCTGGTGATCGGCGGAGGTCCAGCGGGATCGACCACCGCGGCTCTGCTCGCGCGATCAGGGGTGGAGGTGACGCTGCTGGAACGAGATAAGTTCCCGCGGTATCACATCGGGGAGTCGTTGCTGGCCTCGTGCCTGTCGACACTGCGCCTGTCCGGCGCCTACGACGCCGTTGCCCGCTATGGGTTCCAGCGGAAGCGGGGCGGGGTGTTCCTGTGGCAGAACGATACCTGGCTGTTGAAGTGGCATGAGCTCGTGGACGCGGAAGCCTGGTCGTGGCAGGTCGACCGCGCCGCGTTCGACGACATTCTGCTCCGCAACGCCTCCGAACAGGGTGCGCGGGTGATCGAGCAGGCCACCGTCACGAATGTGCTGTACGGCAGCGACGGTCGTCCGACCGCCGTCGAATGGACCGCGCACGGGGACGAGCAGATCCGGACCACCGAATTCGATTTCCTCGTCGACGCCTCGGGGCGGGCCGGGTTGTTGTCCCGGACGATGCGCGAACCGCATCCGGACCTCCGCAATATCGCGATCTGGTCGTACTGGACGGGTGCGCGACTACATCCAGAAAGCCCGGAAGGCGCGATCAATGTCGTGTCGACCGCCGAAGGCGGTTGGTTCTGGCATATCCCGCTGTCGGACGGCCGTTTCAGCGTCGGCTATGTGATTCCCGTGGACAAGGCTGCCGAGAAGCGGCGTGAGCACGGCTCGCTGGACTCGTACTATCACGACGCCATCGGCCGCAGCGAGGCAATGAGTGGGCTGCTCGAGGGCGCGGAGCAGGTCGCCGAAGTGCGGGCCGAGCAGGACTATTCCTATGTGTCCGAGCGATTCTGCGGTCCCGGCTACGCCGTCGTCGGTGACTCGGCGTGCTTCCTCGATCCGTTGTTGTCCACCGGCGTGCATTTGGCGACATACGGTGCTCTGACCGCATCGGCCGCCATCGCGACCACGTTGCGAGGCGAGATGAACGAGGCCGACGCACTGGGCTTCTACGAGTACACCGCTCGACGGGCCTACACGAGATTCCTGTCCTTGGTGACGCGGCTGTACAAGAACTACGTCGGGTCCGCCGAATACTTCTCGCATGCCAGCGCCCTCACCGAGGAGCATCCCGGCGACACCCCGCAGGAGTCGTTCACCAGGATCACCGCGGGGCTGACCGATATGGGCGAGTCGGCGGGACAGCAACAGCGTGCCGGGACCGGCACTCTCGTCTCCGAGGCTGAACTCCGCGCGGAGGCGGACGGGGTGAATATTCACTACATGGGTGGTCTGGATATGTCCCCGGTGTGGAATCACTGGCGTGACCCGCTGGGACACGACACGGAGATGGACGATGTGCGAATCACGACCGAACCGGTACTCGGCCTGACGAGACGGCCTCGTACCGAGGCGGAGATAGAGGCTGTCATTCGCCCGGTCATCCCACCGGAGAGTGTCACCACTCATTAACCCGGTTTCGGCACGGAGTTTCTCGTGAAGACAACCGCGCGCAGCGTCTCCGCACCACCGGGCGATTCCTCGGCCGGTGGTGCGGATCGATTCGATCATCCGCGCACCAGAATGCTGCTGGCCAGCGAGGGCCTCACCATGCCGATACTCGAGCAGATACTCGGCACGGAACTCGAAGTCCGCGTGCTCCGCCAGGACGATGTGGCGGCAGAACAGTTACCGGCCACCGTGACCGATGTACTGCGAGTGTCCGGGGCCGACCGCGTCATTGTCCGCCGTTCATGTCTGATCAATTCCGACATGGTGACCGCATCTGTCAACTATGTCGTCACCGTCGGCGGACTCGCGGCCGCGTCCGGGGTGGACGACGTGCACGTGCCGATCGGTTCCAGCTTGATTTCCCGGGGTGTATCCCAGCGACGGCACATACTGCGCGCGGGCGTGGCGAGATGGACGGACGGTCGCCTCTGCGCGGCGAAGGCGTACGTCATCGTGCTCGGCGATCGTCCTCTCTGCTACATCCGGGAATCCTTCAATCCCAACGTCATTCCACCGGACCACTCCGCTCCCGCCGACGATCGGGGGTGGGCCGACGAGCCGGAATCCCCGACCTACCTTTCACCGGCGCCACCCAGGACCAACGCGACCTCGCATGACGAGCCGACATGGCCGAATGTCGAATTGCTGCCGAACGGCGTTGTGTGTCCGCGTAATCGGCTCGCACCGATCCACTCGGCCGCGCGCGAGGCGCTCACCGCCGAGTTGGCCGAGGCCGTGCGCGGGGAAGCATTCGTGCTGCACTTCGGCGGCGGCGACACGGTCCCCACCTTCGATACTCGGGCTTTCGCCGCCCGCCGCGCGCTGATCCGAGCCGCCGCCACGGTACTGACGCATGGCCTGGGAATGCCCATCGTGACCGTCGACCGGCTGGCGGGGCAATTCACCGCACCACGCTCCGCGCCAGTCGAATCCACCACCGTGCCCGTGCCCTACTACAGCAGCCGAGTCACCGGCGCCGACAGTGGAGCACCGGGCGGCGATCGTCTGCCGGAGGCGTACTTTCGCGCTGCGGCCACCTTCGATGATCGGCGTGGCGGTCAGCTGCCGGTGACGCTCTGTGTCGACATACTGCGGCGCGCCGCGGATCGGTGCCTCGAGCCGGTGCTACCCGATATGCTCCGCGAGGTCGCCGCGCTGTTGCCCCTCGCCGCGGACGCGCCTCCGGCCTCTCACGAACTGTACGGTTCGATTCCGCGGCTTCATCTTTCGCGTGAGGCGCCGGGCGAGTCCGCCTCGTCTCGGCGCGGACCGGATCGGCGATGGTGGGATTCCGCGACCCACCTGCTGTGGATCGGCGATCGGACCCGAAATCCGGCGCACGGGCTTATCGAATTCGCTGCCGGTGTCCGCAATCCCGTGGCCGTCGCACTCGGGCCCACGGCCACGCCGCAGGACGTCGAATTCCTGTGTCAGCAACTGAATCCGGAGAATCGGCCCGGCAGACTCACTTTCGTCCCTCGGCTCGGTGCCGCACGCATGGTCGACGACCTTCCTGTCTTGTTCGACGCTGCCCGCGATACCCCGGTGTCCTGGGTGTGCGATCCCATGTATGTCGAAACGCGTACTCACGAAGGTCGCGCGATTCGTCGCGTCGACGAGGTCATGGCCCGGATCCGGGCGTTCTTTCGAACCTGCCGGGAGACGGGCACCGTCATCGGCGGCCTGCACCTCGACTGTGCGCCCGAAGCCGTCACGGAATTCCTCGGACGGGAGGGGCGGATCGACGAGCATTCCGCGGACCACCGAACGCGTTGTGATCCGGGACTCGATCCCGCACAGACACTTTCCTGTGCCTTCACAGCACTGACCGAAATGCGGGCCGCCTGATTCATTCTTTCCGGGCACGCCCCGATCCGGTCCTCGGGAGTTGGTCCGCGGTTCGAATCGATTCATCCGCTATCGCGAGGGAGTAGAGAGTGTCGAGTAGTCAAATCGTCGTGATCCTCATCGATCTCGCCGTCATCATGGCAGCCGCCCGGGTGTTGGGTTGGCTGGCCGAGCGAGTCGGCCAGCCGGCGGTGATCGGCGAGATCGCCGCCGGAATCCTCGCTGGGCCAACTGTTCTCGGGCCGGATCTGTCGGCCGCGCTATTTCCGCATGAGATCCGCTCGTACCTGAATCTGCTCGCCACCGTCGGTGTAGCCGTATTCATGTTCGTCGCCGGGCTGGAACTCGATCGCACGGTGTTCGCCGGAGGCAGGCGTTCGATTCCGGCGATATCCGCCGCGGCCTACGCGGTCCCGTTCGTACTGGGATGTGGAGTCGCCGTGGTCGCGTTGTCTCGCCACCAAACCGGCGAGCGGCTGAGCTTCGCGCTGTTCATCGGCTGCGCGCTGGCGGTGACGGCCTTTCCGGTCCTGGCCCGGATCCTGCATGATCGCGGACTGATTCGCACAGAGATCGGTCAGCTCAGCCTGGCCTGCGCGGCGCTCGTCGACATCCTGGCCTGGTCGGCGCTTGCCGTCGTATTGGCCATCGCACGCCCTTCGATGGGGAACCAGTGGCGGTTGGCCCTGCTGGTGCCCGCGGTGGCGGTGATGTGGTGGGTCGTGCGTCCGGCATTGGCGCGGGCAGCCGCATTGTGCTCGGAGCAGACGATGATCGTGGTCGGCGTCGGCGGCGCACTGTTGCTCGGCGCGGTGACCGAGTGGATCGGATTGCATGTGATATTCGGTGCGTTCGCCTTCGGGGTGGTTTTCCCGCGCGCGCGGCGGCAGGCGGTCGAGTCCGGCACTCGGGTGCTGAGCTCGGTCCTACTGCCCGGCTTCTTCGTCGTCGCGGGACTCGCCGTCGATCTCGGGTCGATCGACCGGACGGCGGTCGGCGAACTGGTGGCCATCGTGGCGGTGGCCGTCCTGGGGAAGCTCGGGAGCGTCTATGTGGCAGGGCGAACGACGGGCCTGGAACCGCGATCGGCGGCGGCGGTGGCGGCGTTGCTGAACACCCGTGGTTTGACTGAGCTCGTGATACTCAACGTCGGGCTGAGCCTGGGACTCATCAGCGCGCACCTGTATTCACTGCTGGTGGTGATGGCGTTGGTGACGACGGCGATGACGGCGCCGCTGATGCGGCTGATCGGAGTAGCCGAACCGCCCGCGGTCGATCCGCCCGGCCTCGACGGTTCCCCGGCCGAGCGAACCGACCGGCAGGTTGCGAGCCCACCGACCCACCTCTGAACAAAAGTCCGGCACGGATACCTTCGCCGGGGCGAATCAGGTGCCACGGCACAGGGATTGGAACCATGGGTCGATCCCGTCGCTGGGGCGTTCGCAAGCACTACTGCCACGGTGTTGCTATGTTGCTTGCGTGGGCGAGCCGCCAGGTTTCGGACAGGTCGTTGACGACTGTCGTTACCTGTGCTCGACAACCCGACACACCACTGACCTCGTTCGCCGCTCGTGCGTGATCGAGGCATGTGTGCACGCACACTGATCATGCTTGTCGAATTCCTGTTCCATCGACTGGAGTCACGTCTTTGACCACACCACAGTTCCCCACGTCCGCACCGCACACCACCGCGACCGGAATGTGCCCCGTCCAGCACGAATCGCCCGGCGATACCGATGACCGAGTTCTGTTGTATACACCGGAATTCGTCGCCGACCCGCACCATGCCTACCGCGAGATGCGTGATCGATACGGCTCGCTGGTCCCGGTGGACCTCGCACCCGGTGTACCGGCCACCCTGGTGATCGGCTACGCGACCGCGGTGCGAATCCTCAATGACCCCGAGCATTTTTCGGCTGATCCACGAACCTGGCAGGAGACCATTCCGAAGACGTGTCCGGTCCGGCCGATGATGGAGTGGTATCCGGCCGCGCGGTACAACGACGGAGCCGAGCATGCTCGCTATCGGCAGGCCTCCGTCGCGGGCATCGACGGAATCGATCTGCACACAGTGCATTCCACGGTGGAGGAGATCGCCGTCCCGCTGATCAACACGTTCTGCGAGGCCGGTTCCGCCGACTTGGTGACCCAGTACGCGTTTCCGCTCGTCCTCGAGGTCCTCAACCAGATGGTCGGTTGCCCGGCCGAGATCGGGGAGCGCGTCGCGACCGGGATGGCCATGCGCTTCGACACGGTCAAGGGCGCCCAGGGCATGGAAATGCTCAAAGTGGCGCTGATGGAGCTGATCGGGCTCAAACGCGACCAACCCGGTGACGACGTCACCTCGCGGCTGGCCCAACACCCCGCCGACCTCGATGACGTGGAGATCTTCGCCCAACTGATGAGTTTCTACGGTGCGGGCTTCGAAGCGCAGCGCAATCTGATCACCAATGCGCTGCTGCTGATGATCACCGACGACCGATTCCGGTTCGGCGATGTCCTCGGCCGGAATCTTTCGACCACCGACGCGCTCGACGAGGTTCTGTTCAACGACCCGCCGATGGCGAACTTCTGCACGACGTACCCGCGGCAGCCCATCGAGATCGACAATGTCTGGTTGCCGGCGCATCAGCCGGTCGTCATCAGTCTCGCCGGCAGCAATAACGACCCGAAGATCCACGGGAACAACAACCCCGGCGAGAGTCGCATCGGCAATCGCTCACATCTGGCGTGGAGTTCCGGGCCGCATACCTGCCCGGCCAAAACCGTCGCGTACCTGACCGTGCAGAACTCCATCGATCAGCTACTCGACGCGCTCCCCGAAATGCAGGTGGCCGTTCCTGTGGACCAATTGCCCTGGCGCCCAGGGCCTTTCCATCGAGCAATGATGGCACTGCCGGTCGTCTTCCCCAAGTCCCCGCCGTTGCACCTCACGTAGGGAGGCCCCGGAGGGTGGTGCACGGTGTGGTCGCCGGGGACGGCGGTGACCCGTGAACTCGTTCGCCACCTCCGACGGCAGCCGAGATACCTCCATCGGCACCGTAGGCGCCACGGTGTTCGCGGCCGGGCGTGAGCCCCGGTCCGCGCACGAAAAACATTCGACCAAGCTCTTTTTCATCTGTACACCCGATGGTGTAGTGGGCGCTATACCATCGACCAGGATCCGGCGTAGACCGGACAACGGCTCCGCCGCAGTGTCTCGGCACGGAGCGCTTCTTCATCGATTTCCGCAATGTATTACGAACAGTTGGGGGTTTCTTTGAGTATGCCGTTCCGCGAACCGTCCCGGCCGTGCCCGGTCGTACCCGGCGCGCCGATGGATTCGAACGACCCACGGGTACCGTTGCACTCTGCGGAGTTCGCTGCCGACCCGCACGCCTTCTACCGTGAGATGCGCAGCCGCTACGGCTCTTTGGCTCCGGTGGAGTTGGCGCCCGGTGTACCCGCGACCCTGGTGATCGGTTACAGCACCGCGGTGCGGGTTCTCAACGACCCCGAACACTTCCCCGCCGACCCGCGCACCTGGCAGCAGACCATTCCCGCCGACTGCCCGATCCTTCCGCTGCTGGAGTGGCGACCGATAGCGAGCCGAAGCGCCGGAACCGATTTCGTGCGCTACCGGCAGGCCATCACCGCGAGTATCGATGAGGTCGATCTGTACGCACTCCACGACATCGTGCAAGACCTCGCGGTCCCGCTGATCAACACCTTCTGTGAAACCGGTTCCGCCGACCTGGTGATGCAGTACGTGTTCCCCCTGGTGTTCGAAGTGGTCAACTTCCTGCTCGGCTGCCCACCGGAGATCGGCCAGCAGGTCGCCGCCGCGACAGCCGCGATGTTCGAGGGAGCCGACGCCGAGCAGGGCAATCAGACGATCGGTGAGGCGCTGACGAAACTGGTCACCCTCAAACGGATCGAACCTCGCCGCGATATCACCTCGGTGCTGATTCAGCATCCGGCCCGGCTGGATGACGTCGAGGTGTCCCACCATGTGTCACAGGTCTACGGCGCGGGGATCGAATTCCAGCTGAACTTGATCGTCAATACCCTGCTGCTGATCCTCACCGACGATCGCTTCGGCGGCAGTGTCCTCAGCGGGAACCTGTCCTCCCGCGATGCCCTGGACGAGGTCTTGTTCAACGACCCGCCGCTGGCGAACCTGCTGATCACCTACCCCCGCCAGCCGATCCTCATCGATGAGATCTGGCTGCCCGCACACCAGCCGGTCGTCATCAGCATGGCCGCCTGTAACAACGACCCCGCCATCCGGGCCGATGACCTGACGGGCAACCGCTCTCACCTGGCCTGGGGCATCGGCCCGCACGCCTGCCCGGCACAATCCCTGGCCTACCTCGTCGCCCAGGACGCCATCGATCAGCTTCTCGACGCACTGCCGGAAATCCATCTGAACCTGCCCGACGGCACACCGGTCTGGCGTCCCGGCCCCTTCCACCGAGCTTTGACCACCCTTCCGGTCACCTTCCCGCCCACCTCCCCACTGAACACCGTTCCGTCGTCGTGGACCTCGACGCTGCCCGCGAGGTAGCGCCACGACGAGGCCATCAGCAGCGGTTATCACGCACCGCCGGGCCTCGATTGGCAGAATTGCATACGTGGCAGAGTCAGTTCCACCGCCGACGGCAGAATTACGACTCCTCGATTCGGGCTTCATCGAACTGGAGGACTCCGATCGGCACATCAGCCTCGGCATCGCCGCGGTGGCGATCATTGCCGGCGAGCCGCCGAGCCGGGACGAGTTCAGCCACACACTCACCAGGGGACTGGAACGCAACGCCCGCCTCCGCCAGACGGTGCGGCGGGCACCGCTCGACCTGGCCACGCCGGTCTGGGAGAACGACCCACATTTCGATCTGGCCCACCACGTGCGATGGACCGCGCTGCCCCGGCCGGGTGATGAGCAGGAGTTGTGCGAACTGGTCGCGACCGAAATGGAGGAACGACTCGACCGTGACCACCCGCTGTGGCAGTGCGTTGTCGTCGAACGTCTCGCGGGCGACCGCTGGGCGCTGATCGTCAAGGCGCATCACAGCTTGGTCGACGGCGTGTCGGGCATCTCGCTGTTCGAGCATCTCTGTGATCCGGTATCGGATCCGGTAGCGGCGGAGGCGGAGAATCGCGCCGCACCCGAGTCGCCGGGCTCGACCGCGGCGCGGTTGCTCGGATGGGCCGGCGGTGGACTGCGGTTGCCCGTCGCCCTGCCTCGGTTCGTGATCGGCGCGGTGCGCGGGCTGACTCCCGTGGCTCTCGCCGCGTTCACGCCGGCCGCGGATTCCTCGCTCAACGGCCCCATCGGACGGCAGCGCCGCTATGTGATAGCTCGACCCTCGCTGTCGGATGTCCGCGCGATCTGCGCGGCGTTCGGGGTCACGGTCAATGACGTCGTTCTCACCGCCGTCGCCGCTGGTTACCGCGACCTGCTGTTCGGTCGGAATGAGCGGCCGGCCCCCAACAAGCTACGAATACTCGTTCCGGTTTCGATGCGGACCGAGCAGGCGAAGGACGTGCTCGACAACCGGGTGTCGGCGATGATGCCGTTCCTGCCGATCGACGTGGCAGACCCGGTCGAGCGACTCAGCACCATTCACGCGCGGATGACCGAACACAAGTCCAGGGACGAAGCACGGGCGGAGAGCTCACTGCTCACGGTGGCGAGCCGGCTGCCTTTCGCACCCATGGCGTGGACCCTCCGGCTCATGGCGCGTTTTCCGCAGCGCAGTGTGAGCGCGCTGGCCACCAACGTCCCCGGACCACGCCACGAATTGGCGGTATGCGGCCGCAGAGTCCTGCAGTTGCTGCCGGCCGTGCCGATTGCGATGCGGTTGCGCACGGCCATCGCGATCCTCAGTTATGCCGATCAGTTGACGTTCGGTATCACCGGCGACTACGACACCGCACCGGATATCGGCGTGATCGCCGACGGCATCGTCCGGGAGATCCAGCGGCTGCGGGAGCACGCCGATATCCGGCGGCTACCGCCACCGGATATCGCCGGAGGATGAGCGCGGACCGCGCCCGGCTCCAGTAACCAGGCATCAGCGGAATCCCATGTCGAGGATTTCGGCGAGCGGCCTGCGTGGCGTCACCGGGCCGTTCTGCTCGGATTCGGGTGCGATACCGACCCGGATCAGAACCTGCGGCAGGCCGGAGTGCGCAGTCAGTTCGCGGACGACGGCGCGGCTGCGCGGCACCTCGGTCAGATGAGTGAGCGGGCACGTGGCGAACCCGGCGAGAGTGCATTCGAGCAGTACTGTCGACACCACTTCACCGCAGGGCACCAGGTCTTCCGCGGCGTCGCTGTCGGTCGACAGCACCAGTATCACCGAGTGGTCGTCGGCGATCTCGCCGCGTCGAGGTGCGCCGGTGGTAGTGGGGAACTGGCGGCCCACGGAGACTCGCTGCCGTTCTTCGGGGGAGATCAGGGCTTCATCGGGGACACCGGCGCTGGCGATGGTGTGGCCCGTCCACCACTGCAATTCGGCATGATATCCGGAGTCGTAGCGGCGCAGGGACGCGGTCATCTCCGAGGCGCGGGCCAGCATGGGTCGGCTGTCGTCACGCAGCACGTCGAGGGTGCCGTCGGCCGGATCGAAGGTGGTCCTCAGCACGAATTCGAAATCGGACCAGCCGGTGGGCGCGGCGAACGGCAGCCGGTCGGTGTGCCGACGCAGTATGGCGTCGGCGCGGTCGCGGTCGCCATCGGTCACGATCTCTGCTGGATGGAATGTGATGGTGGCAAGGTGATCTCGCCGGTGTGGGTTGGGAAAGCGGGCCACGAAGATGCGCCAGCCGGCGGCGGCCATGGCCGCGCGCAGATGGCCGAGAGCGATGCCACAGCTGATCAGCATCTGCCGGCCGGCGGTATCTGTCGCCGGCAGCATGCGTTCGGGCACGGCGAACAGACGGAGCGCTTCACCGTCGAACGTCCAGTGCCAGGGCTGGCTGTTGTGCAGCGAAGGCGCCCGGCCGGCGAGCAGGACCGCCTTCTCGATGGTTCGACCGATCGGAACTTCGTTCATATCGCCGACGGTAGGCGCCGGACGCCGACATCGGAGGAGTCGTAGGTCCCGAGTCTTGTGGCTGGTGGACCCGCATGTCGTGTGGCCGTCGCGGACCTTTCCCTTCGCGAGCGGTCCGGCGATCGTCGCCGCACCCTGAGCTCAGAGCGCGCCAGTATTCGCTACTGGACTGATTCCGGTTGCGCGGCGGCCGGGATAGAGCGCAGGCAGGTGTCGAGTGGCACGCGGGTCCTTCCACCGCGCGCTCCTCGGGTACTGTCGGCGCGATCGTGCAACCTGGGCTAGAGCAACTCCGGCGGAAGGTCCGAACGAGCGATGTGTGCATCGGGTCCGTTCAGCGGTCTCAATCGCAGGCAATTTCTGGGGAAGGCGGCGGCGGCCGGCGCGGTGGGCGCGTTGGCGTCGTGGGCGAATCCGATCATCGAACGCGCCTACGCCGCCGACCCCGCGGGGACCGGCGGTCTCGGCGATATCGAGCACTTCGTGCTGCTGATGCAGGAAAACCGTTCGTTCGACCACTATTTCGGCACCATGTCCGGCGTGCGCGGCTTCGACGACCCGTCCGCGGCGTGGCAGCAGTACGGGTGGACACCCGGAATCGGCCCGGCCCCGGACGGATTCGTCAATCCGTTCCGCCTCGACACCACCCGCGGTGCGACGCTGGACGGCGAATGCATCAACGATCCGGACCACAGCTGGGGTGGTATGCACCGGGCTTGGAACGGCGGCGCCAACGATCAATGGATGCCGATGTCGATCGCGAGCGTCGGTCCGGCCAACGCCCCCGCGGCCATGGGTTACTACCTGCGCGAGGATATTCCGATCCATCACGAGCTGGCCGAGGCGTTCACCCTCTGCGACCACTACCACTGCTCGTTGCTCGGCCCCACCGACCCGAATCGGCTGTACTGGATCAGCGCCACCATCGATCCGGACGGCCGGGCCGGAGGCCCGCTGGTGGATACGCCGACGCTGATACCGCAGCATGTGTACAGCTGGCGCACCTACCCGGAGAACCTGTCCGAAGCCGGGGTCAGCTGGAAGATCTACAACAACCGCGATGTCGGCCCGCTGTCATCGAGGTTCCTGGACGGCATGATCGGCTGTTTCACCCAGTCGGCGGATCCCAACTCCGAGCTGGCCCGCCGCGGCCTGGCTCCGGTGTATCCCAACGACTTCCAGGCCGATGTCGCGGCCGACCGGCTGCCCGCGGTGTCGTGGGTGATCCCCGCGCTGATCAATTGCGAACATCCCGCGCTACCCGCGGCCTTCGGCGCCTTCGGCATCGTGCAGCTGCTCGACACCCTCACCTCTAACCCGAAGGTGTGGGAGAAGACCGCACTGATCATCAGCTACGACGAGAACGGCGGTTTCTTCGACCATGTCACGCCACCGACGGCGCCGCCGGGCACGCCGGGGGAGTACCTGACGGTGCCGCTGGACCGTGTCTCCTCGGCCAATGGCATCGCGGGCCCGATCGGCCTCGGATATCGGGTGCCGGGGCTGGTGATCTCGCCGTACAGCCGCGGCGGCCTCGTCGCCTCCGAGACCTTCGACCACACCTCACAGCTGCGCCTGCTGGAGACCAGGTTCGGGGTCGAGGTGCCGAATCTGACCACTTGGCGGCGCGGCGTCACCGGCGATATGACTTCGGCCTTCGATTTCGGTTCGGCTCCGGACGCGGCCGTACCGGTGTTGAGTGACCCGAAGCCGAAGGTCGACGCGGCCGTCGCGCAGTGTGGTCTGAATATCGTGCTCGGCACCGAGAAGATGGGTGTCCCCTATCCCGTCCCGCCCAACGAGATGCCGCGGCAGCGGCCGGGCGCCCGTCGCAGCCCGAGCGGGTCGGTCTGAACGGCCACCGCCCCCGGGGGCACATGGGAGTGGCCCAACCCGAACAGGATTGGGCCACGTCCGAAGTGGAGGTCAGCTGGCGGTGGCGGGTACCCAGTGCACGGCCGCGACAGCGGAGCGTTTTCGCATGGCCGCGAAACTGTGCCGCGCTGGGCTTATCAACGCGGTAAACCATGAGCGGCGATGCTCGGCGAGCGCGGCCGCTACGGCGGGAATCAGGATGCAGTGCATGCCTCCCGCCATACCCAGGCGGTGGCGACCCGTCTGGTTGTCTCTGGTGCCCAATGATGTTCCTTTGCTAGCTGGTTCTGGCCTGGATCGCCACGGCGAAGATTAGCCGAAGAAAAGGGCGCAACAGTGTATTTTGCGCAAGCAATTGCCTCGGCGTGTCGGAAAGATGCCGCTGCCACACCGGAGCCCGCCGGAAATGTTGCGAATTGGTCTCGGCGGCATCACGGATCGGGCAAATGCGGCACGGAGTGGTGGAATGCGCGGTGGCTGTGGGTATTCCCGCGCCTTGGGCCGGGGTACACCGCGCCGACGGCGGATCTACGCCGGGATCCGCCCGCATTCGGCGCCTCGGCCGGTGCCGCCGAAGGCATCGACCGCCCGCTGGGCGGTGGGCCGGGGCTCGATCATGGATGCGAGACTGGGGGAATGTTGCGGATCGGCCTCACCGGAGGCATGGGAGCGGGCAAGTCGACGGTGGCGCGGATACTCGCCGAGCGGGGCGCGGTGGTCATCGACGCCGACGCGATCGCCAGGGAGGTCGTCGCACCCGGAACCGAGGGGCTGGCCGCGCTCGCCGAGGCCTTCGGTCCCGACATTCTGGCCGCCGATGGAAGCCTGGACCGGCCCGCGCTGGCGGCCCGCGCATTCGGTGACGACGAATCCCGCGCGAAACTCAATTCCATCACCCACCCTTTGGTCGGAAAGCGTACCGCGGAATTGATTGCGGCGGCCGCGCCGGATGCGATTCTGGTGCAGGATATTCCGCTATTGGTGGAAAACGGTTTGGCGCCGTTGATGAATCTGGTTCTGGTGGTGGACGTCGAAGCGGAAACTCGAATTCGGCGGCTCGTCGAATACCGGGACGTTTCCGAAGCCGATGCACGGGCGCGGATTTCGGCGCAGGCAAGCGATGAACAGCGCCGCGCGGCCGCCGATGTGCTGCTCGACAACAATGGCGCGCCGAGCGATATCGAACCGGTGGTGCGCCGGCTGTGGGACGAGCGGCTGGTCCCGTTCGAACACAACCTGCGGACCGGAACCGCCGCGCCCGCGCCGCTGCGGCCGGTGTCCGCCGATCCGGAGTGGGCGGCGCAGGCGCAGCGACTGATCGCCCGGCTGTGGGTGGCGTGCGGGCAGTCCGCGATCCGGATCGACCACATAGGTTCTACCGCCGTGCCGGGGTTGCCCGCCGAGGACATGATCGACCTTCAGATCAGCGTCGCGGATCTGGCCGCCGCCGACGGCCTGCGCGAGGTGTTGGGCACGGCGGGCTTCCCCGTGAAGGCGGATATCACCGGGGACAACCCGAAGCCGACCGAGGCAGATCCGGCAGGCGCCGATACCGGGTTGTGGGCCAAGCGGTTGCACGGCAACGCCGATCCGGGCCGGCCCGCGAATGTGCATATCCGCGTCGACGGCTCGCCCGGGCAGCGGTTCGCGCTGATCTTCCGGGACTGGCTGCGCGCCGACGCGGCGGCTCGCGACGAGTACCTCGAGGTCAAGCGTGAGGCCGAGGCCAAGGCGGCGGGCCTGACCGGTGTCGATGCCGTGGACGCGTATTACGGGGTCGAGGAGCCGTGGATCGACGCGGTCTATGGGCGCGCCCTGGCATGGAGCGCGGGCCGGAGTTCGTGAGTCCGACGCTCAGAATCGGGCGCCGAGCCTATCCAGACTCTGTCCCCAGCCTGCTTCGGCGCCGTCCTCCGGGTTGAGCGGTCCCGGCGCGAGCAGGTGAAAGGTCATGGTGGTTTCGGCCGCACCGGTTTCGTCGAAGGTCACGGTGATGATCGATGCCCGGTCCTGGCTGCCGTCACCGGTTGGGTCGCCCCAGGTGAAGACCAGACGTTCCGGTTCGACGATTTCCCGGAACGTCCCGGCGCTCGGATACGTCGTGCCGTCGGCCTCGGACACCATGAGCGAGTCATAGCGGCCGCCGACCCGCGGCTCGACCACAATGCTGTCGTGCGGCGTCGTGAATCCCTGCGGCCCAGCCCATTCGGCGAGTTGGTCGGGGTCGAGCCAGGCCCGGAAGACCAGCTCGCGTGGTGCGGCGAAAACGCGGACAATGGTGAATTCGTGGTCGCTCATGATCGGAAAGTCCTCTTCGATTGCTGATCGTCGGTCAGTCGTCATCGCCGGGATGCGGGGCCTGGCTGTTCCGGCGGGTCATCCAGTCGGGGGCGCCTGCGGGGAAACGGTTCTCGAAGTCCAGGACGCCGACCCAGTTCGGCCGCACCACGATTCGTTCCATGCGCGGAGCCAGACCGGCCACGAAGTCGAGATAGTCGGCGACCTGCTCGGCGCCGCCCTTGCGCATCGCCGACGCGTATTCCGGTGCCAATCCGTCGATATCGTGTACCTCGGCGCGGCCGCGGATGAGCAGCACCTCCGGCGGCGCGGAATTCGTGTCGATGGTGATGGCGACATCGGGGTTGGCGCGCAGCATCGCTGCCTTCTTCGAGGGCGCGAAACCGGCCATGACCACTTCGCTGCCGTTCCACCAGAAGTTGATCGGCAGCACCCGCGGGGTGCCGTCGGCGGCGGTGCAGGCAATGCGGGCCGGAATATTCGCGGCCAGTAGTTTTCGCGCGATGTCGGTGTCGAGGAGCCGGAGGTCGCCTTGCGGCAGCGTAAGCGGATCGGTCATCGGCGTATGTCCTTGTGCTGAATGCGGAGCAGGTGGGCGTCGAGGCGATCGAAACGGCCGTCCCAGAATTGCCGATAGCGGTCCAGCCAATCGGTGGCCGGGCCGAGCGGCGCCGCGTCCAAACGGCACGGGCGCCATTGCGCATGCTGCCCTCGGGTGATGAGTCCGGCGCGTTCCAGCACCTTCAGATGTTTGGAGATCGCGGGCAGGCTCATCGCGAACGGCTCGGCGAGCTCGCTGACGGTGGCTTCGCCGTCGGCGAGGCGAGCCAGGATCGCACGCCTGGTCGGATCCGCGAGTGCGGCGAAGGTCCTGCTGAGTTCGTCGTCCGTCATGGCCTTATTTAACCACCTAGATAATTAACTGACAGGTTAAATGCTGGTCCTGATGGCAGAGGATGTCAAGTGTCCGGCCGAAGGATGTAGCGCCGCCGGATGCGGCGGGCTATTCGTGCGGGGGCTACCGCCAGGTGAGGGTGATGCCGAGGCTCGCCAGCCAGCGCTCGAGCGAGTATCCGTTGGCGGCGATGCCGTCGATCGCGGCGGTGGCATGCTCGATCGCCGCCTGCGCCTCCGCCGCGCCGAGCAGCCCCGCGGCGTGCGCGGCCAATAACTCGTCCACATCCAGCAATTCGGTCTCGCGCCCGGTGCGCACCACGATGTCGAGGTAGTGGTCCACCGACTTCCACCGGTCCGGACCCAGCCTGCTGAATTCGCCGAGATCGAGGTAGAAGTCCTGGTCGCGCTGGTGCTCCGGGTGGTAGTGGAAGATGGTCGTGCGCAGGGCGAGGTCGGGTAGCAGCCACGATTCGATGTAGTAGAACTGTGGATGATCCGAGGTGCGCGCCATGTACAGGCCCCACGATTCCTCGCGGTAGTACTCGACCGGACGGACGAAACCCTTCGGGTCCGTATTCGTCAGGCTCGCGATATCGAAGTACTCGACCTTCGGTCGGTGCACGCCCACGGATGGTGCCTGTGTCATGCACCCAGAATCTACCGCCGCGGGCCTGTAGTCGAGCGATGAGCGGGGTATGGGGCCGGTTACATCCAGGTCAGGGTGATGCCCTTGGCGGCAAGCCAGCGTCCGAAATCGTGCTGGTGCGACGCGACACCGTCCACCACGGCGGTCGCCCGATCGAAGGCGAAGCGCACCTGCGCGGAGTCGACCAGGCCGGCGGCGTGTGCGCCGAGCAACATATCGACACCACGCAGTTCGGCCGAACGACCTTGTCGCACCACGACATCGAGGTAGAGATCGACCGCTCGCCAGCGCTTCGGCGCGATCTCGGTGAACTCGCCGATATCCAGGCGGTAGTCGCGGGTGGGATGGTGACCAGGGCGCGCATGCTCCAGCGTGACCCGGATGCCGAGCGCGGGCAGCAGCCAGGTTTCCCGGTAGCACATCGTCGGATGGGTGGCGGTACTCATCACATAGACGCCCCACGGTTCGCGATGGGTCCGCTCGACCGACCGGACATAGCCCCGGTGGTCGGTGGTGGTCAGATCGCCCAGGTCGAAATACTCGACCATCGACCGATGCGTGCTGTTGCGTGGCGGCGTGGTCTCGATCCGATCCGACTGGCGTATGAGTCCGCTACGAATATCCCTGGCTAGGTAACCGGCGAATCCGGTCACAGTCGGCGCGGCGACGAGCAATGGAACCAGAGCGCTCATGACGACCCTTTCGGCCGGTCGGACAACCAGATCAGGCTACACCCGGCTGCCCGCGCCCACGTTCCGGTTGTGTTGCCATTGGATGGCCAATCGGGTTGCCACGACGGACATTTCGGGCAAGCATGCGAATCCGGATGGTCTCGCTTCCGTTCGTTCCAAGTGCCGGGCGGTGAACACTCGATAGATCGTGGGGGTGCACCTGCGAGCAATTCTGGCGGACTCTCGACACCACTCCGTCGGCATACCGCAGAACATTCCGAGGCCCCGCGTGACATTGTCATCGAGCGAGCTCCGGGGCAGCGATCGGTCATGATCGTTCGGTGGACAAACTCTTGGTGCTGGTCAACGGATTGCCGGGTTCAGGCAAGTCGACATTGGGGCGGTCCTTGGCTGC
Source organism: Nocardia sp. NPDC050710 (assembly GCF_040654375.1). Taxonomy (NCBI): domain Bacteria; kingdom Bacillati; phylum Actinomycetota; class Actinomycetes; order Mycobacteriales; family Nocardiaceae; genus Nocardia; species Nocardia sp. NPDC050710. Next base: position 113,522 of record NZ_JBFAHV010000009.1, on the reverse strand, counting down.
GGCGTTGAGTGCGCAGTTCTTATCGAAGGATGCCGTCAAGGAAGCCCTTGCGGCCTGTGTCGACGACCCAGTTGCCATCCCCGCATTGGGCGGAATCGCGATGGACACCGTCTGGGTTTTGGCCCGGTCGACACCGACAGCGGTTGTCATCGACTCGTGGTGGTTCAAACCACGCGACCTGCAATATGCCGTAGCCGGCATCGAGAAAACCGGCGCCGACCGGGCGGTGGAAGTATGGTGCGACGTCCCTGCCGAGGTAGCGAACGCCCGATATGCCAGCAGGCGTCGAGCTGAGCTTTACCAGGACCGGCAACATCTGGCCAACGACTGGGACGCGTGGGTCGAGCAAGCCGCGCCACTCGGACTCACCCCTACCGTCGTGGTCGACACAACCCGACCAGTTGACTGCGTCGAGCTCGCTCAGCAAATCCAGCTCGCAGCAAGAGGTTTCTCGTGCTTGTCGGATGAAAGATAGATGGGCTACCACTTGCTGCGGGGTAGGGCAGCCGCACCGTCATACGAAACGGTGCGGCTGTCCCGTTGAGCGGTGAGTGGGTCTGCTCACCGTGCCATCACGAGTGCGAGTCGATTTCGTTCACGATCCATTCGCCCAGTTCCCGGGTCATGAGGGTGTGTCCCTCGTTCTTGCTGGCGCAGGCGAAAGCGTCGAGTTCGCTGTCGTCGATGCCGATCTCGCTGTACAGCGCGTTACGGTTGTCGATCCTGCCCGCGGCGACGGCGCTGATGGCGGGGATGAAACAGGAGGTGTTGAACTGCAGGTCGACCTCGGAGCCGAGCAATCCCATGAGCATCGCGGCCATTCCGAAACTGCCGGGGTTGCCCGGCAATACCGGGCTCTCGGGGAACAGGCCGCCGGGCGCGCCGTCGATATCGGGCAGTCCGCTGGTGGGAACCTCGATCGGGGGCTGTTCGGCCCTGTGCAGGGTGGCCACGATCTGCTCACCCATGGCCTGGGTGCGCAGGGTGGCGTCGAGCAATATTTCGCCGCGACCGCTCACCGCCGTCAGTGCCGGGTCGATACCGTTTCCGATGCCGGTCCTGACACCGTTGGCGACACCGATCTTGCGGATGCCGCTCGGCCATCCGCCCACCGCCTCCAATCTGTCCAGGAAGATGTTTCGTTCCGAGGCCTGGCCGGGTTCGTCGCCGATCTTGCCGATATGCCAGCGAGCCATCTGCCGGGCGGCGGGGCTGTTGATCAGATCGGAGAACTGGCTGAAGATGGGCGAGGCTCCGCCCCAGTTGTCCTTGAGGAAGTGTGCGAACGCCTGCATCGAAATCGGTAGCCACGCACCGTGATGCGGGGTGTCATAGGACAGATAGATGCTGGTCTCGGGATCGGGCAGATTCGGATCGCGCTGCATCTTGGCCAACGCGTAGCGGGTGACCATGCCGCCCATACTGAATCCACCCACCACCAGTCTCGCGTTACCGATGCGCTCGCGGATGGCGGTCCGGATGCACTCGATCGCGGTGTCGGCGTTGTCCAGGATCGACGCCGTCCGATCGCGGTAGCCCAGCACGATCACATCCCGGCCCAGCGCATGCAACTCGCTGATGAACCGGAATCGTCCGTTCTCCTCCAGGCCGGCCCAGAGCTCTCCGAGGTCACTGGCGCCCCCCGAAAACCCGTCGGCCAGGATGACCGGTTTGATGAGTTGGTGCCGGTTCAACGGGCTGTAGTAAATCCATGCCGTCCCGGCCCCGCCCTTCAGGGGCCACTCTTCGTGCGGTTCGGGCGGGGTGGGATACGCGGCACGGGTTGTGGGACTGAGCGAACCCCAAATGTTCACAACTGGCATTGTCCTGCTCCTCAACTGGTCGATTGACGCGCGGATTCACTGGACAAAAAGGCCGTGCACTCACGCCTGCGCAAGCGCGCGGCCCATTCATAGCCTAAAGACATTTCTTCGGGGTGTGATCATTTCGCTCCGTCCCTGCGAACGAGGCTTCTCGGCGGCAATTCTGTCGGTGCCTGCGCCTACGCTGGTTGGCATGGCTTTCGCAACCGAGATCCCCGCCGAAGGTGAGACGCCGCTCGCGCGTTCGGAGTTCCGTCCCGTCGGCTCGATCGAGCGCGTCGATGGCCGGTTCCAGGTAGTCAGCGAGCATAAGCCCGCCGGTGACCAGCCCTCCGCCATCGCCGAACTGGAACGCCGGATCAAGGCGGGGGAGCGCGATGTCGTCCTGCTGGGCGCCACCGGTACCGGTAAGTCGGCCACCACGGCCTGGCTGATCGAGAAGCTACAGCGTCCGACGCTATTGATGGCGCCGAACAAGACGCTCGCCGCGCAGCTCGCCAATGAGCTGCGGGAAATGCTCCCCAACAATGCCGTGGAGTACTTCGTCTCGTACTACGACTACTACCAGCCCGAGGCGTATATCGCGCAGACCGATACCTATATCGAGAAGGACAGTTCGATCAACGACGACGTCGAGCGGCTGCGCCACTCGGCCACCTCGAGCCTGCTCTCGCGGCGCGATGTGGTGGTGGTCGCCTCGGTCTCCTGCATCTACGGCCTCGGCACGCCGCAGTCCTATCTGGATCGGTCGGTGCAGTTGGAGGTCGGTACCGAGATCGACCGTGACGCATTGCTGCGACTGCTCGTCGATGTGCAGTACACCCGCAACGATATGTCCTTCGTGCGCGGTTCCTTCCGGGTGCGCGGCGACACCGTCGAGATCATCCCGTCCTACGAGGAGCTCGCGGTCCGCATCGAGTTCTTCGGTGACGAGATCGAGGCGCTGTACTACCTGCATCCGCTGACCGGTGACGTGGTGCGCCAAGTCGATATGGTGCGCATCTTCCCGGCCACCCACTATGTGGCGGGTCCGGATCGAATGGAGCGCGCGGTCACCGATATCGAGTCCGAGTTGGAGCAGCGGCTCGCCGAGCTGGAGCGTCAGGGCAAACTGCTGGAGGCCCAGCGGCTGCGCATGCGCACCCAATACGACCTGGAGATGATCCGCCAGGTCGGGTTCTGCTCCGGCATCGAGAACTACTCGCGCCATATCGACGGACGCCCGGCGGGTTCCGCGCCCGCGACCCTGCTCGATTACTTCCCGGAGGATTTCCTGCTCGTCATTGATGAGTCGCATGTGACCGTCCCGCAGATCGGCGGCATGTACGAAGGCGATATGTCGCGCAAGCGGAACCTGGTCGAATACGGCTTCCGGCTGCCATCGGCGATCGATAACCGCCCGCTCACCTGGGAGGAGTTCGCCGATCGGATCGGCCAGACGGTCTACCTGTCGGCGACGCCGGGCCCGTACGAGCTGGGGCAGGCCGGTGGTGAGGTGGTCGAACAGGTGATCCGCCCGACCGGCTTGGTCGACCCGCATGTGGTGGTGAAGCCGACCAAGGGGCAGATCGACGATCTGGTACACGAAATCCGGCTCCGCACCGAACGGGACGAGCGGGTCCTGGTGACCACGCTGACCAAGAAGATGGCCGAGGATCTCACCGACTATCTACTCGGCCTCGGCGTGCGGGTGCGATACCTGCACTCGGAAATCGACACGCTGCGCCGGGTGGAGCTGCTGCGACAGCTGCGGCTCGGCGAGTACGACGTGCTGGTCGGCATCAACCTGCTACGCGAGGGCCTCGACCTGCCCGAGGTATCGCTGGTGGCGATCCTCGACGCGGATAAGGAGGGCTTCCTGCGCAGCAGCACCAGCCTCATCCAGACCATCGGCCGCGCGGCCCGCAATGTCTCCGGCGAAGTGCATATGTACGCCGACAAGGTCACCGACTCGATGCGGCACGCCATCGATGAGACCGAACGTCGCCGCGCCAAGCAGGTCGCCTACAACGCGGATATGGGCATCGACCCGCAACCATTGCGCAAGAAGATCGCCGACATCCTGGATCAGGTGTATCAGGAGGCCGACGACGAGGTCGCGGTCGGCGGCTCGGGCCGCAATGTCAGCCGTGGCAGGCGCGCGCAGGGCGAGCCGGGCCGGGCCGTCAGTGCCGGGGTGTACGAGGGACGCGATATCAAGTCGATGCCGCGCGCCGAACTCGCCGACCTGGTCAAGGAACTCACCGCGCAAATGATGAATGCGGCCCGCGAACTGCAGTTCGAGCTGGCCGGTCGACTTCGCGACGAAATCGCCGACCTGAAGAAGGAGTTGCGCGGCATGGATGCCGCCGGACTGAGCTGAGGTCGAATGCCCGCCCGGGGCGCGGTGTCGGACCCCTGGGGCAGGATGCCGCTCATGCCCTACCCGCACCGACCGGTTCGCGGGAGCCGCCGATCCGGAGATCGGCGGCGTCCCGGCCGGTATTCAGCTGCCCTGGGTCGCCATCCATTCGTTGACGCGGCGCTCCGCCTCCTCGCGCGGGACGTCCTCGACCTTGGTCATGACGGCCCAGCGATGACCGAACGGGTCGATCACCACGCCGAACCGGTCGCCGGTGACGAAGGTCTGCGGCTGCTCGGCGCTGCGCGCGCCGTATTCGATGGCGCGCGCGATGACGGCATCGACATCGGGGCAGTAGTGCACGATCGAGGTGTGCACCCACTCGCCGTTCGGCGCCAGCACGCCGTTATCGGGGATGGGCATGCCCAGTTGCAGGGTCGAGTCGCCGATCTTCAGCTCGGCGTGGGCGGGCTGGCCGTCCGGCATATCGTTGCGGCTGACCACCTCGGCGCCGAAGACCTTGCCGTAGAAGTCGATCGCCCGCTGTCCGTCGGGGACGGCGAGGAAGCAGGTGATCGAGTGGTAGCCCTCGGGGATCGGGTTCACGCTGCTGTTCGAAGTTGCTGTTTCGCTCATGAACACCACCCTGGTCGATGGCGGCGCGAGGGTCTTGTAAGAAAGCGACACCATGGCTGAGCACGTCGAATCCGGTCTCGGCAAGGCTCGGATGCCGGACCCGGACAATGTCAAGGGCATCCTGCACCCCGACGAGCAGGCCCGGCACCGAACACTGTCGCGGCTGCCCGCCGGATCCGCGGTCGACCGATTCGTGGAGTGGTATTGGTCGGTGCGGTGGGATCTGCGCGGGCGTCCGCCCTATTTCGCCGAGGTGCTGCCCTACCCGTGTGTGAATGTCACCTTCGAACGCTCCGAGACCCGTACCGGCGGATTCGTCAACGGCGTCAGCACCACCAAATACATTCGCGAACTCCGCGGCGCCGGTGAGACATTCGGCATTCGATTCCGCGCGGGCGGCTTCGGCGCCTATACCGGATTGGATGTCGGCTCGTTCCGGGATGCCAGCGTCGCGCTGACCGAGGTATTGCCGGATGCCGCGGGCCTCACCGAACGAGTACTCGCCGCGCACTCGAACCACCAGCGCCGCACCATCGTCGAGGAATTCTTCGGCGCCCGATCGGCCCCGGACGACCCGACCTACCGGTTGGTGCTGCACATTGTCGAGGCGATGGAACACGACCAGGAACTGACCCGGGTCGATCAGGTCACCGACCGGTTCGGCGTGCCGATCCGGACTTTGCAGCGGATGTTCCGCCGCTACGTCGGGGCGGGGCCGAAATGGGTGCTGCGCCGCTACCGGCTGCAAGACGGCGCCGACCTGCTGGCCCGTGGCCGAATCGAGGATCTGGCCGCTCTCGCCGCCGAGCTCGGCTACTTCGATCAGGCACATTTCTCCCGCGAGTTCACCGCCGAGGTCGGAATGGCGCCGTTGGAATACGCGAAGAATTCGCTACGCTCACGTAACGAGGTCACCGCGAAAGTCTTTCCGACCGGAAGGTAGCGCCGACCCGTCGGCGGGCACGATCTAGGCTCGGAGCTGGGCCTATGTGATGAATCTCCCAGGGCCACAAGCGGGTTCGACATTGTTGTGACAGATCACAGAATTCGGGCCGGAGAATTGAATCCGCCCTGGTAGCTCTGGCCCGGTGACTTTGTGTGGTGGCAACACGGCCCGAATATCGCAACACCGGCAAGTGTGATGTGTTGCGATTTCTGATATTTCCGGCTGATTTGCCGCTATGGTCGAGCGCAGTCGCCGCACCGGTGCCCCGACTGACCTGGGTAGCGCCGGATGCAGGCACCCGACCCACATAGTTGGAGGACACATGACCGCCTACCGGACCATTGTTGTCGGTACCGATGGCTCGGACTCGTCGTACGTCGCCGTCGAAAAGGCCGCCTCGCTGGCCGGCGCCGCGGGCTCGACCCTCGTCGTGGCCTGCGCCTACTACCCGACCGACGATCGTGACGTTGCCGCCGCCGCCGATGTGCTGAAGGACGAGGCCTACCAGGTGCGTGGGTCCGCACCGACCAATGAGATCCTGCGCACCGCCCGGGATCGCGCCATCGCCGCGGGCGCGACGGAGATCGTCGAGCGCGCCGTGGTCGGCGAGCCCGTCGATTCGCTGCTCGCACTCGTCAAGGAGGTCCAGGCCGACCTGCTTGTCGTCGGTAACCGAGGCCTGAACACCCTGACAGGCCGCCTGCTCGGCTCCGTCCCTTCGGATGTGGCCCGCAAATCCCACTCCGACGTCCTGATCGTCCATACCGTTCGCTGACTCCCGGCCCGAAAGCTCCGTATCGCCCACATCCGGCGCGATGCGGAGCTTTCGCGCATCCGAGGCGGCCGTGCGGCATCCCCGCCAACCCGCGACGCGGCTTAGCTGAGCGCCCCGAGGACGGGCGGGAGATCCGCGGTGTGTACCACGGTCAGTCGCTGGGTGGCGCGGGTCAGCGCGACGTACAGGTCGTTGAGTCCGCGCGGCGATTCGTCCAGGATCCGCTGCGGTTCGACCAGGTACACCGAGTCGAATTCCAGACCCTTCACGTCGTGCACGGTCAGCACCCGTACCGATTCCCCGGCCAGCGCCGACAATTCGGTGATCACGTCGTGCGGCGTGATCACCGCGGTGGTCCCCGGCCCGCGCTCCGCGTCCACCAAAGCCGCCAGCGTGCCGGGCAATTCGCTCGCCGTGACCCGGTGTGCCCGCGGCGGATTGCCGGTTTCGCGCACCGAACGCGGCACCGCGACGCCGGGATCGATGGCGGCGAGCACATCGGCGGCGATCGCCATGATCTCCGCGGGCGTCCGGTAGTTCACGGTGAGCTCGGTCAGCTTCCATCGTTGCGCCACATACGGTTCCAGCATGGAGTGCCAGGACGAGGCGCCCGCCGGGTCGCCGGTCTGCGCCACATCGCCGACCACCGTGATCCAGCGGTTCGGGATGCGCCGCATCACCATGCGCCAGGCCATCTCGGACAGCTCCTGCGCCTCGTCCACGATCACATGCCCGTAGGTCCAGGTGCGGTCGCCCGCGGCGCGTTCCGCGGTGGTCTGCCTGGCCCGCACATCCTGGCGTTCGGCGAGCTGGCCGGCATCGATCAGGTCGTAGGCCATCAGGATCTCGGGATCGAGCTCATCCTCGAGATCCTGGGGCGCCGAACCGGTCAGGATGTCGAGCGCGTCCTGCGCCTCGGCCAGCTGGGCCCGCCAGCGGCGGCGGGCGCGTTCGCGCTCCTCGGTGTCGTCGACACCGAGCAACTCGGCGAGTTCGTCCAGCAACGGTGCGTCGGCGGCGCTGAATTCACCGTCGTCCGAACGGATGAGCTCGGCCCGGTCGGCGGGATCCAGCGAGCCCGCGACCCGGTCCAACCGCGTCGGGTCGGCAAGCAGGTCGGCGAGTACATCCTGCGGGGATAGGATCGGCCACAGCCGCCCGATCGCCGCCTGCACCTCGGGATCGGATTTCATCTCGTCCCGGATCTCGGCGAGATCGGTTCGGCTGAGCAGGCTTTGGCCGCCGGAGAGGTCGGCGCCCATGGTCTGGGCCAGCTGTTCGGTGAGCGCGTCGATCACCGAGCTCGCGAAGATCGGGCGTGCCAGGTTGTGCGGGCGCCGCGACGAGCGGGCGCGGCCGCGGGCCCGGGTGGCGATCTTGCGGTCCAAGGTCACCGGGTAGCCGTCGAAGGCGAGCCGGATCGGGTCGGCCGGGATCTGCTGCCGGTCCCGCACCGCCTGTTTGAGCACCTCGAGGATCGCCAGGGAGCCCTTGATCTCACCGGCCCGCAGCGAATCCTCCCGGGTGGCCTTCACCCCCGGGTAGAGGTCGCCGATGGTGGACAGCAGCACGCCGGTCTCGCCGAGTGAGGGCAGCACCTGACCGATGTAGTCGAGGAAGGTGGCGTTCGGGCCGATGATCAGCACGCCGCTCTTGGCCAGCTGCTGGCGGTAGGTGTAGAGCAGGTAGGCGGCGCGGTGCAGCGCCACCGCGGTCTTGCCGGTGCCGGGACCGCCCTGCACCACCAGCACGCTCTTGTGCTCGGAGCGGATGATCGCGTCCTGCTCGCTCTGAATGGTCTCGACGATGTCGTTCATGTGGCCGGTACGGGCCGCGTTCAGTGCCGAGAGCAGCGCGCTCTCGCTGCCCACGCCGCCGTCGGCCTCGACCATCCCGGCGCGCTGGGCGGCGTCGAGATCCAGATATTCGTCGTTGATCGTGGTGACCTTGCGATTGCGCGAGCGAATATGCCTGCGCCGGGTCACCCCGTCCGGGGCGGCGGTGGTCGCCAGGTAGAAAGGTCGAGCCAGCGGGGCGCGCCAATCCAGCAGCAGCGTCGCGTAATCGTCCTTCTCGTCGAGAATGCCGAGCCTGCCGATGTAGCGGTACTCGCCCTCGGCCACCTCGGGATCTACCCCGTCGAGATCGATCCGCCCGAAGCACAGCCCGTGTTCGGCGGCGTCGTATTTAGTCAGATCCTCGTTGTAGAGCTGACTGAAGGATTCGCGTTCGGTCCTGGCCTGCGGCGTGCCACCGGTCTCCAGCAGCACGGTCTTGAGCCGGTTCTTGGCGTATTGACGCATTCCGTCGAGGCGGTCGTACAGCACCGACAGGTAAGCCTGTTCCTGTTCGATTTCGAACTCGCGGTTCCGCTCGGGTGCGCCGTCGCGCTCGGCACGGTCCTGTGTGAGGCGGTCGGGCAAACTGAACTCCTTGTCACCGCGATGAGCCGGGGGGCCGCGCGCGAATAGGTGCCCGCGCGCGGGCGAAAACAGAGTTGTCGAGTCTACTGCGGTTCGGGTGTGCTCGCCGCAACCGCAGGTGGGGACCCTGTGTCCGGCACCGGATCGAAGTGCCACACCGCCGGGAACGGGTCGTAGAAGTGGTGCAGCAGATCCTTCCAGCGCTGGTATTCCGGCGATGCGCGGAACCCCTCGGTGTGATCTTCCAGACGGTCCCAGGTAACCAGCAGCAGATAGGTGCCGGGCGACTCGAGACAGTGCGACAGCGACAGCGCGCGGAATCCGGGCATCGACGCGATGATCGGCCTGGCTTCGGCGAAGGCGGCCTCGAATTCCACGGTCAGGCCGGGACGGACGGGCAGTAGTGCGTGTTCGATGATCAAACGAGCAGACCTTCAGGAAGCGTGGGTGTTGTTCGGCCTGCGGCCCTTGGTTACCGTACCCTCGCGGTGCCCGGAGGGCTTTGCTTGGTACATGGCGAGATCGGCGTCGTGCAGTACCGCTTCGGGGGTCCGGTGGTCGCCGGGATTCAGGCAGGTGACGCCGATCGACGCGTTCACCTCTATGCGGTGGCCGCGCGCGATGATCGGTTCGGCCATGGTCGAGCGCAGCCGGTTCACCAAGCCGTCCAGATCGCTGAGCCGGGTCCGGCCGGAGAGCAACACCAGGAATTCGTCGCCGCCGAGCCGCCCGACCAGATCGTCGGCGCGCAGCGCGCGCTGGAGCCGTTGCGCGACGATCTGCAGCACGGTGTCGCCGATAGCGTGGCCGAGCGTGTCGTTGATGGCCTTGAAACCGTCCAGGTCGATGAAGAGCACGGTGGCGACCGGAAGGTCCTCGCTGGTGGCCAGGGCGCCGGCGAGCTGGGACAGGATCAGTGAGCGATTGGCCAGCCCGGTCAGCGAATCGTGCGTCGCCTGATACTCCAATTGCCTTCGGCTGGCCCGGAATTCGGTGATATCCGCGAAGGAGGAGACGGCCGCGGAGTCCGGATCGCCCGGATTGAGCAGTCTGCTGCTGCCGGAGAGCCAGCGGCGTTGCCCATCCGAGCGATCGACGCCGAAGATGTAGCCGGTGATCGTTTCGCCGGTCTCCAGGGTGCGCGCCACCGGGTGGCGAGTGGGCTGGAGCGGTTGCGCGTTGGCGTCGAGGAGCACCATCGACAATTCGTCGATGGTCGAACCCACCATGTCGGTGCGTTCGTCGGTGCCGAAAATGCGTCTGGCCGCGGGATTGGCCGATTCGATGCGGCCGTTGCGATCGATCACCACCACGCCCTCCTCCAACTGGGAGACCACGGTGGTGAAGTACTGCTCGGCCCGACGCTGTGCCGCCTCGGCGGCCCGCTGCGCGGTGAGATCGTGGATGACCACCTGGTAGGCGAAGTGGTCGTACCAGGGGGTGAGCACCGAGACCGTCGCGACCTGGACGGTGTCGCCGTCGAAGCGCAGCAGAGTCATCTCGGTGGGATCGGAGGCGGCGCCCGCGGTGTCGAGGTGGCTGATCCGGTTCAGCATCGAGGGGACGGAGTCGGGGTGGACGAAGCGGATCAGCGGCTGGCCGACGAGTTCGTCGGCGCTGCGCGCCGCGAGTAACCGGACGGTGGCCTGATTGACGTAGACGATCGTGCCGTGTTCGTGCACACAGATCCCATCCGGGGTGTGCTCGACCAGGGACCGGTACCGCTGGGCGAGCTGCTCGGCGTCGGCCGAGCTCTGTGCTGCCCTGTCCTCACCCACTCGAAACCCCCGATCATCGACCGATTCATGGCCATTGGAGCATGGGATTGTTCTGATCCCGACGTGTACATGATCACGTCGTCGTCGCTGTTGCTTCGATCACAGTGCGGGCACTTTATCGGGGTCTATCTGGTGATCATTACAGAAGCCGGTTTCTTTCTGAATAGCCGGGCATCAGCCCGGAGAAACCGGTCAGAGGAGCGATACTTATGCCGGGCGCCACCCCCACAACCGTAGAGCAGTCTCGAGATCATATGGCGATTGCCGGGGTCGGCGCGGTCACCGGGTACGGCTGGGGTCGCGAGGTGCTGTGGGACGGTTTGTCGAGTGGTGAATCGGCGGCCACCCTGCAACCAGGATACGGCCCGAGCCGGGATGAGCAGGCCTGGGTGGCGCTGGTGCCGGACGGCGGCGATCCGGCCATCAGCAACAGTCGCTACGGCCGTGCCATGCACGAGTCGGCGCGTGAGGCCATCGCCGACGCGACCGAGCACGGCTGGCGGCCGGGGCGCACGGTCGGGCTGGTGCATGCGATCGTGCTCGGCGACGTGGTGAACTGGCGCGATTTCTATCTCGTCGACGAGGGCCGTCGCCGCTCCCGCGACTACATGCGACTACTGCCCTCGACGCCGATCTCGGTGCTGATGCAGGAATTCGGCTTCCACGGCCCGTCCATGAATGTCTCCGCCGCATGCAGTTCGGCCAATGTCGCGCTGATCACCGCCAAGATGTGGCTGGACAGCGGGGTTGCCGACGATGTCGTTTGCGTCGCGACCGATATGTCGGCGACGCCGGATATGGTCGAACATTTCGTCCATCTCGGCGCTGCGGTGACCGATATCGAGCCGCTCGAGGGTTCGCGGCCCTTCCAGGAGGACAGCCGCGGTTTCAGCATGGGGGAGGCCTCGGTGGCCTTCGTGTTGAGCCGATCCGTCGAACGCCCCTACGCGGCGGTGCTCGGCGGCGGGATGACGAATGATGGATATCACGTGGTCTCGGTGGAGCCCACGCACACACAGATATTCGATTGTGCGCGACGTGCGCTCGCCGCCGCGAACATCACCCCCGCGGAGGTGCGGTATTTCAACGCGCACGGCACCGGCACCCGGCAATGCGATATGGCCGAACGGGAATTGCTGGGGCGCATATTCGGCGACCGCCCTGACGTGTATGCGATCAAACCGCTGACCGGTCATTGCCAGGGCGCCGCCGCCGGCGTCGAGATCGCCGCCGCGGCGCTGGGGTACGAACGCGGCATCGTGCCCGCCGCACCGATCGTCGCACCCGCCTATGAGCGACTGCTCGACGGGCCGACGCCCTTCGCGGGAGGTATCACCGCGAAGCTGTCGCTCGGCATGGGCGGACACAATTCGATGCTCGTGCTCGGACCAGCGGGCTGAATCCGGCGCGTCAACCGGTCGGCAGCGGGACCGACCAGCACAACCGGGTGCCGGGCAGTCCGGCGCCGTGCGGATCGTCGGCCGGGCGGCCCGCGGGCCCGATGATGAACTCGCCATCGGATTTCTCCGCACGCTGCTCCAGATTGCGCAAGCCGCTGCGGATGACGTGATTCGGAATGCCCCAGCCGTTGTCGGTCACGACAATGGTCAGGTTGTCGTCGACGCTGATCTCCACCGCGACGGTGTCCGCGCCCGAATGCCGGACCGCATTGCTGACCGCCTCGCGCACCACCGCCTCCGCGTGATCGGCCAATTCGGCCTCCAGCACCGACAGCGGCCCGGTCACCTGCACCGTGGCACGCAACTGCGCGTCGGTGGTCTGCTGGCGCACCGCCTGCTCGATGCGCTGTTGCAGGCGGGTACTGTCCCCGTCGCCGCCGTGCAGGTCGAAGATCGAGGTGCGGATCTCCTGCACCACCTCCTGCAGGTCGCTGACGACCGTCGAGAGTCGTTGCCGCACTTCGGGAACCCGTGCCTTGGGCACCGCGCCCTGCAATGTGAGCCCGATCGCGAAGAGCCGCTGGATGACATGGTCGTGCAGATCCCGCGCGATGCGGTCGCGGTCGGCGAGGATGTCCAGTTCCCGCATCCGCCGCTGGGTGCCCGCCAACTGCATGGCCAGCGCGGCCTGATCGGTGAAGGCGGCGGTCAGTTCCACGAGTTCGTCGGCGTAGGGCGCCGAGCCCGTGGGCCGGACCGTGACCAGCACGCCGAGAGTGGAGTCCGGAGTGCACAGCGGCAGGATCAGCGCGGGGCCGACATCGGCGAGGGGAACCCCCAGATCGATCTGCGCCGCGTCGTCGAAACGTAGCGGGGTGCGGCGGCTGAATGCCTCACCGAGCGCGGTGCCCTCCGTCAGCACGAGCCAGCCCTGGTGTCCCGCGCCGGGGCCGGACCACTGGGTCAGCATCAACTCGGTCGCCTCGCCGTTGTGTTTGCCCACCGCGCCCGCGAGGAAGGAACGGTGCGATCCGGTGAGGGTGCGTGCGTGGTCGACGACGTGCGCGAGCACTCGATCGGATTCGGTGCCGGCGAGGAACTCGGTCGCGATATCGCGGGTCGCCTCGATCCAGGCTTGCCTGGTACGCGCGGATTCGTAGAGCCGCGCATTGTCCACCGCGATACCCGCGGCCGCCGCCAGCGCCTGTACCAGCACATCGTCGTCCTCGGTGAAGGGCTGGCCGCCCGCCTTCTCGGTCAGGTACAGGCTGCCGAAGACCTCGTTGCGAATCCGCACCGGGACGCCGAGGAAGGTGTGCATCGGCGGGTGGCCGGGCGGAAGGCCAACGGATTCGGGATGTTTCGTCAGATCGTCGAGCCGCAGCGGCTTCGGACGGTTGAACACCACGCCGAGCACCCCGTGCCCGGCGGGCAGCGTGCCGATGCGCTCGCGGGTCACCTCGTCCATACCCTCATCGATGAACTGGGTCACCTGTTGGTCGTGACCGCGCACCGCAAGCGCGCCGAAGCGGGCATCGACCAGACTGGTGGCGGTGCGCACGATGGCGCGCAGCGTATCGTCCAGATCGAGGCCGGAAGTGACCGTGAGCATGGCCTCCACCAGGCCGTCCATCCGGTCCCGCGAGTCGATGATCAGCTCGACCCGCTCCTTGACCTCGCTGAGGAGTTCCCGCAGGCGCAGTTGCGACAGTGTGTCGCGCACCGAATACAGGTCACCTGCGCTGTCATCCGTCATCTGGGATCCCGTCCTGGTGGGCGCATTTAACGGCGCTTCAGTCAGTCTAATTCCTGGATCGGGGACTTTCGGCCCTGTTCGCGGCGGCGTTGCGGAGGTGGGATGGGCGGATCGGATGAATAGAGAGTAGGGGTGTCCTATGAATTCGTCGCAGCCGTTGTACTTGTCGGAGCAGTGGACCACTGCGGCCGACCCGGACCTCGCGGTGACCACCCGCGGGGCGGTTCCGCCCGCCGACGTGACCAGGGCGGTGCGCGCCATCGGGCGCGTGCTGCGCCGGCATCATCTCAATGTGCCTGCGCGCGTGCGGGTCACCGCTCCCGAGGATATCGACCAGCCGACGCTCGTGCAGGCCAATATCCGGATGCACGACACCCCGACCCGGGTGCAGGTGACGGGACCGCGCGGTTTCGCGGTCACCTTCGCCGTCGAGCGGCTGGACCGCCAGATCACCCGGCTGGCCGCGAATCAGTCACGGGCCTGGCCGGATCCGGCGCGTCCGCCACTGGCCGCGGTCACCGAACCGCGGCCGATCATCCGCCGCAAGGAGTGCGCGCTGCTGACCGGCACCCCGGCGGAGGCGGCCGCAGTAATGGACGCGATGGATTACGACGCCTACCTTTTCACCGACGCGGAGACCGGTGAGGACGCCATCGTGCACTGGGCCGACGCGATCGGCGTGGTACTGGCCAGGCAACGGTCGACCATCCCGCCCGCCACGCGCCCGGACCAGCCCTTGACGACGCACTCGCTACCCATGCTGGTGCAGCCGGCTCCGACGCCCAACCTGACCGAAGACGAAGCGGCGACCTGGCTGTGCCGGGCCGGGCTGCCGTTCCTGTTCTTCACCGATGAGCAGACCGGCCGTGGCGCACTGCTGTACCGCCGCTACGACGGGAACCTCACGGTCGTGGTGCCCACCTGATTCGCGTCAGGACTCCCGCAGCTTGGACGCCAGCACGGCGGCCTGGGTGCGACGCTCCATACCCAGCTTCGCCAGTAACCGGGACACGTAATTCTTCACCGTCTTCTCCGCCAGGAACATTCGTGCGGCGATCTGCCGATTGGTCAGCCCCTCGCCCAATAACGCCAGCAGCCTGCGCTCCTGCTCGGTGAGACCGGCCAGCGGCCCGTCGTTCTCGGTGCTGCTGCGCAACCGCGCCTTGAGCGCCGCCGCCGCGCGATTGTCCAGCAGCGAGCGCCCCGAGCCGACCGCCTTGATCGCCTCCGCCAACTCCATACCCTTGATGTTCTTCACCACGTACCCGCTGGCGCCCGCCAGGATCGCGTCGAGCATCGCGTGCTCATCGGTGTAGGAGGTGAGGATCAGGCAGCGCAGGCCTTCCAGATCCGCGAGCAGATCGCGGCAGAGTTCGATGCCGTTGCCGTCGGGCAGCCGGACATCGAGCACGGCGACATCGGGTCGCAACTCGCGGATGCCCTCCATGGCCTGGGCGACATCCCCCGCCTCGCCGATCACGCTGAGTTCCGGATCGCTGTTCAGCAGATCGATCAGCCCACGCCGCACGATCTCGTGATCGTCGACCAGGAACACCTTGATCACCGCGGCCTCCTGCTGGGTGCAGCCGAACGTGTACCAGGCCAAGGTAACCCGTCGCACGGTCCGCGGCTACGGACCGGTCGCGGAATGTCGGGTCGTCTGCCGGAGTGTGCATCCGGCCCGGGACGGCGTCCGACGATCGTTGCGGCCGAACCAGATTCCGGTGCGGCGGCAGGCCCGGGCGCGGAGGACGCGCCGGGCCGACGGCCTCGATCATCGGTTTTGCCGCACGCGGGTCGGGCGACGGATTAGCCTGCTGCGCATGGCCCGTGACCACGAGCGGCGCAACCGTCGCATACCGACCGGAAACCGGACCAACCGGGCGGTGATGCCCGCACCGGCGTCGTGACCCGGCGAAACGAGGCCGAGTCGTGAACACTGCATGGGGTGACGGAGCGGGCGGCAGCGACCCGCGGGCGCTCGGTGCCGGGGTCACGCTCGTCGAGGGCTCCACCTTCTGCCTCAGCGAAACCGGCGGCGTCATCAGCCCGAATCGCCCGGAGGGACTGTTCGTCCGGGACACCAGGGTGCTCTCGCACTGGCGGCTGACCGTCGACGGACAGCCGCCGGAGCCGCTCACTGTCCAATACGCCGATCCGTACAGTGCCACCCTGCTGGCACGGACGCCGCCGCCGCCGGGACGCGCCGACAGCTCCGCGCTGGTGATCGTCGGACGCCACGTCGGTGACGGGATGCGCGAGGACCTGGTGTTGCGCAATCTCTCCGGTGATCCGATCGTCTGCGATGTGGTGCTCGGGGTCGACGCCGACTTCGCGGACTTGTTCGAGGTCAAGGAGGGGCGTATCGGCCAGGGCGTGGTCACCGACAGCCTGGTCCGGCCGGGGGCATTGGAGATCGGCCGTGCCGATCTGCGGCTGGCGGTCATGGTCGAGGCCGCCGGCGCCACCGTGCGTGGGCGCGAATTGCACTGGCAGGTCCGGCTTCCCGGGCGTGGTGAATGGAGCGCCTGTATCCAGTACCGCCCACAGCTCGGTGCGGAGCCGGTGCCGCCGAGCTATGCCTGCGGCATTCCGGTCGCGCGCAGCACGCCCGCCCAGCGGCTGCGCGAATGGTACGAGAACTCGCCGACCGTGCGGACCGCCGATAAAACCCTCGCCGCGGTATTGCAGCGCGCCCTCACCGATCTCGGCGCCCTGCGCATCTTCGATCCGAGTCATCCGGAGCGGGCGGTGGTCGCCGCGGGCGCGCCCTGGTTCATGGCGCTGTTCGGGCGCGACTCGCTGCTCACGTCATGGATGGTGCTGCCGCTGGATCGAACGCTCGCGGTCGGGACGCTGCAAAGTCTCGCGGGCATGCAGGGCAAGCAGACCCGACCGGCGACCGAGGAGGAGCCGGGCCGGATTCCGCACGAGGTGCGTTTCGGCCGGGCCGCGACCGATCTGCTCGGCGGCGACACCGTGTACTACGGCACCGCCGACGCGACCCCGTTGTTCGTCATGCTGCTCGGCGAGCTACATCGCTGGGGGCTGGATGCCGAAACCCGCGACGAGCTACTACCGCACGCCGATCGCGCGCTGGAATGGATCGAGCAGTTCGGCGACGTGGACGGCGACGGCTTCGTCGAATATCGGCGCGCCGCCGAGCACGGCCTGGCGAACCAGGGCTGGAAGGACTCCTGGGACGGGGTGAACTTCGCCGACGGCGGCCTCGCCGAGGCGCCGATCGCGCTGGCCGAGGTGCAGGGCTATGTGTACGCCGCCTATCTGGCGCGGGCCGAGCTCGCGGCCGATACCGGTGATGCCGCCACCGCCGATCGGCTGCGTGCCAAGGCGGCGCGGCTCAAGATCGCGTTCAACGAACAGTTCTGGCTGCCCGAACGCGGCTGGTATGCCATCGGTCTGGATCGCGACAAGCGCCCGATCGATGCGCTCACCTCCAATATGGGCCATTGCCTGTGGACCGGGATCGTCGACGCGGACAAGGCGCCACTGGTCGCCGATCGACTGCTCGCCCCGGAGATGTTCAGTGGCTGGGGGATTCGCACGCTGGCCACCACCATGGGCGCCTACAACCCGGTCAGTTACCACAACGGTTCGGTCTGGCCGCACGACAACGCCATCTGTGCCGCGGGCCTCATGCGCTACGGCTGCACCGAACACGCCACCCGGGTAATCGAGGCGACGCTGGACGCCTCGACCCGCTTCGGGTACCGGCTGCCGGAGCTGTTCTGCGGCTTCGACCGGGCCGAGTTCGCCGCACCGGTGCCGTACCCGACCTCGTGCTCGCCCCAGGCCTGGGCCGCTGCCGCGCCGCTGCTGTTGCTGCGCAGCCTGCTGCGGCTGGAGCCGGGGGACGGGCGGCCGACGGTGGAGCCCGCGGTGCCCGAGCGGTACCTTCCGATGCGGGTGCGCGGGATGCGGGTGGGTTCCGATGTGGTGACCGTCACCGTCGATCGCGCGGGCTGGGAACTGCGCGACGCCAATGGGGCGCTCCGGCAATCACGTCGCTGAGCTGGCGGGATAGGCTGGGGTTCTGGCGCGGCTCGCGGCGTACCGGCGCGGAATGCTGATCTGCGTCATCCTGGGTGAACAGGGAGGCGCGGGGCGGGGTCCGATCGCGCAACGAAACTTGTCGGTGGTCGGGCCTAGCATGACGGCGGGGTACGTCTGGGCGTTGCTGCGCGGGTCAGCAGACGCGTCCGGACACCGCGATTTGTACGAACGCCGACACGATCGAGAAGGGACTCACCTGGTGGCGGAACGCCTCACTGTGCGCGGAGCTCGGGAGCACAATCTGAAGGGAGTGGATCTCGACCTGCCCCGCGACAGTCTCATCGTGTTCACCGGTCTGTCCGGCTCCGGCAAATCCAGCCTCGCCTTCGACACTATCTTCGCCGAGGGCCAGCGCCGATATGTGGAATCGCTGTCGGCATACGCCCGTCAGTTCCTCGGACAGATGGACAAGCCGGACGTCGATTTCATCGAGGGGCTGTCGCCCGCGGTGTCGATTGACCAGAAGTCGACCAACCGCAACCCTCGCTCGACCGTCGGCACCATCACCGAGGTCTACGACTACCTGCGCCTGCTCTACGCCCGCGCCGGCACCCCGCACTGCCCGGTCTGCGGTGAACTGATCGAAAAGCAGACCCCGCAGCAGATCGTCGACCAGGTGCTCGCCATGGAACCGGGCATCAAGTTCCAGGTGCTCGCACCCGTGGTGCGGACCCGGAAGGGCGAATTCGTCGACCTGTTCGACCAGCTGAACTCCCAGGGCTATTCGCGCGTGCGCGTCGACGGCGTGGTCTACCCGCTGACCGATCCGCCGAAGCTGAAGAAGCAGGAGAAACACGACGTCGAGGTGGTCGTCGACCGGCTCGCGGTCAAGCCCAACTCCAAACAACGCCTCACCGATTCCATCGAGACCGCGCTGCGGCTGGCCGACGGCATCGTCGTGCTGGACTTCGTGGATCGCGACGAGCACGCGCACGATCGTGAGCGCCGCTTCTCCGAGCGACTGGCCTGCCCGAACGGGCATCCGCTCGATATCGAGGATCTGGAGCCGCGGTCGTTCTCGTTCAACTCGCCCTACGGCGCCTGCCCGGACTGCACCGGCCTCGGCATCCGCAAGGAGGTCGACCCCGATCTGGTGGTGCCGGATCCGGAGCTGAGCCTGAACGGGGGCGCCATCGCGCCGTGGTCGCGCGGGCAGACCGCCGAATACTTCACCCGGCTGCTGTCCGGACTCGCCGAATCCGTCGGCTTCTCCATGGACACCCCGTGGAAGGATCTGCCGCTCAAGGCGCGTAAGGCGGTACTGGAGGGCAGCGCCGACCAGGTGCACGTCTCCTACACCAACCGTTACGGTCGCAAGCGCTCGTACTACGCCGATTTCGAGGGTGTGATGCCGTTCCTGCAGCGGCGCATGGAGAACACCGAATCCGAGCAGATGAAGGAGCACTACGACGGGTACATGCGCGATGTGCCGTGCCCGGTCTGCGATGGTGCCCGACTGCGGCCGGAGATCCTCGCGGTCACCATCAACGCGAACGGGGACCGCAAGTCCATCGCCGATGTCAGCGAGTTGTCCATCGCGGACTGCTCGACGTTCCTCAACTCGCTGACCCTGGGGGAGCGCGAGGCCGCCATCGCGGGGCAGGTGCTCAAGGAGGTGCAGGCGCGCCTGGGCTTCCTGCTCGACGTCGGCCTCCAGTACCTATCGCTGTCCCGCGCCGCCGCCACCCTCTCCGGCGGTGAGGCACAGCGGATCCGGCTCGCCACCCAGATCGGCTCCGGCCTGGTCGGCGTGCTGTACGTGCTCGACGAACCCTCCATCGGCCTGCACCAGCGCGACAATCGGCGACTCATCGAAACCCTTACCCGGCTGCGTAATCTCGGCAATACGCTGATCGTGGTCGAGCACGACGAGGACACCATCCGGGCCTCGGACTGGGTGGTCGATATCGGCCCGCTGGCCGGCGAGCACGGCGGCCGGGTGGTGCACAGCGGTCCATACCTGGAGCTGCTCACCGACCCTAATTCGCTGACCGGCGCCTACCTTTCGGGCCGGGAGCGGATCGAGGTGCCGATGGTGCGGCGTCCGGTCGACAAGAAGCGCAGACTCACCGTGGTCGGCGCGACCGAGCACAACTTGCAGAACATCGATGTGGCCTTCCCGTTGGGCGTGCTGACCTCGGTCACCGGTGTTTCCGGCTCCGGCAAGTCGACGCTGGTGAACGACATTCTGGCGACGGTGCTGGCGAACAAGCTCAATGGCGCGCGGCAGGTGCCGGGCAGGCACACCCGGGTCAACGGGCTGGATCACCTGGACAAACTGGTGCAGGTGGACCAGTCGCCGATCGGCCGCACCCCGCGCTCCAACCCGGCCACCTACACCGGCGTCTTCGACAAGATCCGCACCCTCTTCGCGGCCACGACGGAGGCGAAGGTGCGCGGCTACCAGCCGGGCCGCTTCTCCTTCAACGTCAAGGGTGGTCGCTGCGAGGCGTGCTCGGGCGACGGCACCCTGAAGATCGAGATGAACTTCCTGCCGGATGTGTACGTCCCGTGCGAGGTCTGCCACGGCGCCCGCTACAACCGGGAAACCCTCGAGGTGCACTACAAGGGCAAGACCATCGCCGAGGTCCTGGATATGCCGATCGACGAGGCGGCCGAATTCTTCGAGCCGGTCACCTCCATCCACCGCTACCTGAAGACGCTGGTGGACGTGGGTCTCGGCTATGTGCGACTCGGCCAGAGCGCGCCCACCCTGTCCGGAGGTGAGGCGCAGCGCGTCAAGCTCGCCGCGGAGTTGCAGAAGCGTTCGACCGGGCGGACGATCTACATTCTGGATGAGCCGACCACCGGTCTGCACTTCGAGGACATCCGCAAACTGCTCGGCGTGATCAATGGCCTGGTGGACAAGGGCAATTCGGTGATCGTCATCGAACACAACCTGGATGTCATCAAGACCTCCGACTGGGTGGTCGATATGGGTCCGGAGGGAGGTTCCGGCGGCGGCACGGTGGTCGCCGAGGGCACTCCGGAAGATGTCGCGGCCGTGGCCGACAGCTACACCGGTCAGTTCCTGAAGGCGGTGCTGGCCGCTCCGGCCGCACCCCGGAAGGCGCCCGCGAAGAAGGCGGCGAAGAAGGCCGCCGCGAAGAAGGCGCCCGCCGAACCCGCTGCGGCCAAGCGCCTGGCTCGTAAGGCGGCCGCGCTGCGGTAACTGCCTGATACCCGGATAACCGAAACGGTCGCGCCGTACGTACCCAGTGCGTATGGCGCGACCGTTTGGTGTTTCGACGGTTGGCCGAAAACCGGGCACCTGAGCGCGGCCTCGAAAGGATTCAGACTATGGACACCGGAAGCGCGGGCTTCGGCGCACTCTTCGAGGCCCTGGCCAAGCTGATCAGCACCGGCTCCTCCATCTCGGTCACCCCCGGGCAGTGAGGATGAGACGGGGCCGGCGCGCGGCCGGTCCCGTCCCCGCCGCAGTCCCGCTCAGGCGTCGGCGACGGCGTGAATGAGCTCGGCCAATCGCTTCGGTTCCGACCACATGGGCCAATGCCCGGTCGGCAGATCCACCAAATCGGCATCGAGGTGTGGGATCTCGGAGAAAATCGGCGCTTCGCCGCTGGTGCTCAACTGCCCGACCAGTTCGGCCGAGATGCTGGTGCACACCACCGTGGTCGGAATGGCAAGGCGCGCAGGCGAATCGCTCAGGTTCAATGGTGCGCCAGCGATGCTCGCCGGCTGCGATACCGCGCGTTCCCGGAAGCGCGCCAGCGCACCATCGTCCAGCCCGGTCAGGCTGTTTCCCTCCGCCTCCAGTTCGGCCCAGGAGGGCAGCGCGAATTCGCGCGCCGAACCCAGATCGTCGCGCAGGACGAACCCGTTCGGGATCGGCGCGCTGTCCACGTAGATGGCATGGCGGAACCGCTCGGGCGCCAGATCGGTGGCGAGATAGGCGGGCACCGCGCCACCGGAATGCGCTACCAGCACCACGCTTTCGGTCGCGTCGACGGCATCGACGATCG
Organism: Nocardia sp. NPDC050710; assembly: GCF_040654375.1. Classification (NCBI taxonomy): domain Bacteria; kingdom Bacillati; phylum Actinomycetota; class Actinomycetes; order Mycobacteriales; family Nocardiaceae; genus Nocardia; species Nocardia sp. NPDC050710. The sequence continues at coordinate 91,587 of NZ_JBFAHV010000009.1, read as the reverse complement.
TATGTGCCTGGTCCTCCAGCGTCGCCTCCAGGCGATCGTCATCGGCGGGATCCAGCCCCGGCAATGTCAGCGCCCGCACATCGTGGCCCCGGGACCGCAGCTCCTCGGCGACCGCATCCCACGCCCACGCGCCGAGCCAGAAACCGGGAACCAGCAGAATCCGAGTCGCCATGTTTCCCAGCATGCCCTACGCGGACATTCAGCTCCCGGCGATGGCGTGGATCAGCCCCGCGAGTTCCTTCGGCCGCGACCACATCGGCCAATGTCCGGTGGGCAGATCGACATAGTCGGCGTCGACTCGCCGCAGTTCGGCGAACATGAATTCGCCCCCGTCCCGCGCCTGTTTGCCCTGTTCCGCGGAGAAGCTGCAGCAGATCACCGTCGAGGGAATCGACAGTCGTTCGGGCCGATCACCGATCTTCAGTCCGACCGCCGCGATGGTGGCGGGCTCCGAGACCGCGCGCGCCCGGAACTGATCGAGCGCCGCCGCGTCCAGACCTGCCAGCAGATCGAGCGGCGACGCCCGGAATTCCTCCCACGCCGGGAGTTCCCATTCACGCAATGCGGGATCCAGATCCGGATTCACCGCGAACCCCCGGGGTGCGGGCGCGGTATCCACATAGACGACTCGTTCGAATCGTTCCGGTGCGAGATCGGTCGCGAGATAACCGCTGGTGCTCGCGCCGCTGTGCAGCACGAGCACCACGGGTTCGTCCCCCGCCGCCTCGATGATCGCAGCGGCCTGCTCCTCGTGCGTCACCGAGAGCCGGTCGGGGTCGTCGGAATCCAGCCCCGGCAAGGTGATCGCGGTGACCTCGTCACCGCGATGGCGCAGATCGTCGACCACGTCCTCCCACGCCCATGCGCCGAGCCAGAACCCGGGAACCAGAACGATGCGAGCCGTCATGTCGCCCTCCGTATTTCGCGCCTGCCGTTGTGTGGCCGAGCCTACGGAACCATCCCGTGACGCCGCTCGCGGTTTCGGACCGGCTACGTCACCTGGAGCCTGCCGAGTTCGGCAATGTTCTTCGGCCCGTCAGGTGCGCGGCGTCGGTCCGCCGTCCGGCGACCAGTGCTCAGCCGCTCCGGGACGGCGTCGGTTTCGGTTCTATTGCGCCGAACAACGCTGTGGCGCAGGCTTTCCTGCGCTTGCACAGTGGGTATCCACGGGCGAATCAAGGGGAGGTGATGGCTCGCTGTCGTATTCCTCGCCGGGGCGGCACTGCCGCTCCGGCCGCGCGGCACCATCGCCGGTTGGCGCACCCGTGTGCGGCTGCGGCAGGTGCGGCGGCGCGAACTGGCGGCCTCGGCTTCCGAACGGGCCGGTGTCGCGGCGCGCCCGGCCGAAGCCTCCGACGAACCGCATGACCTCCCTGGTTGGGATCGCGAGTTGCTCGCCCGCACGGTGGCGCTCGACCTGGGCGCAGAACTGGCACTCGGCACCGGGCTGCTGCTGCTTGACGTCGCCGTCGAGAGCACCGGCTGGGGCATTGGTGACGAGGGTGCCTCGTAGAGCGCGGGCGGCATCGGGGGCGGCGGTGGCGGCGAGTGAGTCCGCCGAAAGCGCTCTACGCCGACCGCGCTCGGCCTCGGTGCGGCTCAGGCTCCGGTCCGTGGGATCCGGCAGGTGCCGGAAGAAGGTTTGGCGCTCTCCGCACCGCGTGGTGCGGCCGAGTTTGCTCTCCTCGGCTCAGGCTACTGACGCGGCGGACACGGCTCGACAGTCGCCCGCGGCCGGCTCGGTGACTCAGTAGACCGGGCCGGTGTACTTCTCGCCGGGCCCCTTGCCTGGCTCGTCGGGGTGGGCCGACGCCTCACGGAAGGCGCGCTGTAGCGATTGCAGACCCTCCCGGATCGGTCCCGCGTGCGGGCCGAGGTATTCGACCGACGCCGTGACCAGGCCCGCGAGAGCGGTGATCACACGACGCGCCTCGTCCAGGTCGCGGCGGGAACTGGTGTCCGGATCCTCATCGGCGAGCCCGAGCTTCTCGGCCGCCGAGCTCATCAGCATCACGGCGGCTCGGCTGATCACCTCCACCGCGGGGATGTCGGCTAGCTCGCGAACGAACGTGTCGGGCTGTTCAGTCATGGCACACAGGCTAGGCGTCGGTTGTGGCGGGGAGTCAATCGCCTCCGCCGTGTACGGTGCGTACCGGCATCTCGGCAGGTGGCGGACCGAATCCCGGCCGCGGGCGTGTGCGATTCGGCGATAGCGTTTGGGAATGTTAGACTTGCTGCCGACGACCGCCCCGGGCTTGCCTCGGGGCTGATAAGTGGAGCCCGACTCCCACCGTTGCCGGCGAGCAATCGTACAGGCCAAACGGTCCGGTCACCCGTCCCGCAGAGGGCGGGTTTCTTATGCGGAGAGCCGTCTCACGCATGAGGGTCGACGCGAGATTCGTGCGCGTCGGTGATCGGTCGACTCGGGCCCCGTGGCGAAATATCGCCAGGGGGCCTTTGTGTTGAACAAGGGGTTGCAGTTATTGCGCGCGGTCGTCAGACAACACCGCTTGACCTAGGAGGCCCCATCAGCACTGAGACCCGCATCAACGATCGCATCCGTGTTCCCGAAGTCCGACTCATCGGACCTGGCGGCGAGCAGGTTGGGATCGTGCGTGTTGAAGATGCACTACGCGTCGCTCTCGAAGCCGACCTCGACCTGGTCGAGGTGGCCCCGGATGCCCGTCCGCCGGTCTGCAAGATCATGGACTACGGCAAGTTCAAGTACGAGACGGCGCAGAAGGCGCGCGAGTCTCGGAAGAATCAAGTGCAGACCGTGATCAAGGAGCAGAAGCTCCGCCCCAAGATCGACGACCACGACTACGAGACCAAGAAGCGCAACGTCGTTCGCTTCCTCGAAGCGGGTTCGAAGGTCAAGGTGACGATCATGTTCCGTGGTCGCGAGCAGTCGCGTCCGGAACTGGGCTTCCGGTTGTTGCAGCGCCTTGCCTCCGACGTCGCCGAGTTGGGTTTCGTCGAGACCTCTGCCAAGCAGGACGGTCGCAATATGACCATGGTCCTCGCGCCCCACAAGGGTGCGAAGACGCGAGTGAAGGCCCAGCAGGAATCGTCGGCCCCCCGGCCGCAGCAGGCTGCTTCCGAGCAGCCCGCCGCGCCCGCCGCCGCCGAACCGGCCGCACCCGCCGCGGAACAGGCGCCATCGGCCGGCCCGCAGTAACACCGATCAGAACCGGTGGTCCGAAAGGACCACCGGCACGAGACAGATAGAGGAATCCATGCCGAAGATGAAGAGCCACAGCGGCGCCTCGAAGCGATTCAAGGTGTCCGGCAAAGGCAAGCTGCTGCGCCAGCAGGCGAACCGTCGCCACCTGTTCGAGCACAAGCCCACCCGCCGGACTCGTCGTCTGGACGGCACGGAGGTCGTCGCGGCTGCCGACGTCCGTCGCGTGAAGAAGCTGCTGGGTATCTGACGCCCGCTGTCCGCAGCACATCGCGACCGGAGGTTCTCCGGCGCCAACCCGACCAACTCCGGGCGCGACCTACGCGCCCCCAACTTCGACAGGACTGACCAGTGGCACGCGTCAAAAGGGCCGTCAACGCTCAGAAGAAGCGCCGTTCCATCCTCGAGGCCTCCAAGGGCTACCGGGGCCAGCGCTCACGGCTTTACCGCAAGGCCAAGGAACAGCAGCTGCACTCGCTCACCTACGCCTACCGGGACCGCCGGGCGCGCAAGGGTGACTTCCGCAAGCTGTGGATCGCCCGCATCAACGCCGCGGCGCGCATCAACGACATCACCTACAACCGCTTCATCCAGGGCCTGAAGGCCGCCGGTGTCGAGGTTGACCGCAAGATCCTCGCCGAGCTCGCCGTCTCCGACGCCGAGGCGTTCGCCGGCCTGGTCGCGGTCGCGAAGGCCGCCCTCCCGCAGGACGTCAACGCTCCGGCTGCCTGAGCCGTTCGTTGACCCAGCAGGGACATCTTTCGGAACGACCCGTGGATCCGCTCTCCGAGCGCAATCCGCGGGTCGTTTCCGCTGTCAAGCTCCATCGCGCCCCGCAACGCCGCAAAACCGGGCTGTTCCTCGCCGAGGGCGCGAACTCCGTGGCCGCGGCACTGGAAACCGGGCGGGTGCGCGAGCTGTTCTATTCGGCCGCGGCCGCGACCCGGGAGCATGAACTCGTCGCGGGCGCCGCAGCCTCCGGTGTGCGTGCGACGCTGGTCAGCGATCGCGCCGCCCAGCACCTCGGGGAAACCGTCACCGCGCCGGGGCTGGTGGCCGTCTGCGACCTGATCGACGTGCCACTGATCGACGTGCTGGCGAAGCGTCCGCGCATGCTGGCCGTGCCGGTGGAAATCGCCGAACCGGGCAATGCGGGCACCCTCATCCGGGTCGCCGACGCCGTCGGGGCCGAGGGCGTGGTGCTCGCGGGGGATACCGTCGACCCGCACAACGGAAAATGTGTCCGCTCCAGCGCGGGCAGCCTGTTCCACGTCCCCGTCGCCCGCAGCCGCGACGTCACCGAAACTCTGGATTCGATTGCGGGGCAAGGCATCACAATCCTCGCGACCGCAGCCGACGGCGAAATCGACCTCGACGCCGCCGACCACCTCTTCACCACCCCGGTGGCTTGGCTCTTCGGCAACGAGGCCCATGGTTTGGACCCAGCTGTCGCCGCCCGAGCCCACCACCGCATCCGCGTCCCCATCCGTGGCCGCGCCGAATCCCTCAACCTCGCCACCGCCGCCGCCATCTGCCTCTACGCCAACTCCCGCGTCCGCTACGGCGGTTAGAGCTACAACGCGACCGAGTCGCCGTCGTGGGTTATGGTCCGATCGTGACCGTCGCTAAAAGTTTGCCGTATCTCTCGACGCGCGGTGACGACGCCACGATCGGGCGGTCGGCGATGGCGGAACCACTACTGCCGGAAGGGATTGCGCATTCGATCGTCGCGGGTGGCGTATGAGTGCGGTCGCGCGATTGCTTCGCGCCGTTGCCCAACGCCTGGGTAGGGGCGGTCTACGAGTCGCCGACCCCATGGCGAATGGCGCGTACCGGGGCGTATTCGGCAATATTCGTGCCGGGTTGTACGAGTTCGGAAGCGTCGACAATGAGCTCGCCCAGCGGATTTCGGGGCTTTCCGCCGCGTCACCGCTCAGACGAGGGCGTGGCGCCGATCCGGGTGATGGCCCCGAGGACCAGCGCGTCTATACCAAGGAAGAGTTCATCAGCCTGTGGGAGGCCGGGGCAGGCCGATGACTCAGGAGGAACGCGACACCCTGGATCTCGGCTGTGTCGGTGTGACACTGCTGGAACTCGGTCGCAGCCGACGGCCGCCGATGAATCTTGCCTTCGGTGATGCGCGCGCACAGCGCACGATTGCACCGAGGGAAGAGCGACTGGCCCGGGGCGAAATCGCCAGTAAAGCCGTGGTGAACTACCAACGAGAACTGAGGAAGGCGCGGCGCAAGCTGGAGGAAGCCCGGGCTGCGGGAAACGACCGGGACGCCGATAGTGCCCTGAAATACGTCAAGGCCTATGAAACGAGTCTCGAGAGGGCGCGTGCCGAGGCGACGGTGGTGTGGTCCCGGATATCGAAGGAGCAGCGGGGCGAAGCTGAAAAAAGCAGACAGGAGGCGAAAATCGAAGGTGATCAGCGAACCTTCGACAGGGTTCTCGGTCATGCGGCAAAGTTCGAGGAGATCATCGCGGCGGGACCGGTGGACAAGTCCGATTTCATCCGTCGTGTCAACGCCGATCCGGAATTGTCCGCGCTGAAGAATGTATTCCATGAATTGCCCTCCGGGAACCCATCCGATTGGGAAGTGGTCGTCTATTCAAAACATTTCTGGTCCGGGCAAGAGCTGACGCATGATGTGAACGGGAACCTGGTCTTCGATGCGGACGGGAACGTAACCTTCAATTCGACTGACACGCCCAATCCTGACGGTTTCAAACCCGATCCGTCGACCGGGCAAGTGGATATGGCGCGCGACCAGTCCCAGCCCAAACCCGGATTCGTCAATTTCGACTACGGATTCTTCGATCCGCACACCGGGAACTGGTGGCATGCAAACAATGGGGAGTTTGAACGATCCGGAGCGGCCGATGAAGATCTACCAGAGCAGTTCGAACACGTTCTTCGGCAGCTACCAGGACTTCGACAGCTCGGTGATCTGTATCGGCTTCGTGGACAGATCGGCGGCGTAATCGGATATGTCGCAGGATTTCGGTCAGCGCAAACCCGGACACGTCAATTTCGACTACGGGCTGTTCGATCCGCAGGCCAGGCGATTGGTGGCATGCGAATCACGGAGAGACCAATGATCCGGACGACCCGATGTTCGTATATCAGAGCACGCCGGAAAAGTTCTTCGGCGGCTACAAGGACTTCGACAGCTCGGTGATCTGCATCGGTTTCGTCAACAGATACGCGTGATCGGACGACCGCGCGTGACGTTAGGATGAATTCATGGATCTGGCCGACTACGTCGACGACACCGCCACTCTGTTCGGTCTCGCCGAGAATGCCGCGGCGGGTGCGATCCTCCGGTGCGGTCCGAACACGCACGTATACATCGGTGGTCTTCCCCGATGGGCCGACGACGAGCTGGACGCCGCCTTCGAAGTCACCGGACACCTCGTCGCCGAAGGTGACGATGCCGACCTCCGCGCGAGCGACGGCCGCCCCCGGCACGGCCTCGGCAGGCATTACGTCCTGAAAGACGCCACCTGGGAACGCATCACGTAGTTCACGGCGTGCCCAGGGCGGGCGCGTGGTGGTTTCCATCAGGATCTCGAAATCGCCCCTGCCAGCCCTGAAGTCAGCGGTCGCCTCGGTGCTCAGCCACCACACGATCGAGGACCGCGCGGGACCGGCGGGCCCCGGACCGGTCGTCGCGTTCGAGCTCTCCGACAAGCGTGATCAGCGTCTTCCATACGACCCACCCGCGACCGCGCGACCAGGTCGCGGCATCGACTCCGAGCGCCGCGCGGAATGCGGCGCGACTGTCGTCGGCGAGGTAAGTCCAGGCGATGGTCGTATCGCAGGCGGGGTCGCCGACACCGCACGTCCCGAAATCGATGACCGCGCTGAGCCGTCCGTGCTCGACCAGCAGATTGCCGGTGGCGATATCGCCGTGGAACCACACGGGCGCGCCGGTCCAGGTCGATCGTTGCGCGTCGTCCCACACTCGTTCGACATCGGCGCGGTTGATTTCGACCCCGAGGGCGTCGAGGGCGCGATGGGTTTCCGCGGCGTAGGTGGATACCGGGGCACCGCGAAACCAGCTGTGCGGGCCTGGGAGTGGCGCATCGGCCGGGTCTTGACGCCGGAGCGCGGCCAGGAATTCACCCAGCGCGGTGGCGAACGCGATTCGGTCGCAGACGGCGGTGTCGGTGACCGGGCTGCCGTCGAGCCATCGGTAGATCGACCACGGGTACGGGTATTCCCGGGCAGGCATGCCCTGGGCGACCGGTTGCGGGATGGGCAGTGGCAGACCGGGCGCCAAACGAGGCAGCCACCGGTGTTCCTTCTCGACCGCCAGTGCGTACCGGTCCCCGGCCGGCAGCCGCACCGACAGGCGATCGCCGAGGCGAAAGGTTCGATTGTCGACACCCTGGCGGGACACTGGGACGACCGGGAGGTGCGCCAAGCGCGGGAATTGCCGGGCGACGAGCCCTTGCGCCAGGCGCGCGTCTATCGCGGCGGGCTCGAATATCGTCAATCGCCGACCGCTCTCAGGTCGTCGAGGATTTCAGTGGCCCACGCGGTTGGGACGGCGTTGGGCCCGGCGACCTGCATGGCGGTCATGACGGTGAGCAACATGCCGGTGGACAGGAAGCGGCGGGCGTCGGTGGTCGAGACGCCGGTCAGTTCGCGGATCAGTGCGTAGATGCGTCCGAAACGGTCGCGCACCTCGTCGCCGATGACCGGGTCGGCGCTGGCGGCGAAGCCGTGCATGAGGACCAGCAGGAGCTCGCGTTCGGACAGGAAGACCCGGTAGCCGCCGCCGAGTATGCGGAATGCCTCGTCCGGCGGCGTGTCCGGCGGAATGTCGTGAGCCGCCTCCCGGAAGATCGCCTCGATCCGATCGCAGACCCGATGGACGGCGGACAGGAAGAGTTGCTGTTTGGTGCCGAAGAGGCGAATGACATAGGGCTGGGATACCCCCGCGCTCCGCGCGATGTCATCGGTTTTCGTTGCGGCGTAACCGGATTCGGCGAAGGCGGCAACGGCCGCGGTCAGCACCTCGGCGCTGCGTTCGGTTGCGGTCATCCGGGATCGGGTCGAGCCCGCCATGGTGCTCCTCTCGCTGGGCCTTTGACATGTTATCAGTCAATGCATACTCTTCGAGCCAATAGTTATCAGTGAATAACAACAAAGGCTGGACATGACCGAAATCCTCGACCCCGGGGCCACCGCCGCGGTCGCACCGACGGCATCGAAGCGGCGCCCGCTCGCCGCGGTACTGGCCGCCGTCGGCATCCCGATGTTCATGGTGACGCTCGACAACCTCGTGGTCACGAATGCGTTGCCGATCATTCGCACCGAGCTCGGCGCCTCGCTGAGCGATCTGCAGTGGTTCGTGAACGCCTACACGCTCTCCTTCGCGTCGCTATTGCTCACCGCCGCCGCCATCGGCGACCGGCTCGGCCGCCGCCGCGTCTTCCTGGCGGGCATCGCACTGTTCACCCTCGCCTCGGCCGCCTGCGCCCTCGCCACCGAGCCATGGATGCTGATCGCCGCCAGGGCAATTCAGGGACTCGGCGCGGCAGGCGTCATGCCGCTGTCGCTGACGCTGCTCTCGGCCGCGGTGCCGGAACGGATGCGCAGCGCCGCCATCGGCATCTGGGGCGGTATCTCCGGCCTCGGCGTCGCGGTCGGCCCGCTGGTCGGCGGTGCGGTGGTGGAAGGCCTGAATTGGCAGTGGATCTTCTGGGTGAATGTGCCCATCGGCCTGCTCGCGCTGCCGTTCGCGGTCCGGATGCTCGACGAATCCTTCGGCGGCAGTAGGCGACTCGATCCGCTCGGGTTGGTGTTCGCGGCCGGTGGTGTACTCGCGCCGGTGTGGGGCGTAATCCACGGCGCCGAGGACGGCTGGACCTCGGCCGGTGTGCTCGGCTCCTTCATCGGCGGCGCGACACTGCTTGCGGCGCTGATCTTCTGGGAACTGCGTACCCCGCATCCCATGCTGCCGCTGCGCCTGTTCCGCTCCCGCGCCTTCCGGGTCAGCAATACCACCGGATTCACCTTCTCGGTCGGCGTTTTCGGCTCGATCTTCCTGCTGGCCCAGTACTTCCAGGTCGTGCAGGGCTACAACCCGCTCGAAGCCGGAATCCGAACCATGCCCTGGACCCTGGCGCCCATGGTCGTCGCCCCGATCGCCGGCCTCGTCGTCGACCGTGTCGGCGCCCGCAGCCTGCTCACCACCGGTCAAGGGCTGCTGGCCGTAGCCCTGGCCTGGATGGCCGCCATCACGACCATCGATGTCGGCTATGCCGCCTTCGTCGGCCCGTTCCTGCTCGGTGGCATCGGTATGGGCCTCACCTTCGCGCCGGGCTCGACCGTTGTCATGGCCAGTGCCGCCCCCGAAGATCGCGCCATGGCATCGGGTACCAACAGCACCATCCGTGAGGTCGGTGTCGCCATGGGCGTCGCGGTCCTGGCCTCGGTTTTCGCCTCGCACGGCTCCTACATGTCAGCGCAGTCCTACGTTGACGGTCTCGTCCCCGCGATGTGGGTGGGCGCGGCCATCGTCGCCGTAGGCGCCGTGGTCTCGCTGCTGCTGCCGAGCCGGATCGACCCGGGTCACTGATCTCGCGCCGCGGTCGTCCGGGTTCGCCGACCGGACCCGCGCGGCCGATCGTGTGACTATCCGCCGATCTCCGCCCATCGGTGGCATGGCCGATGGTGGTCGTCGCCGAGGATTTGCCGCACCGGGGTCGAGATCGGGTCCGGCCACCGCGCTCGATGTACTCGCAGGGGTCGACCTGTGCGCGCAACTGTAAAGCACATTGTCCGTACATTCTGTGTCTGCGGTTGTACCGTGGATGACGTGACGAAACCGGTCAATATGCGGCTCCCGTGTGAGCTCGTCGAGGCGGCCAAGCAGGTCGCCGACCGTGAGGGCATCACGCTCACGGCCTTCGCCACGCGGGCGATCGAGGCGGAAGTGCTGCGCCGGGAGTTCGCCGACCACGCTCGCATGCTGGCCGAGGCCGAGGATCCCGATCGCCTGTCCCGGAAATCGCGCGCCGTGCGCGACGGCCTGTCACGGTGGAAGCAGGATCACTCCAGCGGGGCGGCGTGAAGCAGGGCGACGTCTACATCTCCGAGCCTTCACCGCTGACGGGCGCACGCGAGCTGTATCTCATCGTGTCGAGTGACGAGTACAACCACGCCGCGGGCCCGACCGTGGCGGTGGTCGAGATCGAGACCGGAACCCGTTTCCGGGCAACACCTTTCGGTACAGCGGTGGAGACCCCGTTCGGTGTGGCACTGGCCGACCGCCTGCTGTGGCTGCCCCGCACCCACGTGGGGGAGCGCTTCGACGTACTGGACCCGGACCTCACCCGCCGCGTGGTGGACGCGAGCTGCCGCGTCCTGCGCGGCGCCCGCTGAGTGGTCCTACCCAACGCAGAGCCCGCGCTCCCGCCGGGCGGCCTCGGTCTCCGTCTCGCGGAGAGTGACGACCTCGTCGAGGCGGTGCACGACGAATAGTCGGTGAGATCAGCCGCAGGCGGGTTCCGAGGTCGCCGTTGAGCGGGTGACCGGTCCGGGTCTCGGTACCGACCTCGGTAATCGCTCTCAGCGGGGCCGACCGGGACCGGCCGCGGAGAAGGGCGTCGAGGTGGTTCGGTTCGAACAGCAGCCTGGTTTCGGCCGGGTACAGGTGGCCGCCGACGGCGCCGTACCCGGATTGCGTGCGATTGGCGAAATGCAGCCAGGTAGCTGGTTCCAATTCGGTCGACCGTGGTGCGCGGAGCCAGATCCTCGGGGCTCACCGGCGCGAGCGCGGTGCATGGTGGATATGGCGGAATACCGCGGGTGTCCAGGGCGGATGCCAGCAGTCCGGGCCGGGGATGCGGCGACTTCACCACCGGTCATCCGCGCTGATACAGCCTCGGCGGCGGGACCGCGGGGTAATCCATGTGAATCTGATATGTCGCATCCCATAGGATTCCACCAGCAGCAATGTGGGCCGGCACCGAGCCGAACCCCGTGAACCGATCCCCAGGGGAGAGACGAACGATCGTGGCCGACGACACGAATGACGCAGCCGAGCAGACTGCCGCGCTGACCGAGGAGTCGCTGGCCGCTGCCGCGGCGGCGGCCGAGAAGGCGTTCGCTGCCGCCACCGATCTGGATGCGCTCGCGGTCGCCAAGACCGAGCATCTCGGCGGTAAGGCGCCGCTGGCACTGGCGCAGCGGGCGCTGGGCAGCCTGCCGAAGTCGGAGAAGGCCGATGCGGGCAAGCGGGTGAATGTGGCCAGGGCGCGCGTCTCGGAGGCGTTCGAGGCGCGGCGCACGGTACTGCTCGCCGAGCGCGACGCGGCGGTGCTGGTGGCCGAGGCGATCGATGTGACGCTGCCCGCGCGGCGGCAGTCGGTCGGCGCCCGGCATCCGATCACGGTCATTTCCGAGCAGATCGCCGACGTCTTCGTCGGGATGGGCTGGGAGGTGGCCGAGGGACCCGAGGTGGAAACCGAGCACTTCAACTTCGACGCGCTCAACTTCCTCCCGGATCACCCGGCCCGCACCATGCAGGACACCTTCCATATCGCGCCGGAGGGTTCGCGTCAGGTGCTGCGCACCCACACCTCTCCGGTGCAGGTGCGGTCGATGCTGGAGCGCGACCTGCCCATCTACGTGGTGTGCCCGGGCCGTACCTTCCGCACCGACGAGCTGGACGCCACGCACACTCCGGTCTTCTCCCAGGTCGAGGGCCTGGCCGTGGACAAGGGCCTGACCATGGCGCACCTGCGCGGCACCCTCGACGCCTTCGCGCGCGCCTTGTTCGGCCCGGAGACGCGCACCCGTATGCGCCCGAACTACTTCCCGTTCACCGAGCCCTCCGCCGAGGTCGACGTGTGGTTCCCGGACAAGAAGGGCGGCGCGGGCTGGGTCGAGTGGGGCGGCTGCGGCATGGTGAACCCGAAGGTGCTGATCGCCAGCGGGATCGATCCCGAGGTGTACAGCGGGTTCGCGTTCGGTATGGGGCTGGAGCGGACCCTCCAGTTCCGCAATGGCATCCCGGACATGCGGGACATCGTCGAGGGCGACGCGCGGTTCACGCTGCCCTTCGGTATCCGGTCCTGACCCTCCTTCGATCGAGAGAGCGAAACGTCAAGTGCGAGTAGCGCAGTCCTGGCTGACCGACATCATCCAGCGCACCACCCCCGGGTGGTCGGTGACGCCCGAGGAACTGGATGCCGGGTTCGTCCGCGTCGGCCTGGAGGTCGAGGAGGTCGACAAGCTCCACCCGGTGACCGGTGATATCGATAAGCCCTTGGTGGTCGGCCGGGTCGCGGAAATCACCGAGCTGACCGAATTCAAGAAGCCGATCCGGTTCTGCAAGGTCGATGTCGGCCGGGGCGAGCGCAGCGAGGGGGGATCGGACACCGCGGACTTGCAGGAGATCGTCTGTGGCGCCAGCAACTTCGCCGTCGGCGATCTGGTCGTCGTGGTGCTGCCGGGTGGTGTCCTGCCCGGCGGCTTCGCGATCTCCTCGCGCAAGACCTACGGCCATGTATCCAACGGCATGATCTGTTCGGTCGCCGAACTCGGCATCGGCAAGGACCACAGCGGCATCCTCGTGCTGGAGCCGGGCACCGCCGAGCCGGGCACCGATGCGAATGAGCTGCTCGGCCTGGACGACACCGTCATCGAGCTGAACATCACCCCGGACCGCGGCTACTGCTTCTCGGTCCGCGGCCTGGCCCGCGAACTGGCCTGCGGCTTCGACCTGGAGTACGCCGACCCCGCGGTGCGGACCCTGCCGCAGGACGAGAAGGACGCCTGGTCGGTCAAGCTGGAACCGGCGTCCAAATGCACCCGCTTCGCGGTGCGACGGGTCACCGGTATCGACCCGAACGCGGTGAGCCCCTGGTGGCTGCAGCGTCGCCTCCTGCTGGCTGGCGTACGCCCGATCTCCCCGGCCGTCGACGTGACCAACTACGTCATGCTCGAACTCGGCCAGCCGCTGCACGCCTTCGACGCCGCCAAGCTGAACGGCGGCCTGGTGGTGCGCACGGCCAACAAGGGTGAGACGCTGCGCACCCTCGACGAGGTCGAGCGGGTGCTGGACAGCGAGGATGTGATCATCGCCGACGATTCCGGCGTCATCTCGCTGGCCGGTGTGATGGGCGGCGCGACCACCGAGGTCGGCGCGGGGACCACGGATGTGGTGCTCGAGGCCGCGACCTGGAACCCGCTGCTGATCTACCGCACCGCGCGCAGGCATAAGCTGGTCTCCGAGGCGGGCAAGCGTTACGAGCGGGTCGTCGACCCCGAGATCAATGTGGCCGCGCTGGATCGTGCCGCCACCCTGCTGGCCGAAATCGCCGGTGGCACCATCGAATCCGAACTCACCGATATGCGGGTCCCGGTGCCTGCCGCCGAGCCGATCCGTATCGACATCGACTTGGCAGACCGGGTCGCCGGAGTCGTGTACCCGACCGGCACCTCGGCCCGTCGCCTGGCTCAGATCGGTTGTACCGTCGAGGTTTCCGTCGACGAGCGGACCGGACACGGCCAGCTCGTGGTCACCCCGCCGAGCTGGCGGCCGGATCTGGCGCAGCCCGCCGACCTGGTGGAGGAGGTGCTGCGGCTGGAGGGGCTCGAGCAGATTCCGTCGGTGCTGCCGACCGCCCCGGCCGGGCGCGGGCTCACCGCATTGCAGCGCCGTCGTCGCGCGGTCAGCCGGGCGCTGGCCTTCACCGGAGCGGTCGAGGTGCCCGCGCCGCCGTTCCTGGCAGCCGACGTCTTCGACGTCTGGGGTCTGGACGCCGACGATCCGCGTCGCAACACCACCCGGGTGCTGAACCCGCTCGATGTGGAGCGCGCCGAACTGGCCACCACGCTGCTGCCCGGCCTGCTGGAGGTGGCCGTCCGCAATATCTCGCGCGGCGCCCGCGACCTCACCATCTACGGCATCGCGCAGGTCGTGCTGCCCGGCCCGAACACCCGGCCGGTCGACGTGTTGTCGGTGGATCGCCGTCCTTCCGACGAGCAGATCACCGAACTGCTCGACTCGCTGCCCGCACAGCCGGTGCATGTCGCGGCCGTGCTGACGGGTCGCCGCGAACCGCGCGGACCGTGGGGCCAGGGCAGGCAGGCCGAGGCCGCCGACGCGTTCGCCCTCGCGGACGCGGTCGCCGACGCGGCGGGCGTGACCATCGAGCGCCGGGCCGCGGCCCACCTGCCGTGGCATCCGGGTCGCTGCGCCGAACTGCTGGTCGACGGTGTGGTCGTCGGTCACGCGGGTGAACTGCATCCGGCGGTGCTCGAGCGCGCGGGGCTGCCGCCGCGCACCTGCGCCGTCGAACTCGACCTGGACGCGCTGCCGCTGGTGGAATCCCGACCGGTCCCGGTGGTTTCGCCGTTCCCGGCGGTGCTGCAGGACGTATCGGTGAGCGTCGAGAAGTCCGTGCCGGCCACCTCGGTCGAGACGGCGCTGCGCACCGGTGGCGGCGAACTACTCGAGGACATCGCACTGTTCGACGTCTACGAGGGCGCCCAGGCGGGTGAGGGCCGCAAATCCCTCACCTACGCCCTGCGCTTCCGCGCCGCCGACCGCACTCTCACCGAGGACGAGGCCAGTGCGGCCCGCGATGCCGCCGTCGCGGCGGCCGCCGAATCCGTCGGTGCGGTGCTGCGCGGATAGTTCCGGATACGCCGAGCCGATGCCCCCGCCGAACGGTGGGGGCATCGGCTTTTCCGGATCGTCTGCGTCGGATTCGGTCGCGCCGGGGACAGGGCACACGATCATCCCGCGCCGTCACACCGGCTGCCCTATCGCGAATTGACAGCGTGCGCCGTGTGATCCGGGTCGCGAGAGGGTGATACCGAAGAGCTGTTCGCCGGTATGCGTCCGATCCTCCAGCTCGTCGAGCGCCCGGGTGATTCTGCGCTCCTCCCACTGGAAATGCGATTCGAGGATGGCGGTGAAGCCGTCGAGTTCCCGCCTCATCGAATCCGCGTCGGTGGTTTTCCACGGTGTCGAGCAGGGTCCGCAGTCTGCGCAGAATGTCGGCCACGAGAGGTGATCGTCGTGCAGCCCTGCGGCCTGGGGCGCTATTCGCTTCGGCGGGCGAATACCGCTCTGTCACAACTGCGTCCGGCCGGATCGGGAATGCGCGGATGATGGCCCCTGTTGGTTCCGGTGAGCTCGGCGGCCGCGCACGCGCCGGTAGCGTGATCGATGCGGCTGTCACGACGACATTGGAGGTCCGATGAGCGTACGAGCAGTATGGAACGACGTGGTCCTGGCCGAGAGTGATGACACGGTGGTGGTGGAAGGCAACCACTACTTCCCGGCGGAGGCGATCAACAAGGAGTACTTCGCGGTGAGCGACACCCACACGGTGTGTCCGTGGAAGGGCACCGCCTCCTACTACAGCATTACCGTCGACGACCGGACGAACGCCGACGCCGCCTGGTATTACCCGGAGCCGAAGCCCGAGGCCGAGCAGATCCGTGACCGGGTGGCCTTCTGGCGTGGCGTCGACGTCGTAGAAAACTAGATCCCGGAGGCTGGTCCGCCGGGGCTGTGAGCGGCCCCGGCCGCGTCGCTTGCGCGAATCGGGGTGGCGCGGTGTCGTACGAACCCGATGTCGAGTATGAACGAGGGCATGCGACACCCGGCAGGCCCGATACTCAATGCGCTGACGTTCATGCCGGATCGGCAGATCCTGCAGACGCCCGCCATCCTCGGCATGGCCTACACCGATCTGTCCATTCGCACCTCGGATGGTGAGACGGTGCACGGCTGGTGGATGCCCGCGCCGCGCTCCATCGGGCACATCCTGTTCGCACACGGCAATGCGGGCACCATCGGGGATCGGGTGCCGATCTTCGCGCTGCTCACCGAGCTCGGATTCGATGTGCTCGCGTTCGATTACCGGGGATACGGCCGCAGCACCGGGCGGCCCACCGAGCACGGCACCTACCTCGATGCGCGGGCGGCTCGGCAGACGCTGCTCGAACAGCCGGGTGTGGACCCCGAGCGCGTGCTGTATCTGGGGAAGTCGCTCGGCGGTGGCGTCATGCTGGAACTGTGCACCGAGCATCCGCCCGCGGGCCTGATGCTGATGTCCACCTTCACCGGACTCCGCGATGCGGCCCGGTCGGTCTACCCGTTTCTGCCCGGCCCGCTGATCCCCGACGCCTATCCCAACCTGCGCCGGATACGCACGTTGACCGCCCCGGTCCTCATCATGCACGGCGACCAGGACGAACTGCTCCCACTGCGGCACGCCCAACGCCTCTACGCGGCCGCGCCGGAGCCGAAGCATCTCGAGGTGTTCCGCGGAGCCGGTCACAACGACCTCATCGCCGTCGCCGGGTCGGCGTGGATGAAATTGGTGAGCGAGTGGGCCCGGGGAGTGCTGAAGACCTGATCGGCCGATCGGGTGGGGCGACAGCGCTTCTTGTGGCGGGCCGCGGCCCCCGTCCGGGCTGCGTAGCCTGGCTCTATGAGTGATAACAGTGACCTCACCGCGCGGCTGGCGGTGCTGTCGGACAGCGAATTGGTGGCGTTCCTGCGGTCCGTGGTGGCCGGTCGGCCCGCCCTGTGGCCGCTGCGCAACGCTCTCGATGAGCTGGCGGGGGTCGGTCATGCGGAATCCCTGACCGATGTGAGTCCCACCACCGCGGAGTCGGCGACGCATGAACCGAGGCAGGGTGGCGGTACATCGGGGCAGGTCGGAACGGGTATTCCGGTACCCGCGGTACCGGTACCGCCGGTTGGTATGCCGACGACGCCCACGATCGGCGGATATTCGCCGTCCGGAGTGCCGAGCTTCGAGTCTGTTCGCGATAAGGTCGAGCAGCGCTTCGGAACCGCCCAGGGGATGGGCGAACTCGACCGGCAGACCCCGGCGGGCCGCAGTGCCGACGAACAATTTCAGGCGCGCGAGAAGGCCGCGCGCAAGCGACTGGATGAGATACGGAAATCGTTGCACGGCAACGATGCCGACACGCGCGATCCGTAATCCGACCCCGGCGCACCGGATGAGAGATATGGGTGGAACTCGATGAGCGAGCCGCGTGAGATCGCCGAACGGCTACTCGATGCCCAGGTGGAATTCCTGCTTGCGGAGGTAACCGGCGACCGGTTCACGGAGGTGATCGGCCGCGATGTCGAGGCCGTGATCGGGGTCGCCGACACCCTGGTCTTCCGCGATATCGTCGAGCTCGACCAGGCCAAACAGACGGTCCGCATCATCATCGATCTGATCGGTGGCAGTCCCGTCATCGCCGATATGGTGGGCGTCTTCGCGGATTCGATCTACGACAATATCGCCGAGAACAACGAATACACCCTCGGCCAAGTGGTGGAACGGGAACCGGTCGAAGCGCTGCTGGAGAAGATCTTCGGCATGCACCAGGCCCAGGAGCGCATCCTGGACCGGCTCACCGAGAGCCCGCTGGTCGCCACCGTCGCCTCGAAGTTCGTGGACAAGCTGATCAACGACTTCATGGCCGCCAACCGGGAACGCGCCGAGAAGATCCCGGGCGTCTCCTCGCTCATGTCGCTGGGCCAGTCCGCCGCCAATCGCGCCAAGAAGGTCGCCGACGGCACCTTCGTCGGGGATCTCGCGGGCAAAGGTGCTCTGTTCGCGCTCAAGCGCACTAATAACGCCATTCGCGAAATGCTCCGCGATGCCCCCGTGCACTCGGCCGCCATGGAGTTCTGGGACCTGCACGCCGACGAGCCGGTCAGCGGCCTGCGTGAGTACCTGACCCAGAAGGACCTCAACGAACTGGTGCTGATCTGCTACGAGATCGCGGTCACCACCCGCGAGAAGGAGTACTTCGGTCTGCTCGTCGACGAGTGCGTCGAGGTGTTCTACCAGAAGTACGGCGATTACACCCTCGCCGCCATGCTGCCGGAACTCGGGCTGTCCGGCGAGGATATCGCCACCGAGATCCTGCGCTACGGACCCGCCGTGATCGAGGGCGCCAAGAAGAACGGCGTGCTGGCCGAGCTGATCCGGGAACGGTTGGCGCCGTTCTACACCTCGGACTCGGTGCTCGCGATCCTCGCCGGCTGACCGGCTTTCGGTCGCCGCGGCATCCGACCGGGCCGCGGCGACATCTCAGCGTAGCTGGTGCTCGCCGTTGCGCACCTCTTCGACGGTGCGGTTGATCATTTCCCGCA
The DNA here is from genome assembly GCF_040654375.1 of Nocardia sp. NPDC050710. Taxonomy (NCBI): domain Bacteria; kingdom Bacillati; phylum Actinomycetota; class Actinomycetes; order Mycobacteriales; family Nocardiaceae; genus Nocardia; species Nocardia sp. NPDC050710. Next base: position 73,242 of record NZ_JBFAHV010000009.1, on the reverse strand, counting down.
TCGTCGCCGTAATGCGCTGGAGGTCGGTCGGCTTCACGATGACCATGCGACTGCCGAAACTCACGTACCGGCCGTCGTTCTCGAAATCGGTGATCTGGAAGTCCTTGCGGCCCTTGATATGCCGATTGTCGACACTGCCCAGCGGATACACCCCGACGTGGGTGCTGGCCGAGGTGGGGCGACGGAAGAACTTGTCGAACTCCTCGCGCACCGTCGGCCGCCACGCATCCCGCACCACCGGCGGCGGCTTCTCCAACTCCTCGACCGGGACCTGCATCGGCTTACCCTGTCCCGCACGGCATTCCGGCAGTACCCCGACCACCACCGGCGCGAGATCCTCGGCGTTCAGGAACAGCAGTTCCACATCCCCGCCGTGATCGTGATCGGGGCCCGGCTCCTGCACGGCGACCGCGGCATGCTGGAAATGCGCGCCGCCGTGCGCGCGGATCTTCCGCTCCTGGCGGGGGCCGAGGAATCCGGCGACCTCCACCCGTGCCTCCGGCATCAGCAGCACCTCGACGGCCCGCACCAGATCCTCATCGAGTTGCGGAACCACCACCTGCGCGGCGGCCCGCCGCAGGCGGTCGAAATCCTCCTGATACTCACAGGTGGAGCGGTGTCGAAGGGGATAGGGGAGCACATCCCGTCCGGTGGACTCCCAGAGCACCCGGAATTCGAGCGCGGTGAAACGCCACCGCCGCAGGGCTGTCATGCGATGTTCCTGTCGTTCTCTGTGCTCACTCGCCGATGACCGGCGGCACGGTGCCCGGCATCGAGTCGAGGCCGGTGAGCTCCTCGCCGTTCTGCTGGTTGATCAGATAATCGGGTATGCCCTTGGTGGATTCGTCGTCCTTGCCGCCACCACGGGAACCGGGTGAGCCCATACCGCCCATGCCATTACGGCCCGCGTTCGCCGCGGACGCACTCGTCCCGGAGCCCGCCGACACACCAGCGGCCACCGGGGAAGCCGCCACCGAACGGCCCGCGGACGGACTGCCGGAACCCGGACTGCCGGAACCGGGACTCCCGCTGCGCGGGGTGCCCGAACGCGGTGTGCCCGAACTCGGGTTGGCCGAGGACGGATTCGTCCCGGCGGGATTGGTCGCGGGCGAATCCGTCTTACTGTTCTGCTGCTGCGAACCGGTACTCGTCGACTGCGGTGAAGTCGATGAATCCTGCTGCGTGCTCTGCGGATTTGTACTCGGATTCTCGGACGGATTCTGGTTCTGCGGATCCGTATCGGTGGGCTGGTTCGACGGTTGGTTCGTGGACGGATTCTTGCTCGACGACGGTGTCGGGGTACCGCCGGTGGGCTCGTCGGTCGGGTTGTTCGAAGTCGGGTTCGTCGGCTTGGGGATGACCGGGACGTTGGTGTCGGACTCCTTGATAACCGGGGCGTAGACCGTCTTCAATACGCGCACGGCTTCGGCGTGAGCGGTGTTCTCCGCCTCGTCATTGTTTCGCCACCCGCGGCCCGCGATCCAATGCCGTGCATTCTCGACATTCGAGCGCAGTTCCGGAGCGTGGGGGACCAGAGCCTTGGTGGGCTCCAGGCCGGTCTTGAGCTCGAGTACTTTGTTGGCAGTTAGCTTGGCGGCGTTGGCCAGCTGCACCGCTTCGGTGCCGTAGTCGCTGACGGCCTTGGCAACCGCATTGCGCGAGGCACCGCTCCAAATGCCTTCGTCTGTGGCGCGCTTCATGGCGTTGGTGAAGTTGGTCAACGAGGTCTCGGCGCGGGTACCGATCTGCGTCCACGCGTTCGCGAGATTGTCGACGGCGGTGATATCGATCTTGTCGACCTTGTCGCGCAGCTCTTTGGTCGATGGCTTGTCGAAGTCGTCCTGGCCGTTCACCGAATGAGGTCGGTACTCGCCCTGGAATCCGATATTCGAAACCTTGCTGCGGACATCGTTGCGCTGCTGGTTGTACTGGTTCTGGACCGACGCGGGATCAACTCCCGACTTGCGCTCCTCGCCCGCGATCCAGTTCGTCATCGTCTCGAGCATCGCGGAGCCGAGATCACCTGCGCTCCAATTGAACATACCGAATGCCATGGTGCTATCCCATCGATCCGGTGTTGGTGTTGAAGTGCACCGTGTTCGTGACGTCCTGGCCGGTTATGCGCTTGACCGAGAGTGCCATGATCTCGCCCATGTCTCTCACGACTTCGACGTGCTCAAGGATGATCTTGTCGACCGAGTTGTTCTCGCCGCTCGCTTGCTTCTTGAACATACCGACGAGGTCATTGGCCATGTTGAAGTCTCCGAATCCGGAGACGCTCTGGGCAGCGTTTGCAAACGTGAGCATGTCTTGAAGCTCGGTAATACGGTTATCGCAGGCTGTCAAGCATTCTCGTGCCGCAGCTTCGTCATCCAGGTACAACGCACCAGCCCGAGCTTGATCGGCGTACCGCCGCCACTGAGCTGCTTCCTCTCCGCTCATACCAATACCCCTCCCATTGTTACTTCGGTAGAACTGGGACTATCGACTCTCCGGCCCGGCGCAGCAGAACGCACGGGTCTTCTGGGTTCCTCAGGACTGCGTTGTTGATGAGCATCAGTTGCAGTGCGCCCTGAGTAGCTGAAAAGACCACGTCACAGCGGAGGTCTTTGGATGCACCTTCGACTTTGTATTGGCGACCATTGCGGCCGGCGATCGCGACGTCCTGGAACTCGACGTTGCCATCCTTGCGTTCGAATTCATCCACCGTTCGGCCCGTGGAGAAGATACCGAGGGAGTACTTCTGCCCCCTCCAAGTGCAGATCTCCCAACCCGACTGGTGCACTCCGGCGATTCCGGTCTCTTTGGATGCTGGCTGCGCTCCTGCAGCGATGAGTGCATCATCCGAGATCTGCGTGCATGGGTCGAAGAGCTTCACTGGCGCAGAACTGGTGCTGGCTGTCGGATTCCCGCTGGTCGAACCCCCGCATGCGACCAAGCCGGGCGCGATTGCGGCCGCGACCAGCATCAACTTCAATCGGTGCGCCATCCCCACCCTCTCGACCTGCGATGACTCCAGATTTCCCGACTTTATCAGACCGAACCGGGGCTGATCTTGATGCGGGGCGGCTGGCGGGACAGCGCTGGTCACGCGGTCGAAGTCATGAGCGGACGTGAGGTTTCGAGGCCGTCTGCCCGATGTTCTTGTCTCACAAGGACATCGGGCTCGGATTGTCGGCGAGGCCATCGAGTACGGCGGAGCCGAGAACGACTCCGCTCCCATTGAACATTCCGAATGCCACGGGCTATCCCATCGATCCGGTGTTGGTGTTGAAGTGCACGGTGTTGATGACGTCTTGTCCGGAGATGCGCTTCACCGAGAGCGCCATGATCTCACCCATATCCTTGACGACCTCGATATGTTCGAGAATGATCTTGTCGATCGAGTTGGCCTCACCGCTGGCCTGGCCCTTGAACTGTTTGACCAAATCGTTGGCCATGTTGAAATCGCCGAAACCGGAGACGAACTGCGCCTGCTGAGCGAGGCGGAGCAGGCCGTCGAGTTCTGTGATTCGCTTGTCGCATGCGTCCAGGCACTGGCGAGCAGCTTCCTCGCTGTCCAAGTACAGTTCTCCGGATTTAGCCTGCTCGGCGAACTTCTGCCATTGTGCTACTTCCGAATCGCTCATTTGTTCCCCCTCTTTCAATCAATTCGGCAAAGTTGGCACAATCGACTCACCGACGCGGCGCAACAGCCCGCATGGTTCCTCGGGGTTATCGAGGGATGCATGGTTGCTCAGCTTGATTGTGACTGCGCCTTGAGCGGCGGGAAAGGCGACGTCACACATGAGATCGTGTGAGGCGCCTTCGATGCGGAACTGGCGACCTTTGCGACTGGCGATCGTTACGTCCTGGAACTGGACATTGCCCGGTTTGTTCTCGAATTCGCTCATGGTGCGTCCGGTCGAGAAGACTGTGATCCCGTACTTCGGTCCGTCCCAGGCGCAGATCTCCCACCCTGACTGATGTACTCCTGCGATCCCGCTTTCTTCGGTCGAGGGCTTGATTCCCGCTGCGATGAGCGCATCATCGGGAATCCCTGTGCACGGATCGAACAGCGTCACGGGCGCAGAACTGGTGCTGGCCGTCGGATTCCCGCTTGTCGAACCCCCGCATGCGACCAAGCCGGGCACGATTGCGGCCGCGACCAGCATCAACTTCAATCGGTGCGCCATCCCCACCCTCTCGACCTGCGATGACTCCAGATTTCCTGACTTTATCAGACCGAACCGGGGCTGATCTTGATGCGGGGCGACTGTACCGGACAGTGCCGGTCCCGCGGCCGAAGTCATACGCGAACCCTGAGTTTCGAGGTTGGCTGCCCGACGTTTCTTGTCCCACTGGAACATCGGCACTGGGCTTCCGGCAGACTCGCCGTCTCGAGGGCTTCCCCCGTACTCACGGGTGTGTCGTGCCGCACCGATAACCTACGTTCGACATCATTGCCTACGCCCGTGTGCGCGTGCTCACTTTGCACCTGTCGGGCCTATTGAAAAGCGTTGAAAAGTCACATGGATCAGTGCCGCTCTGTGAGCGGATGGACACACCGGAACCCATTGATTACCAGCATGTATACAAACTCCCCGCATGTCCGAATTGTCCGATTTTCGCATTGACTAGGGGTAGCCCCTGTGGGAGCGTGCTCCTGACTTTCCGTGCGCTCGCCGTGGAGCGGTCACGGCCAGCGTTCGGAGGAGCAGGGTGGTGCGTTCACGTTCTGGACCGGAAATATCCGGCGATACAACGACTGTCGCGCCCGCGCATATCCAGAGCCAGAGTGAGCCTTACGGCGCACATCACACTGCTGGAGGAAGTTTAGTTCGGCCACGCACAATTCGTGGGCAATTGGCGCGAATTCTATTGGTGTCCTTGACCCTGGTACTGGCGCTGCTCGGGGTGACGATCGCCCGCGAGGTGCAGACCTACCGGCACAGTGGCGACACCGTGGATGCGGTGACGCTCACGCTGGCGGTGCAGGACGTGCTGCACGAGGTGCAGCGGGAACGCGGCCTGAGCAATGGCTGGCTCGGCGGCGATGGCCGACTGCGGAATTCGGTGGTCGATCAGCGCGGCAATACCGACCGGGCATTGCGAGCGCTCGAGCAGGCACTGGCAGGCGAAGCGCCAGGTGCGACGCAGGTGCGCGCCGCGGTGGGGCGGTTCACCACATTGGCCGCGACCCGCGATCAGATCGACGCGCGGCGCATCGCTCGCCCCGCCGCCTTCCAGTTCTATACCGACGGCATCGACGCGTTGAATCACCTGCGGCTGGGCCTGGATCAGGCGAACGACCCCGAGGTCCGGCACGGGCTGCAGGCGCTGTACGCGCTGGGCGAGGCGAAGGAACAGACCGCCAAGGAACGCGGATTCCTCAATGGTGTTTTCGCGGCCGACGAATTCGGCCCCGGTGAATACGTGCAGTTCCTCGATATCCGCGCCGCCAAGACGGCCGGTCTGGCCGCCTTCGCGCGCGACGCCACCCCCAACCAGCAGGCGCTGCTCGACGCCGCGCTGCGCAGCGAAAACGCCATGCGGGCGGCCGAATCCGAGAACGTCGCCATCACGTCCACGGTGGGGCCGCTGGTGCGCTCGGTGGACCCGGTCACCTGGTGGTCGCAGATGACCGCGGTCATCGACGAGGAACGTGCGGTGCAGCAGGCGGTCGGCGACGCGGTCCGTGACCGCGCCGCGCAACTGCGCTGGGACGCCACGCTCACCCTCGGCGGCTTCCTGCTCGCCGCGCTGCTCGCCATCGCCGCGGAGGTCGCATTGGTCGTCGCGAGCCTGCGGGCCATTGTGCGGCCGCTGGCCACCCTGGCCGCCGAGGCCGATGAGGTCGCGAGCCACCGCCTGCCCGAGGTGATCGCCGCCTGGCATACCGCTGGCGATACCCAGCCGGATCCACCCGCGCCGGTGCGCACACCGGCGGGCGCGAGCGCCGAAATCGCCGCGGTGGCGGGCGCTCTGGACCGCGTGCAGGCCACCGCCTTCGAACTTGCCTCGGAACAGGCGGTGATGCGCCGCAACAGCACCGAGTCGATGTCGAATCTGGCCCGGCGCAACCAGAATCTGGTCCGCCGCCAGCTGGGTCTGATCAGCGAATTCGAGCGGGAGGAACTGGATCCGAAGGCGCTGTCGAATCTCTTCGAGCTCGACCATCTCGCTACCCGTATGCGCCGCAACGCGGAAAGCCTGCTGGTACTGGTCGGTGAGGCCAGCCCGCGGCGCTGGGCCGAGCCGATCCCGCTCACCGACGTGATCCGCGCCGGTCTGTCGGAGGTCGACGATTACCGCCGAGTGGTGCTGCGCCGCATCGATGAGGTGTCGATCACGGGCGCGGTGGTCAGCGAGCTCGCGCATATGCTGGCCGAGCTGATCGAGAACGGATTGGCCTTCTCCCCACCGGATCTGGAGGTGGAGATCTACGGCCGCAAATTGCCCGGCGGCTATCTGCTCGCGGTGGTGGACCACGGTGTCGGCATGCCCGCCGGCCAGCTGTCCGAGGCCAATGCCCGGCTCCGCGGGGAACGTGACTTCCTGGTCGCGCCGACGCGATACCTGGGGCATTACGTCGTCGGCCGGCTGGCTCAGCGGTTGGACGTGGACGTGGAGCTGAACACCTCGCCGGTCAGCGGCATCGTGGCGAGGTTGGTGCTACCACTGGAACTCCTCGGTGGCGAACGCGGTAAGCAGAACAGCGGCAAGGGGAGTGCCGCCGAATCGGCGAATACCTCGGCGCAGGGGAACGAGGTATCGCTGTTCGGCTTCACCGAACCAGATGGCGGAATCGTTTCCGGCGCCGCCGAAGTCGGCCCGAACGGCCCGAGCGATGAGCCGTCCTTCGATGGCGTATCCGGAAGGAATCGTCCGGCGCACTCCGCGCCCGATGGAGAAGGATTCGGTCTCCCCGTCGATGTCGCCCGCAATGGCTGGGCCGGTCCGGGACCCGCGCACGCGGCGGGCAGCCCCGGTCGCGCAGAGAAGCTCGGGGAGACCGGGGGCTACGGCCGCACCGACGAGAGAGCCTCCGGCGATCCCGTGCGCAACGGCCGTACCGGGCAAATCGGGCGCGCACCCGGAGAGTCGCTGCCCCGAGGTCGTGGCGACGAAATCCGCCATACATCAAAGGATCCCGGGCGAAATGGGCGCGATGGGGCAATGATGGGGCCGGGCGGATCCGCCAACCGCATCGACGGACCGAATTCGGCCGCCGCGCCCACCGGCTCGTTCGCGTTCCCCGCAGCGGACGCCGCCGACCCTACTCCGTCGATGTGGTGGCGCGTACCCGAATATGAGTCTCCCGCAGCCGAATCCACCACACCCGCCGCCGTGCAGCGCACCCGCAACGGACTCGTCAAGCGCAACAAGCGAGGTCGATCCGCCGACAGCGCCGCCGGGGCCCGCCCGATGCCTCCGCGGCCGCCGAATACTCCCGTACCGGAACGTTCCCCGGAGGAGGTGCGCGGCATGCTGTCGGCGTTCCGCACCGGGCATCAGCGCGGCGGTCCCACGAATGGACAGTCGCCCGCAATGCCGCCACCCGCACCGGCACTCCCGCAGCCCCCGCGGTCGGCATCGGCACAGCCGCCGGTGCCCGCACCGGCACTGCCGCCCATGACGGCGTTGCCCTCCCGGACGTCACTGTCGCTGGAGGCCGCGCCGCGCGCGCACGCTCTGCCACCCGCACCCGCGTCGCCCACGCGACAAGCCGTAGCCGGATCCACCGAATCCGGCACGCGCGCCACCGATCTGGCGCAGAACCCGCTCGATCACTGAGTACCGCAAAGGGGAGTTTGTGACCACACACCTGCAGCCCGCGACGAACACCGACCCGCACGCCTTCAACTGGCTGCTGGCGAACTTCGTCCGCGACACCGACGGCGTCCGCGACACCGTCGCCGTCTCCTCCGATGGTCTGCTCATCGCCATGTCGGAAGGACTGGACCGCACGGACGGCGACCGCCTCGCCGCCATGGTCTCCGGATTGGCGAGTCTGGCCAGAAGTGCTTCGCGCAGTTACGCGTTCGACGGCCTGAAGCTGATCATGATCGAGATGAAGCGCGGCTTCCTACTGGTTTCCGCGCTCGGCGACGGCAGCTGCCTCGGCGTCATCGCCGACGGCGGTTGCGATGTCGGCCTGGTCGGCTACGAGATGGCGGTGCTGGCCGAGCGGGCGGGCGCGCTGCTCGATCCCGCCCTCATCACCCAACTGCGAGAGACGTTGCGCAGATGAGAGATCCAGACCGGCCGCGGCTGCCGGACCCGCGGATGATCCCGGTGGCACGGTCCCAAGGGTGGTTCGCTCCGAACCGCCCCGGCCCTGCCCGTCCGGCCGAAACCACCGTCGACAGCGACGAAACCTTCGTGCGACCCTTCGTCATGACCTCGGGTCGCACCACCCCGCTGCTGGACGGATTACGCATCGAAACCCTGGTGCAAGCCCCACCCGCCGCGCTCTCGGCGCCCCTGCGTTTCGAGCAGCGCACTGTCGTACAACTGTGTCAGGCACCGCATTCCATCGCCGAGATCGGGACCGCGCTGCGGGTGCCGGTGGGGGTCGCGAAGGTCATCGTGAGCGACCTCGCAACCCAAGGCCACGTCACCGTGCGCGATGCCCCTGAACTGTCCACCGCCGCCATTGAGAGGATCAGGGACCTTGTACGGGCACTCTGAACTGCGTACATCGACCGCCGAGCAACCCATTCCTTCGTCGGTGAAGATCGTGATCAGCGGCGGCTTCGGCGTCGGTAAGACCACCTTCATCAGCGCCATCTCCGAAATAGAGCCACTGGTCACCGAGGCCGCGATGACCGAAGTGGCGCTCGGTGTCGACGATCCCGGCCACGCGGATAAGACCCAGACCACCGTCGCGCTCGACTTCGGCCGTATCACGCTGGATAGCTCGCTGATCCTGTACCTGTTCGGGACTCCCGGCCAGGACCGTTTCGTATTCCTCTGGGACGACCTGGTGGACGGTGCGCTCGGTGCGGTGATCGTGCTGGACACCGGCCGGGTCGAGGACTGCTATCCGGTGCTGGATTACTTCGAGGAGCACAACACGCCGTTCGTGGTGGTGGTCAACCGCTTCGAGAACGGGGCGGTCTTCGAATTGGACGAGGTGCGTGAGGCGCTCGAACTCGACGAGTGGATCCCGGTGCTGGAATGCGACGCGCGGCAACGTGAGTCGGTCAAGGACGTGCTGGTCGCACTGCTGGAACAGGTTCTGCTGCATCGTCTTTCGGCCCCGCACCTGAGGGTTCGGTCGGCGGGCTGAGTCCCCGTGGCTTCCGTCGCACAGGTTCCGTATCGGTGTGGCGGCTCGGCCGCATCCGGCCGAGCGCTGACCGACGCCGCCGTACGCTGGCCGCATGGGTGAGCACAAGGAACGGATGCTGCGCGGGGAGCTGTACCGGGATAGTGATCCGGAATTGGTCGCGCAGCGGCGGCAGGCCCAGACCCTCTGCGACGAGTTCAACCGCACCGCTCCGGACGAGACCGAGCGGCGCGACACGGTGCTGCGGCAGCTTCTGGGCAAGCTGGGCGAGGGCTCGTGGATCATGCCCCGATTCCAATGCGACTACGGCTATCTCATCGAGATCGGAGCGAACAGCTTCCTGAACTATGACGCGATCCTGCTGGACTGTGCGCCGATCAGCATCGGCGACGACGTCTCCATCGGTCCCCGCTGCCAGCTGCTGACCGCGTTGCACCCCATGGAGGATCACGAGATGCGCAGGCGGCGCTGGGAATCCGCGGCACCGATCCGCATCGGCGACAATGTCTGGTTCGGCGGCGGTGTCATCGTCTGCCCCGGCGTCACCATCGGTGACAACACCGTCGTCGGCGCGGGCAGCGTGGTCACCCGGGACCTGCCCGACCGTGTCTTCGCCGCGGGTAATCCGGCGAGAGTCATCCGGCAGCTGTAGACCCGGATCGCCGCGGTGTCGTCCGTCGGCCTCGGGGCGTATCGCAGCCGTCGCCGGTCATGGACCGCTGAACGAACCCGCCCGGCATCGGCCGGATCGCCGATCGCCGCGCGGTTCGCTCGGAATTCTCCGAAGAGGCCGATTAGTTTGACGCTGACCTTCCGTCATTACGACCGACCCCCTCGGCTGAGAGACAGAGAGAAGAAATCCATGAGCATCGGCAAAGACCTCGCGCTGACCCACGTGTCCCTGTTGGTCGCCGACCAGGAACAGGCCCTGGAGTTCTACCGGGACGTTATCGGCCTGGAGGTCCGCCAGGATATGCCGTTCGCCGGGGGTCGGTGGCTGACCGTCGGGCCCGCGGCGCAGCCCGGCATCGAGTTCATTCTCGAACACCCGGAGATGGTCCCGATGCCGGAGCTGCAGGAGGCCGCCCGTGGCAGGCTCGCCAGCGGCGCACAGGGCACCCTGATCTTCACCACCGAGGACGTGGACGCCACCTTCGCCCGGTTGCGCGACGCGGGCGTCACGGTGACCCAGGAGCCGATCAGCCAGCCGTACGGTGTGCGGGACTGCGGTTTCCGCGATCCGTGGGGCAATGCCCTGCGCTTCTCGCAGCTGCTCGGCTGAGACCGGCCGACAGCCATGCCGCCGCGGCCATCGTGACGCCGCGGCGGCGTCGGACCGGAGTTCCGGCGAATGTGATCTGAGCGGGTCCGAGCGTTTGCTCGGGCGGTTCCGGCAGTAGTGTCGGACCCATGACCGAACCGCGGATCGAGACGGAACAGGACGCCATCCGGCCGCTGCGCGACGACATCCGGTTTCTCGGAGGCGTGCTCGGCGACACCATCCGGGATCACGAGGGCCCCGAAGTATTCGACCTGATCGAGCGGGTGCGCATCGAGGCCTTCCGGGTGCGGCGCGAGGAGGTCGGGCGCAGCGCGGTAGCGCAGATGTTGCAAGGCGTGGATATCGCGGTGGCGCTGCCATTGATCCGGGCCTTCAGCTACTTCGTTCTGCTGGCCAATCTGGCCGAGGACCTGCAGCGTGACCGGCGCCGGGCCGCGCACGAGGCGGCGGGGGAGCCGCCGCAGGATTCCTCGCTGGCCGCCACCTACCGCAAGCTGGACGCGGCGGCACTGGACGGCACCGACGTCGCCGACCTGCTGGCCGACGCGCTGGTCTCCCCGGTGATCACCGCGCACCCCACCGAGACCCGCAGGCGGACCGTCTTCGACGTGCAGACCCGCATCACCGAACTCATGCGGCGCAGGCAGCGCTACACCGAAACCGAGCGCGAGCGCGCCGATTTCGAATTGCAGATCCGCCGTCAGGTGCTGGCGCTGTGGCGGACGGCGCTGATTCGGTTGCAGCGTTTGCGTATTCAGGACGAAATCGCGGTCGGTCTGCGGTATTACGAGCTCACCCTGTTCGAGGTGATCCCGGCGATCAACGCCGAGCTTCGCGCGGCCCTTCGCTCACGGTGGCCAGGTGTCGAACTGCTGCCGCGGCCCATGCTGCGGCCGGGCTCGTGGATCGGTGGCGATCGCGACGGAAACCCCTATGTCACAGCGGATGTAGTGCGCCAAGCGGCGAATCAGGCGGCGGAGGTGGCGTTCGGCCGCTATCTGCGGGAGTTGGAGGAGCTGGAGAAGTCGCTGTCGCAGTCGGCCCGGCTGGTGCCGGTGACCGAACGCGTGGCCGAGCTCGCGGCCTCCGGATATCCGGATCCGGCCTCGCACGCCGACGAACCGTATCGCCGTGCACTGCACGGGATTCGGACCAGGCTGTCGGCAACCGCCGCGCGGGCGCTGGGTGGGGCGGTCGTCGACGATTCCGCCGCTCCACCGTACGCGACCCCGCAGGCGGTGCTCGACGATCTCGACGCGATCGACGCTTCGATGCGTGCCAGCGGTGACGATCTGCTCGCCGACGACCGGTTGGCGGCGCTGCGGCACGCGATCGAGACCTTCGGCTTCCACCTGCAGAGTCTGGATATGCGGCAGAACTCGGAGGTGCACGAGCAGGTCGTCGCCGAACTGCTGGCCTGGTCGGGGGTGCATCAGGACTACACGAGTCTGTCCGAGCACCAGCGGGTGGAGTTGCTCGCCGCCGAACTGCGTACTCGCCGGCCGCTGCTCGGCCCGCACGCCCGGCTCAGCGAGCTCGCCGCCAAGGAGCTCGGAATCATCCGTGCCGCACGGGAAGTCGTCGACACCTTGGGTGCCGAGACGGTGCCGAACTACATCATCAGCATGTGCACCTCGGTCAGCGATATGTTGGAGGCCGCGCTGCTGCTCAAGGAGGGCGGGCTGCTCGATCCGGGCGAACCGGACGGCCCGCCGCACTGCACGGTGGGCATCGTGCCGCTGTTCGAAACCATCGAGGATCTGGGTGCCGGCGCGGCGACCCTGGCGGCGGCGCTGGAGGTGCCGGTATATCGGGAACTGGTGGCCGCCAAGGGTATGCGGCAGGAAGTAATGCTCGGCTACTCCGACTCCAATAAGGACGGCGGATATCTGGCCGCGAACTGGGCGCTGTACCGGGCCGAACTCGATCTGGCCGAGGTGGTGCGCAAGACCGGAATTCGGTTGCGGCTGTTCCACGGTCGCGGCGGCACGGTCGGTCGCGGCGGCGGCCGCAGCTACGACGCCATCCTCGCCCAGCCCGCGGGTGCGGTGCGCGGTTCGCTGCGCCTCACCGAGCAGGGTGAGGTCATCGCCGCCAAGTACGCCGAACCCGGTGCGGCGCACCGCAATCTGGAGTCGCTGATCGCGGGCACCCTGGAATCGACATTGCTGGATGTGGAGGGACTCGGCTCCGACGCCGAACCTTCCTACGAACTCATGGACGAGCTGGCGGCTCGCGCTCGCGCCGCTTACTCCCGGCTGGTGCACGAAACTCCGGGATTCGTGGAGTATTTCCGTCAGTCGACCCCGGTCGCCGAGGTCGGCGACCTCAATATCGGCAGCAGGCCCGCCTCCCGTAAGCCCACCAACTCGGTGTCGGATCTGCGCGCCATCCCCTGGGTGATGTCCTGGAGCCAAGCCCGGGTGATGCTGCCCGGCTGGTACGGCACCGGAACGGCGTTGGAGGAGTGGGTCGGTGGTGACGCCGAGCGCCTGGCCACCCTCTCGAATCTCTACCGGCGGTGGCCGTTCTTCCGCACTGTGCTGTCCAATCTGGCCCAGGTGATGGCCAAGAGCGATCTCGACATCGCGGCCCACTACGCCGAGTTGGTCGAGGATACGGCCCTGCGCGACACCATCTTCGGCATGATTCGCGACGAGCACGCCCGCACCATCCGCATGCACGCCGCCATCACGGGTAACGACCACCTGCTCGCCGACAACCCGTCGCTGGCCGAGTCCATCCACAATCGCTTCCCGTACCTGGAGCCGCTCAACCAGATGCAGGTCGAATTGCTACGCCGCCTGCGCGCGGGCGAAGACTCCGAACTGGTCAAACGCGGCATCCTGCTCACCATGAACGGTCTCGCCACCGCCCTGCGCAACTCGGGCTAGCGCGGTCGAACCCTTCGCGGGTAGTTCAGCGGTCTCGGAAGTCGCTTGGTCGCTGCCACTGAGTCCGCCGCCGTGGTGCGAAGGTGCTGCGGGGTGGCCTATTCCGCGACAATGGCGACGGCGTCGATTTCCACCAGCATCTCTTCGCGGGGCAGTCCGGTGAATACCGTGGTGCGGCTGGGCAGGACGTCGCCGGTGGTGTTCGCGGTGACGAATGCGCCGTAGGCGTCGTTCATGACGGCGAAGTTCTCGCGGTCGGTCAGATAGACGCGCAGCATCACCACGTCGTCGAAGGTGGCGCCGCTCGCCTCGACGATCGCCTTGACGTTCTGCAAGGTCCGGATGGTTTGGGCGGCAACGTCACCCGGGTACAGGTATTCGCCGGTGGCGGGGTCCACCGGGCCCTGGCCGGAGACCTGGACGAAGGGACCCTTGCGCACACCTTGGGAGAAGGTGTGGGCGGGCGCGGGGGCGTCGGTGGTGCGGACGGCAATCTTCATCTCAGCCTTTCATCGACGTGGAACGGCCGGAAGTCCAGCCGAGTTCGGTGGAGATGGCGTCGGCGGCGGCGCGCACCCGCGGCAGCTCGGCGAGCACTTGATCGTGGTCGAGCAGCATGTCCGGCACCGACATGGACACCGCCGCGACCACCGCGCCGGTGCCGTTGCGTACCGGAACCCCGATGCAGTTGACGAAGCTTTCGTGCTCCTCGTGGTCCTCCGCATAGTCCTGGGCGGCAACGACTTCCAGTTCGGCCAGATAATGCTCGGGGGTCCGGATGGTGCGGTCGGTGAAGGCGCGATAGTCCAGCCGCTCCGCGATCGCGCGCCATTCGGAGCGCGGCTGCGCGGCGACCAGCACCTTGCCCACCGCCGTGCAGTGCAATGGGGCGGGCCTGCCCACCCGCGAGTACATGCGCAAACTCTGGGTCGCGTCCAGCTTGTCGATATAGATCGCCTCACCGGATTCGTAGGTGGCGAGGTGAATCGTCTGCGCGGTGGCGGCATTCAGCGCGGTCAGGTGCGGCCGGGCCAAGGTGCGGACGTCCCGCTGCTCGAGCGCGTGGTTGGCCAGCTCGAACAGCCGCGAGCCCAGCACATACCGGTGCTGGCTGTCATGGGTGACGAAACGCTGTGCCTCCATGGTCTGGAGCAGCCGCAGCACCGTCGATTTATGGACGCCGAGTTGTGTCGCGAGCTGATCCAGCGATCGTGAATCCTCCCCGAGCGATACGAGGATGGTCAACGCGCGCGACAAACTCTGACTCATGACTGTGCCTTCCTACCGGTGATTCGTTCGCTGCGTTGACTCATGACCGCACATTCTCTGCCATTGTCGACGCGAGGTAATCCACACGCGCCCACTCGGATTCGTCCAAGGTCGCCAGCTGCTCGAGTACGGCGGCGCGCGGGAGCTCGGCGACATCGCCGGTTCCGGTCAGCGTGGCCGCGGCACACAGGTGCCCGAAGCGCAGGCGCTGGTCGAGCGGCCTGCCCTGCAGCAGCGCCCCGAGATAACCGCCCGCGAAGGCATCGCCCGCACCGATCCGCTCGGTGACATCGATGCACAGCGCGGGGATCTCGGCCCGGTCGGTGCCGGAGAACCCGGTGACGGAGTTGCCGTCGTTCTTCACGATCAGATGGCTGGGCTCCGGGAACAGCACGCGCATGCGATCGGCGTCACCGGTGCCGAACACCTCGTTCGCCTCGTCCGCGCCGAGGAACACCACATCGCTGCCGCGCACATGCCGAGCCAGCACCTCCGGTGCCCGTTCGACGCGTCCGGCCCACAGCGCGGGCCGGTAGTTCAGATCGAAGCAGACCAGCCGATCGCGCCGAGGTCGCGCCATCAGCGATTCGGTCAGCGCGGTCGCCGACTCCGACAGCGCCACCGTGATGCCGGTGCAGTGCACCAGGTCGCAGCGCTCGAGCAGTTCGGCGGCGGCGGGCTCGGCGAGGTCGGCGGGGGAGAGGGCGCTGGCCGCGGAACCGTTGCGGTAGTACAGCATTCGGCTCGCGCTCGCCGCCAGGTCGGTTGCCCGGCCCGAGCCCGCGCCAGGCTCCTTCACATACAGCCCGGTCGGGCGGGCCGGATCGGTGACTACGGCGGAGACATCGACGCCGCGCCGCGCGAGGTGGTCCACCAGATACCGCCCGAACCCGTCGGCGCCGACCCGGGAGATCCATGCGGCATCGACCCCCAACTGGGCGAGCACCGTGGCCACATTCGCCTCTGCGCCACCCGCGGTGCGCTCGAAGCTCTCCGAGTCCTCCAGCGGTCCGGGCCGGGCCACCAGTACGGCGAGCCCCTCGCCGACGGTCACCGCCCGTGGGCGGGCCGGCGTAGGCCACGTCACATCGATCCCCTTCCCGTGCTTGCGGCCACAGGCCATCACGTGCACAATAACCAGGCAAAACACGATATGCAACCAATGTTGCAAAATATGCAATGCATGCGGGATATGAATGCGTGAGGATGCGGGCTCGCGGGAAGGAACGCCGTGGCGATCGATGAGAAAGCCGTTGCAGCGCTAGCGGATCGGAGGCTCGGACCGGAGCACAAGGGTCTACCGCCCGCGGCGTGGGGTCGCACGGTCCGGGACTTCCTGGCCACAGCGCCTTATCTCGATGACTTCCAAACACCCCTGCTGACCATCGATCGGGCCGCGGTGGCCGTCAATATCGCGGTGATGGGGGACTGGGCGGAGACCGCCGGGGTGCGGCTGGCCCCGCACGGCAAGACCACGATGGCGCCCCAGCTGTGGGCACAGCAGCTGGTGGCCGGCTGCTGGGGCATCACCTTCGCCACCGGGTGGCAGGTGCAGGTCGCGCGCTCCTTCGGCGTCGGCCGCATCGTATTGGCCAATGCCCTCGTCGATCCGATCGGATTGCACTGGCTCGCAGCGGAATTGGAGCGCGATCCGGAATTCGAGTTCATCAGCTGGGTGGACAGCGTCGCGACGGTCGAACTCATGGATCGGCACCTGCGCTCGGCCCCCGGCACGGCGGTGGTACGGGTGGTCGTGGAACTCGGTGGGCCGCACGGCCGCACCGGTGCGCGCCGCGTCGAGGACGCGCACGCCATCGCCCGAGCAGTGCGGCGCTGCGAGCGTCTGGAACTGGCCGGTGTCGGCGGATACGAGGCCGCCCTCGCGCATGACCGAACGCCGGACGCGCTCGCGGCCGTACATCATTACCTGGATGAACTCGGTCGCCTGCACCGGGAACTCGCCCCCGCCGGGTCGTACCGCGACACCGCGATCATCACCGCGGGCGGCAGTGCCTACCAGGACCTGGTCGTCGAACATCTGGCCCGTCTCGCGGACGAACAAGGCACACAGGGTATTCCGACCACGGTCGTATTGCGCTCCGGTGCGTACGTCATTCACGACGACGGCTTCTACGCCGGTATCTCGCCGTTGACGCCCGCGCGCACCGAGCGGCCGCTGCGGTCGGCGATGCACGGGTGGGCGCGCACCGTTTCCCGTCCGGAACCGGAGCTCGCGTTGCTGGACGCGGGCAAGCGTGATGTGCCCTACGATCTGGGGCTTCCAGTACCGCAATGTATTACGGGAAAGGATGTTTCCGTGCCGCTGCGCTCGGGTGCCACCATCGGCGCGCTCAATGATCAGCACGCCTTCCTGCGGCTGCCGGGCGGCACCGCAGACGAAGTACCCGTCGGCTCGGTCGTCCGGCTCGGTCTGTCACATCCGTGCACGGCCTTCGACAAATGGCGACTGATCCCGGTCATCGATGACGCGAACGCCGAGCGCCCCCGCGTCGTCGATCTACTGCACACCTTCTTCTGACGAATCGACGGCCGATGACGGACTTAGTGATTCGCGATGTCGACATCATCGACGGCACCGGCGCACCGCATTTCCGCGGCGATGTCGCGATCGACCGGGGCCGCATCAGCCGGATCACCGCCCCCGGCGCGCTGACCGACGGCGCACGCCATCATCGATCCCTCGCCCGGCGCCGTGCTGGCCCCGGGCTTCATTGATATGCACGCCCATTCGGACCTGCATCTGCTCACCGAACCCGGGCACTTCCCGAAGATCAGCCAGGGCATCACCACGGAGGTGATCGGCCAGGACGGCCTGTCCTATGCGCCGATCGACGAGCCGACGCTGGCGGTGCTGCGCCGCCAGATCGCGGGCTGGAACGGCAATCCAGCCGATCTGGACTTCTCCTGGCGCAGCGTCGCCGAATACCTGGCCCGGCTGGACCGTGGCATCACACCGAACACCGCCTACCTGGTTCCGCAGGGCACGCTGCGGCTGCTTGTTGTCGGCAGCGAACAGCGCGCGGCGACCGCCGACGAGATCCGCTGCGGACTGCGCATCGCCCAGGGCTCGTCCGCGTCGCGATCGTCACCACCGGCGGCATCGTGGCGCCGCTGGTCGCGAACCAGGGGTACTCGCAGATGTCGATCGCGTTGATCGCCATGTCGATCGCGGCGGGGTCGATCATTCTCAGCCACGTCAACGACGGCGGGTTCTGGATCATCTCGAAATATTTCAACCTGACGGCGAAGCAGACCCTGCAGACCTGGACGGTGCTGGAGACGGTGCTGTCGGTGGTGAGCTTCGCGGTGGCGGCGACGCTGTTCACCATCGTCAGCTGAGGATCGCATTACGCCTGTGGAAAGTCGCGCAGGGCGCGGTCACAGCGGGTGGATTGAGCTCGGAGCGCCGCGACGAGTTCGGGTGGGCCGGTGAGCAGCGTGAAATCGAGGTCGATCGCGGTGATCATCCACACCAGGGCCTCCGGACTTTCCGCGCCGATATGGAGGCGGCAGGTGTGCTCGTCGACCGTCTCGACGACCCCCATGCCCGGCCAGATCCGGGCGGCGGCGGTTTCGGCGGCGGCATGCAGCGTCGCGGTGGCCTGGTGCGGCCAGGCGCGTTGGGACAGTCGGCGCGAGAGATACGCCGCGGCATCGCCTTCCGGTAGCTCGCGCGGTGTGAAACGGGGGCCGGTGGGGATTCGCGGGGTGATTCGGTCGACGCGGAAGGTGCGCCAGTCGTCGCGATCCACGTCCCAGGCCACCAGATACCAGTGCCTGCTGAAGTGAACGAGGCTGTGCGGCTCCGTCTTTCGGATGCCGGTCGCGCCGTCGTGCGCGTGATAGTCGAAGCGCAACTGTTCGTGACGCTGACAGGTCTCGGCGATCGTCATCAGGGTATCCGGATCCACCCGTGCCGCCGGGGTGCCGACCCGAACCGTCGCACCGCGCAGCGTGGACACCCGGTGCCGCAGTCGCGGCGGCAGCACCTGCTCCAGCTTGGACAGGGCGCGCAGTGCGGCCTCCTCGATACCGCCGACGCTGCCATCCGAGGCGCTGCGCAGGCTCACCGCGACCGCCACCGCCTCCTCGTCGTCCAGTAGCAGCGGAGGCAGTGCGGCGCCCGCGCCCAGCCGATAGCCCGCGGCGCCCTGGGTGGCGTGTACCGGATAGCCGAGTTCACGCAGTCGCTCCACATCGCGGCGTACGGTCCTGCCGGTGACACCGAGCCGGTCGGCGAGTTCGGCGCCGCTCCAATCGCGGTGCGTCTGCAACAACGCGAGCAGCTTCAGCAGGCGAGCGGAGGTTTCCACCATGAATTCAGCATCGCAGAAAATTAGGAAGGAAGCTGTCCTAAGGGCGCTCTAGCGTGGATTTCATGAGCAATGAAGAGGACATCCTGCCCTTCCACATCGACATCCCGCAGGCGCAACTCGACGATCTGCACGCCCGTCTGGCGAATACGCTCTGGCCGGAGGACATGTCCGGCGTCGGCTGGGACAAGGGCATGCCGGTCTCGTACCTGAAGCCGCTGGCCGAGTACTGGCGCACCGGATTCGATTGGCGCGTCGTGGAGGCGCGGTTGAACGAACTGCCGCAATTCGTCACCGAGATCGACGGGCAGCGGGTGCATTTCCTGCATGTGCGCTCGCCGGAACCGGATGCGCTCGCGCTGGTGTTGAACCACGGCTGGCCCGTGTCGTTCGTCGAATTCCTGGATGTGATCGGGCCGTTGAGTGATCCGCGGGCGCACGGTGGCGATCCGGCCGATGCGTTCCACCTGGTGATTCCGTCGCTGCCCGGATTCGCGTTCTCCGGGGTCGGTCCCGAGGCCGGGGCCGGGTCCACCGAGCACTACGCGCGGGTCGTCGCGCAATTGATGGCGCGACTCGGCTACGACCGGTACGGGGCGCAGGGCGGCGACGCGGGGTTCTTCACCGCGACCGAATTGGGGCGCATCGCGGCCGATCATCTCGCCGGGATTCACGTGAACGGGCCGATCACCGTGCCCGCGTGGGATGAACAATCGTGGGGTGCGGATTCCGATGAAGGCGAACAAGGATGGGGTGAACAGTACCCGGCCGCCGGGTCCGGTGTGGATACAGGGCAGGCGCGGGGCGACGAACAGCCCTGGGGCGGTGGTGAATCCGAGTACAGCCCGGAGGATCAGGCAAAGCTCGCGGCCATGATCGGGCCGGAGAGTTACACCCGTTTCGGGTACGCGATGGTGCAGGCCGGTCGGCCGCAGACCCTGGCGATCGGCATGCACGATTCGCCCGCGGGCCTGCTCTCCTGGCTTGTCGACATGTTCCAGCGCTGGACCAACCCGGCCATAGAACTGCCCGAGGACGCCGTGGACCGCGACGCGCTGCTCACCAATGTCAGCCTCTATTGGTTCACCAAGACCTTCGCCTCCTCCATTCGCCTCTACAGCGAATCCGAGGCGTGGGGTGCGGCATTGAAGAATTCCGGCGTCCCCACCGGCGCCGCGATATTCCCTGGCGATCTGTCCATCCGCAAGATCGCCGAAGATCAGCACACCATTGTGCGCTGGACCGAATACGACCGCGGTGGGCATTTCGCCGCGATGGAGGCGCCGGATCTACTGACTCAGGATATTCGCGAATTCTTCCGTCCGCTGCGGTAATTCGGCGTTCCGACGGGATTCCGTTGCGCGCGAAACGAAGTGGCACGTGGGTGTCAGGCGTCGGCGGGCCCGGGGCCGCGATAGCGCTCCGCCATCGCGGTGGCGATCGCCGACATCTGCTCCCGCAGCTCCGGCGGGCCGAGGATCTCCGCATGGTCGCCGAGCTGCAGAATACCGTGCAGGAGAACCGGATACGATTCGGAGGCGAGGGTGACTTCGACTCATCCCTCGGCATCGGGTTCGGTCATCGATGCGAAAGCTTCGGTGACCGCGGCCGGTTCGAAGCCCAGGCGCAGCAGCCGCAGCTGCGCCGCATCGATGCGGCAGCGGGCGCGGACTCGCAGCATGGACCGGGCGAAGTCCTCCTGGGATTCGGTCCAGTGCGTCGAAAGGTCGAAATCATACGGGCGGGTGAAGAATTCGTCGGTCGGCGTCGCCGCCTCGATGCGGCTCACCCGGTACGAGCGGATATCGGTGCGGTGCCCGGCCACCAGGTACCAGGTGCCCGCCTTGAGTACCAGGCCGAGCGGATCGAGCAGGCGTTCGACGGTGCGGTCCTTGCGGCCGTAGCGCACCTGCACCCTGCGGTCGTGCCAGAGCGCATCGGCGATGGCGGCCAGGGTCGGGGTTTCGTCGGGACGGTGGAACCAACCGGGGGCGTCGATGTGGACGCGCTCCGCGATGCGGGTGGCGCGTCCGCGCAGTTCCGGAGGCAATGCGGCCAGCACCTTCAGCTGGGCGGTCGCCATGACCGTGCCGAGTCCGAGATCGGCGGCGGCGTCCGGGAGCCCGGCCAGCAGCACGGCGTCGGCCTCCTCGGAGGTCAGCCCGGTCAGTCGGGTGCGGTACCCGTCCACCAGCCGCACCCCGCCCGCCCGGCCCGGCTCGCTGTACACCGGTACGCCCGCCGCGGCCAGCGCCTCGACGTCGCGATACACGGTCCGCACCGACACCTCCAGTTCGGCGGCGAGTTCGGGCGCAGTGATGCGGCTCCGGGTCTGCAATAGCAGCAGCAGTTGGACCAATCGACTCGCGCGCATCGTCCGAGATTAGTCATTGAAACCTGACAGAAGATGTCAAGGTTGATCCGTATCGTCCTTCTCATGACCCAATGGACCGAGTTCACCGAAGAAGCACCGAAGATCGCGACCGTCTTCACCCGTCGGCACAAGGCGACGGGTAACCTCTGCATGCTCGGTACGCTGCGCGCCGATGGTTCCCCGCGAATCAGTCCGGTCGAACCACGCATCTTCGACGGCATGCTCGTCATCGCCGGTATGCCCAACACCACCAAATTCAAGGATCTGGCGCGTGACCCGCGGTTCTGCCTGCACACCGCGACGGTCGACACCATGGTCGGCGACGGCGATGCGAAACTCTTCGGCACCGTCATCGATCTGCAGGACAAGGAGGTTCACCGGCGCTTCGCGCAAGACCTGTTCGACGAAAGCGGATTCGATATCCGCGGCCAGGAATTCGATCACTTCTTCGTCGCGGATCTGACCGGCGCGTCGACCGTCGAAGTGGCCGAGGATGAACTCCTGATCACCATCTGGAAGCCGGGCGAAGGTGAGCGAGTCGTGCGGAAGAACTGAGCCGCACACCGAGGGCGCGGTTTCGGCCGCGCCACGCCGATACCGCCTGCGCCGCCGCCCGATACGGGCGTGGTCGGCATTTCTTGGAGGCGCAATCCCCGACTGTCTGACAGAATCGTGGCGTGCTCGTCACGAGGGGGACCACACCATGGTGTTGACCGCACGTTTTCAGCCCGGGGCCACTCGACGTCCGTTCGTGGATCGCGCGCAGGTACTCGCCGGATTCGACGAATTGCTGGCCGAGGCCGCGAACCATCCGCGAGTGTTGTTGCTGAGCGGCGTCGGCGGTATCGGCAAATCGCGCCTCATCGCCGAATTGCGGTCGCGAGTGGCGAAGAAGAATCCGGCCGCGGTGCTCGATTTACAGGTGCCGAGCCATCGCCAAGCGGCCGACGGCTTGGCCGTACTGCGGGTCCAATTCGGTACTCAGAAGATCAAATTCCATCGTTTCGATATCGCCTGCGCGGTGCTGTGGCAGCGCATGCATCCGCATCTGCGGCTGGGTTTCGAATCGCTGGCCCTGGCGCAACACAGCGAAATACTGACCGAAGTCCTCAATGACGCCACCGGAATTCCGGTCTTCGGTACGGCCACTCGGCTGCTCGACACCGGCGCCCGGCGGGTCATACGGACGCACCGAATCCGGCACGACGCTGTATTGCAGGAACTCGATCAGCTGAGTTTGGGCAATCTGGAAGCCGCCGTGTCCTACCTGTTCGCGGAGGATCTCAAGGTCGGTACGGCGGGTAAGGGACCGTATGTGGTGTTCCTGGATGCCTACGAAGCGTTGATGGGCGGCACCGATCGCGAGGGCCGCGCGGCCGCCTCGGATGCGTGGTTACGAGACGTCGTCGCGCAGTTGGACACCGGGCTGGTGGTGATCGCCAGCCGGGAACCGCTCGGATGGGAACGACACGATCCGGAGTGGGCTACCCGAATGCGGGAGTTGCGGGTCGATGACCTGCCCATGGATGCCCGATACGAGCTGCTCGATTCTTCCGGCGTCGACGACCCCGCCGAGCGCGCTGCCATCGCGGTATCGAGCGCCGGAGTTCCCTTCTATCTGCATCTGGCGATCGACGCTCGCGGCCGCGCGGGTTCGGTCATGCCTACCGAACTCGTCTCGCCAGAAGCGATTCTCGAACGCTTTCTGCAGCACGTGCGTCCGGAGGAGGTCCGGATGCTGGAACTGCTCAGCCTGCCGCGGACCTTCGACCGCGAGATCTTCCAGGGTGTGGCAAGGCAATTCGAGCTGCCCGGACACGGTACGGCGTGGAAGTCGTTGGTCGCGTACTCGTTCGTGTACGCGGCGCAGGAGAGCGACGGCGCGCAGCGCTATCAGCTGCACCAGCTGATGGTGACGGCGCTGCGCCGTCGCCTGGATGCCGAGGTCCGGGCAACGCTGCACCGTGTGCTGCACGATATCTGGCGCACGCGAGCTGAGACGCCCGGCGGCCGGGTACATGCGCTGCGCGAGGCGGGCTATCACGGGATTCGCGCGGGCATCCTGAGCGCGGTCGCACTGCTCGAATATGTCGATCGGATCGAAGCCGCGGGCGGAAATCAGGGAATCGGTGGAGTAATCGGCGATCTCGACGGCTTTTTGCGTGAGCCGCATGAGAATCTGACAGATATGGCGGAGCTGTCCGAACTCACGCGGTGCCTGGAAGCAGAGGCGGCGGTACTGCTCGGTGATGCCAAACAGGCCGACCGCCTGACCCGTGACGTCGCGCTGAACCGAACCGGCCCGATCGCCGAGAGGCTCGCCGTCGCCGCGGCGCATGCCCGGCGCATACTCGGCGACACCGACGATGCCTTGGCCATCTATTCGTCGGTGTGGGCACAGGGCTCGGGTCGAGCTCGGTTACAGGCCGGTCAGTGGGCGGCCGATCTGCATATGTGCCAGGGGCGTTTCGGCCAGGCACTCGACCTCTGCGACGAACTCGTCACTCTCGCGGACAGCGACGATCGCGAATTTCTCGGGGATGTGGCGCGGCTTCGGCATCTGACCTATCGGTTGGCCTTCGACACCGAGGCGGCGGCGCGCTATCTCGGCGAGGCCGACGCGTACTATCGCGCCGCGGGCAGCGTCGTCGGCCAGGCGAATATCGCGACCAATCGAGCCGAAACGCTCGCACTGACCGACCCCGCCGAGGCGATCGCCGCCGCTGGCGGCGCGATTCAGCGTCAACGCGAGCTCGGTGCCTTGCATGAACTCGGAAAGGCCTACACCGCACTGGGTTTGGCGCGGCTGTCATTGGGTGAGCTGGATGCGGCCGAGGCGGCATTCGCCGATGCCTGTGAAACGCTGGAGCGCGCGGGGTACCGATCCGGCCGGGCCAGGGCCGAGCTGTTCCGCGGCGGAGTGTTCGCCCGGCGCGGGCGTCGGGATGACGCCGTCCGCAGCGTTCGCTGGGCGATCTCTGAATTCGAGGCGGCGAATGTGTATCCCGGGCTGGTACTCGTTGCACGGGCGGTGCTGGCGTTGTTCGGGTGGATCGAACCGGATGTCGCCTTGGCTGCCGCGGGCGCTCGCCTGCGGATCCAGGCGCCGACGCCGGATCGCGATATGGATCGGGACGCCCAGCGGCTGATTGCCCGGGTGCTCGGGGTCGACGCGTACGCCTATTACCGGGAAGCGCGACTGCGGCCGGAAACGTCGGCGGGGTACTACAACCACAATGTTCGTGTCGACGGTGTCTTGGGCGTGGTCAATGTGCGGATCGCCGTGGCAGGTGCCGACATGATGGATTTGCGGGAATGGCCGGAGGCCGCGGTATTGCGGGCTATCGAGCCGTTCGTCGGCGCCGCTCCTCGGCTGCGCTGGGATTCGACCGAACCCGGATTCCAACTGCACGATTACATCGACGGCGCGCTGCTGGATCGGATCGCGCCGCGCGGCATGGCGGTTCCCCCGCACGTGCCCCATGATGTCGCCGCATTCTTCGCTGACCTGTCGGGCATTCCGAGGGAATTGCTGCCCCGGGTGGTAGGCGGGTCCGGCGACGACCCCGCGGCATTCGCCCGGCGGTTATCCGGCATCACCGCGCGGGTGTACCGCGAGAGCAGTGGAACCTTCGGTGCGTTGTACCGCCGTCTCGGCCTGCCGGAGCAGCCGCTCGAAGGTGTTGTCGCGGCGTGGAACACGTTGGAGGCGAGGCCGTTTCGCATAGTTCATGCCGACGTGCATCGCAAGAATATGATCATTCGCGATGACCGCGTCGTCTTCATCGACTGGGAGCTGGCACTTTACGGAGATCCCCTCTATGACGTAGCGACCCACCTGCACAAGATGGGGTATCTCCCGGCGGAATCCGAGACCTTTCTGACCGAATGGGTAGCCGCCGAGCCGACCGCCGCGGTCGGGGCGTGGGAGCGCGACCTGCGGACATATCTGCGGCATGAACGGGTCAAATCGGTCATCGTCGACTCGGTTCGATACGCCAAGGTATTGGCCCAGGGGCTGGCGACCGCGGACGCGCAGCGGGCGCTGGTGACCAGCTTGGCCGGGAAGCTTCGCGCCGCACGGGAGGTGTGGGGTCAGGACGAGCTGATCGACGAGGCCGAGGTGGAGGCCGCGCTGCGGGCGGTGTACTGATCCTCGGCCCGGCCGATCCAGCGGCGGCGTGCCACCGCGTATCCCGGTGGCACGCCGGCCGGATCAGGACGGCTGGGTGGATTTGATGATGCGGAAGTCCGCGCCGAACGGGTCGCGCAGCCCCGCCATGCGGCCGAACGGCGTGTCCTGGGGGGCCAGCGTCACCACGGCGCCCGCGTCGGTGCCACGCGCCACGGCGGCGTCGGCATCGTCGACGTCGAAATAGGTCAGCCAGGCGGATTTGGGTGCGGACGGCTCGCCCTGGATGCCGCCGATGGGTCGCTCGTCGGGACGATGCAGCACGGTGTAGTCGAAGCCCGCCATCGGTTCGAGGGTGAATTCGAAGACGGAGGTGTAGAAGTCGCGTGCCGCCTTCGGCTCGGCGGTGACGAGTTCGTTCCAGACCATCGCGCCCGGCTCGTTGACGATCCGTGCGCCGATATGCGCCCGGCCCTCCCATAGTCCGAACTGACCGCCCGCCGGGTCGATACCGATCGCCATCCGGCCCTGGTCCATGACGTCCATCGGCGCCATCGGGATCTGGCCACCCGCATCGGTGACGCGTTTGACGGCGCCGTCGCAGTCGTCGGTGGCGAAGTACATATTCCACCAGAAGTCGGTGGCGTCCGGGTCGGGGTTCTTCATCAGCGCGGCGACGGGTTTGCCGCGCACCAGACACATCGTGTAGCTACCCGTTTCCGGCGGCCCTTCCTCGAATTCCCAGCCGAACACCGCCCTGTAGAACTCCATCGCGCGTCGGTGATCGGGAATGCCGAGGTCCACCCAGGTGGGAGTACCGTTCGGCGGGGCCTGCGTGATCTCTGCCATGGGTCGCTCCTTTGTGACGTGCGGTGACGTTCACCGCCCCTATCCTCGACCCGCATGCCGCCAGGCGTGGCTGATTCCCGCACTTCGGCGCGGCGGATATCCGGGATGGGAGGACCCATGTATTCGGCGATAACCGGGGTGCCGCGCCGCCCGGACGATTGCTCACAGCGCGTCTCGCGACGGCCGACCAGGAATGCCTGTTCGACGGCGTTCTCGATGGCCGCGTCGTAGGCGGCGGACGCCTCGGCAGTGACGCCGAAATCTATAGGGCGCGGTTCTGCACATCGCGGTAGCTCGGAATGCCGCCCGCCACCGGCGCGCCATCGCGCACCGCGAGCGCGATATCCACCGTCGCCGCCAGTGCCGCCCGGTAGAGCAACGATCCGGTGCTGATCCGCCGCACACCCAGCGCGGTGAGTTCGGATACCGTCGGCCCGGCCGTCAGGTAGAGGATGTTGACCGGCAGCGGCACCGCCTCGACCACTCGGGCGATATCCGCCGGATCGATCAGTCCCGGCACGAAGATGCCGTCCGCACCGGCGCGCTCGTATGTCGCCGCGCGCAGCAGCGTGGATTCACGATCCACCTCCAGCCAGTGCGTGTCGATCCGCGCGTTGACGAATACCTCCGGCGTACGCGCCTTGATCGCCGCGATCAGCTCGGCCTGCTGCCCGGGGACGGCGAGTGTCGTCTCGTCGCGTCCGTCCTCCAGATTCACCCCGGCGATGCCGAGCTCGACCAGCCGCGCGACGTAGTCGGCGACCATATCGGGGTCGTCGCTGAAACCGCCCTCGATATCGACGGTCACCGGCACCGCCAGCCGCGCCAGTCGGGTCGCCAGGGTCAGCGTTTCGTCGCGGGTGACGCCGGTGCCGTCGGGAAGCCCCGCGCCTGCCGCCACGCCGAGGCTGGTGGTGCCGATGGCGGGGAATCCCTCGGCCGCCAGTAGGGCGGCGGATCCGAAGTCCCATGCGTTCGGCAGGACCAGCGGGGTATCGCGATGGTGCAGCTCGCGGAAGACCTTCGCCTTGTTCATACCTCGACCGTATCCTCCGATGCGGTGCGGGAGTCGTCGAGAATAGATAGCTATCTCGTAGCAACCAGATCGTTCATGCGCCCATCGGATCGGCGGCCGTATGTCAGGATTGCTGAATGGACCCGCTCGCCGTGGCCGCCACCGAGTCGTCGCCGTCGCCGATCGTGTCCAAGTTCTGGATAGCGCTGTTCGCGATGCTTGCTCCGACCGCCGCTCGGTTATCACGTGGCTACGTGCCGGATGTGGTGTTCCTGCTGGTATTCGGCATGGTGTTGGGCCCGAATGCGCTGGGTTGGGCCGGGTCCGCCGGCGGTGTCGATCTGCTGAGCGAACTCGGCCTCGGCATGTTGTTCCTCCTTGCCGGATACGAGCTGGATCCGGCGTTGTTGCGGGGCAAGCCGGGGCGCACCGCCTGGGCGGTGTGGGGTGTATGCCTGCTGTTCGCGCTCGGTCTGCTGACCCTGGTCGCCTGGGACGTCGATCCCATCACCCGGATCGCGGTGGCCATCGCCATGACCTCGACGGCGCTCGGCACGCTCCTGCCGATCGTCAAGCAGGAGGGTGTGCTCGAGCAACCGCTCGGCCGCGCGGTACTGGCGCACGGCGCGGTGGGTGAACCGGCTCCGATCATCGCGATGTCTGTGCTGTTGAGCAGTCGCAATGTCATCGCTGCGGTGGCTGTCGTTCGTGGTCTCCATCGCCATCGCGCGAGGTCTGCCGGTGTGGTTGAGCGAGCGCTATGTTCCGCACGGGGCGAACCTGCCCTCGCCGCGGGAGCGGGCCCAGCTCGCACTGTATGCGGCCACCGGGCTGCCGATCGTCGTGGCCGTCACCCAGGTGGCGACCGGGGCCGGGCTGATGGCGGAGGATATCGCTTCGACGCTGGTCGCGGCCGGTGCGACGACCGTGCTGGTATTCCCGCTGGTCGCCTGTCTGATCGGCAGTGGTGCGCGGGAGCGGGCACCGCAGTCCTCACCCGCGTGATGAATGGGCTTGCATAGTCGTGCATAATCATTTCATGGTTGATTCGTCGGATGGACCCACCTTGCGGGTCGCCGTTGCCGGTGCCAGCGGATACGCGGGCGGCGAAGTGCTGCGCCTGCTGCTCGGTCATCCCCGATACCGCGCGGGTCGCCTCGAGATCGGCGCCCTGACCGCGGGCTCGAACGCAGGCAGCACGCTGGGCGAGCACCAGCCACATTTGCTGCCGCTGGCGGATCGGGTGCTGGCACCGACTACCGTCGAGGAATTGGCCGGACACGACGTCGTCTTCCTCGGCCTGCCGCACGGCCAGTCCGCGGCCATCGCCGAGGCCCTGCCGGAGTCGACGGTGATCATCGACTGCGGTGCCGATTTCCGGTTGCGGGACGCGGCGGCGTGGACCAAATACTACGGCAGCGCCCACGCGGGCAGCTGGCCCTACGGTCTGCCGGAGCTCCCCGGCGGTCGCGAACGGCTGCGCGGCGCGCGCCGGATCGCGGTCCCGGGCTGCTACCCGACGGTGGCCAGCCTGGCGCTGGCGCCCGCCATCGCGGCCGGAATCGTCGAACCCACGGTGACCGTGGTCGCGGTCAGCGGCACCTCGGGCGCCGGGCGCAAACTGGATGTGAGCCTGCTCGGCTCGGAAGTAATGGGCTCGGTCCGCGCCTACGGCATCGCGGGCGCGCACCGGCACACCCCCGAAATCGCGCAGAATCTGGGCGCGGCGGGCGGCGCCGAGGTCACCGTCTCGTTCACCCCGGTGCTCGCGCCGATGCCGCGCGGCATCCTCGCGACCTGCACGGCACCCATCAAGGTCGACGCCGCCGAGGCTCGTGCCGTCTATGAAAAGGCTTACGCCGACGAACCTTTCGTGCACCTGCTGCCGGAAGGGGTACTGCCGCAGACGGGTTCGGTCCTCGGCTCCAACGCGGTCACCCTGCAGGTGGCGGTGGATGCCGACGCGGGCCTGCTGGTGGTGATCGGCGCGATCGACAACCTGACCAAGGGCACCGCGGGCGCCGCGGTGCAATCCATGAACCTGGCCGTCGGATTCGACGAGACCGAAGGACTTTCCACCGTAGGAGTGGCACCGTGACAACCATTGAGAGCGAGAGCGGCAAGCTGGTTCGGACCCAGGGCGTCACCGCCCCGCTCGGCTTCCGTGCGGCGGGCATCGCGGCGGGTATCAAGGTCAGCGGGAAACCCGATCTGGCGCTGGTGTTCAACGAGGGCCCGGAGTACGCGGCGGCGGGTGTGTTCACCCGCAACCAGGTGAAGGCCGCCCCCGTGCTGTGGTCGCAGCAGGTGCTGACCTCGGGCCGGTTGCGCGCGGTCATTCTGAATTCCGGCGGCGCCAACGCCTGCACCGGCCCCGGCGGCTTCCAGGACACCCACCAGACCGCCGAGGAACTCGCCGCCGCACTGAGCAATTGGGGCACCGAGACCGGCGCGGGCGAAATCGCGGTCTGCTCCACCGGTTTGATCGGTGACCGGCTGCCGATGGATAAGCTGATTCCCGCCGTCACCGAGATCGTGCACGAGATGGGCGGCGGACTCTCCGGCGGGCTCGACGCGGCCCACGCCATCATGACCACCGATACGGTGCCCAAGGAAGCGGCATTCCATCATCGGAACAAGTGGAATGTCGGCGGTATGGCGAAGGGTGCGGGCATGCTCGCGCCGTCATTGGCGACCATGCTGGTGGTGCTGACCACCGACGCCTCCGCCTCCGCCGAACAGCTGGATCGCGCGCTGCGCAACGCCACCCGGCTCACCTTCGACCGGCTCGACGTCGACGGATCCTGCTCCACCAACGACACCGTGCTGCTGCTGGCCAACGGCGCCAGCGAGGTCACCCCGTCGCAGGAGGAACTCGACGCCGCGGTGCTCGCGGTCTGCGACGACCTGGCCGCGCAGCTGATGGCCGACGCGGAGGGCGTCACCAAGCGGGTGCGGGTCACCGTCACGGGCGCGGTCAGCGAGGCGGAGGCCGTCATCGCCGCGCGCGCGGTCGCACGCGACTCCCTGGTCAAGACGGCGCTTTTCGGTTCCGACCCGAACTGGGGCCGGGTGCTCGCCGCGGTGGGTATTGCGCCGATCACCCTGGACCCGAATCGGATCTCGGTGTCGTTCAACGGGAATCCGGTCTGCGTCGACAGTGTCGGGGCGCCGGGCGCCAGGCAGGTCGACCTGTCCGGTATGGACATCGATGTGCTGATCGAGCTGAACGTCGGTGACGGCACCGCGATGATCCGCACCACCGACCTCTCGCACGGGTACGTCGAAGAGAATTCGGCCTACAGCTCATGAGTCACCCACTGCTGCACGAACTCTCGGCCCTGGACAAGGCGCACGTGCTCGCCGACGCGCTGCCCTGGCTGCAGAAGTTCCGCGACAAGATCGTGGTCGTGAAGTACGGCGGCAACGCCATGATCGACGATGAGCTCAAGCGCGCCTTCGCCGCCGATATGGCGTTCCTGCGCACCGTCGGCGTGCATCCGGTAGTGGTGCACGGTGGCGGCCCGCAGATCAGCGCCATGCTGAAAAAGCTTGGCCTGCAAGGGGAATTCCGCGGCGGTTTCCGGGTAACCACACCCGAGGTGATGGATGTGGTGCGGATGGTGCTGTTCGGTCAGGTCGGCCGCGAGCTGGTCGGATTGATCAACGCGCACGGCCCGTACGCGGTCGGCATCTCCGGTGAGGACGCGAGGCTGTTCACCGCGACCCGGCGCACCGTCGACGTGGACGGCGAACCGACCGATATCGGTCTCGTCGGCGATGTCACCGAGGTGAACCCGGACGCGGTACTCGACCTGATCGACGCCGGGCGCATCCCGGTGGTTTCGACCATCGCCCCCGATATCGACGGCGTGGTGCACAACATCAACGCGGACACCGCCGCGGCCGCACTCGCCGAGGGTATCGGCGCCGAGAAGCTGGTGATACTCACCGACGTCGAGGGCCTCTACACCGACTGGCCGGACCGTTCCTCGCTCGCCACCCGCATCGATACCGACGAGCTCGCGAAGTTGCTCCCGCGCCTCGATGCGGGCATGGTGCCCAAGATGGAAGCCTGCTTGCGCGCCGTCGAAGGTGGTGTGCCGACCGCGCACGTCATCGACGGGCGCGTCCCGCATTCGGTGCTGTTGGAGCTGTTCACCGGTGAGGGGATCGGCACCATGGTGACACCGGGGGCGCAGCCATGAAAGCACCTGTCAGCGATGTACACCGCAGGGTCGGGGACCTGAGCGAACACGGAGTCGACGAATGAATACAACAGATCTACAGCAGCGGTGGTCCGCCGCGATGATGAAGAACTACGGCACCCCGAAGGTCGCACTGGTGCGCGGCGCCGGCGCGGTGGTCTACGACGCGGACGGCAAGCGCTACGTCGACTTCCTCGGCGGCATCGCGGTCAACAGCCTGGGCCACGGGCATCCCGCGATCCTGGAAGCCGTGACCAACCAGCTCGGCACCCTCGGGCACACCTCCAACCTCTACGTCAACGAACCGGTCGTCGAACTCGCCGAGCGGCTGCTCGCGCATTTCGGCGACGGGGAATTCGGCGACGGCCACGGTCGCGCGTTCTTCTGCAACTCCGGCACCGAGGCCAACGAGGCCGCGTTCAAAATGGCGCGGCTCACCGGCCGGCGCAAGATCATCGCCTGCGAGGAGGCATTCCACGGCCGCACCATGGGCGCGCTCGCGCTCACCGGGCAGCCGTCCAAGCGCACGCCGTTCGAGCCGATGCCGCCCGGCGTCGTGCACGTGCCCTACGGTGACGCGGCGGCCCTGGAAGCGATGGTCGACGACGAGACGGCCGCGGTATTCCTCGAACCCATCCTGGGGGAGAGCGGTGTCGTGGTGCCGCCGATGGACTACCTGGTCAAGGCCCGCGAAATCACCGCGCGGCACGGCGCCATGCTGGTGCTCGACGAGGTGCAGACCGGCATCGGCCGTACCGGAAAGTTCTATGCGCACCAGGCCTTCGGCATCGTGCCCGATGTGATCACCCTCGCCAAGGGACTCGGCGGCGGCCTGCCGATCGGCGCGGTGCTGGCCACCGGCCCCGCCGCCGATCTGCTCACCCCGGGTCTGCACGGCACCACCTTCGGCGGCAATGCCGTCTGCGCCGCGGCCGCGCTGGCGGTGCTGCGGACCCTCGACGAGGAGGGGTTGCTCGCGCACGTCGAATCGCTCGGCAAGCGGCTCAGCGACGGCATCGAGCTGTTGCAGCATCCGCTCGTCGACCATGTGCGCGGAGCCGGTTTGTTGCTGGGAATCGTACTCACCGAAGATATTTCGGCGGAGGTCGAGGCCCGGGCCAGGGAGGCGGGCTATCTGGTGAACGCGCCCAAGCCGAATGTGATCCGGTTGGCGCCGCCGCTGGTCCTCACCGAGACCCAGTCCGACAACTTCGTCGCCGATCTGCCGGAGATTCTGGACGGTGCGGCCGACGATGCGAAGGGAACCCAAAGATGACCGAGCTACGGCACTTCCTGCGCGACGACGATGTATCCCCGGCCGAACAGGCCGAGATCCTCGCGCTGGCAGCCGAACTCAAGCAGTCGCCGTTCGCGCGGCAGCCACTACGGGGTCCACGCGGTATCGGGGTGATCTTCGAGAAGAACTCCACCCGCACCCGTTTCTCCTTCGAAATGGGTATCGCGCAACTCGGTGGACATGCGGTCGTCGTCGACGGCCGCGACACCCAGCTGGGTCGTGAGGAAACCCTCGGCGATACCGGCCGGGTGCTCTCGCGCTACGTCGACGCCATCGTCTGGCGCACCTTCGAACAGGTGCGCCTCGATGAAATGTCCGTGGCGGCAACGGTTCCGGTGGTCAACGCGCTCTCCAATGAATTCCACCCCTGCCAGGTGCTCGCGGATCTGCTGACGCTGAAGGAGCGCAAGGGCGATCTCACCGGCCGCAATCTCACCTACTTCGGTGACGGCGCCAACAATATGGCGCATTCGCTGCTGCTCGGTGGCGTCACCGCGGGCCTGAATGTGACCATCGCCGCGCCAACCGGTTTCGAGCCGCTGCCGTGGATTCTGGAGGCCGCGCGCAAGCGAGCCGCCGAAACCGGCGCCACCATCACTCTCACCGGCGATCCGGTGGCCGCCGCCTCGGGTGCGGATGCCCTGGTCACCGATACCTGGACCTCCATGGGCCAGGAGAACGACGGACTGGACCGGGTCGGTCCCTTCCGTCCGTTCCAGCTCAACGCCGACCTGCTGGCCGAGGCGCAGCCCGACGCCGTTGTGCTGCACTGCCTTCCGGCGCACCGCGGGGAGGAGATCACCGACGAGGTGCTCGACGGTCCGCACAGCGTGGTCTGGGACGAGGCCGAGAACCGGCTGCACGCGCAGAAGGCGCTCCTCGTGTGGCTGTTGGCCAAGAGAAGTGGTGAGGCATTGTGAGTGAGGGCGAGCGAACCGGCGGCGCGGTCTCTTCGGTTGCGCCACAGTGCGTTCTCCGCGGCAGGAGCGGGCTCGGTGGGGGAGTCGTCGGGCGTCTCGGCCGCCGCTGGCACGATGGTCGGCGGGGCGGGGTCGTGAGCGGGTTCAGCGAGCAAACCCGGGTGGGGCGTGGCGTGATAACGGATTTCGGTGCGACAGACGTTCTCGGTAGCCGGATCGTCGGCGAGGTGCCGTCGTGACCGTACAACCTCAGACCGGCAAGGGTGCGGCGATCGCCCGCACCCGCGCGGGCCGCCAATCCCGCATTATCGAACTGCTCTCCGCCCATTCGGTCCGCAGCCAAACCGAACTCGCGGCCCTGCTCGCAGCCGAGGGCATCGAAACCACGCAGGCCACCCTTTCCCGCGATCTCGATGAACTCGGCGCCGTGAAATTGCGCGCCGCCGATGGTGGTGCGGGCGTCTATATCGTCCCCGAGGACGGTAGTCCCGTCCGCGGCGTCACCGGCGGCACCGACCGCCTCTCCAAACTCCTCGGCGACCTGCTGGTCTCCACCGACGCCAGCGGCAATATCGCCGTCCTGCGCACCCCACCCGGCGCCGCCCACTACCTCGCCAGCGCCCTCGACCGCGCCGCCCTTCCCTTCATCGTCGGCACGATCGCCGGAGACGACACCATCGCCGTCATCGCCCGCGAACCCCTCACCGGCGCCCAACTGGCCGCCAAGATCGAGGAACTCGCCTGAGGGGGACTGGTCTGAACGGACATTCTCGCCCGATATCGCCCGAAACCTGGTGATTGGCCCCGAAACTGTCCGCGCAGACCGATGCTCACTTCCAGTCCGGACGCGGTAGGTCGAGCATCCGCATCCAGAACAGGATCTCGGGTTTCTCCGAATCCGCGATGAGCGTCCTGTTTCTGCCGTCCTCCGACCGCACGTGGACCATGGACAGCCACTCGTTCGGATAGGCGCGCAAGAACGCGACGAGTTGTCCCGTCTGATGCAACAGCACCGTATTGCCGCCCGTGTAGCGCAATCTCCTGGTGTACGTCTGCAGCAGACTCATGGTCTGTACAAGCCCGGAGTCGATCGTGCAGCCACTGTCGATCATGGCAAGCAGGCTCGTGTCGCAGATCTCGTCGGCGATGGCGGCGAGCGCCAGTTCCCTGAAAGCCGCCGGATCCACGGCCGGATGCGTTGTCACCTCAGTTGAAGGGGAACTGGCCGCCGGGACCGGACGGTCCGCCCTTGGGTGTGGTGACATCGATGATGTCCTGGACGAGGTCGATGACGGCGCGGCCGACATCCAGGACAGCATTGCCGAGGGTGGAGAACTCCTGTGCGATCGATTGAAGCATTGGTCCGTCCTTCTGCCCGGCTCGAACATTGCCGTATCAGGGTCGCATACCGGCGAGGTGCCGCCAATCCCTCTGAAAGACAACGCCTTACCGTACTGAACGGTCTTGTCCGGTCGATTCGCGAGGGGGTGATTATGAATGGGATTGCATCATCGTGCATAATCATTTGCATGACGGCGCGGGCCGGCTGAAGTGGGTCCCGATGCGCCGGGCCTGGGCTGCGCTCACCGCTCGCCGACACGGGCACCATAATGCTGAGACACGAACAGAACCGAGGAGCACACAGACATGTCCGATCGCGTCGTACTCGCCTACTCCGGTGGGCTTGACACCTCCGTCGCCAT
This sequence comes from Nocardia sp. NPDC050710, assembly GCF_040654375.1. Taxonomy (NCBI): domain Bacteria; kingdom Bacillati; phylum Actinomycetota; class Actinomycetes; order Mycobacteriales; family Nocardiaceae; genus Nocardia; species Nocardia sp. NPDC050710. Next base: position 37,691 of record NZ_JBFAHV010000009.1, on the reverse strand, counting down.
CAGCTGGATCGGCAAGGAGACCGGCGCCGAGGTGGTGGCCGTCGCCATCGACCTGGGCCAGGGCGGCGAGGACATGAATGTGGTGCGTCAGCGCGCGCTGGACTGCGGCGCTGTCGAGGCGATCGTGGTCGATGCCCGCGACGAGTTCGCCGACGAATACTGCCTGCCCACCATCCAGGCCAACGCGATGTACATGGGTCAGTACCCGTTGGTCTCCGCCATCAGCCGCCCGCTGATCGTGAAGCATCTGGTGGAGGCCGCCAAGTTCCACGGCGCCAGCACTGTCGCGCATGGCTGCACCGGTAAGGGCAACGACCAGGTCCGCTTCGAGGTCGGCATCGGCGCGCTCGCGCCCGACCTGAATGTGATCGCCCCGGTCCGCGACTACGCCTGGACCCGCGAGAAGGCCATCGCGTTCGCCGAGGAGAACAAGCTCCCGATCAACGTCACCAAGAAGTCGCCGTTCTCCATCGACCAGAACGTGTGGGGCCGCGCGGTCGAGACCGGCTTCCTCGAGGATCTGTGGAACGCCCCGACCAAGGACGTCTACGACTACACCGCCGACCCGACCGTCAACTTCGAGGCGCCCGACGAGCTCATCATCACCTTCGACAAGGGTGTGCCGGTCGCCATCGACGGCCGCCAGGTCAGCGTGCTCGAGGCCATCGTCGAGCTGAACAACCGGGCGGGCCGCCAGGGCGTCGGCCGCCTGGATATGGTCGAGGACCGGCTCGTCGGCATCAAGAGCCGCGAGATCTACGAGGCGCCGGGCGCCATCGCACTGATCACCGCGCACCAGGCGCTGGAGAACGTCACCATCGAGCGCGAGCTGGGTCGCTACAAGCGGCAGGTCGAGCAGCGCTGGGGCGAGCTGGCTTACGACGGCCTGTGGTTCTCCCCGCTCAAGCGCGCGCTGGATGCCTTCGTGCAGGACACCCAGCAGCACGTCACCGGCGACATCCGGATGGTGCTGCACGGCGGCTCGGCCGTCGTCAACGGCCGCCGCTCGGAGCAATCGCTGTACGACTTCAACCTGGCCACCTACGACGAGGGCGACACCTTCGACCAGTCGTTGGCCAAGGGCTTCGTGCAGATCCACGGCCTGTCCTCCAAGGTCGCCGCGCGCCGGGATCTGAACCAGAAGTAAGCGCGGCCGAGCAACGGACACCGGCGGCCGATACCGCCGGTGATCCGAGCCGCGCACGGGGCGGGGCATCCGTGAGCGCAGTCGTCCGGCCGGGCATCTGCGCACCCCGACGGAGGTGCGCGGCGCCCGCCGGTCGTCTCCGGTGCCCGCATCCGGCCGATCCGACTACGGCGGCCATCCGATCGACTGGTTCGATAGATACGGCTGGGCAGTTGACGCCGACCCGGTCGAGGCACTCGTCGGTCGCCCGTGCGAGTGCTCGCGCAGCGCGTGCAGACGGCCGACACGAACCGATGACCGCACCCGACCCAGGAGGAGAACGCACACCATGACATCGAGCGGCGAGCAATCGACTCAGCACGGCACGAACGAGGGTGCGCTCTGGGGTGGTCGTTTCGCGTCCGGGCCCGCGGCCGCCATGGCGGCGCTGAGCAAGTCGACGCACTTCGACTGGGCGCTGGCTCCCTACGACATTCGCGCGTCGAAGGCGCACGCGCGGGTGCTGCACAAGGCCGGACTGCTGTCGGACGCCGACCTGTCCGGAATGCTTGCCGGGCTGGATCGGCTGGCCGCGGATGTGGAGTCGGGTGTGTTCGGCCCGCTCGATTCCGACGAGGACGTACACGGTGCGCTGGAGCGCGGACTCATCGACCGGGTCGGCACCGAACTGGGCGGTCGGCTGCGGGCCGGGCGTTCGCGCAACGACCAGGTCGCGACTCTCTTCCGCATGTGGCTGCGCGACGCGGTGCGCCGGGTCGCCTTCGGCCTGCTCGAGGTGGTCGACGCCCTGGTCGCGCAGGCCGCCGCGCACCCCGACGCGGTGATGCCGGGCAAGACCCACCTGCAGGCCGCGCAGCCGGTGCTGCTGGCGCACCACCTGCTCGCGCATGCGCACCCGCTGCTGCGCGATATCGACCGGTTGCGCGATTTCGACAAGCGCGCGGCGATCTCGCCCTATGGTTCCGGTGCGCTGGCCGGGTCCTCACTCGGACTGGATCCGGAACAGATCGCGGCGGAGCTGGATTTCACTGCCTCGGCGGCGAATTCGATCGACGCCACCTCTTCGCGTGACTTCGCGGCGGAGGCGGCCTTCGTGCTCGCCATGATCGGCGTCGACCTGAGTCGGATGGCCGAAGAGGTCATCATCTGGAGCACACCGGAATTCGGCTACATCACCCTCGCCGACGCCTGGTCCACCGGTTCCTCGATCATGCCGCAGAAGAAGAATCCGGACGTCTCCGAACTCACCCGCGGCAAGGCGGGCCGCCTCATCGGCAACCTCACCGGTTTGCTCGCCACCCTGAAAGCGCAGCCGCTGGCTTACAACCGGGATCTGCAGGAGGACAAGGAGCCCCTGTTCGATTCGGTCGCTCAGCTGGAGCTGCTGCTGCCCGCTATCGCCGGGCTGGTCTCCACCCTTACCTTCCACACCGACCGCATGGCCGAACTCGCCCCCGCCGGTTTCACTTTGGCCACCGATATCGCCGAATGGCTTGTCCGCCAGGGTGTTCCGTTCCGGGTTGCGCACGAGGCGGCGGGCGCCTGCGTCCGCGCCGCCGAAGCCCGCGGCGTCGGACTCGACGAACTCACCGATTCGGAATTCGGGGCCATCGACCCGGCCCTCACCCCGCAGGTCCGCGAGGTGCTCACGGTGCAGGGTTCCATCGCCTCCCGCAACGCCCGCGGTGGCACCGCCGGCGTGCAGGTCGCGGCGCAGCTCGATGAGATCCGCCGGTCGGCGGCCGAACGGCGCGACTGGCTGCGCTGATCAGCCGTTCACCGCACCCACAGTTGCCCGGTATACGGTGCCGCGCGGCCGAGGAGGTCGGCGACCCGTAGCAGCCGGGCGAACGTTGATCCGATGCCGCGGTTGTTCTTGCCCGGCAGCCGCGACCGGCGCATCGCTATTCTGCCGCAATGACCTTCCTGTACCTTGCGTTGGCGATCGTCTCCGAGATCTCGGCAACCATTTCGTTGAAGCTCTCGGACGGGTTCAGCAAGGTGATTCCCTCGATCATCGTGGTGATCGGCTACTGCGCCGCCTTCTTCTTCCTGTCCCAGGCCCTGAAGCGTGGCATGGCCATCGGCGTCGCCTACGGGGTCTGGTCGGCGATCGGCGTGGCCGCGGTCGCCGCCATCGGAGCGCTCTTCCTGGACGAGAAGCTGACACTGGTCCAGGTGGGCGGCATCGCCTTGGTGATTCTCGGTGTGCTCGCGCTGGAGCTCGGTGGGGTGCACTGATCGCGGTCGTGGCGACCCCGTTGCGCCTTGTGCATTTTGATGATTAGGTCCCGGGCCGTACCGGCCCGAACGTACCATCGGGCGATGGACTGGACGTTTGCTCAGCGAGGTCCACGGGGTGCGGACGATGATGTCGGATGATTGCCCGCGCGCCGCGACCGGCGGTGCGGTGGTGCTCGAGGCGGCCGGGCTGGTCAAACGCTACGGTGGCGTCGAGGCGTTGCGGGCGTCAATTTTCAGGTCAGGGCGGGCGAGGTCGTCGCACTGATCGGGGATAACGGTGCGGGCAAATCGACACTGGTGATGCCAGCCCCAAACAGGTCGAGGATCTGAAAGCCGGTACCGTGCAAGCTCTTATCGCCCAGGATCCGGCGGGCATCGGCGCGGCGGGAGTGGACCAAGCCGCCGCGGCACTCGAGGGTAAACCGGTAACCCGCACCATCCGGACCGATATGGTCGCCATCACCCGAGCCGATATGGATGCCAATTCCCGGTACTTCTACAAGCGCAGATGCTGAGCGGTGCCGAGAGTGCGACCCACCGGGGCCGACATCGAGCCTGCGCGCTAATCCTGCACGCGCACTGAGTAACCCGCACCGGTCAATGCCTCGAGTACCTCGTCGCGATGGTCCGGTCCGCGGGTCTCCAAGGTCAGCGATACCTCGACCTCGTCGACCGCCAGCCAGGTCCCGGTGCGCGAATGCGCGACGTCGACCACGCTGGCCCCGGTCTTCCCGACGACCGTGAGCAGACTGCTGAGTCCACCGGGCCGATCCGAAATCGTCACGCGTAGTGCGAGATAGCGCCCTGCCGCACTGAGCCCGTGTCCGATCAAACGGGTCAGCAGCAGCGGGTCGATATTGCCGCCGGACAGGATCGCGCATACCGGCCCGCGTAGATCGAGTTCCTCGGCGGTGCAACTCATCAAGGCGGCGACGGCGGCGGCCCCGGCCGGTTCGACGATCAACTTCGCCCGTTCCAGGCACAGCAGCAATGCCTTCGACAGTGCGTCCTCGTCCACCGTCAAGACGGTGGGCGCATGCGCGGCGACGTGTGCGAACGGCACCGCGCCCGGCAGCCCGACCGCGATGCCGTCGGCCATGGTCGACATCCGCGTCGCACGCACCGGCCTGCCCGCGCTCAGCGATCCGGGCCATGCGGCGGCCTCGGCCGCCTGCACGCCGACCACCCGCACCCGCGGAGCGAGATGACGCAGCGCGATGGCCACGCCCGCCAGCAGGCCGCCCCCGCCGGTCGGCACCAGCACCGTGCCCACCTCGGGCAGCTGCTCCAGGATCTCCAGCGCCACGGTCGCCTGACCGGCCACGATATCGGCGTGGTCGAAGGGATGGATCAGCGTGGCCCCGGTCCGCTCGGCGAACTCCAGTGCCGCGTCCAACGCGTCGTCGATGGTTTCACCGACCTGCTTCACCCGGGCCCCGTAGGCCTTGGTCGCCGCCAGCTTCGGCAGTGACGCGCCGATGGGCATGAATACCGTCGACTCGATGCCCAGCGAGGATGCCGCCCAGGCGACTCCCTGCGCGTGATTGCCCGCGCTCGCCGCGACCACGCCGCGCGCCCCGTCCGACGCCGGCAGATGGGCGATCCGGTTGTAGGCCCCGCGCGGTTTGAACGACCCCGTCCGCTGCAGGTTCTCGCACTTCAACCAGACATCCGTACTCGACAGTTCGGACAGCACCCGCGATGCCACCATCGGGGTCTTCCTCATTACCGGCGCAAGCAGTTCCGCCGCCGCTTCGATCTGCTCCAGCCCGACCAACTCCATGCCGCCATGCTGCCAGCCGAATACCATTCGTCCCACCATTGGTGGTTTGTCACACGAAACGGCAGACGCAGGTCACGACACCTGTTTGGCCAGGTTGTGCGCGAGAGCACCGAGACGAGCCAGGCGGGCATCGCCCAGCGGCGTCAGCTTGCCGCCCAGACGGTTGGTGACGAAGCCGAGCGACATCCCGGTCTCGGGGTCGGCGAAGGCGCCCGAGCCCCCGAGACCGAAATGACCGAAGGCCGAAATCGGTTCCGCTTTGGAGGGTTTCATTGGAACACCGTGGTATCCGAGGCCCCAGGGAATGCGGAAGGCGAGGACGTAATCGGGGGTGAAGACCTGTCGGGTGGTGATCGCCGCGATGGTCTCCGGCCGCAGCAGCTGGTATCCGTCGAGGCTGCCCCCGTTGGCGAGCGCGCCGTACATGCGGGCCAGCGCGCGGGCGGAGAAAACACCGTTCACGCCCGGCATCACCGAATCGTGCAGGCGCGGATCGGATACCAGGTCGGCGAAGCCCGCCGGGGTGGTGTCGGCGGCGGCCGCGAAACGGGTGCGCCCCATCAGTCGGGCACCGCCTTCCCAACTCAGGCCGGCGACCGTAAGGCGGGGAAAGTTGGGGGCGATGCGGTCCCGCTCCGACGCGGGGACTCGGAACCATAGTTCCTCGGCGCCGAGAGGTTCGGAGATCTCGGTGCGGAGCAGCTCGGTGAAGTCGGCGCCGCCGACCCGGCGCACCAGCTCGGCGACCAGGTGCCCGAAGCTGATGCCGTGGTAACCGCTGGTCACCCGGTGCCGGGGATCCGGGGCCGCGGCCGCCAGCGCCGCGGTTACCGCGTGGTCGTCGAGGAAGCGTTCGGCCGGTCCGGGCAGTAGCCCGCGCAGCCGGTGCAACCCGGCCCGGTGCGTGAGCATTTCGCGGACGGTGATGCGGTCCTTACCCGCGACCGCGAACTCCGGCCAGTACTCGGCGACGGGCGCGTCGTAGTCGAGCAGTCCGCGGTCGGCGAACCGGTGCAGCAGCGTCGAGGCCACACCTTTGCCGGTCGAGTAGGCCATGGCGACGGTGTCGTGCTGCCAGAGTTCGCCGGGGCGGGCGTATCCGGCCCAGACATCCACGATCGGCTCACCGTGCAGGTATACCGTGAGCGCGCCGCCGCCGTCGTCGGGACGCCGGAAGAGCCGGTCGAATTCGGCGACCAGACTCACGAAGCGCCGGTCCACGGTTTGTGCTGTCGGAATAGTGGTCATCGTTGATACTCGCCTTCCGTCTGGTACAGCGTAAGGGGTCCATTCGGCGACACCTCACCGGCCGCGTCGCGTGACAGTGCGTTTTCCTGAGCGTCACATCCGGGACCGAAATCGCAACACCGCTGCCCTACCGTGGTCGTCATGCCTCCACGGAGACGCTCGGCCCTGCTCGCGAGGTTGGTTGTCGACGAACCGGGCAGGCCACAGGTGATTCTCGGCGAATTGCGCCGGCTGATTGTCGACGGAGCCGTGCCGCCCAGCACGGTGATCCCGCTGCGCGAGGTGGCCGAATTATTCGGTGTCAGCCACATTCCCGTGCGCGAGGCGTTGAAAACCCTGATGGGGGAGGGGCTTGTCATCCACCAGCCGTCCGGCGGCTACATCGTCGCCCAGCTGACGGCCGACGAACTGCGCGAAATGTATGTCGTGCGGCAAACTTTGGAGACCGCGTCGCTGGCGGCCGCGACCCTGAACGCGACCGATGCCGATCGTGCGGAGCTGCTGGAGGTCAATGCCCTGCTGGAGCAGGCGATCCGGGACGATGACCCGGCCGCTTACCACCGCCGGTCCCGCCAGTTCCACGTGGCGCTGACGCGGCCCTCGCGCATGTTCCGGCTGCTGCACATGCTGGAGTCGACGTGGAATGTGACGGAGCCGGTGCAGTCGATGGTGCATATCTGCCGCGCCGATCGGGTGCGCCTCCATACCGACCACGCGCTGATGCTGGAAGCCTTCCTGTCCCGCGATGTGGATCGGTTGGTGCTCCTCGCCGAGCGGCATCACCGCAGGCTGGAGACGGTTATCGCAACCCTGCCGACCGACACCGGGCCGCTGGCCCCCACGGAAGATATTTCTCGTGCGATAGCCGGGCAATAACCGCACCGGCGATTTCGGCGTCCGCGCCGCTATGCCGCGACGGCCGTGGTCAGCTCCTCCAGCGCGGCGTCGGGGTCGGCCACATCGACGACGATGCGTGTGTAGCCGGGCCCGGCCAGGTCGATCCGGATGGCGCGACCGCCGAATCGGGTGTCCCAGAATTCCTTTCGATGCCGGCCGCGGTACGTTCCGGCGGCGATGACACCGGGGAAGAAGGTGCCGGGAGCGCGCACCCACGGCGGGCGCAGATCGACCTCGGCGATGGCGATCTCGGTGATGTCGGCGACGTCGACGGTCACCTGCTCCCGCAGTGCCAGTAGGCGGTCCATGCCGAGCACATTCACCGTCACCTTGTCGTCTGTGACTTCGACCTCGACCATGGCGCACCTCACAAGCATTCGAAACTCAGTACTCCAGCAGCATGGCCGCCACGCCTGGTGTGAGGCTTAGGCGTTCCTGTGATTTCGCCAAGGTTCTGCGCGGCGGTGGCGCCGTGACGTGCGGTTCCATCCCCGTGGAGGCCAGGATTGCGGCATCGAATACACATGTGAATACGTAGATATGCGCATTGAGACATGTAATTCCCTCAGGATTTGCCGCTTCCCTCACCCGCGCACACCGGAACAAAAGCACAAGGAGGATCGCCCCGGGCCCGACCACGAATCGGCCGGGCCGGTGGCATTACCTTTCGCTGTGCGGATACGCCTCGTCGGCGATTTCCAGGACGGCCCCGAGCCAGGGGGAGTAACTGGCGGGATCGGCGGAGAGCGCCGCGCGGAGCGCTTCCGGTTGTACCCACGCGAAGTCGGCGACTTCGGCGGGATCCGGACGCGGTTCCTCCCCGTCCAGCTGTCCGACGAGTACGTGGTCCCATTCGTGTTCGACCCGTCCGGTCCGCGAATCCTCGGCCTGATACCGGAACACACCGACCTCGAAGAGTTCGGTGGCCAGCCCCAGCTCCTCGGCCAGCCGCGCCGCCGCCGCCGTCGTCACCGATTCCCCGGGTGCGGGATGCCCGCAACACGTATTGGCCCAGAGCAGCGGGAACCTGGTCTTCACCGCCGCCCGCTGTTGCAGCAGCACCCGGCCGTACTGGTCGAACAGCAACACCGAGAACGCGCGGTGCAGCAGTCCTGGCGCGCGATGCGCCTCCGACACCGGGCACGCACCGATCGCGTGGCCTGCCTCGTCCACGAGCTCGACGGGCAGGGCCTCGCGATCGGTGAGCGGGTCGGCCAGGGTGTCGGTCACCGCCCCACCTTATCGGCGGCGATGAGCAGGTACTGGAAGCTGCCCTCCCGGTAGGCGGTGAGGAAGGGCTTCTCCACGCCGGTCGCGAGCTCGGATTTGGTGCGCAGCTCCCAGTACGGGATGGTGGCCGCGGTGAGGTCCACCACATTGACCGGCACCAGATTGTTCTGGGCCATGGCACGGAAGTACTCGCTGCGCGGATGGATCATGCAGCCGTAATGGGCGTCGATCCAGCTCACCGAGGACGAACGGCCGCCGGTGACATCGTTGGAGCAGCCGGTGATGCAGACGTAGCGTCCGCCCGGCTCCAGCAACCGCGAGAATTCCCCGAACAGGTCGAAAAGGTCCACGTACATCGTGGTCTCGTTGGTCCAGATACCACGCATGGACCCGGTATCGAAGGCTGTGTCGAGCATATTCCGGAAGTGGAAGCGCACCTTGTCCGCGACGCCGCGATGCCGGGCCTGCTCGTTGGCGAAGCCCACCTGGTATTCGGAGATGGTGACGCCATCGACCTGGCAGCCGAAGCGCTGATTGGCCATGAAACTGGTGCCGCCGCGGCCGGATCCGCCGTCCATCAGGTGGTCACCGGGCCGGACGTCACCGAGGTGGTCGAGCAGCAGGTCGGCCTGCGCGGTTTCCAGCCGATGCAGTTCCTCCACGATGCGACCCTGTCGGGTGTCCTCCGGACCCTCGAGGACCGACAGATCCGGATCGCCGATCCCGTAGTGGTGGTGGTAGAGGCCGTCCACCTCACCGAGTTTGGTGTTGACCCGATCGTCATTGGGGTTGTTGTTCCAGTACTCCGCAACGGATTTCTGATAGCTGGTGCGCAGTACGGTGCCGGTCTCCGGGTTGAGCATGGTCATTCGAGATCACCCTCCTCGTTGCGGTACTGACTAATCGGAATCGTTGTAGCGCTTGCTATCTGCGTGCCAGGCACGGTTGCCGCCCATCCACGACCACAGCCCGATCAGAAATCGGCGGAGTTCGGCCGAGCCGGTCGCGGCGAGCGGCCCGGCCTCCCGTTCGAACCGATGGACCAGTTCGTCGTGGATGGCGGCGGTGCGCACGACCGCCTCCCGACGGGAACAGTTCTCCTCGGCGGCGAGCACCGTCGGGAGGTTGAACTCCACGTGGTCGGCCTCGTCCTCGCGGGCCATCGAGTACAGGTCGTTGACCATCTGGCTGGCGAGGGCGGCGGTGGTGACCACCCGGCGCACCCGGGGATCGGTGTACTCGGCGGCGTTGAGCTCATAGCCGCCGACCGCGTCGATCGGCGCCATACACGGCAGGAAGCTGTGCGGCTGGCGGTTGGTCAAGTACTCCCAGACCGGTGGCATCCGGCCCGCCACCCGCCAGCCCGCCTCGGCGCTCAATGCGATGAACCAGCCCGCGATTTCGGTGCGCAGACGAGCCAGCTGCGCCGGGGTCGCGTAACGGGACAGGTGATCGAACGAGGTACGGAACGCACGCAGGATCGGATCGGCTCGCATCGCCGCCTCCAGCTGCGGTGTGTACTGCTCCGGCAGATGGACGGGATCTATCGCGGCGGCGGCGAGTTCGAGCCGCGGCCCGAGTTCGGCGGTGGCGCTGGACGGCGACCCGTCCGGGGCGCGTTCATCGGCTCCTTCCTCGCAGTAGTAGTCGTCGACCGACCATTCCGACACCGCGCACTTGGCGGCAGCCAGCAATCGGTCCGCGTCATCGCAGTCCGGATGGGCGAGCATGATCAGCCGGCCGAAGTCGGCGTCCCGCAGCTCGTCCAAACGGCCCTCGTACAATCCGATCTCGCGGGCCCAGCCGATCAGGCCCTCGTTGACCTCCGCCGCCAGGACCGGGTCGTCGCGCAGCGGCGGCGGGCAATACAGCGGCGGAATCGGTGTGGCGGCGGTCCCGCCGCCGTCCTGGATAGGTGCCATCCGCTGGCTCGACCCGACCGAGATCGGTGTTCCTGGGCCGCGAATGATCGCCGAGGCCGAACCCAACCCGGTAGGACCGGAGGGGATTCGTGCCGCGGGTAACCCCGCCGGACCGGCCCCCTGCGCCGATCCGACGGGTGTCTCGGGCGAGCCTGCGGGTGTGGGAGTTGTAATGGACCGTGTGTGATTGTCGTGAGCTGTTTGATTGTCCGTTGTTCCTATCGAAACCGACTGTGCTTGCGCCGCAACGGGTTCGGGTGCCCCCGATGCGGTTTCGGCGGGCTCCGGGAGAGCGACCGCCACCGGCGGGTCGGGCAGCCGCAGTGCGGCGGCGCCGAGCCCGCGCGGGCCTAGTAAGCGCGTGACCGCGGGCATGACCTGCTCCGCGCGGGCCGCCTCGTCCCCCGGCTCAGCGGAGGACGACGCGGCGGCGAAGAGGTCAGCGGGCGCGCTGGTGTCGAGAACGGTCAGTAGCGCGGCGATCGCGGCCGCCGCATCGTGCGTGGCGGCGGGGGCCGCGGCGCGTGAGAGCACCGACATCGCTGATCTCCCGGTCTAGTCGGCCTGCCGGGCGACCAGGACGTTGTCGAGAATGCCCAGCGCGTCCGGTACCAGTACCGCGGCGGAGTAGTAGCAGCTGACGAGGTAGGAGATGATCGACTGGTCGTCGATGCCCTTGAAGCGCACGTTCAGGCTCGGCTCGTATTCGTCGGGAATGCCGGTCTGATGCAGTCCGATAACGCCCTGATCCTTTTCGCCGGTACGCATCGCGAGGATCGAGGTGGTCTGGGTACCACTGATCGGAATCTTGCCGCAGGGAAAGATCGGCACCCCGCGCCACGCGGGTACCCGGTGGCCGTCGATCTCGACCGGATCCGGATACAGCCCGCGCTTGCTGCATTCGCGACCGAAGGCGGCGATCGCTTTCGGATGCGCCAGAAAGAGTTTGGTGCTGCGCCGCATGCTGAGCAGCTCGTCCATATCATCCGGGGTGGGCGGGCCGGACTCGGTGTAGATCCGCTGCTTGAGATCGCAATTATGCAAAAGCCCGAAATCGGTATTGTTCACCAAGTCGTGCTCGCGACGCTCGTAGAGCGCTTCGACGGTGAGCCGCAACTGCTGCTCCACCTGATTCATCGGGTCGTTGAACAAGTCCGCGACGCGGGAGTGCACCCGCAGCACACTCTGCGCCAGGCTGAGCTCGTACTCCCGCGGCGAAGCGTCGTAGTCGACGAAGGTGCCTTCCAGCAGGGGTTCGCCCTCGTGACCCGAGGCGATGAGGATATTGGCCTCGCCCTTGGCATTCTGCGGCCGGACCGGTGCGGCGGCGACTCTGGACAATTGCTCACGCAATGCCGGTGTGAGTTCCAGCAATTCATCGAGCGATTGCCGGGGCAAAACCAGCATGGTCGTCTTGGTAACCGTTTTGATGGTGACCGGCCAGATCGCGGACGGATCGGTGAGGGTTGCATCGCCATAGAATTCGCCGCCGCCGAGCATTCCGAGTTTCGTGTGCTCGCCGAATTCTCCGGAGCCGATCTTGCTCAACTTTCCGTGCACGATGAGCATGACCTGATTCATCGGGTTGCCGAATTCGGCAACCACCGTGCCGGGTTCCAGATCGCGCTGTTCGAAGCGCTGCGCGAGCGCACTCAACACTTCCTCGTCGTCGAAGTCCCGCAACTGCGGAAGTTCTTGCAATTCCAATGGAATTACGCGGGCTTGGGAGCCGTCGACGATGAATTCGACTTCACCGTTACCGACGGTATGGGTCAGGCGCCGGTTCACCCGGTATACGCCGCCGTTGACCTGCGTCCAGGGCAGCATACGGGTCAACCAGCGGGAACTGATGCCCTGCATCTGCGGTTCGGACTTGGTGGTGGTGGCGAGCTGGTGCGCGGCGCCGGTGCTGAGGCTCTTGCGAGCGTTGTTTTCCGTTTGGAGTGGCATTTCGATGGTCATGCGTGGTCCTCACCTAGTGGTGGTCACCGAGACGGAAGGAAAAGCAAAACGACTGGTTTGCTGACGACAGCGGTTACCGAGGGGGGCACTGCAATTGAGGATCGATGCTGCTTCGGAATGGAGGGTGGCACAGACGGAGCGGTCCGTTTTCCGTTTGCGGTGCGAGCGAATTGACTTACGCAACACTGCGTTCCGGACCGGATCGATGGTAGGCCGCAGAGCCGCTGTGGCGCAGCTGAATTCGAATAATCCCAAGATCGGATTCGGATGGTCACGACATGCGTTCGATCGAGGTAACGGCGGGTAACGTCCTGGGATGAATGCCGGATTCGCGGACGGATGTCTGCCTGGTAGCTATCTTGGATTTCCATGTTCACCTGGATCCATGGGCTGCCCACCTGGCTGGACTTCATCATCATCACGGGCACCGCGGTGCTGATCGCCTGTGCGGGAATCTGGTTCGCGCATCCCTACGTGCTGAAGGTCTTCGGGCCGGAGCCGGGGAAGAACGACACCGTCACAATGGTGCTCACCGTCGGTGGCGTCTTCTACGGTCTGCTACTGGGTTTGATCGCGGCCGCCACATACCAAACCGCCGATATGGCACAGGGTCTCGTCGCCGACGAGGCCGCCGCGGTCGGCACGCTGTACCGAGAGGTGAGCGCCTATCCGGAACCGCAACGGTCCGTGCTGCAGCAGGATCTCATCGCGTACACCGACAACATGCTCAACGTCTGTTTCCCCGCGCTGCGTGAGGGTGAGGAGCCGATGGGCGGTACCGCATTGGTCAACAGGTTCCAGGGGCATCTGCTCGACTTCGAGCCGCGGACCAAATCCGAGGAGATCGTTCATGCGGCGACCATCGACCAGTTCGCGCGCTTCGATCAGGACCGCCGACATCGGATCAACGCCACCGCCGGCGGGATACCCGACGTGTTGTGGGGCGTCATTCTCGTCGGCGGGCTCATCAATCTGGTGTTGCTGTGTCTGTTCAGCCTGAGTCGCGGGGCGCATTTGTTGCTCGGCGGGCTGTTCGCCTTCTTCCTCGGCGCGATGATCTTTCTGATCGCCGCGCTGGACTACCCGTTCCGGGGTGATCTGACCGTCAGTCCGGAGCCGTTCGAAAGTATGTACGTGAACGTGATGGGTCGGCAGTGACTCCATGCGGGGCGCCGACGGCGCGGCTCGGCCGGCGCGACCGGCCGCCCCGCTATCCCGCGGTCACAGCGAAGACCTATCGGTGCATGGATCCGGTCACACCGGACACATAATGGACACACGATGTGGGAAGCTCGTCTGAGCACGCTTTTGGTGCGCAAGTGGTTGCCGGTGAAGTGCGCACTGGGCGGAGTGCGCGGATGATATGGGTCACGTTCAGGGTAGGGCCAGGAGCGGTCGTGAAGTTCAGTGCGAAGGATATGGTCGGTTCGGTGCAGCGGTTGATGGCTACTGCGCAGAACGGACTCGAGGTCATCCGCTTCGGCGGTTTGACCCATGATGTCGAAGCGTCGCCGTTCGAGGTGGTCGAGCGCAGACGCATGTATCGACTCCGCCACTATTTCCCCGACAATGCCGCGCCGGACCGTCCGGTCGCACTGCTCGTCCCGCCGCTGATGGTAAATGCCGATATCTGGGATGTGAACGGTGAGGCCGGCGCGGTCGGCATCCTGAACCGCGGCGGGATCGACTGCTGGGTGGTCGATTTCGGCTCACCCGCGACCGAAGAGGGCGGCTGGGAGCGCGATCTGGCCGACCACGTGGTCGCGGTGAACAGCGCTATCGACACCGTCACCGAGGCGACCGGTTCCAGCGTGCACCTGATGGGATACTCGCAGGGCGGCATGTTCGCCTACCAGACCGCCGCCTATCGCTACGGCAGGGGCGTGTCCAGCATCGTGACCTTCGGTAGCCCGGTCGACATCGTCGCGGGCATGCCGTTCGGGCTGCCCTATGGGCTGGTCTCCGATGTCGCGGACTTCCTGGCCGACCACGTCGTGACCCGGCTGCCGATTACCGATTCCATGGTGCGTCTCGGCTTCCAGATGCTGGATCCGGTCAAGACCGCCAAGTCTCGCATCGACTTCCTCCGGCAGTTGCACGACCGGGAGGCGCTGCTGCCCAAGGAGCGCCAGCGCCGCTTCCTCAATAGCGACGGCTGGGTCGGCTACGCCGGGCCCGCGGCTGCGGATCTGCTCAAACAGTTCGTCGCGCACAATCGGATGATGCTGGGCGGCTTCGTCATTCGCGATCAGCCGATCTCGCTGGCCGAGCTGAAGTGCCCGATCCTGGCGTTCGTCGGTGAGGTCGACGATATCGGTCAGCCCGCGGCGGTGCGCGGTATCGTGCGGGCGGCGCCCAATGCCGAGGTGTACGAGGCCAGTCTGGTGGCCGGGCATTTCGGTCTGGTGGCGGGCAGCATGGCGACCAATCACACCTGGCCGCTGGTCCGGCAGTGGATCGACTGGATGGATCGGGACGAGACGCTGCCAGGGGAGATCATCCCGATGGCCGAACATGTGCCGACCACGGGTCCGCGCACCGCGGCCACCCGGGTGGTGCACGCCGCCGCGACATTGGCCGAGGCGGGCACCGGGTTCGGCAAGGCGCTGGAGGGGATCGCGAGTAATACCGTGCGCGGCTCGGTCGAGCTGGCCGGTGAGGCCGCCCGAGCCCTGCCGCGGCTGACCCGGCTCGGCATGATCCAGCCCAACACCCGGATTTCGCTGGGCCGCTTGGTCGCCGAGCAGGCCGAGCGCGCGCCGCAGGGCGAATGCTTCCTCTTCGACGACCGGGTGCACACCAATGCCGCGGTCAAGACCCGCATCGATAACGTGGTGCGCGGGCTCATATCGGTCGGCATCCGTCCCGCCAACCGGATTGGCGTGGTGATGGAGACCCGGCCGAGCGCGCTGGCCACGGTCGCGGCGCTGTCACGGATCGGTGCGGTAGCGGTATTGCTGGCCCCGGGCAGCGAACTGGATCGGGCCGTGGAGCTCACCGGCATTCATACCGTCATCGCGGATCCGGAGAACCTGCGGTATGCCGCGGCAACCGGCGCCCGGGTGCTGGTACTCGGCGGCGGGGATGCGCGCGGGCTCGATATTCCGGTGAGCGACAAGGTGATCGACCTCGAGCAGATCGATCCCACCCAGGTGCGGCTGCCCGCGTGGTTCCGGCCGGATCCCGGCCTGGCCCGGGAACTCGCCTTCATGCTGGTCACCGGCACCGGCGACCGGTTGGAGATCAAATACATCACCAACCACCGCTGGGCGCTGTCCGCATTCGGCACCGCGACCACAGCCGATCTGGATCGTCGCGATACGGTGTACTGCCTTGCGCCGCTGCATCATTCGTCCGGGCTGCTGGTCAGCCTCGGCGGTGCCATCGCGGGCGGCAGCCGGATCGCGCTGGCCCGCTCGATGGATCCGGAGCGGTTCGCCGAGGAGGTGCACCGCTACGGCGTCACCGTGGTCACCTACACCTGGACCATGCTGCGCGACATCCTCGACGCCGAGGTCTTCCCAGCCGGGCACGCGCATCCCATCCGGTTGTTCATCGGCTCCGGCATGCCCGCGGGGCTGTGGCGGCGCACCACCGAACAGTTCGAACCAGCTCGGGTGCTGGAGTTCTACGCCTCCATCGAGGGCGACGTGGTGCTGGCCAATGTGACCGGCGCGAAGGCGGGTTGCAAGGGCAGGCCGGTGCCCGGCACCGCGAAGGTCGAGCTCGTCGCCTACGACCCGCTCGCCGAGCGCATTGCCACCGACGAATCCGGCTTCGCCCGTCGCTGTGCGGATAACGAGGTCGGCTTGCTGCTCGGCAGGGCCTCCGAGGGGGTGGACATCTCCGACGGCGGCCTGCGCGGGGTATTCACCGCGGGTGATTCCTGGATGCCGACGGAGAATCTGTTCCGCCGCGACAGCGATGGCGACTATTGGCTGGTGGATCGCACGGATACGGTGATGAAGACGCTGCGCGGCCCGGTCTACACCAAGCCGATCGTCGACACGCTCAACGACATCACCGCCGTCGATATGGAGGTCGCCTACGGCCTGCCGGCCGGCGGGCACACACTCGCGGTGGCAGCGGTGAGCGTGCGCACGGGCTTCCGGCTGGAGCCCAAGGATGTCACCGAGGCGTTGCGCGCCCTCGATCCCGATCAGCGGCCGGATCTGGTGTACGTGGTCGAGGGCATCCCACGCAGTTCCACCTACCGCCCGTCGACCCGCGCCGTGCAGGCCGCGGGCAGGCCGGAGCCGGGCCACGACACCTGGTGGTACAACCGCGAGTCCGACGCCTACGAAGTGCTCACCGCGGACGAGGCTGGGAAACTGCTCGGCGACTGATCCGATGTGATGGGCCGCGCCGGTGATGTCCCGGCGCGGTCGAATCGTGTTGCCGAGTAGCGGCTTCACCAGGGCGGAACAGCGTCGCCGTGTGCGAGATGGATTCTGGCCGTAGCATCCGAGTGTGTGGACGATGTCCAACCGACTCTCGGGGATGCTGTGAGAACAAGCCTTATCTACCGCAACCGGACGACCTACGAGGCGCTGATGCGGGGACTGTACGGCCGGCACTACGCGGCTCGGTTCCGGGCCATCGCGGAACTGGTTCCGGATGGAGCCGCCGTGGTCGACGTGTGTTGCGGGCCCGCGACGCTGTACACCCACTATCTGCGCGCGAAATCCGTCGATTACACGGGCCTGGATCTCAACGAGGGTTTCGTCGAACGACTCATCGCGGCGGGCGGACACGGCCGGGTGTGGAATCTGCACTCCGATACCCCGCTGCCGACCGCGGAGTACGTCATCATGCAGGCCAGCCTGTACCACTTCCTGCCTGAGCCCGCGCACGTCCTGGATCGCATGCTGGCCGCGGCGGGTAAGCAGGTGATCATCTCCGAACCCATCCGCAATCTGGCCACCAGTAACAGCCGGGTGCTCGCCGCGATCGCCCGCCGCTTCACCGACGCGGGCGACGGCGCGCAGCGACACCGGTTCACCGAGGCCACCTTGGACGACCTGTTCCGTGACTACGACGCGCGGGTGGCGCAGCGGGCGGTGATCGCGGGTGGGCGGGAGAAGCTGTACGTCCTGACGGCCTAGACGGTGAAGGCCGTGACAGCCTCGACCACCCGCGCCACCTGCGCGTCGCTCAGGTCGGGCCACAGCGGCAGCCGCACCACCGTGCCGGAGAACTCGGCGCTGCGCACACAAGGCACCGGGGTGCGGCCCAGCTTGAGTCCTGCCGGGCTGGAATCCAGTGGCACGTAGTGGAAGGGCGCGGAGATGCCGCGGGCGCCGAGGTGCGCGATCAGGTCGTCTCGGCGCTGTTCGGTGGGTGTGCGCAGGTAGTACAGGTGGGCGGTGTGCTCGCGGTCCGCGGGCACCCGCATGAGCCGGATATCGTTGCGGGCGGCCCAGTCGGGCAGCGCGGCGGCGTAGGCGTCCCACACGCGGTGCCTGCCCGCCTGGATGGTGTCGAACTCGTCCAGTTGAGCGTCCAGCACCGCGGCGTTCAGCTCGCTGGGCAGGTAACTGGAGCCGATGTCCTGCCACGAGTACTTATCCACCGCGCCGCGCAGGAAACGGGCGCGGTCGGTGCCTTTTTCCCGAATGATCTCGGCGCGCGCCATCAGGATCTCGTCGGTGAGCAGCAGCGCGCCACCCTCACCGCAGTGCACGTTCTTGGTGTCGTGGAAGCTGAGCGAGCCCATGGTGCCGATGGTGCCGAGACGCTGGCCGCGCCAGGTGCCGCCGAGCCCGTGGGCATTGTCCTCGACAACGGCGAAACCGTGCGTGTTCGCCAAGGCCAGCAGCCGGTCCATATCGGCGGCGACACCGCCGTAGTGGATGACGACCACGGCCTTGGTCCGCTCGGTCACCACCGCCGCGACGGCTTCCGGATCCAGATTGCCGGTCTCCGGGTCGATATCGGCGAACACACAGGTGGCCCCGCGCAGCGCCATGGCGGTCGCGGTCGAGGTGAACGCGAAGCTCGGCACGATCACTTCGTCGTCCGGACCGAGCTCGAGCAACAATCCGGCCATTTCCAGGGCCGAGGTGCACGAGGTGGTCAGCAGTGCGTGCGGTGCGCCGGTGATGGTCTTCAGTTTCGCGGTCGCCGCCGCGGTGAACTGCCCGTCGCCGTGGCTGTGGTCGGAGGCCAGCACGGCCTCCAGATTGGCGAGTTCGCGGCGCGCCCGGAACGGGCGGCTGAAGATGACGCGGTCAGTGCTCAAGCGGGTCGGTCCCCCTGCTGGCGGCGGTCGTGGACAGTTCCCGGCTTTCGGCTGCGGTCGCGGGGCCCTGCGTGGTTACGCAGGCTACCTCCTCCTGACCGGTGCCACCTGCCGGGCGCGGTGTCGGTGTTTCGACGGTCAGGTAGAGCGGTTTGCCCACGAGAATATGCAACGCCACCCCGAGGTATTCGGCGATGAGGCCGAGGGAGAACAGGATCGCGCCCGAACACAGCAGCAGTACCACGATGGTGGAGGCCCAGCCTTCGGGCGCCCAGTCGTCGGCGGTCAGTGCCTCGTAGACGACCACCCCGGCCATCACGGCCCCGCCGAGCGCCAGCGTCACACCCAGCAGGCTGACCAGCCGCAGCCCGCGGGTTCCGCTACACAGCACCATCTTCCAGAACAGCGAGAACAGGCGCCGATAGTTGTAGCCGGACTCCTCGCGACCCTCGGCCCGCAGCACCACCGGCACCTGGGCGACCCGGCCGACCACCCAGGTCAGCGCGACGTCGAGGTACACACCGTTGGAGGCGACTTCGGCGAGCTGGCGGCCGATATCGCCGCGGATCAGCCGGTAACTCTCGAATCGGGTGGAATCCGGGAACGCGAAGACCGTGGCGAGCACCAATTTGGCGCCGCGCGAGGTGATATTGCGCAGGAAACCGTGCGGGCGGGTATTGGTCGGCTTCGAATAGACCAGATCGGCGCGTTCGGCCAGCGCGGCGTCCAGGAAGGTGCCGATGAACGCCGGATCGTGCTGGCCGTCCTCGTCCAGCGTGACGATCCAATCGCCCTTGGCCGCGGACATTCCGGCAATGGTCGCCGCGTCCTGGCCGAAGTTGCGGCTGAGCCAGACGGTGCGCACCTCGTCGTAGGTCCGCTCCAGTTCCTGCAGCACCACATCGGACCGGTCCGGCCCGTTGTCGTGTACCAGGATGATCTCTTCCACGACGAACGGGGTCCCCGAGGGAGTCGCACCGTTCGTGGTCAACCGGTGCAGTTCGGCGACCAGTCCGCCGATGGTGTCCTCGCCCCGGTACACCGGTACGACGACGGAGATCGCGTGCGGCCGGTCGGCGCCGGGCCTGCTCGGGCGACCGTTCGACGCGACCTCGGCGGAACGGTACGGGCGTGTGGAGGGAATCGGCATCAGCTGGATCGACTTTCGATGACGGTGCGTGCCGGAATTCCCCGCTGGACAGCAGAGCCCGAGCCGCCGTGAACCTTAGCACGGTGCCGATGGGCGTTTCCGGAGCAGATCATCACACCATCATCATGGCGTCCAGGATCGCTGCCAAGCACCGCGGTGCCCTGTAGGGTTTGGAACTCGTGACGGATAGTGCAGTACCTACCCCCGCGCGCGCGGGCCGCTCCGTGGTCACACCGGAGACCGCCTCCGAATCCGATCCGCATGTCACCGAACGCGATTCGCGTCGCGAGGTGCTGCGGTGGGGCGCGGTCACCGCGCTCGGCGTGATCGCGGGATACGTCGCGGTACTGCTCGCCAATGCCAGGCATTTCTTCACCGACGACACCGAATCCCAGTACACCTCGCTGTGGGTGGGACTCGGGCGGTCGCTGCGGGACGGAAATTTTCCGGTAATGGTGCCCGAACAGTGGATGTCGGGTAACAACACGATGGATGACGCGGGGCTGTTCAATCCGCCCCAGCTGTTGATCGATCTGATCGCGCCGTCGGTGGACAATGTGGCGCTGTACGCGACCGTCGTCAAGCTGATCTTCTCGATCATCGCCGCGCTCGGCGTCTACCGGATCTGCCTGGCCTACGGTGGCCGGGCGTCCTGGGCCGCGGTGGCCGGGGTGGCCTTCCCGCTCTCCGGATTCTTCCTGTTCTTCGACGAGGCCAGCTGGATGACGGCGTTGACCGGCACCGCGTGGCTGGTGCACGCGTGGGCGTCGTCGGTGCGCTATGCCCGCGGCCAGGGCGGTCCGATCCCGGTTTTCGTATTCCTCTACCTGACCATCTCCACCCAGTACATCTTCCCGGCGGTCGAGGCCGCGCTGATGCTGTTCGCGGTGGCCGTCGGCGAACTTGTCCACCAACGCAAATGGCGGCCGGTGATGCGGCTGACTGTGGCCGCGGGTTGCGCCGGACTCGCCGGCCTGCTGACCTTCCTGCCCAGCATGCTCTCGGCGAAGGTGACCTGGCGCGGCACCGCCCAGATCATCAACGACCAATTCCTGACGGTGCCGTGGTCGGAGTCGCTGAACGCCAGCCTGCCCAGCTCATTGCCCGCGTTCACCTCGTGGTGGGGCTATGTGCAGCCGATGCCGGTCACCTATATCGCCTGGTTCCTGATCCCGGCACTGGCCTTCATCGACTGGGACAGGGCGCGCGAATCCTGGCGCGAACTCACCGCGGTCGCGCTGTTCTCGATTCTGATGTTGATGTGGACCGCTGGACCCGGTTCGATCGGGCCGCTGCGCTGGCCGGTCCGGGTGCTGCCGATGCTCGCGATCGGGTCGCTGGTGCTGGTCTGCGTACTGCTCGGGCGTTACGGCACCTTCCGCGACCTGAAGAACCGCGGTATCGCCGCCGCGGTACTGATCGGGCTGCTGTGGGTGCGGACATTCTCCGCCGACCCGCACGACGTGCTCTGGCATGTGCTCGCGGCCGCCGGTATCGCGGCGCTGGGCGCCGGGGTGGTTTACCTGGGACGTACCCGCGGGATCGCCACCGCCTGCGTGCTGACCATCGTCGCGATGTTCCCGATCGCCTACTTCCAGGTCAGCGCCGCTCAGCCGACCCCGATGGCGTGGAATCTGCCGGTCCATCGCTCCGAGGCGAAGGCCGCCTTCCCGGATTTCGCGGGCACCACCATCCAGTTGGGTGATCGCGGTCTGCTGCAACCCGGCGACAAGAGCCTCGACGGCGCCTACGGTTCGCTCGTCTTCGGCAATTACGCCAGAGGTCTGGAACTGAATTACGTCAACGGCTACACCCCGACCGGACACTTCTATTTCGGTGAGCTGCTGTGTATGCGCTGGGACAGCAGTGTCTGCCCGGACGCCTTCCGCAGGATGTTCGCACCGGAGTCGAGTACCGGGCGAGCGCTGGTCGACTTGATGAAATTGGACCGCGTGGTGCTCCAGCGTGCGCTGTTCCCGGACGCGCACACCCGGCCGGCGCCCGACGGGTGGCAGTGGGTCGACTATCCGGGCCACGAGAAGTACATCTCGGTGCTGGAGCGGGTGAACGGCCCGATCTCGACGGTGAACGGCCGCGTCGCCGACGCGAAGGATGTGACCGCGACATCGATCTCCGAGACCGACACGACCAGCCGGGTGCGCGTGTCCTCTTCGAACGGCGGCCGGATCGTCTTCGCGCGGCTGGGCTGGCCGGGCTACCGGGCCACCCTGAACGGCGACTCGATCTCGTTCACCACTGTGGCCAAGTCCTTTGTCGCCGTGAATATCCCGGCGGGCACCACGGATGCCGAACTGGTCCTGACCTGGCGACCGCCGGGCTGGAAGGTCGGCATCGCCACCATGGCGGCCGGGCTGGTCGGCATCGGCGTGCTGCAGTGGCTGTACGTGCGGTCGCGGCGACGCGATACGGACACGCCCGGCGACGATCCCGTGCCCGGTGAGCCCGAACGCGAACTGGCGGACGTCGTCTCGTGACCGCGGGCCCGGTGGCTCGGATCGAGCCGCCGGGCGCCGAGACATCGGGTGGTGTCGATCATCGGGTGCGGCACTGTAGGGTCTGGAACTCGTGGTGGAAAGCAGCGCCCCCGCCCGGCGGGATGTATACAAGTGGGGTCTCATAACCGCACTCGGTGTCATTGCGGGATATGTCGCCGTTCTCTTCGCCAACGTCCGGCATTTCTATACCGACGACACCGAATCGCAGTACGCCCCGCTATGGGTGATGCTCGGCCGGAATCTGCGCGACGGCCAGTTCCCCACGGTGGTTCCCGAGCACTGGATGGCGGGCAACTACGCCATCGAGGAGGCGGGTCTGCTGAACCCGCCGCAGCTGCTGATCGATCTGATCGCGCCCTCGGTCGACAATGTCGCGCTCTACGCCACCCTGATCAAACTGATCTTCGCGATCATTCTCGGGCTGGGCGTCTACCGGATCTGCAAGGAGTACGGGGCCGCGCTGCCGTGGGCCGCGGTCGCCGGCATCTCGATTCCGTTCACCGGCTGGCTGCTGTTCTTCGACGAGGCCAGCTGGTACACCGCCTTCACCGGCACCGCGTGGATGGTGCAGGCGTGGGCCTCCGGCGTGCGGTACGCGCGCGGACGCGGCGGCCCGATTCCCACCTTCGTCTTCCTGTACCTGGCCATCTCGGTGCAGTACATCTTCCCGGCCGTGGAGGCGGGTCTGATGATCGGCGCGGTCGCCGTCGGGGAACTCGTCTACCAGCGCAGGTGGCAGCCGTCGCTGCGGTTGCTCGCGGTCTCGGCCTGCGCGGCGGTGGTCGGGCTGGCGACCTATCTGCCCAGCATGCTGTCGGCGAAGGTGACCTGGCGCGGCACCGCCCAGATCAATAACGACCAATTCCTGACCGTGCCGTGGTCGGAGTCGCTCAATGCCAGCCTGCCGAGCACGTTGCCCGCCTACAACTCCTGGTGGGGTTATGTGCAACCGCTCCCGGTGGTCTACATCGCCTGGTTCCTGATCCCGGCGCTGGCCTTCATCGACTGGCGCAAGGTGCGTGAGAACTGGCGGGAGTTCACCGCGATCGCGCTCTTCGCGATCATGGCGCTGATGTGGACCGCGGGCCCCGGCACCATCGGTCCGCTGCGTTGGCCCGCCCGGGTGCTGCCGATGCTGGCGCTGGGTCTGCTGGTGCTGGTCTGCGTATTGCTCGGGCGCTACGCGACCTTCCAGAACCGGCGACAGCGCGGTATCGCGGCGGCGGTGCTGATCGCGTTGCTGTGGCTGCGGTCCTTCTCGGCGGCGCCGAACGAAGTGGTGTGGCATGCGGTCTCGGCCGTCGGCATCGCGGCGCTCGGTGCGGCGGTGGTGTGGCTCGGGCTGCGTCGCGGTACCGCGGCGGCTTGTGCGCTGGTCATCGTCTCGGCCTTCCCGATCGCGTTCCTGCAGGTGCGTGCCGCGCAGCCGACGCCGATGAGCTGGAACCTGCCGGAGCGGCGCTCCGAGATGAAGGCGGCCTTCCCCGATTTCGCGGGCACCACATTGCAATTGGGTGACCGCGGGCTGATCCCGCCGGGGGAGCGGACGCTGGATGGCGCCTACGGCTCGCTGGTCTTCGGCAATTACGCCAAGGATCTGGAGCTGACCTACGTTAGCGGCTACACGCCGAACGGGCACTACTGGTTCGGCGAGATGCTGTGCATGCGCTGGGACACCAGCGTCTGCCCGGACGCCTACCGCCGTGCCTTCGCGGTGGAGCCGTCTACCGGCAAGACCATTGTCGATCTGATGAAGGTGGACCGGGTGGTGCTGCAGAAGGCGCTGTACCCGGATGCGGGCACCCAGCCCCCGCCGTCGGGCTGGCAGTGGGCTGCCTACCCGGGGCATGAGAAGTACATCGCGGTGCTGGAGCGCGAGGATGGGCTGCTGTCCACCCGGAACGGCCGCGTCGCCGCCGTGGCGGGCGGCACGGCGACCTCGGTTTCGGAAACGAACCAGACCAGTCGGGTGCGGGTGTCGTCGGAGAACGGCGGCCGGGTGGTATTCGCGCGGCTGGGCTGGCCGGGCTACCGGGTGACGCTGAACGGTCGCGAGATCCCGTTCCAGGCGGTCGCGAAAACCTTCGTCGCCGTGGACATTCCGGCCGGAACCACCAACGGCGATCTGGAACTGGCCTGGCACCCACCGGGCTGGAAGATCGGTGGGGCCGCCGGACTGCTCGGGGTGCTCGGAGCCGGTGCGTTGCAGTGGGTCTACCTACGCGGCAGGCGAGGCGACGACGAGCCCGAGGGTGATACGCCCGCCTCGCCGGGTGCCGACAGCCCGGCACCCGATCTCGCGGGCGCGATCCGGTGAGCGCCCAACATCTCGGCGGCGAGGCGGGAGCCCACGCGGGGGCGACCGGAACCGAGGATCCGGGCCCGCTGCTGCGCCTGGTGCGGCGGCAGGAACTCGCCTTCGCGGTGGTCGGCGGCTTCAATACCGCGCTCGGCATGACGTTGACGGTGGCCTGGCTGTCGGTGCTCGGCCCGCATACGCCGCCCTCGGTCGCGGTGGTGCTCGCCTACGCCATCAGCATCGTGGTCGCCTTCGTCCTGCATCGCACGCTGGTATTCCGGGTGCGCGGGCACGTGATGCGCGATTTCCTGCGCTTCGTCGCGGTGAATTCCGGTGGCCTGCTGCTGAATGTGGTGCTGCTCGAGCTGGCGGTCACGGTGCTGCACTTCCCGGACAAACCGGCGGCCGTTGTGGTGATGGGGCTGGTCGCGGTGGCCAGTTTCTTCGGCCACCGCTACATCTCGTTCCACCGTCCGGCCCCGGTAGCGGCGGACGGTTCCCGGCCGACCCGGTCCGCCGGGTAGGTTATCGGTCATGCCGGACGAAACCGCCTTGGACGCCACCCTGTTGAGCCTGCTCGCCTGCCCGCAGGACAAGGGTCCACTGCTGCTGGTGCGCGCCGACGACGGCAGCAGCCTGCTCTACAACCCGCGCCTGCGCCGCGCCTACCCGATCGAGAACGGTATCCCCGTCCTGCTGATCGACGAGGGCCGCGACGTCACCGACGCCGAGCACGCGGCCTTCACCGCCACCGGCGCCTGAGCACGCACCGGCGTGACATCGTGCCGGTGACTCGGGGCGGCCGCGTTCAGCGGTGGCCCCGAAACGGCGACTCGTCCGCTCGCTCGGTCGGGATGTTCAGCGGCTCGGTGAGATAGCGCTGCAAGGTGGGACCGACCATGGCGACGAGGTCGGGGATGGGCATGGAGGCGATCGGCTCGACGCCGATGATCTTGCGGGCCACCAGGACTCCCATCATCTGCGAGCCCACCAGGGAAACCCGGAGGCGACCGTCGTCGTCGGGCGTGGTGATGCGCTGGCGGACGCGTTCGAGCACGACCTCCATCACGAATGTGCGCGCCAGCGCCGGATCGCCGCCCGTCAGCATGCTCCGTACCATGGCGACAATGCCCGGACCGGCGGGCGAATCCCAGACGGACACGATCGTCCGCAAGATGGTTTCGCCCAGCTGCTCCAATGGCGCGGCCTCGATGATTCGCAGCGTCGCTTCCGGGTCGACCGGCAGTTCGACGACCGCGGCGAACAGCTGCTGTTTGGTCCCGAAGTAGTGGTGCACCAGCGCCGGATCGACCCCGGCGTCGGCGGCCACCGCGCGGATCGAGGTCTTGTCGAATCCGCCCTGGGCGAATCGGGCGCGGGCCGCGGCGAGTATGGCCGCACGCGCACCGGATTGCCCTGGCCTGCGCCCGGACCGGGTGGGTCTGTCGTCGGCGGAGTCCGCCCCGGCGCTGCCCACGCCATTGCGCCGTTGTGCTCCGGACTCGTCGAGCGGCCCCGCGCTCATGCGGTGCGCCGTCGTAGCGTGGCCGCGCCCAGTCCCAGCGCGACGATCGCGAAGGCCGCGACGATGGCGATATCGCGCCACATTTCGGCGGTCGGCTCCGGATTCTCCGAAACCTGTTGCAGCGCGTCGACGGCGTAGCTCAACGGCATCACATTGCTGATCGGCTGCAACCAGTCGGGCAGCTGATCACGCGGAACGAGTAGGCCGCACAGGAAGATCTGCGGCGCCACCACCAACGGCATGAACTGCACGGCCTGGAATTCGGTGCGGGCGAAGGCGCTGGCCAGCAGGCCGAGCGCGACACCGCAGATCGCGTCGACCACCGCGATCAGCACCACCCAGGCGGGGCTGCCCGCGGCATCGAGCCCGAGCAACCCGAAGGAGACCAGGCACGCCACCAACGCCTGCGCGGCGGCGGCAAGGGAGAAGGCGGTGCCGTAACCGGCCAGCAGGTCGATCTTCGACAGCGGTGTGGTGAGCAGCCGCTCCAGGGTGCCCGACGTGCGTTCGCGCTGCATGGCGATCGCGGTGATCAGGAACATCACGATGAACGGCAGGATGCCGAGCATGCTCATGCCGACCCGGTCGAAGAGCGAGGGACCGTGTGGCGCGTGTGGCGCGTCCTGATAGATGAAGTACAGCAGCGTCATGAGCAGCGCGGGGACCACGAGAATCATGGCGATGGTGCGATGATCGTTGCGCAGCTGGCGCAGAATGCGTCCGGTGGTCGCCAGATAGGGGCGCAGAGCCGGGCGCGCGGGGGCGAGGGTGGCGGTCATGCTTTCGGTCCCATCGTGATGAGGGTGAGGAAGGCCTGTTCGAGGTTCTGCTCACCGGTCTGGGCGCGCAGTTCGTCGGGGCTGAGCTCGGCCAGTAGGTCGCCTTCGCGCATCAGCAGCAGCCGGTCGCAGTGTTCGGCCTCGTCCATCACGTGGCTGGAGACCAGCAGTGTGGTTCCGTTGGCGGCCAGCTCGTGGAATTGCTTCCACAAATCCACCCGCAGCACCGGGTCGAGTCCGACGGTGGGTTCGTCGAGGACGAGCAGATCCGGTTGGGCTACCAGGGCACAGGCCAGTGAGGCGCGGGTCATCTGTCCGCCGGAGAGTTCGTCACCGCGCTGACGTGCATGGTCGAGCAGGCCGACCGCGGCGATGGCGACATCGGTGTCATCACGGTCGCGGCCGTAGAGCGCCGCGTAGTAGGCGACGTTCTCGCGCACGCTGATATCGGGGTAGATGCTGGGCGCCTGGGTGACGTAGCCGATGCGCCTGCGCAGTTCGGGGGAGCCCGCCGCAAGTCCGAGTGCGGAGATCTCGCCGGACTCCACGATCTGGGTGCCGACGATGCTGCGCATGAGCGTGGTCTTGCCGCATCCGGACGGCCCGAGCAGACCGGTGATCGAGCCGCGCGGAATGGTCAGCGAAATATTGTGCAGGACTTCGCGTTTGCCGCGTCGGACGGTCAGGTTTCGTACCTCGACGGCAGCGGATGACGAGGGCTGCGACATGATCGCCTCAATTCATCGAGTGTTGAATTCACTGTGTGATGAATTTAGCGCGCCCAGCGCGTGCCGACAAGAGGTGGCCGTGCATCGGCGTCATGGTGCGGTGTGTCGACGGTGGCTGGGCGTGTCGGTCATGAATCGAAAGGTGCCGTCCGGGCGCGACCCCCGGCCGCGCCCAGTCCGGTCAGTGCCCGTGATGGGCAGGCTTCCCGGCACTCTGTCCCGGGTCGACCACCACGAATTGGCCCATCATTCCCTGGTCCTCATGCCACAGCAGATGGCAGTGATACATGTACGGCGAATTCGGATCGGCGGGTCCGTCGAACCGCATGGCCAGTCGGACGGTCGTGTTCGGCGGCACGAAGACGGTGTCCTTGGGTCCGGACAGTTCCGGTGGCGGCGGTGCGTCGTTCACGGTCAGTACCCGGAACTGCACATCGTGCACATGGAAGTTGTGCGGCATACCGTCGGCGTTCTGCACCACCCAGGTCTCGGCGCTGCCGCGGGTGACGGTCAGGTCGATGCGGTCCATGGCCATCGGCTGCTTATTGATTCCGGCCAGGTTCAACTCGAAGCGGCGCTCCTGAACCGAATCGGATCCGTCGGGGGTGGACGGGGCGGCCAAGGCCGCCGGGAGTGCGGGGGAGGGACGAAGGGTGGTTGCGGCGCGCAGTTCGAGCAGATCGAAACTGTCGTCCCCGCCCGAGAAGCGCTGGTTCCAGAAATCCAGACCGGCATCGAGTTCATTGCTGCGCAACACGGTTCGCTCACCGGGCTGCATCCGCACCACGATTTCCGCGCGTTCGCCCGGCGACAACTGGAGGCGATTCATCGTGATCGGACGCGGCATCAATCCACCGTCACTGCCGATGAGGGCGAACGAGCGATCGTCGGCGAATCCGAAGTTGTAGATGCGCGCGGTCGAGGCATTGAGCATTCGCAGCCGGACCAGTTCGTCGCCGACCTCACGGTAGGGGGCCAAGGTGCCGTTGACCATGGTCTGATCGCCGAGGAATCCGGCATTGCGGAAGATTCGGTGCGAGCTGTCCAATGCGGTGCCGTTGAACTTCACGTCCTGCACGATGACCGGCAGGTCGTCGACGCCGTAGTTGCTCGGCAGCGACAGGGATTCGGCGATCGCGTCATCGAGTAGGAACATGCCCGCCAGCCCGCGCCGAACGTGGGATTCGGTGGCGCCGTGTGGATGTGGGTGATACCAGAGCGTCGCCGCGGGTTGGTTCACGGTCCAGTGCGGTGTCCACTCGCCGCCCGCCCGCACCATCTGGTGCGGTCCGCCGTCCATCGCGGCGGGCAGGTGCATACCGTGCCAGTGCACGGTCGAATCCTCGGGCAGGCCATTGCGAATCCTGACCTCGACCCGCTCACCGCGCCGCGCGCGCAGCGTCGGACCGAGGTAATCGCCATTGAATCCCCATGTCTCGGTGAACTTTCCGGGCCGGAACTCCGTGCGGCCGGTCCGCATGTCGAGCTCGAAAATTCGGGTGCCGTCTGCCGCGACGGTGCCCGTCGCCAAGGGTGGAACAGTGAGTTCCTCGGTGAAATCCACACGTCCGACGGTGGATACGGTCGCGCTGGTGTACGTCCAGGTGACGCACCCGCCCACCGTGGCAAGCAGGAGCACCACCAACGAACCGATACCGAGTAATAAGCGCCGCCATAGACGCGACCGAGGAACCGAAGACATGGCATGAAGATAAGGTGCCGGACATCCGCCCACATCCGGGACCGTCCCCATTTCGGCCCCGGTCCACCCCTGATTCCGCGCCGCCGCCGGACGGTTCGGCATCGGGGTATCCGGGCGAAAGCTACTCGGTACCAGGCATATTCGCCGCCGGACGCGGTCAGTCGGCGAGTTCGGCGGTGGCCTGCTGTCCCGCCTCGGTGGTGCGGCGCAGGAAGTCCGCGATCAGTTCGAGCTGCTCCTGGGAGTATCGGTCACAGAGCTCGTCCATTCGGGTAGTCATGACGGAGAGCATCCGAT
This sequence comes from Nocardia sp. NPDC050710, assembly GCF_040654375.1. Taxonomy (NCBI): domain Bacteria; kingdom Bacillati; phylum Actinomycetota; class Actinomycetes; order Mycobacteriales; family Nocardiaceae; genus Nocardia; species Nocardia sp. NPDC050710. The sequence goes on along the minus strand of NZ_JBFAHV010000009.1, from coordinate 8,021 downwards.
ACAGCTCGGGGTTGCGGTCGCGGGTGGCGCGGATCGTCACGGCACGGCGGTCGGTGGCCTCGGGGTCGCGTTCACGGGTGATCCAACCGCCGCGCTGCAGCCGGTCGAGGATGCCGGTCATGGTCGCCGGATGCAGGCCGGCCAGTTTGGCCAGGGCTCCGGGGCCGATCGGGCCGTGCCGGTTGATCAGGTCGAGGCAGCTCCAGTCCGCGTCCTTGAGTTCGACCTTCGCGCCGAACTGCCGATTCAGCAGGGAGAGCTGGATATTCAGGTCGCGCAGCGAATCCTTCACGGCGTTGACCGCGCGCCGGTGTGCCCGGCCGCCTTTTGTTACGTCTCCCATATTGTATGACTCTCAAATTAGTTGGTATGGTTTTCATATGATACGACGCCCGCAAGGAACGGCGTCGAAGGCATATCGAGTGACCAGGAGAAACATGCGCATCATTGTTTTCGGGGCCAATGGACCCACCGGCCGGCTGCTGACCGGCCAAGCCCTGGCCGTGGGCCACGACGTCGTCGCCGTCACTCGCAAGCCGGGGGAGTTCCCGCTGGAGCACGACCGATTGACCGTGTTCGGCGGTGACGCGCTCAGGGCGGATTCCGTCGAGACCGCGGTCGCGGGTGGGGACGCCGTACTCTCCGCGCTCGGCGTGCCGTACAGCAAGGAACCGATCACCACCTACTCCGCGGGTGTCGCCAATATCGTTGCGGCGATGCGCAAGTACGACGTGCGCCGGATCTCGGTGGTCTCCTCCAGCGCGGTCGATCCGAAGCCGTATCCGGACGCGGGGTTCCTCTTCAATCGGGTACTGCAGCCGTACATCACGCGGGTCATGGGCAAGTCGCTCTATGACGATATGCGCCGGATGGAGGCACTGCTCGAGGCGAGTGATCTCGACTGGACCATCGTGCGGCCGGGCGGACTGTACGAACTGCCCGCCGTCACCGACTACACGATGGTGGACGGATGGGCCGACGGGCGCTACACCGCCCGCGTCGACTTGGCCGCGGCGCTGCTCCGGTCGGCCGACGAGGACCGATTCATCCGGAAGGTGGTCAGTGTCGTCACGACGATCGACAATCCGAGCCTGTTCCAGCTGATCCGAACAGAGGCGCTCGGCAAGCATTGATTCGATGTGACTCAGGTCACCATGCCGGGCTGTCACGTCCGGCTCCGGTGGTTTGTCCCATGGTCGTCACCAACCCGGCGAACCGAATCGGTGACATCGACCAACGGGAGTGAACGCCATGAACGCCAACAACACCGAACACCGGATCGTCGTCCTCGGCGCGGGTTATACCGGCATGCTGGCCGCGATCCGGCTGGCCCGGCGGACCCGCAAGCTGAACGTGCGGATCACCTTGGTCAACCCGTCCGACCGGTTCACGGAGCGGCTGCGCATGCATCAGATCGCCGCGGGCCAGGAGCTCGCCGACCATCGGATCCCGAAGCTGCTGAACGGTACCGGCATCGAATTCGTCCAGGGCTGGGCCACCTCCATCGACACCGCGGCCCAGCGGGTCTACATCGACGGCACCGCGACACTGCACTATGACGAGCTGATCTACGCCCTGGGCAGCGGCACCGACACCTCGAAGGTGCCCGGTGCCGCCGATCACGCGTGGACCCTCAACGATCCGCGCACCGCGCACCGCTTCGCCGAACGACTCGCGGTGGTCGAGGCCAACGGCGGCCATATCGTGGTCTGCGGCGGCGGCTTGACCGGCATCGAGGCCGCGACCGAAATCGCCGAGCAGCACCCGGGATCGACGGTCACACTGGTCAGCAGCACCGAGCCCGGCGCGATGATGGGGCAGAAGGCGCGCGCCTACCTGAACACAGCCATGGACCGGCTCGGCATCGTCGGGGAGATCGGGCAGACCGTCACCAAGGTGCTGCCCGACGCGGTGGAACTCGCGGGCGGCGAACTGATCCCGGCCGACCTGACGCTGTGGACCACCGGCGTTCGCGTCTCCCCGCTGGCCACCCGCGCGGGCATCGACACCGACGAGCGCGGCCTCATCGTGGTGGACCAGACCCTGCGGTCGGTCTCGCACCCGAATATCCACGCCATCGGCGACGCGGCCGCGGTGCGCCAGGCATGGGGCCTGATCCACGGCACCTGTCAGTCGGGATTGCCGACCGCCGCCTATACCGCCGATGTCATCGCGCGGCAGTTGCGCGGGAAGAAGGTGCGGCCGTTCCGCTTCGGCTACTTCCACCAGCCGGTCAGCCTCGGGCGCAAGGACGCCGTCATCCAGTTCACCAAGGCCGACGACACCCCGGGCCGGCTCCACCTGACGGGGAAGGCGGCGGTCATGTACAAGGATGCCGTCAGCAGCAGCCCGGTGCCGACCTTCACCATGAGCAAGAAGATGACGGTGTCGGTCCAGCTGTCCAAGGGCGGCAAGGCCACCCGCGTGACCGCGTGACGCACGATTCGAAGCCGTCCGCCGCCCCACCCGGGCGGCCGCGGCCGTCATCCCGTCCGATTGCCGAATTCGGACCCGACTGTGGAGCATGGGCGCATGGTTGACGATATGCCCGGGCAGGATCCCTTCCTCGAGCACCGGAGGCTCCTGTTCGCCACCGCCTACCGGATGCTGGGCACCGTCACCGATGTCGAGGACATCCTGCAGGACGCCTGGTTGAAGTGGAACGACACCGATAAGTCGACGGTCCAGCATCCCAAGTCCTACCTGGTGCGCACGGTCACCAACCTGTCGCTGAACCGACTCACCTCCGCCAAAGCCACCCGCGAAACCTATGTCGGTCCCTGGCTCCCCGAACCACTGCTGACCACCGAATATCGCGGAGGAGACCGAGTTGGCCGACACCGTCTCCACCGCGATGCTGGTGGTGCTGGAGACCCTGAGTCCAGTCGAACGCGCGGTCTTCCTGTTGCGCGAGGTCTTCGGCTACTCCCACGCCGAGATCGCGGACACCCTGGACAAGCCCGAGGCCACCGTTCGGCAGATCGCGCACCGGGCCCGCGCGCACGTGCAGTCGCGACGCCCACGCTTCGATACCGACAAGGCCGAACGCGAACATGTCACCGAACAGTTCATGGCCGCGTGCGGGGGCGGCGACCTGAACGCGCTGATGGGTCTGCTCGCGCCCGACGTGACCTCCTGGTCCGACGGCGGCGGCGTGGTCACCGCGGCGTTGCGCCCGCTGTACGGCCCCGATCATGTGGCGCGCTGGCTCCTCGGTGTGCTGGCCAAGCCGACGGTCGCGGGCGTGGTCCTGTCGCCCGCGCATATCAACGGCGAACTCGGCGCGCTGGCCAGCATCGACGGCAACCCGGTCGCGGCCTTCACCTACGACATCGTCGACGGCCGCATCCAGAACCTGCGCTTCCAGGTCAATCCGAGCAAGCTCGGGGGGCTGTACATGGGCACCGACACCCTCGGATGAACCGGACCGATCGGAGGCCGAAGTGACCGGCGCGCTGGATCCCGGCCGCCGATCTACGCTTCTGCCGTGACCAGTCAGACCACGAAATCGAATGTGGATGGCGGGCAGGTTCGAGTCTCCACCCTGGAACTGTTCTTCGACCTCGTCTTCGTCTTCACCATCACCCAGTTGACCCACGTATTCACCCACCATCCGGGGTGGGAGGCCTTGGCGCAGGTGGTGCTGCTCTTCGGTGTCATCTGGTGGATGTACAGCGGATACGTCTGGCTCACCAACGAGGTGGCGCCGAACAATTCGCAGCGGCGCACTCTGCTGCTGACGGGCATGTTCGGGTTCTTCGTCCTCGCGCTCGCGATCCCCGACGCGTTCCATGGCACCGGCATCGCGTTCGGACTCGGCTATGTCCTGGTCAATAGCGTGCACACCGTGCTGTTCTGGAGCAGCGGAGGTTCCTCCGCGACGAACGCGATCAAACGCATCGCACCACTGAACGCGCTCGCGGCCGCATTGGTGCTGGCCGGCGGATTCGCGCACGGCCGGTGGCAATACCTGTGCTGGGCCGCCGCATTCGTGGTTCAGATATTGAGTCCGTACCTGGTCGACACCCGCGACTTCGTGGTGCGGGCTACTCACTTCTGTGAACGGCACGGCCTGGTCATCATCGTCGCCATCGGCGAATCGGTGGTCGCCATCGGCACCGGGCTGGCCGGGGAGAAGTTGACCGTGCCGCTGGTCGGCAATGTCGCGCTCGGCCTGTGCCTGGCGTATGTGCTGTGGTGGGCCTACTTCGGCATCGATGACGAACGCGGTGAGCACGCGCTGTCCGCGGTGTCGGACCGGGAACGGTCGCGGCCCGCCGTGCTCGCCTACGGATATGCGCTCTATCCGCTGCTGGTCGGCATCATCGTGGCGGCGGCGGGCATCAAAATGAGCATCGCGCACGGCGACGAGCCCGCCTCGATGGCGGCGGCCGCTGCGTTGTCCGGCGGCGTCGCACTGTATTTCACCGGACAGTTCTGTTTCCGCGTCGTGCTGAAATTGCCACGGCCGTGGACGCGGCTGGTCGCGGCAGCCGCGGTCTGCGCGACCATTCCGATCGGTATCGCGTGGGTGGCGTGGGCGCAGCTCGCGGCACTCGTCGCGGTCGGCTACGCGGCGGTGATCATCGATGATGTGATCACCCTGCGCACCGGTCATCACAGCAGCTACATCTGACCGGCGCTCGGCGGCCGTGGGACACCCGGCTGCGACCGGCCTCGACACCGAGAGCGGGAAATTGACCGCGCCCGAAGGCACCGGCCGCCGTATCCACCGCGGGCCCCATCGAGGACAATGATCGGCTGTGCATGCCGATCAACTCGCGGTCGAACCGCCCGTCGCGGCCCGGCGACTGCTCGGCTCGACACTGTGGTCCGGTCCGGTCGGGGTCCGGATCGTCGAGGTCGAGGCATACGGCGGGGATCCCTCGGGACCGTGGCCGGATCCCGCCTCCCACTCGGGGCGCGGGCGCACCAAGCGCAATGCGGTGATGTTCGGGCCTGCCGGGGTGCTGTACGTGTACCTCAGCTATGGCACGCACCTGTGTGTCAACGTGACGAGCGGGCCGGACGGAATTGCCAGTGCGGTGCTGGTGCGCTCCGGCGAGGTGATCGCCGGACAGGATGAGGCCCGAGCCCGGCGCGCCGCTGCCCGCTCCGACGCGGATCTGGCAAGGGGGCCGGGCAATCTCGGCAGTGCACTGGGAATCACGTTGAGCGACTACGGAACCGAGCTGTTCGACCCGTCCGCACCGATCCGGCTGGAGCTGAACGAGGCCGTCGATATCGCGGCAATCGCCAGCGGCCCGCGCGTCGGCGTGAGCGCCGCCGCGGACGTGCCGTGGCGATTCTGGCTCCCGTCCTCGCCCGCGGTCTCGGTCTACCGGCGCAGCCCGCGCGCCGCTCGCGCGACGGCGGAATCCGCGTGACATCCCCCGGGTAGAAGCGAATTCGGCGGCGAGCGATGAGTTCTCGCGGTGTGCCCCGTCCTATCCGGTGAACGCGCCACCGACCCGGCGCGACCGACCCGGAGGAAGAGCCACCATGACCGCCATCGCCGCGACCCCGCCCGCCGCCCGCCCCGGCCTGGCCATCGACCGAACGCTGTGGACCCTGCAGATCGTGCTCGGCTTGTTCTTCATCATCGCCTCGGCCATCCCGAAGTTCGTCGGCCAGGCCGATGCGGTGCGCATCTTCGGCGAGATAGGCATCGGCGCGTGGTTCATGTACTTCACCGGTCTGGTCGAGCTGGCCGGCGGCATCGGCCTATTGATCTACCGGCTGAGCGGGGCGGCCGCGGTCGGCCTGTCCATCACCACGGTCTGCGCCGCCGCTACCCAGGCGTTCATCCTCGACTCGCCCGCCGGGGCGATCTTCCCGCTGGTGCTGGCCGGGCTGTTCGCCTGGATCGCCTACCGGCGCCGCGACAGCATCGCCGCCCTGCGAGCGTTGGTTTCGCGCTGAACAGTTCGATGAACAACCGACGATCGGCGGCCGGACTGCCGGTCGTCGCGTTAGGTACTCCGGCGACGATCACTTGGTAATGGGTTGGGAGAGATCGTCCTCTGCGGCCAGCCGATCGGCGCCCGTGGTCGGGCCGCCGACCGGGTGATCAGCGCGGGTACCGACCCGCCGAAACGATCCGGGTCCGCCATGGAAAACCACTCGATCGTGGGTACGGCGGTCCATGACAATCAGTGGCGACCTGCGCATCGGCGCAGGACACGGGTGCGGAAAGATGGGACAGCGTGAGCGAACGAAGTGAGCGAACCACGTGTCGGCGCGCCTCGCGCATGCCGGTGCCGAGCGGCAGCGAGGCCCGGGCGTGAGCGGCGACATCATCGACGAACTGACCTGGCGCGGACTGCTCGCACAGTCCACCGACCTCGATGCCCTGCGCGCGGCGCTGGCCGACGGCCCGCTGACCCTGTACGCGGGTTTCGATCCGACCGCGGCCAGCCTGCACGCCGGACATCTGGTGCCGTTGCTGGCGCTGAAGCGGTTCCAGCGCGCCGGGCATCGGCCGATCGTGCTGGCAGGCGGCGCCACCGGACTCATCGGTGACCCGCGCGATGTCGGCGAGCGGACCTTGAACTCGACCGACACGGTGGCCGAGTGGGCTCAGCGGATCCGTTCGCAACTCGAGCGCTTCGTCGATCTGGACGACTCGCCGACCGGTGCGATCATCGCGAACAATATGGATTGGACCGGTCCGCTCTCGACCGTCGACTTCCTGCGCGATATCGGCAAGCACTTCTCGGTCAATGTGATGCTGGCGCGCGACACCGTCAAGCGTCGGCTGGACGGTGAGGGCATCTCCTACACCGAGTTCAGCTACATGCTTCTGCAGGCCAACGACTACGTGCAGCTGCGCCGCACCTACGGATGCAGGTTGCAGGTCGGCGGCTCCGATCAGTGGGGCAACATCATCGCGGGCGTCGAGTTGAACCGCCGCGTGGACGGCGAGTCCGTGCACGCGCTGACATTGCCGCTGGTGACCTCCGCCGACGGCAAGAAATTCGGCAAGTCCACCGGTGGCGGCAGCCTGTGGCTGGATCCCGAGATGACCAGCCCGTACGCCTGGTACCAGTACTTCGTGAATACCGCCGACGCGGATGTCATGCGCTACCTGCGCTGGTTCACCTTCCTCTCGCAGGAAGAACTGGCCGAGTTGGAGCAGGCGACCGACGAGCGGCCGCACGCGCGGGAGGCGCAGCGCAGGCTGGCCGCCGAAATGACGACATTGGTGCACGGCGAGGAGCACACCACGGCCGTGCAGCTGGCCAGCCAGGCATTGTTCGGCCGCGGCGAGCTGCGCGAGCTGAACGAATCGACGCTGGGCGCCGCGCTGCGGGAAACCGCGGTCGACGGCGCGGTCGCCGAGATTCGGGCGGGGGAGCCGAACACGATCGTCGATCTGCTGGTGGCGAGCGGGCTGTCCGAGAGCCGCGGCGCGGCCCGCCGGGCGGTGAACGAAGGCGGCGCGTACGTGAACAACCAGAAGGTCGCGGATCTGGAATGGACCCCCGAAGAGGGTGACTACCTGCACGGACGCTGGTTGGCGCTGCGTCGCGGGAAGCGGAATATCGCGGGCGTCCTCCGGGCCGAATCCTGATGATCTTGGTGGCTTGGGTCACATTTACGTGACCCAAGCCCGATTTCGGCCCTCCGGCAAGCCTCTGACCTGCGGAATTACAGGCGTGTAGTGCGGATTTGACGTTGCGTTCCCCGCCGCGTAACTTTATCCAGGTCAGAGCGACACGGACACCGACCCGGAGCCCAAACGCCCAGCTCAGAGGCTGGAAAGAGGGACCGGGAAACGAGGTAGGACGAGGAGCGCCTGACCAATATGTGAGAACACGGCTGGACCTCGGACGACCGAGCGTACTTGACTTCGCGAGGGCGGACGGTTAGGCTGGAAAAGTTGCCTCAAGAGAAGTGACCGGGTAGAAACCGGCACGGATGTGAGTGCGTGTGTTCTTTGAGAACTCAATAGTGTGTCGATGAATGTCAGTGCCAATTATTTATTGGTTCCGGCCTCTCACTCCCCGTGTGTAGGGGTC
>NZ_JBFAHV010000008.1:0-279996 GCF_040654375.1 Nocardia sp. NPDC050710 | reverse complement strand
ACCGGCACCACCTCCACCGGCAGCATCACCGGTCCCCGACGCCGGAGCAAGCCGACACCCGATTACCGCAGCAAGCTATCCAGACGCGGCACTAGGTCGGGCTGGGCCAGGCGACGGGATACGTATTCGAGTACCAGGCTATCGATTTGAGCTCGTGAGCGCATGATGTGGCCAGCGCACCTGTAGCGGTCATTGTGCGATTTCACGCGAGCGTCGCATACTCCGCACAGGTACAAGCCTGATCCGAGGTGGCGCCGCTCGGTCCCCACGCGGTTCGACCGCCGCGCGTCGTCGTCCAAACGCCGCTGGACTTCCAGCCAGATGCCGTCGGGAACGATAGGTTCCCACTGTCCGCGAATCGGGGCGCCCGCCAAGTCACGGACGATTTCGCCGTCCAGCATGCTCCAACCCGCGTAGCGCGGAATTCGAAGGATCCCTACCACGGTGGACGGGTTCCAGGCCTTGCCGCTTCGTGTGGGTAGTGCCGGAACGGTCTTGGGTAGATCTTGGACCATCGTGAGATCTCCGACCGGGCGAATCGATGGCTCGACACCCGATAGCGCTGCGGCGAACGCGTTGAATACCTCTCGAACAGCGTCGGATTCGGCCGGAACTATCTCGCCGTCGAGCGTGTAGCCCGTCGCTCGAACGCCTCTGGGTGGCCGGCCTTTGCAGCGTGCTGACGCTGGGCGCGGCTCTGTCTAGCGCCCTTACGTCCCATCTCGGCCCGTGCGACCGCGGCCTTGATCCGCGCATACATTCGCCCGCCGTCGGTCTGTAGATCAGCCTCGCCGTTGGCCGTGACGAGCCGAAGTCCGTTCGTCTCAGCAGCATCGATCCAGTCCTTGAGCTGCCGCGGCTGGCGCGTGAGGCGGTCGAGGTCCCAAGTGACGAGAGCGTTGAACTGTCATGCTCGGTAGTCGTCGACCATCCGGTCATATGCCGGGCGAGACTTGGATCTGTTGAACGCAGAGATCGGATCTTCGGCGTACACCTCGACTAGATCCCACCCACGAGGGGTGACAATGTCTAGACAGTCTTCCCGCTGGCGTTCGACGGCTAGGCCCTCGCCGGAGTGATCCAGGCTCACGCGCAGGTAGATCGCGGCGCGGACGGGGATGATCGGCATACGTTATTCTACTTCGGAACGTCGTCGAGTTCCGCTTCAACGTATAAGCCTCCGGGAAGAAGTAGCCCAGCGCGGGTATCGCTGCTGGCAGAGACTCTGCTGAGCCCCCATCCGGTGTCCGGGTGGGGGCTCAGGCGTTTCGACAGGGCCGCGCGTTGGCTGGTTCGGCGAGCGCGGTACGCGGCATGCGGGCAGTTACCAGGGAACGGGGCCGAGGCGGTCGATGAAGGTTGCGGTCGGTCCGTCGGCGCCGATGGTCGCGAGTTCGATGATCGGGTCACTGCCTTCGGTGACGGTCAGTTGGCCGGTGTGATTGTTGATGTCGGTGGCGGTGTATTTGCGGTTGGCGACTTCTCCGGGTGTGAGGACGTTGAATCTGATCTCAGGGAGGGCTTGGGCGTACCTGATGGTGATCATGTTCAGTGCGGCTTTGGAGGAGCTGTAGGCGAGCTCGTGGAATGTCGCGGGGGGCTGCGTCGGGTCGGTCGCGATCGTCAGGGATCCAATGGCGCTGGACACCATCACGACTCGTGGGTTGTCGGCCACTCGCAGCAGAGGGAGGAACGCGTTGGTGACTCTGATCGGCCCGTAAACGTTGGTGTCGTAGACGGAGTGAACTTCCTCTACCGTTGCCTCCGCGGGAGCCATGATGGTGCCCGCGGCGCCCGCGTTGTTGACGAGTACGTCAAGCCGGTCGGTGTGCTGGCGGACGCGGACCACGGCGTCGGCGACCGATTGGTCCGAGGTCACGTCCAGCGGGATCATGGTCACGTTGATGCCGCGGCCGGTCAGATGGTCGGCGGCGGCTTGTCCTCGTCCTGGGTCACGCGAGCCGAGAAAGATCGTCCAGCCCAGTTCTCCGAGTCGGCGGGCGGTCTCCAGGCCGAGTCCTTTGTTTCCGCCGGTGATCAGAGCCGAGGTTGGGTGCGGGGTCATGGTCATGCGGCTTCTCCTTTGTGGTGGTTGCGGTTTGGGGCCGAGTCAGGCGAAGGGCTCGAGGCCGAAACGGCCCCAGGCCAGGAACACGGCCATGGCCAGGTAGAGCACCTCGGCGATGGCCGTCGTCCACAAACCGCGCTGCACCCGCACGATGATCGCCCCGGCGAAGAGCAGGGCGGTGCCGGTCGCCGCTACCGGTACCAGGATCGGTGCGATGTCGAGCACGGCGGGCAGGATCAGCCCTACCGCGCCCAGAAGGTCCACGACCCCAAGAGCTTTCAGAGCGCCGGGGCTGAAATCCTCTGCCCATGAGGCGTAGTCGCCAGCGGCCAGAATCTTCTCTTTGGGGATCACCAGCTTAGCGCTGCTGACGAGGAGCACGGCCGCCAGCACTCCGGCAACGATCCACAGAGCGACGTTCATGATTTACTGCCTCCAATATTCATGTCGGAATGGCTTCCTGCTTCTCTGACGGGTGACGGCGAGGAAACCAGACACATGAAGGGACACGAACTGCTCGCGCAGCGCTTCGAGGAGCATCGGAGCCACCTGCGGGCGGTGGCCTACCGGATGCTGGGGTCGCTCAGCGAGGCCGACGACGCCGTGCAAGTGACTTGGCTCAAGGCGGCCGGTGCCGACACCGGCGACGTCGCGAACCTGGCCGGCTGGTTGACGACCGTGGTGGGCCGGGTGTGCCTGGACATGCTCAGGTCCCGCGAGTCGCGCCGCGAGGACTCCCTCGACGAACACGGCGCAGGCCTCGAGCCGCGACTTCGGACCGATCCCGAGGAGGAGGCCCTGCTGGCGGACTCTGTCGGCCTGGCGCTGCTGGTGGTCTTGGACAAGCTCTCGCCGACCGAACGTATCGCCTTCGTCCTGCACGACCTCTTCGCCGTGCCGTTCGCCGACATCGCCCCGATCGTCGACCGCAGCCCCGAGACGACGCAGCGGATCGCCAGCCGGGCGCGTCGACGGGTGCGAGGCAACTCCGGGTCGGGCAGCGACGACCGGATGCGGCGATACCGCGCCGTCGAGACGTTCCTGCGTGCCGCACAGAACGGTGAGTTCGAGGCGCTCCTGGCGATGCTCGACCCGGACGCGAGCTACCGCACGGACGAGGCCGCGCGCCTGCTGGGAGCAGGGACCGATCTCGACGGCGGCCGAGTCCTCGCCGCAGCGTTCTGCGGAAAGGCGCGGCCTGCCCGCGCGATCATGCTCGACAGCGAGCCGGGCATGGTCCTGGCCCCGCACGGCATGCTGATGCTGGTCATGACCTTGCGATTCGCGGGCGAGCGCATCGCGGAGATCACCGCGGTCGCGGACGACGACCGATTGTCGAGAATAGAACTCACGCTGCCATAGTCCGAGCTCGAACCTGCCTGCAAATGGTCGCTGTGGCGGCGGCTGGGGGCAGGGGGGTTGCGGGTAGAGGTTATTCGGCTTCGGAACTTGAGCCAGGCCCTGAACAGGGCGCTTGACGTGCAGATGCTTCTCACATTCCAACCGGCCATTGGGGCGTGCTGCCATGTCGGTGACCGGTCCCCGATGACGGCTGGACGACATCCAGAGCAATCTGGCGGCCCTGTCACATCAAGTGCCGCAGCGACAGACGGTCACGGGATGCGCCTTGCCATATCGTCGGGTGTCCGGGCCTGAATTGCATCGCGTGGATGGGGTACAGAAGGCGTTGATCGAGCGGGCCGTCCGTTTCGGCTGCCAGTATCGGATGGAATGCGTTTGCCGTGCGTCGGTGCGGCCTCGCCAGAACGGCCCGAGCGACGGACTACAGCGTGTCCGAATGTGGCGAGCGTGGTCAGTGACTGCCCGCTACTGTCAACGCGTGAGCGACTTGCCATCTGGCTTAACACCTTTGGAACTTGCTACCTATGTCCGCGCTCAGATCGACGCTGCTCACGCATACGCTCGGCGCCGCAAGCGCGGATTCCGGTGGCGAGCCGTTGTACTGCGCGTAGCCTTGGTTGTCTTCTCTGCCGCGTCGACGATCATCCTCGGGCTGCAAAACCTCGATCCGTGGACCGGCACCGCATTCGCACTGGTGGCCGTTGTCACAGCTTTCAGCGCCCTCGAGCCATTCTTTGCATGGCGACCCCTGTGGGTTGCCATGGAGGAGGCTTCGTATCGATTCAATCGCCTCAGGGATGAGTTGGCGTTCTACGTCGCCACAACCGCCGCCGACCAACTTGATCCCCAGCGAGTCCGCGAAACCTTCGATGAGTACCAGCGAATCTGGGAGAAGTTGGGTACCAGTTGGATCGGACTCCGCGAACACTCCGAGCGCTGATGCCTATCGGTCTCGTCGTTCTAGCCGCGCGCTCACCCGCAGTCAATTCACCACCGCGACAAAAGGCACGCTGAAGTCGAGAATCTCCGCCTGCCTCGGCTGCTTCCGCAGTACAGGATGACCGCCCCCGGGGACCGCGCCGCAACGCTCTTTGCCAAAGTTATCGTCTTCCGTCGGCAAGCGCGCGCTGTTCACCGCCGAGGAGCGGATCGCCATGACCCGCAAGGTCACTGGCGAATATTTGAGCAGACGTGCAGGCATCTGCGGCTTGATCAGGCGGTGCCGGTGTCGTAGCTCGCTCGGTTGTCGAGCACGTCGTCCATGTGTATCTCGGCCCAGCTCTTCACCCCACGCATCATCTGGCGCAGTGAGAGACCGAGTTCGGTCAACTCGTAGCAGACCGTGACGGGCACAGTCGGCGTCACGGTGCGGGTGATCAGACCGTCTCGTTCCAAGGAGCGCAGTGTCTGGGTGAGCATCTTCTGGCTGACGCCGGCCAGTTGGCGGGACAGCTCCGAATAGCGCATCGAACCACCGTCACCGTCGAGCGCACACAGGATCAGCGTGACCCATTTGTTGGAGATCCGGTCGAGCAGCTGGCGGCTCGGGCATGCCGACAGGAATGCGTCGTATTGGGCCTTGATCTGTGCCCGTTTCTGCGCCGCTGTCTGTGTTGCCATCGACCGCTCCTGTGATCCGCGGGTGCATTACGCACTTCGAAGTGCGTACTTCCTATCCGAGAGTTACACCTCCATTGTGGAGCAACGTTCAGTTGTGCACCACCAACCAGCTCGATACGAAAGGAACAGTCATGGGCATGCAGTCCACCGCGCTTCCCGGCGGTACCTGGTCCCTGGGGGATCTGACCGTCAGCAGATTCGGTTACGGCGCAATGCAATTGGCCGGTCCGGGAGTCTTGGGGCCACCGGCCGACCACGACGGCGCACTCGCGGTCCTTCGCGAGGCGGTGGACCTGGGCATCACCCACATCGACACCGCCGATGCCTACGGACCGCATATCACCAACCAGCTGATCCGGCAGGCGCTGCACCCCTACCCCGAATCACTGCACATCGTGACCAAGGTCGGCGCGATCCGTGACCGGCAGGGCGGCTGGCCCCCGGCCCGAGAGCCTGACGATCTGCGCCGCGCCATCGACGACAACCTCGAAACCCTCGGCGTCGAGGCGCTCGACCTGGTCAACCTCCGACTCGGCGACGCCCAGGGGCCCCAATCCGGCTCGCTCGCGGCGGCGTTCGAGACGCTCGTCGAACTCCAGCAACAGGGGCTGATCCGGCACCTCGGGGTCAGCAACGCGACCACCGAGCAGGTCGCACAGGCGCAGTCGATCGCCCCGATCGTGTGCGTGCAGAACATGTACAACCTGGCCTACCGCCACGACGACGAGCTGATCGACCGGCTCGCCGACGAAGGCGTCGCCTACGTTCCCTTCTTCCCGCTCGGCGGATTCAGTCCCCTTCAGTCCTCGGCACTTTCGGCCGTGGCCGCCAGGCTGGACGCGACACCGATATCAATCGCTCTGGCCTGGCTGCTACAGCGGTCGCCGAATATCCTGCTGATCCCGGGTACCTCCTCGGTCGCGCATCTGCGCGAGAATGTCGTCGGCGCGAAATTGCCGCTCTCCGATAAGGAGCTCGTCGACCTGGACAAGATCGGCCACTAGCCACCGATCCACTTTCACCGCAGCCAAAACAACAAGGCAGGAAAAGCGTCCCATCGCTACACGCCCCGACAGCCGACTACACGCCATTCGGCATGAGTGCGCCCGGGGGCCGCAACGTTTGGATGCTCGCTGTGCTAGTGCTCGGAGATGCGATTTGTCAGTGCCAGTCGCGGTTCGGGAGGCGTAGCCAGAGGTCGGGCGGTCCGACGAAGGCGCGCGAGTCGGTGAGCCGCAGGCCGGTATACGCGCAGCAGTACGCGATGGAACTGTGCTGAAACAGGTATGAGGCGAGAATTTCCTCGGCTGAGTCGTCCTCCCCGCGCGGGTAGCTGGCGGGGTACAGGCCTCGGCCGGTGATCTGGCCGTTGTGGACGATGCTGCCTTGGTTGCCGCTCTTCGGGTTGGCATACATCGCATAGCATGTTGTGCCGGCCGAAAGGAGTGTTGAGACGCCGGTCATCCAGGCGCCGTAGGCCCAGGGTTGGACGATCACGCAGCCGCCGGGGACGTCGGTCGCCCACAGCGTCAACTCGACATGGTTGGCCAGTGGATACGTCCCCATTTCCTCCTCGGTCACCGAATCCGCCGAGACAACTTCGGCGTTCAAGCGGCGGACGGCCTCGGCGATGTCGATGCCGGCGACGCAGGCGAGGCTCAGCCCCTCGTACTCGAACTTGCCCAGTGCGCTCGTCAGGCGGTGCCCCTCGTCGACTGCGGCTTGGTCCGAGGCGGACAATGCGTCAGCGATCATCGGATGCGGACCGGCCAGGCTCAGTTTGCCCGAGGACCAGCCGGCCATCATCGGGCGTGACAGATCAGCGCCTGCCTCGACCAAAGCGCGGGCGGTGTCGATGCGGTTTTCGTGAACCGCCCGCCACAATGCGGTGCGGCCCCACGACACCGCGTCGACGTCACTGACCCGGGTCGCCAACTCCGCCACTACTTCCGGGGAACCGTATTCGGCGGCCGCGTCCAGCGGCCGAATCTGGTCACGCAGTAGGAAGTCGGGGTTCGCGCCTGCTTCCAGGCGGGTCCGCACCAGCTCCAAGTTGGTCCACGCCGACCAGTAGATGCCAGCCCAACCGCCTTGATTATCAAGCATGACCGACAGTGTGCCGACACCGAGACGCATCTGGCAAGCTTCCGGCTCGAACCAATGCGTCACGGCCGCTTGCTGCGAAAGTCGGTGAGCGACGGCACTTTTGGATTGGAGGGTTGGATCGGTCGGATCTTTGGTACACATCCTGAGTGGACGTCAATGAGGTCGAGTTCCGAAGCGGAGTAGCCTCACCTTCGAAGAACAAGTAGCCCGCGGTCGAACCACCACGCGCACAGACTCATTGAGCCCCGTCCAGACATCTGGGCGGGGCTCAGTCGTACCTCTGTCAGGCGGTGATGCCGATCGAACCGCGCACTATGCGGCGAAAGAGTGCGTTTGCTATGAGCGGCTGGTGCCGTGTCCGGAAAAGGTTGATGCTGCAACCGTCACCCGGGGTGGCTTGGAGCGGCGCAGACCGTCCGGTTCGTATACCCTCCTCCAGGTCCACTTCGGAAGGGGCGATCCAGCGTGGCTCGCACTCTTCTTCGCGTCGATGGTTGTATGGGGTAGAGAGATGGCGAGTAGCGACGTCGAGCTGGCAGCTCGTTGGTGGCAGTGGGCGATGTCGGTGCCGAACGCCAAGAATCCGGTAGTGGACAAGACCGGAGAGTTCGCCGCGATCGATCAGCCGACGGATGTCTGGTTCCTGGCAGGCACCTTCGGTGGGCGAGTCGAGCGGCAGTGCACGATTCCGCACGGCCGGCCGATCTTCTTCCCGGCTTTCAATATGTTCCAGAAGGTTCCGGACGGATTTTTCGCGCGTGGCGAGGTGCCGGTTGCGCCCGCGGCGTCCGGTCACGCCGCATTGAACGGAGTCCCACTGCCCGTGCGAGCAGTGACCAACGACAAGGCATTCCGGATCACGGCGGCAGCGGGCGGTCCATTCGGTCACGCCGGCCGGTTCAAGGCCAAAGCTTGGGGCCTGTGGGTCCGTCTCGATGATCTCGCGCCTGGCGACTACGTCCTCACCTTCGGTGGCGAATACGAGCCCGGCGGCTTCTGGGTCGAGATCACCTATCAGTTGGAGATCCGCTAGCGCCGCGTCAGGACCCGGTTCATCTTCTCGATGCACGCCGGGTCGTTGCTGGACTCAACCCACGTCGCACCGCTCGATCTCGTACTCCGGCACCCGGTCGATGCGGTACTTGGCGTATTCCACCGACCGCTGGATATTGCGCCGGAATCGGTCGAAGGTGAGCGGGGCGCGGGTAGAGGCCAGCATATCCCGAGTTTCCGGGCAGCTCAGGGCGGTTCGGATCCGGGTCACCCAGCCCTCGTCCAGGAACCATGGCATCCAGGGATGCTCGTCCACCATGCCGGCATCCACGACCACCCAGTCCGAGTCGAGGTTCTTGTCATGGCCGATACGGGCATTTGGGAACCGAAAAGTGTGTGCAGCAAGCGGATACGACAGACCCATCGGATCGAGGACGCGGACATCGAGGGGCATGTTCATGCCGATCATGCCGAGGTTCACGAAGAACACGGTATGCCCGGCGCCACCATCTGGGATCGGTGTCGGAGGAGGGACGATGGTCCAGCTCCAGGACGGCGAATTGATGAGCAGACCGCCGTTCGGGCTTCTTGCGATATCGCCGACCATGGCGCGCATACGCGGGTAGTCCAGGTAGTCCTCGGCGCGGAGCGGGTGATCGTGGCCGGTGGTCTGGACGTAGTAGAGCCGCTCGTCTGCGATGCCGGAGGTGCTGATCTTGGTGTCGGTCTCGATCGCGGTGGCGTTGGCCGCGAACAGCGCCCAGCCCGCGGTTCCAGCGAAAGCTGCTGACACGATCAGGAAGGCCCGGCCGGTGCGGCGCGGGTCCGCCTGCGCGGCCGAAGACTTCAGCGGCAGCACCATGACGGGCAGCAGCAGGCAGAACAGCTGCGGCAGCAGCATCCGGCCGTGCATGAAGTCGCCGCCGACACGGATCTCGTAGAAGGCCAGCAGGACACCGCTGCCGAGCATGAGTGTGACCACCGCGACGGGGGTCCGCAGCCGCCCGCTGAGTCGGTGAATGCGTTCGCGCAGACCCGGTTCAGCATTGCGGTCGGACGCGATAGCGGCATGACCACCGATACGTCGGGACCGCACCGCCACCACCGCCGCCACACCCAGCATCACCAGCGGCACCCACAGCCAGTACGGCCCAACCAGATTCCACAGGTAGACCAACCCCTGCCGCCATTTCGCGCCGCCCGCATCTTTGGCAACAGCCGTATTCGGGTACGGCAGACCGTAATAACCCATGCGCCAGATCTGATAGGTGACCGGCACCACACCCGCCATCGTTACCATCAGTGCACGGAACATCCACGGCCGCACCCGGATCCCAGGCTGTGGCGCGCAGCAGATTATGAGCAGCGCCAGCGCGCCGACCAGCGTCATCTCCGGCCGGATCAGCGGCGCCAGACCTGCGACGAAGGCCAGGCCGAAAATGCTTGCTAAGCAAACTGTTTCGGCGCGGCTCCAGCGGATCAGCCACCACCACAGCACCGCCAGCCAGCAGATGACCAGGCTGGACTCCAGTCCCGAGGTGGCATAGTCGCGGGCGGGGGGCACCGCGATATAGACCAGAGCGCCTGCCGGAAGCAGTAATTGGGTACCGCCGCCATCCCACAACCGGGCCGCGCCCACCATCGCGAAGACGATGGCCGTGACCGACAGCGTCAGCGCGATACCCAGCACCACGTACTCCAGCCGCGCCTGTGTCAGCCAGCTGAAGAACCAGATGAGGTAGGTCCAGGCCGTACTGGTGTTGACTTCGACGCGCTCACCCGCATTGAAGACTGGGCCGTTGCCCGCCAGCAGGTTTCGCACCGTACGCAGCACGGTCAAGCCGTCGTCGGCAATCCAGCGCCGCTCCCAGCCGCCGATCGCGAAAAGCGCAGCGGTGAGCACAATTCCGCCGATGAAAATCGTGCGAAATGGTCGCTGTGTCGGCGGCGCAACCGCAAGCTCTTCGCTCACCACCATGTCGGGCGAGATTGTCAGCTTCACCTAAGCGAACCGAACGCCATTATGGGCAGGAACCATCGTGGACAGCCGGATACCGGCGACCATCCCGCCGGCTACCGCGCTCAGCAGGAAGCCGGAGGACACGAGACCGCCGCGCTGTCCGCGCTGCCAGAAAGGTAACTCATGGATCTCCCCTTCATTGGTACGGACGAACCATACCGTGCGATCCAACGAGCGGCCAAAATCTCGGGGTCAGCCAT
This sequence comes from Nocardia sp. NPDC050710, assembly GCF_040654375.1. NCBI lineage: Bacteria > Bacillati > Actinomycetota > Actinomycetes > Mycobacteriales > Nocardiaceae > Nocardia > Nocardia sp. NPDC050710. Next base: position 269,627 of record NZ_JBFAHV010000008.1, on the reverse strand, counting down.
GCGGCCGGACCTACGTCGAGAACCTTTCGTGTGCAACCACTTTCAGAGCAGCAGCACCGAGCCTGCACCAGCCGGCCGGCTACGGTCGCGGGCCGATCGGCGAGCATCCTGGTGCGCGGGGATTCTGTTTTCGGTGGTCGTGCCGTGATCAGCGCGTGTCACCGGCGAAGATCTGCGGCGCGGAGTTCCGCGCGTGGGTTGTCTCGGGGTTCACGGTGAGTACGTCACAGGTGTTGATCAATTCCTGCGGGATCTCGCCGCCGTCGAAATGCGCTGTGCTGGGCACGATCACGGCGTCCAGGTCGACCGTCCGCGCCGCGTCGATCAACCTTGGGACGGGTCGATCGGTCTTCGCGCTGAACACCACGATCTCGAGCAGGTCGTAGCCGAGTCGCTTGGCGAGACTGCGGATGTGGGTTTCATCCCAGACCTGCGAGACACCGGAGACATCCCGGCGCAAGTATCCGAGTGCAATCGGCGTTGGTCTCATGACCGCCGCCTGCGTCGGCGTGGAACGTCCATCAAGGCGCGTCCCCGTGCGGTATCTGCGAGCCGCCGCCCGGTCTGGCTCAGCTCCCAAGTCTGCGGGTTACGCCGCTTGTTGATCTCTACTAGACCGCTGTCGTGCAGCGCCATCGCGGCCACCCGGACCGTTTTCTCTGTCAGAGCTGCCCTTTCGGTCAACTGGCTTATCGACAGTGGCCCAGCACCCTTCAGTGTCGCCAGCACGATGGCTTCAGCTTCGGTGTGTGGCATTCGTTGCCCCCTAGAGCTTTGTTGGCTAGCACTCGGCACCGGGTCAATTGACGGCCGGTACCGAGCGCCTGACCTGACGCTATGGTCAAGATCTGGACGCCTGAACTGCGCTGAGGACGTTTCATCGGACACTTGGAAACGCCCGAAGCGTCCCCGTTTGTCCCGTAGGGTTCCGGTATGAGCCAGCGCCTCGAATCGGCAATGCTGCGAGCACAACTGGACTCAGCGATGCTTGCCGCAGCTGTCGGCGTAGACGTGAAGACAGTGAACCGATGGTTGGCCGGTCGGATACCTCACCGAAGGACCCGACTCGAAGTAGCACGGGTCCTGAACGAGTCCGAGGAGACGTTGTGGCCGCAGACTCGGCCGGATCTGGGCGCGGGCGCACCGGCCACCGCTGAGGTTGTCAACGCCTACGCTCACCGCGCCGACATCCCCAACGATCTCTGGATGTCGCTCATACTCGGAGCGAAAGAACAGATAGATATCATCGGGTACGCATACCCGTTCGTATTTGAGCTGTTACCCGATGCGGCAGACGTCATCGCTCGAAAATGTCGAAACGGCGCCCAGGTGCGCTTAGCTTTCGCGGACCCTGATTGTGGCCATGTCGCCGAGCGGGACTCGCTGGAACAAATGAATGGCACTTTACCCGGTCGAATCCGTAACGCCTTGAGCATGTTGGGTCAACTTGCCAATGGCCCAGGGTGTCAGATCGGCTTGCATTCGATCCATCTTTACAACTCGGTGTTCAGATTTGACGATCAGATGATCGTCACTCCGTATCTCATCCGCGCTCGCGGCTACCAACATACGGCGCTGCATTTGAGACAACTTTCGCCACACGGCATTTTTTCATCGTTCGCCGATCAGGTAGAACAAATCTGGGGCACCGTAGCCCCTTACGGCCAAGGGGTTATTCATGGGAAAACGGCGTGACTACTACCGGGACCCCAACGCGCCCAAGGCGAACAGTCTGGTGCCAGGAGGATCAGCCCTGGTCACAGACGATCAGGGGGCTATCCTCATGCAGCGTCGCAGCGACTCTGGCAACTGGTCGTTCCCGGGTGGCGTAATGGATATCGGGGAAACCCTCGAACGGTGCGTGATACGGGAAACCAAGGAAGAGACGGGCCTAGATATCGAGATAACCGGCCTTCTCGGAATCTATACCGATCCCGAACACATCATCGAATATGCAGACGGAGAAATCCGTCAGGAGTTCAACATCACGTTCTACGGCCGCGTTTGCGGCGGGGAAATCAAGGTCAGCTCCGAGTCGACAGAGGTTCGATTTATTCAGTTGGAAGAATTGGCAGGACTACCGATACATGACACCGTGCGACTACGGCTAGGGCATCATACCGAAAGGCGGCCCCAGCCTTACCTGGGGTGACAGCAACGCCTTGATTTGCAAGAGTCTCTGGTGACGCTTCGCCTCGATGATCACAAAGTTTATGCCCGCAAGCCGGTATCGGACCATCGCTCGGCGCAGTGCGCTGCGGATGGTTTCGAGCGACAGCGAGGGCATCAATTCGCGCAACGGCAGATCAGCCGCAGCTCCACCGAGACCGCTCGCAGTCGCGCCGTGGCCGAGCAGCATGTGACCGATCTCGTGGGCGATGATGTGTGATCGGCATGCCATTCGGTGTCGGTCCGGTACATGATCACGTCGTTACCATCCCAGGCAATCCACAGGCCACTTCCGGTGCCGCATCCGTTCCCAAGAATGCACCGACGTCGACAGGGCACAATGTGATCGGCAGTCCCCGGTATTCTGCCACCCGCGCGACGTAGCTGTCGCGCAAGCTTTCTCGCATCCGCCTTCGCTGCGACTGTCGGTCATCTCCAAAGAGACGCGAGCCCAACCCGACCACAAGACATCCGGATCGCACAGCGCGCAGAGACGATCTCGCCGCTTGCCGCCATTGCCCGTGGGCGCGGAGAGACCAGCCCCGGTCTTCGTCGGGCACTGGCGGTGCGGGCATTTCGACTCGTCTGCCCGTTCAGTGAATCGCAGGTCCACCGCCGAATGTGTTGGGGTGAGGGGTTTGTCGGCTCGGGCGTGGCTCGTCTGTCATCCAACGGTGTTCAGTACCGCGCCGACTGCTTTGACCATCAGGTCGGTGGTGCGCTGGAGAACGTCGGTGAGTGGTTCGGTGAATTCGGTTGCGGCCCAGTATTCGAAGGCGGCGAAGTAACCCCAGGCGGCCTGTGCGGCGGCGTAGCGGATGGCCAGATCGGCCTCGTCGCGCGCGAGCCGGAGGGCGAGTAGGCGCCGGATGTGGTGTTCCAGACGGTGGATCTGTTGGAACTCACCGGTCCGGACATCGGGTTCGGACGTCATCAGTCGGACACGCCGTCGGATGCGGTGCTCTTCGCCCGGATGCGTGACGGCCGCAATGACGATCGGTGCCGCCGCTGTGACCGCGGCCAGCAGTTCGGCTGGCGTGACCACGCCGGTGTCGGCGGTCAGCAGGGTGAGGGCTTGGGTGTCGACGTGGTCCCAGACGACCAGTTGTTCCTTGGTGCCGAAGTAGCGGTAGATCGTGCTTGCCGAAATTCCCGCTGCGGCGGCGACCTGTTCCACCGACACCTTGCGGTAGCCGTCGGACTCGAACAATTCCAGAGCCACATCCTGGATCTCCAGCATCGCCTGGATCTTCCGGCGCTCGAGCAGGCCGGGTTGTTGTGGTTGGTGGACGGGATCGGGCACCCCGAAACGATACGTGAATGGCTGACAACGACTTGCGGGGCGATCCGAGCAGCGCTAGTCTCTGCAAGTGACTTTCAGTGGGAAAGTGACATTCAGTGGTGGTGGGTCGCGGTCAGGCCGCCGACAGCGGACAGCGCGAGACAGGAGCCGGGGTGGGCAGAGATTCCCTACTCAGCGTCGAATCGGTGAGCGAGCCGGAAGCGGAACGACGCGACCTCGTCGTCAACGGACGCCGGGTCGCTTTCGTGCAGGCAGGCGACGGTGAGCGAGTGTGCGTTCTCATTCACGGCCTGGGCGGGTGCTGGCGGCACTGGGCCGCGACGATCCCGGCATTGGCGCGCACACACCGGGTAATCGCGGTCGATCTGCCGGGATTCGGCGATTCCGAGAAACCGCGCGCATCGACCATCGGCAACGCCGTGGCCGTGATGGACGCGCTGAGGGTCTCGTGCGGGGTCGAGCGGATCGACGTGGTCGGGCATTCGTTGGGCACGTTGGTGGCCTGCGAGGCGGCAGCCCGGCTCCCGCGGACGGTGGACCGGGTTGTGCTGGTCGGGGGTCCGATCACCTCGGTGCTGGCGCTGTTCGACGCGCCGATCGCCACGCTGCGCCGCGACCCTGGGCTGGCGAATTTCCTCGTCGAAGCGGCTACCGCGGGTCTGCCGCTTCCCGCCGCGATCCAGGCGCTGATCACCCGAACGCCGTGGGCGCGCAAATTGGCGCTGGCACCCTATGTGCCGCACCCGGACGACATCTCCGAGGAAGTATTCGGCCACTTCCTGGCCGGTGTGGGCGGTCCCGGCACCCTCTCGACTCTGCGACAGGGATTCGGCCACGACTTCACCGCCGCGCTCACCCTCACCCGCCCGACTCTGCTGATCGGCGGCGAACTCGACCGGATCACCCCCGCGGCCGACTTGCGGCGCTTCGCTGCCGCCAACCCGGCGGTGCAGCGGGTGGAAATCCTTCCTGGCACCGGGCATCTGCCGATGCTCGAGCGGCCCACCCGATTCAATCGGCTCGTCGCCGAATTCCTTTCTCTCGCTCCCGAATACAGGTGAACTCATGACAACGATCCCCGCCAGCGTCGCAGCCGACCTGCACCGTCTCGTCGAATCCGAAGAACTCGGCTCGTCCTTCTTCGCTGCCGCCGCCGACCGCGCCAAGTCCACGCGTCACCGCGACGCCTGGCAGGCCCTGTGCGAGTTGGAGATCCGGACCCAGGCGGGTGTTACCGCCTTCCTCGAACGCGCCCAGCCGCATATTCCACCGAGCAACACCGTCGCGGACACGGTCGGCCGCATCGGCGGCAGCGGATTGCCGCTATTGCCGTACGGACTGCAATTGCGCGCGGTCCGCGAAACGACAACCCGCTACCTGCCCGCCTTCCATCGCCTGGCCAGCTACTACGAAAACACCTCCGAGGCAGCGTTTTTCGACTACGTCGTACGCCACGAACTCGCCATTATCGAATTCACCAGCCACGCCCTCGCCGACGCTCCCGCCGCCCTCGACCCCGTCCTTCGCCTACTCGACCAGCCGGTCCCACGCACCTGAACCGGCTGGCCCGCACCGGACTCGCGAGAGGATGATCGATGGAATACGAAACCGCCGGCAGTGACCTGGAACGGACAGCCCTTATCACGGGTGCCAGCAGCGGTATCGGTGCCGCCTTTGCGCGAATACTCGCGAGGCAGGGTTGGCATGTTGTGGCAGTGGGGCGCGATCGCCGCCGCCTCGACACACTTGCCCGCGAGATAGGAGCAGAGGTCCTGGTCGCGGACCTCTTGGACGAGCATGACCTCGGTGTTGTCGAAGACCGCGTCCGGGATCGGGTGCAGCTGCTCATCAACAACGCCGGTTACACCACCTACGGAGCCTTCGCCGACCTGGAGCTGCAACCCGAACTCGGACAACTGGTCTTGCATGCGGCCGTACCCCTACGGTTGTGTCACGCCGCCGCACAAACGATGCAACGCGGTGGCCGCATCCTCAACATCGCATCCCTAGCAGGAATTGCCGCGGCTCCCGGCCTTGCCTCCTATGGCGCCAGCAAAGCAGCACTGATCTCGTTGAGCGAGTCACTGCATCACGAGCTGCGCGACAAAGGAATCACGGTGACCTGCGTGTGCGCCGGATATACCCGAACCGAACTGCAAACCCGAGCCGGAGTCGACGCCTCAGCACTGCCGTCGATGATGTGGACCGACCCAGAATTTGTAGCCGAGAAAGCCCTGCTCGCAAACGAGCGAGGCCATGCCATCGTTTCCCCCGGCCGCATCAACACCCTGACGGCAACGCTGCTGCGACTCCTGCCGCGCTCTCTGGCCCGGCATGCGGCGGCCAGCACCTACGCAATGGTTGCTCCCGTCGGACAGGATGAACCAGCCAACAGGATGCCCTGAGCCGCACCTCGGGCTCGTCCGCTCGCCAGTGCGTCGCGCCCTTCCTGCACGTCATAGTCGGCTCCGACAAGTACGCACCTCAGCATGAGCGAATGTTCGTCTGCCGCTGTTGTTCCGATTTCATCGGCAGAGGTTGTTCGGCTTCGGAACTCGAGTGCGTTGCACCGTCGGCTGCGGCACGAATCAGCCGTGCTCGGTGCGCGGCGAGCTTGTCGGCGGGTCAGGAGCAGGTGACGTCGGCGTCGCCGGGGATCGGACCCAAGGCCAGGTCATCAAGGCCCAAACCACCAGCAACACCACAGCCACCGTGCCCAGGTACCAGGGCCACGGTCCGAGCACATCGAGTAGCGACGGCGTCGAGGGTTTCCGGTTGACGAAACCGTAGTTGCTGTCGGCGAGAGAGTTGAAGACGAACGTGATCGCGACCCACGCGACGGTGACCGCCACGGTGAACCAATAGCTGCGCCAGTCCGGACGCATACCTATGCCCCAGGTCAAGTAAATCGCGGCCCAGACCACGGCCAAGTGGATCGCCCAGAAGGCCAGGAACTCGTAGTGCGGGAAGTCGGGGCTCTCCAGAGCCGGTGATATGAGCGCCTGCGTACTCAGGGTAAGACACCAGTAGTAGGTCAGCGCGTATGCCCAGTGTCGGTGTGACCACAGCGCGTAGCCGGCGACGAGGGTCGCGAGGTCGGTCAGGCGCAGTGGAACCGAGCGGCCGAGAGTCGGAGGGAACATCGTGGCGAGGTAGATCGCCAGATACAGCGCCAGCGTCACCGCCCCGAAGGTGCGGCTGAAACGCCGTGCGGCGTCGGCATTTCGATGTGTCCGTCCGATGACGACGACCTGCACCGCGCCTACTGCGAAGACGGCGAGCACAATCCAATGCGACAGCCCGTAAGCGGAGAACTCCCGCTGCGCCGTGGGTGCGTCCACCTATCCAGTTTAGTGGCGCGGCCCCATGGGTTTCGGGGACGCGCAGCGGGGCGAGTCCACGTGCGTGCCGATATGTCCCGCCGGTCCGTCTGCGTTCACCCGGTCCAGGTCAGCGCGGTTCCACGATCGCGTCGATCAGGCCGCGACGGCGGTGCGACGGCGGGCTGCGGCGATGCGGCGGCCGATAACGCCCTGGCGCGGGGCGAATAGGTACACCGCGGTGAAGGCGACGCCCTGGACCACGACCACCATGCCACCCGGCGCGGTGTCGAGGTGGTAGCTGACATACAGGCCGATCACCGAGCACAGGGCGGAGATCGAGGGGGCGATCAGCAGCATGCGGCCGAAGCGATCGGTGAGCAGGTAGGCGGTCGCTCCGGGAATGATCAGCATGGCCACCACCAGGATGACTCCGACCGCCTGGAGCGCGAGGACCGCGGTCAGGGCGAGCAGCGCGAGCAGCGCGGTGCCGAGAAGGCGAGGTCGCAGGCCAATGGCGTGGGCGTGGGTGGTGTCGAAGGCGTAGAGGGTGAAGTCGCGTCGTTTCAGGATGAGGGCGGCGAGGACGATGACGGCGAGGACGGCGATTTGGATGAGTTCGTCGCTGCTCACGCCCAGCAGGTTGCCGAAGATGATGTGGTTCAAGTCGGTATTACTCGGCGTCACCGAGACCAGGACCAGACCGAAGGCGAACAGGGTGGTGAAGACGATGCCGATGGCCGCGTCTTCCTTCACTCGACTGGTGTTGCGGACGATGCCGATCAGTGCGACGGCGAGGAAGCCGAAGACGACCGCGCCCACCGCGAAGGGCGCGCCGACGATGTAGGCGAGGACGACACCGGGCAGCACCGCGTGCGACACCGCATCGCCCATCAGGGACCACCCGATCAGCACCAGCCAGCAGGACAGCGTCGCGCACACCACGGCCGTGACGAGGCTGGTGGCCAGCGCCCGGACCATGAACTCGTAGCGCAGCGGATCGACGAAGAACTCCACGAGGGACATGTCAACCCGCCTTCGGGAGCGCATCGCGCTCCAGCACATCGAGGCCGAAGGCCAGTGCCAGCTTCTCCGGGCGCAGGACCTCGCGGGAGTCGCCGTGCGCGAGCACTTTTCGCATGAGCAAGACCGATTCGTCGGCGAGGTCGGGCAGGGCGTGCAGGTCGTGGGTGGACACCAGGATGGTGGCTCCGTCCACGGCGAGCTCACGCAGCAGCGTGGTGATGGTGGCTTCGGAACGCTTGTCCACTCCGGCGAACGGTTCGTCGAGCAGCAGAATCGTTGCACCCTGGGCGATTCCGCGCGCCACAAAGGCGCGCTTGCGCTGTCCGCCGGACAATTGCCCGATTTGACGGTCGGCCAGGTCGGTCAGTTCCACTCGCTCCAAGGCGTGTGCGACAGCTTCGCGGTCCGCACGACGGGCGCGGCGAGTGAAGCCCATGTGGCCGTACCGTCCGGTCATCACCACATCGCGCACCGAGAGCGGGAAACTCCAGTCGACGGCCTCGCTCTGCGGCACGTAGCCGAGCGTTCCGGCGCGACGCGCGACCGCGGGATCGGCCCCGTCGATGCGGACCGTGCCCCGATCGGGGCGCACCAGACCCATGATGGTCTTGAACAGCGTCGACTTGCCGGAGCCGTTCATGCCGATGAGTCCGCACACACGTCCCGGGTGCAACGTCAGATCGACGCCGTCGAGCGCCTGCACCTCGCCGTAGTGCACTGTGACATTACGGATTTCGATGCTGGGAGTCATGACCGGGCGCCCGTCAGCGCGGCACTGATGGTCTTGGCGTCGTGCCGGATGAGATCCAGGTAGGTGGGCACCGGCCCGTCCGCCTCCGACAGCGAGTCCACGTAGAGCACACCGCCGAACCGCGCACCGCTCGCCTCGACCACGCGCTGCATGGGGGCATCGGACACGGTCGACTCGCAGAACACGGCGGGCACCCGGTTCGCGCGGACGAAATCGATGGCCGAGGTGATTTGCTGCGGCGTGGCCTGCTGTTCGGCATTGACCGCCCAGATGTACTTCTCGGTGAGCCCGGCATCGCGAGCCAGATAGGAGAACGCGCCCTCGCAGGTAACGAGTGCGCGCTCGTTGGGCGGCAGCGTGGCGAGGGTGCCGACCAGTTCGTCGTGGATCTTCTGGAGCTCGGCCTGGTAGGCGGCGCCAGCGGCGCGGAAGTCGGCGGAATGCTCCGGATCGAGGTCGCTGAAGGCGCGAATCATGTTGTCCACGTAGGCCTTCACATTCAGCGGCGACATCCACGCATGCGGATTCGGCTTGCCCTGGTACGCGTCCTCGGTGATCGACATCGGCGTCACGCCCTCGCTGACGACCACATGCCGTACGTCGACATCCTCGACGAACTGTGCGAACCATGCCTCGAGGTTCATGCCGTTGTCGAGGATGAGATCGGCGGTCGAGGCCCGGCGAACATCTCCCGGAGTCGGCTCGTAGCCGTGAATCTCCGCGCCCACCTTGGTAATCGATTCGACGGTGAGATGTTCACCCGCGACCTGACGGGCGATATCGGCGAGCACGGTGAATGTGGTCAGCACCACCGGCTTCTCATTCCGGTTCGCGGACTCGCCACATGCGGCAAGCGTGGCAGTCAACGCGATGACGCCGAGTAGCGCGGCGAACACGCGAGCCGGAGTGCGGAACAACGGGTGGAGCAAAACCTTCACACGACGAATGATAAATTTCGGCTCACCTAAATTTCAAGTTCAAGGACTCCGAACAGCGCTGGTGATTGCCGTCACACAGGGCCTAGCCGCGACGACTTCGCCAACCGCAACTCGAGCGCGGGCAATCGACCGGGACGGAGTGTGGCATCGCATAGGCGAGCCCGAGGTGGGAGGCCGCGGCCCGGTTTGGCGGGCCCAGCGCGGAAGTCCAGGCAGAAAACGTGGCATCAGATATGCGGACTTCGGGTGGGGTCCGGGCGTGGCATCGGGTTGAGCTCGAAGTGGGAGGTCGCGGTATTGGGATTGCCCGACCTGGATCGGGCCTCATTCTGGTCGGAAGGCGCCGAACTGGTGCGGGTCCTGCTCCTCGACGATGTGATCGAGGGTGACCTCGAACTCGGTTTGCCCGGTCTCTGACGCCATGGCCCATGGTCGCTCGGTGGTGATGGTGAGCGCCGTCCGCCCGTCTGACAGAACCCGTGTACTGAGGACCTCGCAGCCCAGCGAGACACGCACTGGGTAAGCCGTATCCGGACGCAGGCTCCAGTCCGGGGTGAACATCGGTTCCTTGTCGATGAACAGGTGCTCTGCACCATGCATATCGGTCAGCCGGACCTCCACCACGCCAGGCTGTGGCTCGTCGTCAACCCACCGCAATGCCTGGCACCAGACTTTCTCACGAGATCAGCATTTCATGGAGCCCGCCGCCGTGCTCATCACCAGAAGGTATTCGGCTTCGGAACCTGGCTGGGAGCGCTGACGGGACCGTATGCCCGCGCTGTCACCGGTAGCCGTATAGAACGCGTAAACCGATATCGTATGGCGCAGGGGATATTCGGTAGTTTGTTGAATCAAATGACAAGAAGGGCACGCCTGTTCAGGACGGAGACCGGTAGTGGGTGGCGATCTGCTGCCCACTCGGGGACTCCATGCTGCGCAGTATCAACCACTCGTCGGGCAACCTCCTCGCCGATCGCCGTGCGAGCTATGCTGCGGCGCTCGGCGCCGAGCACGCCTTCTCCGAGGCCGCCGAACTCATGGCGCAGGCACTCGAACTGGTGCCCGGCTGGGTGGCGGGCTGGCACCTGTTGGGCGGCTACCGGGCGGCGGGTGGCGACATATCCGGGGCAATCGCGGCGTGGCACGAGCTGCTTACCTTGGATGAGCACGGCGTGTTCGCGGCGCGGCTGAAGCTCGCGGCGCACGGAGCGATCGTCGATGTGCAACCGCAACCTGCCTACGTCCAGACGCTGTTCGACGACTACGCGCCACGATTCGAGGAGTCGCTGGTCGGCAGGCTCGCCTACCGGGTCCCTCAGCAGCTGGCGACAGCGATCGAGCAGGCGAGCTCGGGGCGCGGCTTCGGCCGGGTCGTCGATCTCGGGTGCGGGACGGGGTTGATGGGGCAGCTGCTCAGACCGCTGGCCGACCGGCTCGAGGGCGTCGACCTCTCGGCCGGGATGCTGGCCGAGGCGCGTCGCAAGGGCATCTACGACCGGCTCGAGCAGGACGACCTCACGGCGTTCCTTGCCGACGAGGACGAGGCGTTCGACTTGATCGCTGCCGCGGATGTGCTCAACTATGTCGGGACGCTGGAGCCGGTGCTCACAAGTGCGGCGCGAGCGCTGAGTCCCAATGGGCTGATTGCCTTTTCGCTGGAAACCCATGCGGGCGACGAGCCGGTCCGGGTTGCGACTTCACTACGGTTCCAGCACACGCCGACGTCCGCGCTCGCCGCTTGCGAGGAGTGCGGACTCGATGTGCGCGTGTCCCGGGCGACATCCCTGCGGCTCGACCGCGGCGAGCCGGTCGACGGGATGATTGTCGTGGCGGCGAGCCGATGCGATCGGCGTTGAGCCGCAACTGCCGGAAGATCGCCAGCCCGCAGTCGTGGCAGAAGGGGCCGGGCTCTTTGCGGAAGCGCAGCGGCACGATCAAGCCGAAATGCGAACGAAAGGTAGCGCGCGCCGCGGGCATGACCCCGCAATGGACGCACCGCATATCTGTACCGGGCTGCGACGCCGCGTCCTCACACCGCATGTCGGACGTAGTCACCTGATCGATCCCCCGGGATGAAAGTGGAACCGCTGTATTCAAACATCGCACATGAGTACAGCGACATTCGCTGCCGAGAGTTCGCCGCCCACCACCTCAGCTGCTCGCACATCGGCAGAGAGTGCGTTGGATGGGGTCGAGTTCCGGTTCAACGTATGAGGCTCTGGGAAGAAGTAGCGCAGTCGGCGTATCGCTTCTGGTAGAGACTCGGCTGAGCCCCATCCGGAGATTTGCGGGCCTCAGTCGTTTTCTTGGCCGGCGGTCGTGGCCGTTCCGAACCGCGCACTAAGCGGCAGAATAGGATGTTCACAGTCGCTCAACGGAAGTCGGCTGCATGGTCTTCGGCCCACTGCGCATAAGTCCGTGCGGGGCGACCGAGGATGTCCGCGATTGTGGTCGACACCGACTGTGGTGACTCAGCTGCGGCCTTCCATCCGTCCAGGATCGCCTCGGCGACGAAGGGTGGCACGGTTTTGACCAGTTCTTCGCGCGCGTCGTCGACGGAGGATTTCTCGATGGCGATGCCGCGGCCGAGGGCCTCGCCGATGTGTTGCACTTGGCGACGCATGGTGACCGCCTCGGGGCCGGACACGATGTAGGCGTGGCCGTGGTGGGTCGGCTGGGTCAGCGCGGCTACGGCGAGCGCTGCGACGTCTTTTTCGTGGACGGGTGCGGTCTGCGCGTCGGGATACGGCAGGCGGATGACGCCCGCCTCGCGGATGGCCTTCTGCCACAACCATAGAGTGTTGGTTGCGAACATGCCGGGGCGGATGAATGTCCATTCCAGATTCGATGCCTCGAGGGCGGATTCGACCCGCATGTGCATCCAGGCTGTGGGATTGCTGGTGGGGTCCAGGTCCACGACGGCCACCGACGATAGCAGCGTAACATGTTGCACACCAGCGGATTCGGCGGCCGCTACGAAGCCGTCGATTCCCGCGGGCTTGGCGTAGAGGAACACCTTGTGTGCGCCATCCAGTGCGGCGGAGAGAGTTTCGGGGCGTTCCAGGTCGGCCGCGACAACCTCAGCTCCCGGTGGAAGTGTCGTCATGTCAGGGTTGCGGCTGGTCAGACGGACTTGCGCGCCAACGGAATTCAGGCCGTTCGCGACGTGGCGGCCAATATTTCCACTGGCTCCGAAAACGACTGTCAACATGGCCAGAAGAGTAGGGCCGAGAATTTGCCTTTGGTAAGTACCTACCTGCAGGTAAGCTGCCGGGATGGCGGTAAGGTCGCAGGTTCGACGCCCCACCGCGTCCGGTGTGAGTGACGTACCTAACATCGAATGCTCGGCGCGTGAGCTGGTCGATGTCACCAGCCGCTGGGGCGGCCACATTCTGAACGCATTGCAGGATGGGCCGTTACGGTTCTCCGAGTTGCACGCTTCGATCGACCGGATCAGCGACAAGATGCTGTCGCAAACGCTGCGCATCCAGATCCGTGACGGGCTGGTCACGCGCACCGTGGAACCCACCACACCGCCACGGGTGAGCTACGAGCTCACCACCCTCGGATACGGCCTCACCGAGTCGCTGCAACCCTTCCTGGCATGGGTCCGCGTCCATGCCGCCGAAGTAATGGCCGCACAACAGCATTACGACCAATGCCACACCTGACCGAACGGTGCACATTCACACAATGTCTACGCGAATGTGCGATACGTTCGGCCGCAACAGCCCAGGGTCACTTGCTCAACCGCACTACAGGGCGTCCGGCGCGGTAACGGAGTAGCGGTTCTCGCCTGCAGAGGTTATTCGTCTTCAGAACTCAACGCGCCGGCAAGTGATGGATGTCCCGGTGTGATACGGATCCAATGCGGCTGCCTTGCAATGCTTTCTGGCGTAGCGGGCCGTTCACGGTCTCTCTGTCGTGGGTGGTTTACGAATGCACGGGTACCGGCTGATGTCAATGGGGTCGAGTTCCGGTTCAACGTATGAGCATCTGGGAAGTGGTCGACGGTCCGCGGCTTGCGAACGAGACCGCTAGAGGCCGGTTGCGGACTTGATGGCCGCGGCAGCAAGTGCGGTGCCGATTGCGGTTGCCGCGCCCAGTGCCCAGGTCCCGAGCTTTGCCAAATGGCTCATGACTTTTGGGCCATCACCTTCGTCGGCGGCCGTCGCGGCGGCTCCGACCTCGGCAACGGCTGCGTCCTCCTCGCGAGTGGAGGCGAGACCTCGCAGATGTTGGCGAAGACGCTCGAGCTCAGCTGCGAGAGCTGGTAGATCGCTTGATTCGTTGTCGTTGCTGAATGCGTTCCAGGTCTGTTGAAACTTGACGTGGTGCACATGGGCATTCGGGCCCTGGATTGCCTGGCCGGATGACTGATACTTATCGCCCATCACTATCTCCTGAACGTATGAGCGGGTGCGTTCGTCGTAGACCCCTTGTAGGTCCACCAGCGCCGAAGCATAACGGTCGACGGCTTGCTGATCGGGCAGATCCAGGAAGTCTTCTTCGAACAGCTCGAACTCGCCGTGCAGGACGGTCTGCAAGGTCTGGTCCGGCGGGATCGGCCGAGGTCGATATTCGGGCGGTGGCCATCCTTGGGTGGCGTGCGGCCGCTCGGTCAATGTGATGGTCGGGATCGCGATCCCCGCGAGCAAGCCGTCAGCGTAGGTCGGGTATGGCCCCTGGAGGGCGACCGCGACGTTCGCGTTCCGCAACAGTTCGTAGCTCGCGTAGGGATCTACATTGTGGGGAAGCGTGAGGCAGTCGTAGTCGGCATCGGTTTCAATCCATTCGCGCAGCCCGCCTGCCATTTCGGAGGGGAGATTCTCGAGCCCGACGAGCACGCATGCTCGTTTCGCCGCGGATGGGCGAAATTTTGGCGGATCGAACTCGTGCATAAAAGTCTTGAACGCCTTGAGGACGTGACGATGCTCGCGGACCTCACGGAGATACCAGCGAGATGAGAACCGTTGCTGGGCCAGTCGCGCGGAGAGGGCGGAGGTCGGGATCGTGTCCTCGACGAAGACCAGAAGCGGAGTTCCGGTCTTCACGGCAAGGTTGATCTCATAGAGGATGTGCGGGGACGTGCCGTCGGCCCGGCGACTCAAGACTGCGATCATGCCATCGCTCGCATTGAGATGTCGCTGGAGCTTCGCGCTGTTGACTGCGTCGGAGGGAGGATCGAGGCTGAGGCTCAATCCCTCACTGCGGATCAGCCTGGCGAAGAAGTCGACGACCGCGGCGTCGCGCTCTCGGTAGCTGTGTGCGAAGTAGACGATGCTCATCTGACCGCCGAAGGGTTGCCGTTTCCACCGAATGCTAGACGAGCGGACGGCCGGAGCGGGTTAGGTATGTACGGCAAGTCGACGTGCCTATCGACGGGGGCGCCGACAGGCGGTTCAAGGGATTGTTCGGCTACGGAATGCGGTCGTGAATGCCAGGCCGGATCCCCGAAACCTCTCGCCGATCGAAATGTCGTCTGGCGTCCTGTCTGCTCTGATCGCCCGGCGCGCAGAACGACGAAACTCACGGCGGCATCTCGGCCACCGGATAATCATCGTGCAATTTTCCGTATGTTCGGTAGGCCCAGATGATCTCGGCCAGTTGATATTTGGTCGCCTTCCCTACGTTCCTCCGGAGGATCGATTACCCGCATTACGCCGCCACGTCCGGTCGATCTCGTGGCCGTCTTTCCCGAGCTGTCACCACTGGCGCGCACCGCGATGACCGAATTTTGGTTGCTGCGACCACAAGGTTGGAGCAGGAAGGCGTCTGGCCTGCGGGTCCGCTGGAAGCCGGCTTGTCGTGTGCAACCATGATCGAGTGCAGGTCTTGATGCCCCTTCCCGACCGCGATTTCGATGTCACCGAGGTGGCGGTTCCGTGGCGGTTGCTGCGAGATGCGGGCCATACGGTCACCTTCGCCACCGAGCGCGCCGGCACACTGCCTGCGGCTGACCCCAAACTGTTGACCGGGGTGATCTTCGGACAGCTGGGGGCCGACCCCGAACCCCGGGCGTTCTACGAGGAACTCACCCATTCGGCCGAGTTCGCCTCGACCGTCGCGTGGAAGGATCTGGACCCCACCGCCTTCGACGGGATGATCCTGGCGGGTGGGCATGCGCCGGGGATGCGTCAGTATCTGTCCTCATCGGTACTTCAGGAGCGCGTCGCCGAATACTGGGCATCGGGCAGACCTGTCGGCGCCATCTGCCACGGGGTCGTGGTGCTGGCCAGAACAATGGATGGCACCGGACGCAGCGTGTTGGCAGGTCGCCGCACCACGTGTCTGCCGAAATATATGGAGCGGACGGCCTACCTGAGCACGGCGTGGAAACTGGGCCGCTACTACCGCACCTACCCGGCCTATGTCGAAGACGAAGTCAGATCTGTCCTAGGTGACCGCGGTGTGTTCGAGCGAGGTCCTTTCACCCTTGTCGCTCGCGGCACCGCCGACGATGACACCGCCGCGTTCGTGGTGCAGGACCGTAACTATCTGTCGGCGCGGTGGCCCGGTGATGCGTACCTGTTCGGCCGTCGATTCCTGGCGCTGATGGAGGCATCCCACCACCCGGACGCATAGGCGTACGGGTGGACGAATGCCGTCACATGGCGACCCTACCGCCTCCGCACTCGACCGGGTCAGTGGTGGATCACCTCACCGAGCCGTGGCAGCACGAGACGCCTCCAACTGCGTTCTGCAGCATTGCGAACCATCTTCTGTCGACGGTCTTCGATGTCGAAACCCGTCTACGTCAACAGAAGTCGCGTGCCACGACCCTGCGGGTGCATTGTCCAGTCGACAATCCACCGGGCGGGGTGCGCGGCCTGCAGATGTATCCAGCTGTAGGTCAACTGTTCACACGGCCGGGCCGCCAGCACTTCGCAAACAATCTCATCGATCGATGAGTCCGGGATGGTGAATCGGAAGCGAAGTCACGATCCGCATCGAGACGGCACCCGGGCCTGCGTGGTGGTTGTCCGAGGGGACCGATAGATTTTCGCGAACGAACGAGGATGGAAATGGTTGTGGCTGACGATGCTTGGGCGAGCCTGCTGGCGGACCTTCCGCACGTGTTGTTCCCGGAATGGGATGATGACGAAGAGCTGCTCTGGCCCGAGAATGGCGATAGCCTCCAGGTGCATGACACCCGGACTGGACAGCAGATAGTGTTCTGGGCCGAGGACAAAGGCCTCGATATCCGAGTGACTGTGCCAGCGGATGAAACGGCGGCTGCCCGTCTGAGGACAGTGCTCGAATCCCAGCGAACGAACTCCTTCGCGATGGTTCGTGACTATGAGTCCGGTCGTATGGTGCCACTCGAGGAACCGTTATGGAGCCCCGTCGAGATCCGGGCTGGCGGTGATCGAGCCGTCGATGAAAACCGCGCGCACTGCGCCGATTACGCGCGGGAGTGGAGAACCGGATGGCGCCACGGCGCCGACTCTCGGAACGAGGTTGCAGCAGCGATCGTGGCGGTGTTGCGTGACGGTCTGGGTACGACACCCGAGCAACTACGGGTGACCTCTTACAACGACCGAGGTCCGACCACGACGCAACGTATGGGTGGGGTCGCGTCCAGCCGCCCGACTTCGTCCGGCTTACCGGCACGGTGCTCAGGATGGGACGAGTTCGTCACCCGGTTCGAGTGGATACTGACCACGCTGCCTTGGTTGGGCAATGTCATCCTGTCCGTTCGGGGGAAGAGCACCCAGGACGCTCAGTTCATGCAGTTCTGCAACACCGGGGGAAATGTCGACACCGAGTGCATCCTCTGGGACCAGGCCGGTTTGGAACTTCACGAACTCGACCGGCGTATGGGCGCGCTTGGATGGCGTTGGGCACCAGATCATCTCGGGAGCCGCGAGGATCCGGTCTGGCTGGGCCCGCCGTCCGGAAGGCAAACCAGACACCCGGCCATGAGTGACCTGGCAGTCCTGACGATGACGACGCTCCGGGACGTCGCCGGAGTCGAGGATCCGAGCGGGCTCGTGTTCGAAGCGTTCTCGAATGCCCGAGGAGTCGACGACATGTCCTATGTAGGGGCTGAGCTCGGCATCGATGCCGGATGAATCGTGCGAGCGCCGAAGGAACGCCAGCATGCATAGGGATTACATAATCGGCATTCCAGAGCGATCGTGCGAACCGCCTCGATCGAACACGCTCTCACGAACAGGTTGTTCTCACTGCCGATACCTGCCGCTGGCTCGGTGATCCGCGCTGCCGCGTCGGCGTTTGCGAAACAGCCCACGTCCGAATCGCCGACCGGAAAGCTCATCAACGCAGCCCCGATCCGCAAACACTGTTCACCGAGTTCTGGAAGCAGAGCTTCCATGATGTCGGCCTGCGCGGTGGCCGGATAAGGGTTCTGGACTGGTGAAGTTGCGTATTCAACTGTCGCGAGCTGTCGATGGTCAACTGTCGGGTGACCGGAACCGAAGCCCACCTAGGTGGGATCGAACCACTTCAAGGGTGCATGGTCGTGCACCCTCGGTGCCCTTTCGGCGCGGTCCGGCGTCAATGAGGCTGGACCGCGTCACCACGACAGCGGGACCGCCTCGCCGTGCGAACACGAAGGAGCACCCCATATGACGACCGATCAGCACTCGACCCGCCGCACCCGCCGGTCTCTCCGCGCCAGGGTGGTTGCTGCGGCATTCGCCCTGCTGGGCGTGGGCCTGGTGACGGCCAGTGTGGCCCGGGCCGATCAGGAACCCAACCCGCGCACCTGCTCCTCGCCCAACCTGGCGTGTGGCCAGCAGCCCGATCGGCCCCCCGGCGGCCACTCCAACCTCACCCCGGACGGCGGCAGCCAGAACAACCTCACCCCGGGCGGCGGCATCAACCTCACTCCCGGTCCGTCGACCGGATTCCACGGCCGCTGACCATGGTGTCAGCGTGTGGCCCCGCCGCACTGGCGAGGCCGCACGCCGTCCGGTCGCCGTGCCGTGCCGGTCGAGGTAGCCCGCAGCGCGTTGAAGTGCGGGTTCGCGGGTACGAATGACCCCCGCCCGGTTCCTGGGCTCGAAAGAGTGCGTCGCTCGGGTGAGCGAGTGCGCTGTTTCGATACAGCATCTGCCGGATGAGTGCTGTAGCCACTGGTGAGCGGTTCTCGCGTCGATAGTGGGTGTCGGTCCGGCCGACGACGGTTTTCATCGGAGCTCCCCGTTCTTGACCGCGATGACCGACAGGGGCGCTACGACCGGCGGTTGGGCGAGCAGTTCGGAACCCTCGCCCAGGATCAGCTTCGCGGCCTGCCCACTCATATGGGCCTGCTGCGCCTCGGGTGAGGTGAAAACGTCGACCAGGTAGAACGTGGACGGATCGGTGGCCGAACGACTTGCCAGCCACACGGGCGTCCCGTCCTCGGCCTGGATGTGCGGCAGGGCGCGTTCGAGGATATCGACGAAAGCATCGGCCTTCCCCTCGGCAGCGGTGAAGGTGACCAGGATGGGTGTGGCCATGATCAGGCCTCGAGCGTTACCTCGGTCCACATGTCACCGTTGACGGCGATCTTGCCGGGTACGACATCGGGTGCCACATCTGCTCTGATGACGGTGTGATCGTGACTCGTGAGTGAATCGACGAGCGATTTCTTCGGTATGGTCTTCGCCCATCGTTTGACGAGCCCGAACGGTATCATCGCGTAACCTTGTGTCTGCCAATCCTTTTCGACAAAACGCCGCGGCGTGGCATTGTGCGAACCGTGATGTCCGACCTTGTACAGGGCGAGGCGGGAAACGAGATCGACGTTCCGCGTGTCGGACAGTACGTGCTCCCATGCCCCCTGCTGCGCGTCTCCGGGAAATAGCAGCCGGGTTCCGGAGATATCGAGGACGAAGAAGATGCTGGTGTTGTTGACCGCGTTCTCGAGAATCGAGGCGGCCCGTAGTAGGCGGTCGTCGTCATCGATGAGTTTATCCAGCTCCAGATCCGCCTTCGCTCGAGGCAGCCTGCCCGGCAATGGATTCCGCGCGATATAGCGCGGGTTGAACAGCAGTGTGGGCCTGCCGTCGGTCTCCGCCGAGGTGCCTGCGCGTACCAACGGCCACGACTGCTTCGCCGGCGGATCCATTCGCTTGAGGAATCGGGCATCGCGGGGAGGCCCGAGGATGTGTGCGACGAGCCCGACGCGATCCACGGCGATCTTGTTCGCTGTTTCGTCCTTGCTCGGCAAGAAACGCACCCGGTGGGGTGCGGCGAACCCGCTGTGATTGCGACCCAACAGACGATCGGTCGCGGCGGCGTTGCCCCGCGAGTTCAGCGCGAATCCGTATGCCTGTTCGACGATCGCCGACATGTGACCGTCGCCCAGTTCGTGGACGCGCCTGTCGATGAGTCCGAGCAGGCGATTGGCGGCGTCGTCCTGTCCGCCGCGGATTCGTCGCGCGTCCTCGTCCGCGGGGTCCTCGACGAATGGCACCCACACCTCGTCCACTGTGACCTGCTCCCATTCCTCGCAGGCGAATCCGGTGATGTGATCGGCGTGGTGATGGGTGGCGACCACGATGTCGAGATGCGGTTGGTGATGGGGATCGGCCTCGGTGAGGTCGGCGATGATCGCCTGCACGGAGTCACGGATCGGGCGCGCCTGGCCCTGACTGTGGACGCCGCAGTCGACCAACATCCGCCACGTTTCATGCTTGTGCCGGACTGTCACGGTGAAGGCGTCACCGAATCCGACGTTGTACATCCGGACGGCAATCGTTGTCGGCGTTGACATGTCGTACCTACTCACCTGTTTGCGAGTGGATCGCGGCGAAATCGAGGCGATGGATCGCATGCTCGGTAGTCCATGCGCTCAGCGTGTCGTCGGCTTCCAGTTGGTCGAACCATTCACACATCGCGGCGAGCCGCAGCTTGCCCGCTCGGTGGAATGCGGCGGCGGCGTCGTCATCGGCCAAGGACTCGTCGCTGAGCGGCAGCGGCTTGGCGATTATGTAGTCCACGCTCCCGTCGGCGCTCACGACGAGCGCGGTGGCGGCGCGGATCACCGGTTGCCTTCCCTGCGTCGAGTTTTCGAGATCCGTACGGCGCTGAAGGAGTTGGATCGACAATTCGGGCCGCGGTAACCGATCACCCGCCAATCGGTAGGAGACGTGGACTCCTTCGCAGCTGATCGGGAAGGTCGGATCGAGCCCGAGTTGGGGCGCGTTCGCTCGCGCCCACGCGGTGAGGTCCGCGGCAACCTGCGAGAAGACGGAACGCCTCGTCCGGGGATCGGCGAGACCGGAGGTGCCATTGCCCTCGGGTATCGGGGGTGTGCGTAATTCGCCCGGATTGCCTATCGGGTCGAGATCCTTCGACGCGGACAGAATGACCCTGGACAAGTCCACCGGGTGATCGCCGTCGCCGAGGTTCAGCCGGGTATCCGGCTGATGCCAGACCAGAGCTTCGTCGGTCAATGAGGTGACACTTTTCGGCCAGATGCCGCGGCGTCGAAGCGCCTCTACGAGAGTACTGCGGAGGTGCTGCCGATCCTCGGGGTAGAGGCCGCGATCCGCGGTGACGATCGCGCGGACGACATCGCCGAACGTGACATCTACCACCGGGAGGTAGTCGAAACTGCGCACGACCATCCCGAGAATCCGGTCCGCGGTCTTCACCGCCTCGTCGGCGATCCGCGATACGAGATCCGGGTGCAGGTGACCCGGCGGGAGCACTCCGGTTCCTCCGGTAGCGATCCGCAGCAGGTCGGCGATCCCGTGTTGGTACGCGTCGAGGTACGCGTCGAACACCGCCGCCACGAAACACGCACCTCGTTCGTGTGGCTCTTCGGCCGCGCGAAATCTGTCGGGCGTTCGGTTCCGGTCCTTGATCGCCGAACGCAATGCCGCTCCGCGCCCGGTGGATTCACCGAACTCCCTGGCCAGATCCAGCAGACCCGCGCTGTTCTCCAGTTCCCCCGATGTCGTCGCGATTGCCTCGAGTACGACATCTCGGTGTGCGAAGTGCTGGAACAACGCAATCAAGTCGGCAACGGCCTCGTGCCAAGCGAAGACATCCCGGTTGGTGGATTCGTTGTACCGTCGCCTGATTCGATGCACGATCGCGTGCGTCACCTCGTGCGCGATAATGTCACTCGACAGGCACGTGAAGATGACTTGGCCGGGGAGATTCGCGCCCGGATTTTCGGCATCGGCCTGGTAGTAGCCGAACAGTACGGCGCGGCGGCGAGGATCGAAATAGGCGTTCTGTCCCTCGAAGGCGTGGGGGACCAGGCGAAGGATCTGGTCGCCGTGCCACCGGAATCGGCGTCCCATGAACCGTTCGAACCGCTCGATGACACTCATCGCGACCGCGTACACGACCTGTTGGTGCGCCCGGGGATCACTCTCTATCGGACGAATTCCGTCCTGCGCCAACAGAAACGGATCGTCGAGGTCGATAGGCTCGTACCACGTGTCACGGCTGGCGTCGAAGTCGACCACCTGCACGAGGCCGCCGTCGGGGCCCGGTCCTCGGATACGTTCGAACGGGATGTCCAGGGTGAGGAACTGTCCCGACAGCCGCGTCGACATCGGGTCGAATGCGAAGGTACGCAGTCTGCGTCGGGCCGGCGGGCAGATTCCGCTGTTGCCGTAGACCGGTGTTCCGGGGCCGGGCACGGGAGTACCGGCCTCGGTCGCGCGCTCCGCTACATCCGTAGTCTCGTCCATTGCTCGTCCTCCCACAGGATGTCTCGGGGGATTTGTTTCCCATAGCTGGTGTCGGCCTCGCACCGTGACCGCACGCTCGCGTGCACCCGGGCGCCCGAGGGAACCGTCCGCCGGCGGTACGTGAGCAGGGCCCAGATCCACCCCATCCGGTGCACTTCGCCCTTCGCATGCGCGGGGCCGACGGCGCAGGTGTCGAGGTATGCGTCGGCCTTCAGCATCAATCCGGCCTCGAGCGCACCGTCGGTGATCCATTTGAGTGCGATCTCGGCCAGTTTCGGATCGTCCTCGAATGTTCCACCGACGTCGGAGTGGACACCGGCGAACCAGGCCTCGGTGAGAACCGGCCGATTCCCCTTGGGTGTGACCAGATATTCCTCGTACGGACGGCGCTTCTCATCGATGGAAACGGCGTGCCATGCCCGCACCACATTGGGAACCTGCCGGGTGAAGGGCCATCGAAGTTCCCAGCGGAGCAAACCAGCCGCCTTGACCGTGTCCCATACGCCGAGATATTCGATCGGAATCGAGAAGCTGTTGTCCGCGGACTTCGAGCAGAAGGTGCGGGCGTATCGGCGAAGTTCCGGCCAATCCGTGGCCTTCCGCGTGTACGCACTGACAACATATTGGACGAGGTTCTCGCTGCCCGGACGTAAGAGGCCCGGCTCATGCAGCAGTCCGGCCAGGGCTCGGGCGGTGTATGCGCCGCGACTGAATCCGAAAACGAATACCCGGTCGCCGACCTGCCAGTGCTCTATCAGATAGGAGTAGGCCTCGGCGAGATTCGAACGCAGCCCGCTGCCGACAGCCAGTCCGAGCATTCGCGAGAACCACCGGGCCAGGGGCGACCACGCCCCTCGTGCACTGAACGTGCCGACACCCGGGTCGTAGTAGGCGATCTGCTTGGCGGAATCGCTCAGGTCCAGCATTTCGAATAAGCGGACCACATTCGTGCTACCGGTGGCACGGAGCTGATTACCTGTCCCGTCGAGACAGATGACGATGTTCTTACCCGTGGATCCGATGGACACGCAACGAGTGTGTGCCCGTTGAGCCGGAAAGTATCGAGTAGTGCTGTACCCGAATTTCACATCGATCGCCGATCGGCTTACCAGCGCCCGTTGGCGTTATGCGTAGTCGACGATGTGAGATTGTCCGCCCACAGCGGACCGGAAAGGGAATCTCCACTTCATTCCCCCTCAACATATATCGCACCCGGGGGCTTGCGGCAAGACCCGGGCTGTGCTGCAGAATCGCTGGCCGAAGCCGGAATCTGTCGAAACGGGAGTAGCGATATGCGTGTGTTGTTGTCGACGTATGGGTCGCGCGGGGACGTCGAACCGATGGTGGGCCTGGCGGTGCGTTTGCGGGAATTCGGCGCGGAGGTGCGGGTGTGCGCGCCCCCTGACTTCGCGGAGCTGCTGGCGGGTGTCGGCGTCCCGCTGGTGCCGTTCGGTCGGTCGGTGCGCGCGTTGGTGACCGGGGCGACGCCGGCGGCGAGCGCGTCCCGGATCGCGGCCGACTTGGTCGCCGCGCACTTCGACATCGTTGCCGCGGCGGCCGAGGGATGTGATGCGCTGGTGGCGTCCGGCTTGATGCCCGCCGGCGCGCGGTCGGTGGCCGAGAAACTGGGCATCCGCTACGTGTACGCCTGCTTCCATCCCTTCGAACTCCCGTCGCCGCATTACTCGCCGTCGCAGCGGCCGGGCCCGCCGTTCCCACCGGACGCCGACAACCGGACGCTGTGGGACCTGGACGCCGAGAAGGTGAACGCACTCTACGGCGCGGCGCTGAACACCCACCGGGCAGCGATCGGACTGCCACCGGTGGACAATGTCCGCGACCACGTCTTCACCGACCAGCCGTGGCTTGCGGCGGACCCGACCCTGGGGCCGTGGCAGGAGCTGACGAATCTCGACGTGGTGCAGACCGGCGCGTGGATCCTGCCGGACGAACGCCCACTTGCGGACGAGTTGGTGGCGTTCCTGGACGCAGGCGCACCACCGGTGTACGTGGGCTTCGGCAGCATGCCCATGCGCGCCTCGAAGGATGTCGCCCGGGTGGCCGTCGAGGCGATCCGCGCGCAGGGCCATCGCGTGCTCGTGGGCCGTGGCTGGGCCGACCTGGCCCTGATCGACGATCGGGACGACTGCTACGCCGTCGGCGAGGTCAACCAGCAGGCACTGTTCGGCCGGGTGGCCGCCGTCGTGCATCACGGCGGCGCGGGCACGACAACGACGGCGGCCCGGGCCGGCGCGCCCCAGGTGGTGGTACCCCAGCTGGTGGATCAGCCGCGCTGGGCCGCCCGGGTGGCCGAGCTGGGCATCGGTGCGGCACACAACGGTCCGATCCCGAGAACCGAATCCCTCTCTGCCGCACTCGAAACGGCCCTGGCCCCCGAAACCCGCGCTCGAGCGACCACGGTGGCCGCCACGATTCGTACCGACGGGACGACGGTGGCCGCGAAGCTGCTGCTCGGTTCGTGAGCCGAATCAGTGACGTCTACGATCGCGCCCAGCACTGCGGTGATCGGGCGCGCGAACGTTCAGTCCCCGCCGCTGCGCCACATGCGGAACAGCCGATCGATTTCTTCGGCGACGGCGTCGTAGGTCTGCCAGGAATCCGGGGCCTCATAGCTCGAGTCGAGCGAGGCGATGACCGGAATGCCCAGGTAGGCACCGAGATAGCTTCGGTATGCCGCCTTGGTGAACGCATTGCCGGTGTCGTTCAGCATGAATGGGTCTATCTCGCCACAGCAGTCCGAGGACAAGTACTGGCCGGGCGTCACCGATCGGTCGCGCAGACCGCGCCCGCGCGTACTCTGGTCCTCCGTCGCCAGATCGTGCAGTACCAGCCACGCCATGAACATCGCGATGTGTGTGCCCGCGGCTGCCAGCGGAAGTCCCAGATCCACAACGGAATCCGTGTGCCACCCGGCGTCGTCATATGTCATTTACGAATCTCCCCTCCCGAGGTAGACCCTATCGCGACTCGAAGGGCGAGCGGCGCATCATCGCGGTGTCGTCGGTAATGGCACCGGCGACTCGTGTCGAGGTGAAACCCGCTGAGAGCCTTTGGGTCTATGTGGGAATCGGTTGTGGTGATTCCGCTGTGGGGTGAGGGCCGGTCGAGTACTCTCCGATTCGGTCGGGCATTGAGCGGCCGACCAGTTTGGCGGAGGTACTTTGCGCGCACGAACGATATGGTCCGGGGTTATCGCGGCGCTGGCCACCGCCCTGTGTTCGACAATGCTGGCCGCACCGCTGCATGCGGCGCCGGGCGGCGGTATGTCGAGTCCCGATCCCGCGCCGCTGCAATCGACAAGCCTCACTTTGACGACCGATCGACCGGGCTCCGCGACCGGGCTGACCGCTCGGATCGACTTCCTCTCCTCACGGCCGTGGGTGCGGCCCTATTCGGTGCGGCAGATAGGCGTTCAGTTCCCGCCGGGGTTCGGTGTCGACTTCGCGGCAGCCCCGGTGTGCCGCGCCTCGGATGCCGAGCTCTATCTGCGCGGTGCGCAGGTATGCGCGAACAGCATTATCGGGACGGCGACGGCGAAGGTCGACTTCGGCTGGCCGAATTCCGATCGAGTCGGCGCCCCGTTCGAGCAATTCATACTCGGCGACGGTGAGTTGATTATTTTCGAGTACAACCAGCTCGGCAAGTCCGCCGCCGACGGCTTCACGGTGTTTCCGTTGATATTCCGGACTCCCCTGAACGGCGCGGGCTTCGTGATGTCGATCCCGGAGGCGCCGACTTTGGCGCTCCCTGACATGCTCTGGGCGTTGAAATCCGTGGATCTGACATTCGACGGTCGCGGGGTGTTTCGCACACCGGCGACCTGCGCCGAATCCGGAACATGGCCTATGACAATGACATTCAGCTACTACATGGGTGTCGAAGAACGTATGACGACTCGGATTCCCTGCCGTCGCTGATCGCGACTATCGGCCCCTGGGGTACATGCTGACGACGGTGCCGTCGACATCGGCGGCGAGGTAGGCGCCACCGTAGTCGTCGGTGAGGTAGACCAGAAGGGTGGGTCGATCGTCGTTGAAGGTCCAGGCGGGGTTGACGATTACGTAGCGCAGTGTCGGTTTCGGGACCCCGAGCTTCTCATCGGCCGTGCGGAGAAGGGTGGGGAGGATATTCCAATCGATCGAGCTCAGGCGGACAGTGGCGGTTTCGGATAGTTCGCCTCCGGCGCCTTTGCGGCTGCCGACACCATTGCGGTAGACGTATTCGTCGTAGAGGGTGGGTTGATCTCTGACGGGGGCTTCGGCGTTGACGTAGGTCGAGTAGAAGGTGACCTTGGTGAATTCGGTTCCACCGGAAGCCTTTTCCAGTGCCGCGATCGCCTGTCGGACACCTTCCGGGGTGAGCAGATCCGTTGCGGCGGGGGAAGGGCTGGGGCCGACGGAGGAAGGGCCGGGGCCTGCGGAGATCGCGCTGGTTTGGGGACGGCCGGTAACGGGGGGATTGGTCGGTTCGGCCGCGCTTCTGGTCGATTCGGGTCGAAGCGCCACCATGGCGAGCACCACCGCCGTCATGATGGCGACGGCACCGCCGATCAGTATTCCGCGCGGAAATGGTTTCGGCGCCGGGTGATTCGCGGAAATCGGCGGAACCGGAACTTGGACCTGGACCGGAACCGCAGATGCACCGGGTGCGTTGACTACCCGGGTCAGCATTCCGTCCACCTGTTCGGCGGGCGGGCGATGATTCGGGTCGGCTGCCAGCAGCGCCTGCAGGATCGGGGTCAGCGGACCGGCCTGGCGGGGATGGGGAACCGTGCCCTGGAGGACGGCCGCGAGGGTGGCGACGGTGGTGTCGCGGCGCATCGGGTGATAGCCCTCCACCGCGACGAAAAGGACCAGGCCCAGCGACCACAGATCCGACGCGGGGTTGCCTTCCTGGCCGCTGAGGCGTTCCGGCGCAACGTAATCCAATGACCCGAGCAGGTTCCCGGTGGCGGTGAGACTGGTCGCGCCATAAATGGCTGCGATGCCGAAGTCGGTTAGCACCGGTGAACCATCTTCGCGCAACAAAATATTCGCGGGTTTGATGTCGCGATGCAGGACACCGACCTGATGCGCGGCGCGCAGTCCCGCGAGAATGCCGCGCCCGATCTGCGCCGCATGGGCCGGACTCATCGGGCCGAGGGCGAGCTGCTCGGCGAGGGTGCGTCCCCGTACCAGCTCCATCACGATCCATGGGTGTGCCGCGGCGGGCGAATCCACAATGTGGTGGACGGCCACCACATTCGGGTGGCCGATGCGGGCCAGCGCTCGTGCCTCCCGTAGCACTCGCTCCCGCTGTACGCCCGGCGCGCTCGACGCATCGTCACCGTCGGCCGCGCGCACCTCCTTCAGCGCTACCTCACGGTGCAGGGCCAGATCGTAAGCCCGCCACACCGTACCCATACCGCCGCTGCCGAGCGGCTCGAGCAACTCGAAACGCCCGTCGACCACTGTCCGCCCGGAAATCACGGCGCAAGCCTATGTGTATCGCCGAACCCGCGCGAGATGCAGTATCGCCGCCTCCTCCGGCGGAACGGCCCCGCCCAGGATGCCACCACCGAATGGTCGCTCTCGGCGGCCGCGACATCGAGGCTTGCGGGGTGATCGGCATGCGTAGCGGATTCATTCCCATGGTCAGCGCCAGGCGGTGGTCCAGCGTCGTTTTGCCCAGCGGCGCGTGGAGGGACTCACCAGGATGGCGGGGAGCAGGAGGGCGGCGCAGACGAGCATGCCGATCAGCAGGAGACCGGCCAGTAGTTCGCCGATGACCTGGAGTGCGGCCGGGATCGCGAAGGCGAGGGCGACGGTGGCGAGGGTGATAGCGGCGGCGTAGTGCCCGGACAGGGCGATGGTTGCGGCAACGGTGCCGAGGGCGGCCGCGATGATCAGGCCGAGTACGCCGACCAGGTAGTTGTCCCAGGTGAGCCAGGTGAGTTGCGATGTGCTGCGGCGCTGATATCCCACCGTGCGGAGCCTAGTGGGATGTGCCGCGAACACATCGGAATCCGCGAGATTGTCGCCCCGAACTAGCGGACCTCGGGTGGCCGGGGCCAGGGGTTGGCCTCGATATGTTCGATGGATTCGTTGAAGCGGGCGACCAGTTCGCACAATTGGGCGATATCGGCCGCGGACCAATCGGCCACTACCGCGCCGATGCCTTCGTGGCTCTGCTCGCGGTCGGAGGCGAGCAGTTTCAGACCCTTTTCGCTGGCGCGGACCTTGCGTGCGATGCCACCGTCCGGGTCCGGTACCCGGTCCACCAGTCCCTGTTTCAGCATGGCGCCGACCTGGCGGTTGATGGTGGAGATGTCGAGTTGGAAGGCGGCCGAGAGTTCGCGCAGGCTCAGCGGCGCATCGATCTCCAGCCTGGTCAGGATCACGAACGCGGAGCGATCGAGCTGGAATCCGGGGCGGCGCAGTAGCGAGGCGGGGAAGTGCCGGGAGAGCAGGGTCAGCTCGAAGACGAGGCGCCGCAGCGCCGCGGTGTCGTCGGGATCCTGGTCGGGCATGGCACCCACTATGTCGTCTGGATCACGTCGATAGCAAATTGTGCACCATACACACCATATGTAGCGTACACATTCATGTCTGTTGCCGCCGACGCGTCCGACACCGTCTCGAGTGCCGATTCCCGGCGTCGCCCCGCGCCCGCAGTGCTCATCGCGGCGCTGGGCATGGTGGGTGTCGTCGTCTCCCTGATGCAGACGCTGGTCATTCCGATCATCCCGTCGTTGCCGGCCCTGCTGCACACCTCCGCCTCCAACGCCTCCTGGGTGATCACCGCGACGCTGCTCGCGGGCGCGGTGGCCACCCCGATCAGCGGTCGGCTCGGTGACATGTTCGGCAAGCGCCGGGTGCTGTTCGTGAATCTGCTGTTCCTGATCGCCGGTTCGCTGATCTGCGCCAGCTTCTCCTCGCTGATCCCGGAGATCGTCGGACGCTCGCTGCAAGGCGCGGCGGTCGGCGCGATTCCGCTCGGCATCAGCATCATGCGCGACGAATTGCCCACCGAGCGAGTGGGTTCGGCGATGGCGATCATGAGCGCCACTCTCGGTGTCGGCGGCGCCATCGGGCTGCCGATCGCGGCGTTCATTGCGCAGAATGCTGACTGGCACATGCTCTTCTGGAGCGCGGCCGGGATGGGTGCGCTGTGTGCGGTGCTGGTCTTCGTCTTCGTGCCGGAATCGCCGGTGCGCACCCCGTCGCGGTTCGATTTCGGTGGGGCGGTGGGACTTTCGATCGCGCTGCTGGCACTGTTGATCGCGATTACCAAGGGTGCGGACTGGGGTTGGGCCAGCGCCTCGATTCTGACGCTGTTCGCGATCTCGGCGGTGGTCTTCGTCGGCTGGGCCTATTTCGAACTGCGGCAGCAGGCGCCGCTGGTGGATATCCGGGTGTCGGCGCGCCCGCGGGTGCTGTTCACCAACTTCGCCTCCATCGCGGTCGGCTTCGCGCTGTACGGCATTTCGCTGACCTTCCCGCAACTGCTGATGGCGCCCGAGCAGACCGGTTACGGCTTCGGACTCTCCATGGTCAACGCCGGATTGGTGATGGCCCCCACGGGACTCGTGATGATGCTGCTGTCGCCGGTCTCGGCGCGGCTGTCGGCGTCGCGCGGACCGAAGGTCACGCTGATGCTCGGCTCGGCGGTGATCGCGGTGGGCTACCTGTGCGCGGTGGTGCTGATGAACAGCGTCTGGGAGATCATGCTGGCGGCGGCCATCGTCGCGGGCGGTGTGGGTCTCGCCTACGCGGCGATGCCCGCGCTGATCATGGGCGCGGTGCCGATCACCGAAACCGCCGCGGCCAATGGCCTGAACTCGTTGATGCGCTCGATCGGCACGTCCACCTCCTCGGCCGTGATGAGTGTGGTCCTGGCCCATCTGACCATGACGCTCGGAACGCATGTGCTGCCCTCGCGCGACGGTTTCCACACCACCTTCTTCATCGCGATGGCCGCGGCCGTGGCGGCTATCGTGCTGACGGCCTGCATCCCGATGGGTAAGAAGGCCGCGGCCTGATCCCGGGCGCGGCGCCGCCTGAGCGAGGCTCAGGGGGCGTCCGCGACGGCCTCGGTATAGCGCCGCGCCAGGGTGCGCAGGTGGCCGACCAGTTCCGGCGGGCCGTCGACGCGGAAGTCCATCATCAACATGCTCAGATAGATGGCGATGGTTTCCAGCGCGTCCGCGCCGGTCAGCAGGATGCAGCTGCCGTCGTCCACCGGCTCGACCACCCCGACGGCGGGATTGATGCGGGCGATCACGACCTCGGCGGGGGCCATTACGGTGACCCGGGCGTGCACTTTCCAGCCGGTGCTGGCGACATCGCGCATGACGAAGGCGACCAGATCCTGGTCTGGCAGGGCGCGCGCGGCGAACCGGCGGCTGCCCGTCGTGGCACGCAGCACCCGGGCGACGGGAATCGCGCACCAGGAATGGGTGTCCAGACCGTAGGCGACCAGATACCAGCGCCGTTGCCAGTTGATCAGCCGGTAGGGCTCGACCTCGCGCACGGTGGAATCCGCTGTGCCTGAGTCGGTTTCGATGTGCACGGTGGCGCCGTCGCGAACGGCGCCCGCGAGGGTGGTCAGTACCGCGGCGGGCACCGGGGCGTCGGGTTCCCTGGACCCGGTGGTGGCCGGTCCGATGGCGGTCGCGTTGCGCAGTGCGATCACCTTGCGCTGCAACCGTTTCGGCAGGATCTGTTCCAGCTTGGCCAGTGCCCGCCCGACATGGTCGGTGATATCCGCGATCCCGGTGGAGCCGTCCTCGGCCAGTCCGATCGCCACCGCCACCGCGACGGCCTCGTCATCATCGAGTAGCAGCGGCGGCATCGTCGACCCGCGACCGAGCCGGTAGCCGCCGACCGCGCCGCGCTCGGCGTGCACCGGATAGCCCAGTTCACGCAGCCGCTGGATGTCGTTGCGCAGCGTGCGGTCGGTGACGCCGAGGCGTTCGGCCAGTTCTCGTCCGGTGTGCGCACGGTCCTGAAGTAGTGACAGCAGGCGCAGCACGCGGACTGTGGTGGGCGTCACATAAACCTCCGATTCTTATTAGGAACGAAAATAGCCTAATGCCCACATAAGCTCATGTCAGCAGCAAGAAATAAGCATTCGAAAGGGACTGACATGAACGACATCGCCACCACCGCGACCACTGTTTGGCGCGACGTGCTGTCCGCCTCCTACCGCGCGCTGGAGAGTGTTGTCGCCGGTGTCCGCGACGACCAGTGGCACCTGCCCACCCCGTGCTCGGACTGGGATGTCACCCAGGTGGTCCAGCACGCGGCGGGCGATCAGCTGGCCTATGCCATGTCCCTCGGCATCGGGGTCGGCCCCGATTACAACCCCTTCGCGCCCTCGGGAGAGATCGACGGCAGCGCAATGGAATTGGTGCGTGCCGCGATCGAGCCGACCGCCGCGGCGTGGGCCACCGTCACCGATGGGACCGCGACCGTCCCCACCCCGCTGCCGCACGGCGACCTGCCGACCCCGGTGGCCGCGGTGATGTGCGCGCTGGATGCCGCGGTGCACGCCTGGGATATCGCCATCGCCACCGGCCAGCCCTCCCCGCTGAACGACGAACTCGCGGGCCACCTGCTCACCGCCGCCCGCACGGCCAACCCCGCGCCGGGTGGCGGCCCGGAGGCGGAGATCGTCGAGCCGCTGCGCCAGTGGGGCGCCTACGCCGCCGTCGTGGCGGGCGAGCCCGAGGACGGTGCGGTCGAGCAGCTGCTGCGTTACCTGGGCCGGGATCCGCGCGCCTGATGTAGTCCCGGGGTCCGCGTACGCACGCCGGCGGCGACGCGGATCCTCCCTCGGGGGAACCGTTCGGCCCGCCCGTTCGTCCAATCCTTAGTGGCCGAGAGGCGGCCCGTGGTGGAGGAACTGGGGGGTCATGACCGAGAACGCGGTGACCACCGCGCCGCGGCGCTCGCGCTACGGCAGGTGGATCGCGCTGGGTGTGCTGGTCGCGGTGATGGCGGCGGGTGCGGCACTGGGGGTGCGCTGGTGGCACTGGCATTCGCCGCGGGCCGCCATTGTCGGCGAGAGTCCGGCCGAATTCCCCGCGATCGACCGGTCCACTCTCGATCCCGCCCAGGTCAGGCTGGTTTCGGTGCTGGAACGCGAATTCGCCGCACCCGGCGACGGGACCGATTACGCCGAGGGCGTGCGGGAACCGTGGTGCGCCGACTTCGTCAGCTGGGCCATGCGGGAGGCGGGTGTTCCCTTGGCGAATCCGAACTCGGGGTCGTGGCGAATTCCCGGCGTCTACACGCTGGAGGAGTACTACCGGAGCGTGGACCGTTTCGCGGTGATCGATGCCGGTTATCGGCCGCGCACCGGTGACGTGCTGTTGTACAGCGAGAACAGTCCGTTCACCCAGCACACCAATATCGTGCTGACCGTCGACGACGGCGTGGTGACCACGATCGGTGGCAACGAATTCGGTGAGGTGCGGATCCATCGATTCGCCCTGGCCGAGATTCCCGGGGTGGTGGGTATCGGACGATTCTGAAAATCCGTTGTCGCTCAGCCGAAATGGTTGACGCGCGGGTGTCGGCGAGTCCTCGGCAAAGACATACCATTAGGGGTGACAGCGCCCGGCAGCGCTGTCACCCGGAGCCCTGTCCTGCTACCCCCTCATCAGCAGGACAGGGCTCCCTCGGCGAACCCGACCGCACCGGCTGGAAACTTCTGTCGCGTACCGTGTCCGATGTCCCGTCCACAGGTAAGGGTTCCGGAACAGCCGATGCAGCCGATGACGCAGTCGACCGACGAAACCAGCAGTGATCCGGCCTGGATCGACTACGCCGATTTCGGCGAACGCTTCGTCACGCACGCGGTGACCGAGGAGCGGATCATTGCCGCGGTATCGAGCATGGCGGGCCGCGGCGTAACCATCGGCCCGTTCTCGATCGGCCCGGCCGGTCTGGCCGGATTCGTGGCCGAAGGCAAGGTGGGCGAACCGGTGGTGCTCCGCCACGACCCGCACGTGATCTTCCAGGTCACGGTGCCACTGTCGCTCACGGTGAAGGTGTTGCTCGGCGGACGCAAAATGCGGCTTTCGGCGGTGGTCGAGATGGACCTGACTTTGCACGCCCGCACGGCGGACCCGCTGCTGATCGTCATCGACATCCCACCGCTCACCGCCCGCGATGTCAGTTTCGTGCTGCGTGCCCAGGCCGTCGATGCGGCCTGGGAGTGGCTGCTCGATCCGATCGCGGGCATGGTCCAGCGTGAGGTCGCGGGCCGGGTGAATGCGATGCTCGCCGAACCGGAGGCGGTGCGCGGCCGGGTTTTCGATATCGAGGCGATGGTCGGCGGCACCCGCTCCGCGCATCGGGAACAGGCCGAATTCGACTGGATCGACTACGGGGAGTTCGGTCGCCGTTTCTTCACCCGCCTGGTGACCCGGGATCGGGTATTCGACGTGGTCGAGCGGATGGCGGGCCGCCCGATCGAAGTCGGCCCGCTGCGGACCGGGCCGGGGAACCGGGCGACGGTCACCGTGCAGGGAGCGATCCGGGTGCCGCAGCTGGTCGATCACGTCTCCTCGGAGCTGCCCGCCGAACCGGTGACCTTTGATCTGACGCTGCCGGTGAGCCTCGACATCACCGTGGATGTGCTGAAGGCGAATCGATATCGCGCCGATGTCGAGGTGCCGCTGGTGCTGACCGCGCGCGCGGCCGATCCACTGCTGCTGGTGATCGATGTGCCGCCGCCCGCGCCGGACGATATCCGGATGTCGTTCAAGGCGCACGGAATGCGTGCGGCCACCCTCGGTGCGCTGGCCGGGATCAAGAAGCAGGTCATTACGCAGGTGGTCGGGGTGGTGCGCCGGGAGCTGGCCGACAGTTCGGGCCGGACCATCGATGTGGCCGCGCGTATCGACAGTGTTGCCTGACGCGTAAACCCGTGTGGCAAATGTGAAACATGTGTCCCATGGGTCTAGCGGTTCCCATGTGAATGTGGTGAAATTAGTTCACGATCGAGGCTCCCGGCGCGCAAGTGAACCTTGGGGAAGGTGCGCCGGGCACGCTGTGGCGTGAGCGAGGGTCCGGAGTCGGCGGCGCGACACCAGCCACGAAGGACACCGCGAACACCGCACTTCAGCACTTCCGGCCGGGTGGGGGTTGCGTGAAGGAGTCCTGCGATGCGTTCCATGGATCTGTCCCGACGTGAACTGTTCGCCTTGACCGCGGCGGCGGCCGTGGCGGGCGCCACCGTCTCGATGCCGTCGGCATCCGCCACCGGCACCCTCGGCACCCTGATCGATTACGCGGGCGGGGTGCCCTCCGCGGACGCGATCCGGGAGGCGGGCCATATCGGCGTGATCCGGTACGTGTCGGATCGCCGCCCCGGCGCCGAATGGATGGAGGGCAAACCGCTGCGCGCCGCCGAGGTGGACGCACTGCATGCGGCGGGTCTGACGATCGTGTCCAACTACCAGTTCGGCAAGGGCTCGACCGCGGACTGGCGCGGTGGGCTGGAAGCGGGTAAGCGCCACGCCCAGCGCGGACTGGAACTGCACCGCGCCGCGGGCGGACCGGACGACCGGCCCATCTATGCCTCGATCGATGACAATCCGTCCGCGGTCGACTTCGCCACGATGATCGCGCCCTACCTGCTGGGCTGGGAATCGGTGGTCGGCAAAGCGAACGTCGGCATCTACGCCAACTCGCCGACCATCGACCTGGCCCTGGCCGCCGGACTCGGCTCCTGGTACTGGCAGCACAACTGGGGGACGCCGAAAGGCTTCGTGCACTCGGCCGCGCATCTGCACCAGTTCGAGATCGACAAACGCGCCGTCGACGGCGTCGGCGTCGACCTCAACTCGGTGCTGAAGCCCGAATACGGGCAGTGGTGACGGCCGCGATCGGCCGCGTCTAGGTCTGGGTGTGGCAGACGGGGGCGACGCGCAGATCCGGCTCGTCATCCGGGACCACCCGGAGATTCGGCCGCGAGTCCGGCGCGTCGTGATCGCCCAGCCACGAGAAGAGCGACCAGCGGGACAGCCCGGAGAAGGCCGAGCCGAGGCTGACGAACGACCCCGACGAGATCGCAGACCCGAACGACCCGACCGAGCCGATCGATAGCACCGACCCGACGCTGCCGATCGAGAGGACCGAGTACGCGGAGCCGATCGACAGGATCGAGCCCTCCGATCGGAACGACAGGATCGATCGTCGTGATCGCCTACTCCGGATCGAATGGCCAGGCCGCACACTTACCTCGACAGACGCCATGTCATCGGTCTACCACAGCCCGCGGACATCTATATCCGATCACGGTGATTCATCGAGGTGTGTCGGAGTAACTCATCGGGTGGGTCCGCTCAGACGACGACCGCCTGCCGCCGAGGTGATCATGGCGGCAGGCGGTCGGCCTGAAATGCGTTGCTGTGGATCAGACGGCGAAGAATCCGAGCGTCGGCAGGAACGAGCAGGTGCGCGGCTCGGCGTCCGGAGCCTGGGTGGTCAGCGAGCCGCCGATCACCGCGACCACTCGGCCGGAGCCGGTGTTGACGATGGCCGACAGGGTGGCGGGGCCGCCCGGGTTGATCTTCGCCTCGTCGGTCAGCGCCTGAACGCCGGACTGCCGGGTGTCGAGGTTCAGCCACTGCACCGTCATCGGCGGGTTCTGCACCTCGGTCGGCGACTTGGTGCCGAGCGCGGTGAAGACGAAACCGGCCTGACCGGCCTGCGGTCCGGGCGGCGGTAGCTGGGCCGGGCCGGGCACGGCGAGCGCGGTGCCGACCGAGTCGGAGGACGGGCCGATGCAGCCCTTGCCGATGGTCGGGTACAGGAACTGGGCGATGACCGGGCCGTCCTGCGGGACCTCGGGACCGCCGCCGCCGCTGCCGTCCAGGAAGGTGATGATCCGTTCCAGGGTCGACTTGATCTGCGGCGGCAGGTTCAGGGTGGCCAGCAGAAGCCGGGCCTGATCGAGGATGGCCGACTGCGGGCTGCGACCCGCGATATCAGCCGGGCCTGCGATCGAGCCGACGATGGCCGGCGCCAGCGCCGCCAATGTGTCGACCGGGACGCCCTCGGGCACCATAGGGATATTGCTCGAAACCGCGGCGGGCGCGGGTGCGGGTGCGGCGACTGCTGTCGGCGCGGCGAGCGATGCGCTGGCCGCCATTGCGAGCGCGGTCAATGCCATCCGCGATCCTTGGGTGCGAAGCACTGGTCGGGCCGTCCTTACCTTCGGGTACATCTGGAGCGATGCAAAAAGCCATCGTTTCGGGGTCACTCTAGGGACATCGCCACCGACTTGTACAGCCACGGTGTCCTGCGGGTGTTGTGGACGCTCAGTGTTAGCAGAAATTAGCGCATTTTGCCTGTTGCTGGTGTTAAAGGAGATGTAAATGTTATCAGTGATAATTGGTCCGGAACGGCACCCCACGCGGTGACACGAGCGCTCTCGACCGCATCCGTCCCTGTGCGCCGGGGTTCGTCTGGCTGACCGAGCGTCCCGGGGTTGCGGTTAATGTAGTCGGAGCCTTCAGCTCTTGTCGCCGAACGCCCGAACATCCCGGCGGGTCGTCGCCGATGACCCACACCGACTCGAAAGCCTGCGATTTGAACCGAGAGAGCGCTCGGACGGATGCCCGTCCGGCCGCCGCACCCCTGCGACTGGCTGTGCTGGCGCTCGCTCTATCCGTGCTGGCCCGGCTGCTGTGGATGCTGCTGTCGAAGAACGGGATGAATCTCGTCGATCTGCACGTCTACGTCGGCGGTTCGGCCGATCTGCTCACCGACCGGCTGTACGACTTCACCTATGCGGAGAAGACGCCGGACTTCCCGCTGCCGTTCACCTATCCGCCGTTCGCGGCCCTCGTCTTCTTCCCGCTGCACTATCTGCCCTTCACGGTGGTCGCGGTGGGCTGGCTGTTCGCCACGGTGGCCGCGCTGTACGCGGTGGTGTGGATCAGCTTCGAACTGCTACTCGGCAAGGAACGGCTGCGGACGCCGGGCTGGCGCACCGCCGCCGTCGCCTGGACCGCGGTGGGGGTGTGGCTCGAACCGGTACGGACCACGCTGGATTACGGCCAGGTCAATGTGTTCCTGGTGCTCGGCGCGATGCTGGCGGTGCGCAGCTCGCGCTGGTGGGTCTCCGGCGGTCTGGTCGGCATCATCGCGGGTATCAAGCTCACCCCCGCGATCACGGGGCTGTACTTCGTGGCGCGGCGGCGCTGGTGGACCGCGCTGTGGTCGGCGGTCGTCTTCGGTGCGACCGTCGGCATCAGCTATCTGATCAACAACCACGAGGCGACGCGCTACTTCGGCACGCTGCTCGGCGACGCCGATCGGATCGGGCCGGTCGGCTCGGTCTGGAACCAATCGTTGCGCGGCGCGTTGAGCCGCGTCCTCGGCCACGATGTCGAA
Organism: Nocardia sp. NPDC050710; assembly: GCF_040654375.1. Taxonomy (NCBI): domain Bacteria; kingdom Bacillati; phylum Actinomycetota; class Actinomycetes; order Mycobacteriales; family Nocardiaceae; genus Nocardia; species Nocardia sp. NPDC050710. The sequence continues at coordinate 232,045 of NZ_JBFAHV010000008.1, read as the reverse complement.
TCGGGGCCGTGGTGGATCACGGCGGTGCTCGTGGTGGCGGTGCTGGCGTTCTTCGCTTGGCGCGCACTGGATTCCGATGATCGGCTCGGCACGCTCCTGGTGGTGCAGCTGTTCGGGCTGATGGTCTCGCCCATCTCCTGGTCGCACCACTGGGTGTGGCTGCTGCCGACCGTGCTGTGGCTGGTCTACGGCCCCATGCGGCAGGCGCCGGGGGCCCGCATGCTGGCCGGCTACTGGTTGGTGACCATGCTGATCGGCGCACCATGGGTGCTGTCGTTCTTCCAGCCGACGATCTGGGAGATCTCCCGGCCGGGCCTGCTCTCCTGGCTGGGTGCGGTCGATGTGCTCGGTGTGCTGGTGTTCTACGTCTGGGTCATCCGCTCGGGGCGTCTGCTCAGACGTATTGCGGCACCAGTCGATCTATCTCACGAGCCAGCGCCACGTCCCGCTCGGTGAGACCGCCCACCGAGTGGGTGGACAGTGCGAAGGTGATCGTGCGCCAGCGGATATCGATATCGGGATGATGGTCGGTGGCCTCGGCGACCTCGGCGACCGCGCGCACCAGTTCGATGCCCGCGGCGAACGAGTGCGCCTTGACCGAGCGGATGAGGGTGGGCCCGGTCCGGGTCCAGGCCGGCAGGGTGGCGACGGCGGCAGAGATCTCGGCTTCGGTTAGCAGAGGAGTACTCATAACCCGGTTGTACCCCTTGCGGTCGGGTTTCTCCGCGTTCCCGCGAAAGTCCACGGATGACCGGGAGTGCAGCAGCGGCCCGAGGAGGGCGGGCGGACCGGATAGTTCGCGGTGGCGTGCGGTCAGGCCGCGCGGGCTTGCTTGAGCGCTTTTTTGAGATCTTTACCGCAGCAACCCGCGGCCTCGGCCTTCTTCATACGCATAATGACCACGGGGCATTTCAGGCAGCGCGTCTTCTTGCGACAGCACTTTTTCTTGGGTTTCAGACTTGAAACCTTCTTGGCTTTGACCTTGCCCACGATGGTTAGCATACCCTTAGTCGAGTGCCTGGAACGCGGGGGTCATCGGATTGCCGGTAGGGTGTGTAGCTGGCCGCAATGCCCGGTGAGTTTCGATTCTCCACCTGTTTGCAGGGGTCGGCCGGCACCTATACCTAACAGCAGGAGGATTCAGGCGTGTCGTCTGCACGCGATTTTCGCAACGTCGCCATCGTGGCCCACGTCGACCACGGTAAGACGACGCTGGTCGACGCCATGCTGCGCCAGTCCGGCGCCTTCGCCGAGCGCGCCGAGCTCGTCGACCGGGTGATGGATTCCGGCGATCTGGAACGCGAGAAGGGCATCACCATTCTCGCCAAGAACACCGCCGTGCACCGGCATCACCCGGACGGATCGGTGACTGTGATCAACGTCATCGACACCCCGGGCCACGCCGATTTCGGTGGTGAGGTCGAGCGCGGCCTGTCCATGGTGGACGGCGTCGTCCTGCTCGTCGACGCATCCGAAGGGCCGCTGCCGCAGACCCGTTTCGTGCTGCGCAAGGCGCTTGCCGCGTCGTTGCCGGTGATCCTGGTCGTCAACAAGACCGACCGGCCGGACGCCCGCATCGAGGAGGTTGTCGAGGAGAGCCACGATCTGCTGCTCGACCTGGCCTCCGATCTGGACGACGCCGCCGCCGAGGCCGCCGAACTCGCCCTGGACCTGCCGGTGCTCTACGCCTCCGGCCGTGAGGGCAAGGCGTCCAAGGAGCGTCCGGAGAACGGCCAAGCGCCCGATGCCGAGAACCTCGACGCATTGTTCGACGTGCTGATGGAGTACATCCCGGAGCCCAAGGGCGATCCGACCGCGCCGCTGCAGGCACACGTCACCAACCTCGACGCCTCGGCCTTCCTCGGCCGCCTCGCGCTGGTCCGCATCCACAACGGTGAGCTGCGCAAGGGTCAGAACGTCGCGTGGATGCACGCCGACGGCGTCAAGCAGGTCAAGATCACCGAGCTGCTGCAGACCGTCGGCGTCGACCGCCAGCCGGGCGAGATCGCGGTGGCCGGTGACATCGTCGCTATCGCGGGTATCCCCGAGATCATGATCGGTGACACCCTCGCCGATCAGGAGAACCCGATCGCGCTGCCGCGTATCACCGTCGACGAGCCCGCCATCTCGGTAACCATCGGCACCAACACCTCGCCGCTCGTCGGCCGCGTGCAGGGCCATAAGCTCACCGCCCGCATGGTGAAGTCGCGCCTGGACCAGGAACTGGTCGGCAACGTGTCGCTGCGGGTGCTCGATATCGGCCGTCCGGACGCCTGGGAGGTCCAGGGCCGCGGTGAGCTGGCGCTGGCCATCCTGGTCGAGCAAATGCGCCGCGAAGGCTTCGAGCTGACCGTCGGCAAGCCGCAGGTGGTCACCAAGCAGGTCGACGGCAAGGTGCACGAGCCCTTCGAAGAGCTCACCATCGACTGCCCGGACGAGTACCTCGGCGCGATCACCCAGCTGCTGGCCGCCCGCAAGGGCAAGATGGTGCAGATGAACAACCACGCCGCCGGATGGGTGCGGATGGAGTTCATCGTTCCGTCGCGCGGCCTGATCGGCTTCCGCACCGACTTCCTCACCGAGACCCGCGGCACCGGCATCGCCAACGCCGTCTCGCACGGCTACGCGCCGTGGGCCGGTGAGATCCGCGCTCGGCATACCGGCTCGCTGGTCTCCGACCGCGCGGGCACGGTGACCCCGTTCGCCATGATCCAGCTCTCCGACCGCGGCCAGTTCTTCGTGGAGCCGGGCGCGGACACCTACGAGGGTCATGTCGTCGGCATCAACCCGCGCGCCGAGGACCTCGACATCAACGTCACCCGCGAGAAGAAGCTGACCAATATGCGCAGCTCGACCGCCGACGTGATGGAGACGCTGGCCAAGCCACTGCAGCTCGATCTCGAGGGTGCTATGGAGTTCTGCGCGGGCGACGAATGCGTCGAAGTCACCCCCGAGGTGGTCCGGGTGCGCAAGGTGATCCTGGGTGCTACCGAGCGTGGCCGGGAGCTGTCCCGGCGGAAGGCGCGGGACCGGGCCGCGTTGTAGTGCGGACGCGACCAACAGGGTGCGCTCTGTGTGGCCGAGTGTCAGTGAGGCGAAGTACGTGAGGGAGCGCAGCGAGCGAACCGGTGGGCACAGCCGCGTGCGCGCGCTGCGTGGCCGAGTGTCAGTGAGGCGAAGTACGTGAGGGAGCGCAGCGAGCGAACCGGTGGGCACAGCCGCGTGCGCGCGCTACGTAGCCGAGCGTCAGCGAGGCGAAGTAGAGTGCGCACCGTGAGCTCGGGGGCAAGACGACGCGCGACGGCGCGTGCGATGTTGGTGGTGATGATGGCGGCCTCCGTGACGGTGGTGCTCGCCGGTTGCACCGCGAATCCGCCACCGCCGATCGAGAGCACCGACAGCCCGAAGACGACGCCCGCGAAACCGGGTAAGCACACGGTCGTGGTGGCGATCGACGACATCGGCATCGGATTCAATCCGCATCTGCGCGCCGATCAGTCGCCCGCCAACGCGGCGGTGGCGTCGATGGTGTTGCCGAGCCCGTTCCGGCCGGTGCCGAATCCGGCATTGCCCGGCGCCACCGAGTGGGTGCCGGATACGGCCCTGGTCACCGCGGCCGAGGTGACCGCGCAGGAGCCGTTCACCATCACCTATACGCTGCGCAATCAGGCCAACTGGTCGGACGGCGCCCCGATCGCGGCCGAGGACTTCCGGTATCTGTGGCAGCAGATGATCACCCAGCCGGGGGCGGTCGATCCGGCGGGCTACCGGCTGATCACCGACGTGAGTTCCTCCGGCGGCGGCAAGACCGTCACGGTGACCATGAATCAGCCGTACCCGGCGTGGCGCGAGTTGTTCGTGGATCTGCTGCCTTCGCACCTGCTGAAGGATTCGCCCGGCGGATTCGCCAATGGGCTGGAGGAGCCGAGTCAGGTCTCCGGCGGTAACTTCGCCATCAAGTCGGTCGACCGCGGCCGCGACGAGATTCTGCTGGAACGCAACGACCGCTATTGGGGTACGCCCGCCGCACCGGACCAGATCCTGTTGCGCCGCGGCGGAACTCCGGCCCAGCTCGCCGAATCGCTGCGCTCCGGCGATGCCCAGATGGCGCTGGTGCACGGTGGTGTCGCGACGCGGGCGCAGCTCGCGGCGATCCCCTCGGTGCGCACCGCGATCATGCCGCAGTCGCGCGAATTGCAGTTCATATTGAACGGGCGCAGTGGGGATCTCGGCGATCATCGGGTCCGGCGCGGGGTGGTGGCGCTGCTCGATCCCGCGCTGCTCGCCACCGTCGGCGCGCAGACCGGCGGTTGGGTGGAACCGGTGCGCGCCCAGATCCTGACCCCGTCCGACCCCGGCTACACACCGACCGCGCCGCCACGGGCGTCCGCCGAGGAAGCGTTCGGGCTACTGGCCGAGGCGGGTTATGTCCGCGCCCCGGAGCAACCGCCGGTGGCCTCGCCGACCTCGCCCGCGCCGCAGCCCAGGGCCGTCGCGAAAAACGGTAAGCAGCTTGTTATTCGGATCGGCGCGGTGACCGGCGATGCCACCGCGCTCGCGGTCGCGAATACCGCCGCCGACCAATTGCGCAGTGCCGGAATCGATGCCAGCGTGCGCAGCCTCGCCGCCGACGCGCTGTACGGCAAGGAGTTGGTCGAGAGCGGGGTCGACGCGCTGGTCGGCTGGGAGGTCGCGGGCGGGGATCCCGCTACGGTGCTCGGCTCCCGGTACGGCTGTCCGCCGACCGCCGATCCCGCGGTGAGTAATGGAAATGCGCAGGCGGCGGTGGAAGCGGCGCGTCGCGCGCCGACCAACCTGTCCGGGGTATGCGATCCGGCGTTGCAGCCCGGCATCGACGGCGCGCTGCGTGGCATCGATGTCGGCCGGGTGCTGGCCGAGGCCGAGCCCGCGCTCTGGAATCTCGCCACCGTGCTGCCGATCGTGCAGGACAATGTGGTCGCGGCCTCCGGCCCGCGGGTGGACGGGGCCTCGCTGAGCGGCGCCATCCAGGTCGGCATCTTCGGTGACGCGGCGATGTGGAGAAGGATCCCGTGAGCACGCACGGCGAGGGTCGGCCGTGACCGGAGGCATCCTGCTGGTGCATGCCCATCCGGACGACGAATCCATCACCACCGGTGGCACTATCGCGCACTATCGCCGCCGCGGTGTGCCGGTGACGGTGGTCACCTGCACCCTCGGTGAGGAGGGTGAGGTGATCGGGGCGGAGTGGGCGCAGTTGGTCGCGGATCGCGCCGATCAGCTCGGCGGCTACCGCGTACTCGAATTGACCAGGGCGCTGGCCGCTTTGGATGCCGGGCCGCCGCGCTTCCTCGGTGGGGCGGGCCGGTGGCGGGATTCCGGGATGGCGGGTACTCCAGCGGCCGAGAACCCCAGGGCCTTCGTACATTCCGGCGAGGAGGCAGTGGGCGCGCTCACCGAGGTGATACTCGAACTGCGCCCGCGGGTGGTGATCGGCTACGACCCGCGCGGGGGCTACGGCCACCCGGATCACATTCGCGCACACCAGATCACGACCGCGGCGGTCCATGCGGCGGCCGATCGGGGCTGGGACGTACCGAAGTCCTATTGGACCGTGACCGATGCCGATATGCTCCGCCTGCACACCGAGGCGTTGGCCCGCCGCACCGTGGAGGGCCTGCCCGGCGCGTTGCCGCCCGGTTGGCGGCTGCCCGCCGTGGACGAGCTGGCGAGTGTGCCCAGTCATACCGTGACGACGACGATTGAGGTCTCGGACGCGCTGGCCGCGAAGCGGGCCGCATTGCGCGCGCACGCCACCCAGGTGACGGTGGCGCCGTCCGGACGGGAATTCGCGCTATCCAATAATGTCGCGCAGCCGGTACTGCCCGAGGAGCATTTCGTGTTGGTGCGCGGTGAAAAGGGGCCGACCGGGCCGGACGGACGTGAACACGACCTGTTTGCCGGAATTGACTGAATTCGGCTGAAGCGCTGATAGCGATCGCCGGCCGACGGGGAGTGACGCGCGGTCACATCGAGCGGAATAGACTCATCGCATGTACAACTGGCACCTCCAGGACGCCATCGTGGCCTTCGTGGACAGCATGAAGCCGTACTGGCCCGCACAGCATGAGCTGTACATGTCGGTGCTGTACGCGTTCGTCGATATGCAGAGCCACCTGCTGACCCTCCTCGGCTACCCGCCGGTCTCGTGACGGCGACCGTCGACAAGCGCGCGGCAGCACCACTCACCGATCAGGGCCGCCTCGAGGGCATACCCGCGGCCGCCCTGATGACGCTGCTCGTCCTCAGCGGCCTGTTCACCCTGATTTTCGAGGTCCTCTACCTCCCGACCTATCTGGGCACCGCTCACCTGCCCTCCCCGGAGCCCGAGATCGTGGCCGCACCGGCCGGTCTGGCCGCGGCCATGAGCGCGGGCGCGATCGCCTTCCCGGTGACCGCCCTGCTCGCCGCCGTCCTGAACGTCCTCCTGGTCGCCGCCATGCGCACCCTCACCGACCGCATCGGCATCGCCCTGCTCCCGGTACTGGCCTGGGCCCTCGGCTTCTTCGCCGCCTCGGTCTCCGGCCCGGGAGGCGACATCATGCTCCTCAGCGACTGGCCCACCCTGCTCCTGCTGCTCTGTGGCCTGGTGCCACCGCTGCTCTACGCCTACACCCGCGCCAACCCGGATCTGTTCCGCCTCGGCTGAGTCGGCCACGTCGCCGGACGAGATCCGATACGGCGCGTCCGGGTTCAATCCACGCGGATGGCGAGGGTGGCGACTATGGCATCGGTGCGGCCTCGGAGCGCGGCGGTGAGGACGGGGCCGCGGGGGTTGTGGAGGGGCCGATGCCGCCAGGAGCGGGATTCCACATGGGCCAGCAGGACGGTGACGGGACGGTTGCCGCTGGTTTGCTTGCGGACATAGCCGACGAGGGTGGCGATGAGGCTGCGGTGCGGGCAGGGCAGGACGACGAGAGGGACGCCGGGGTTCCACCGCTTCCATTCGGCGCTGAGGCGTTTGGTGGAGTCGGGATCGATTTCGGCTGCCACCGCGATGATTTCGCCGCGCATGCGGAGGGCGGCTTCGAGGGCGCGGACGGTGACCGTGCTGAGGGAAACCACCGGGACGATGACGAGAGCCCGTGCGTCCGTGGGTGCTCGGGGATGGGGCGGGATCTGGCCGAGACGCAGTTGGGCGGCGATATCGGCGTAGTAATTTTCGGTGCGGGCGAACAGGATGATCAGGGCGGGGATGATGATCAACAGCAACCAGGCGCCCTCGGTGAACTTCTCGGCGAGCAGCACGATCCCCGCGAGCAGCGTGAGGGTGGCGCCGAATCCGTTGAGCAGGGCGCGGGGCAACCAGCCGGGACCGCGGTCGTTCCGCCAGTGCACGACGAGGCCGGTTTGGCTGATGGTGAAGCCGATGAAGACGCCGATGGCGAAAACCGGTAGCAGACGGTGTGTTTCGGCACCGACGACGACCAGTACGAGTCCGGCCGTCACCGCCAAGGCGGTGACGCCGTAGCGGAAGACCGGCCGTTCCGAGCGCAGCGCGAACAGTGACGGGACCCGGCGGTCCTTGGCCAGTAGTGACAGCAGTACCGGCAGACCGCCGAAGCTGGTGTTGGCGGCCAGCACCAGGACCACGGTGACGGCGAGGTTGGTGAGGTAGAAGAGCCATCCGGTGCCGAAGGCCGCCGCCGACAGCTGGGCCAGGATGGTCACGTCATCGCGCGGGACGACGTGATGCTGCCGGATCAGCCAAGCCAGGCCCAGCAACATCGTGCCGAGCAGCGCGCCGAGCGCGACCTCGGTGTGCTGGGCGCGCGGAACACGCGGCGCACGGAAGGACGGCACCGCGTTGGCGATCGCCTCGACCCCGGTGAGCGCCGAACATCCCGCGGCGAAGGCCTTGAGCAGCAGGACGATTCCGATCGCTTCGAACGGGATGAACGGCCCGTGGTCCGTGCCGATGATCGCCACCGGATGCGGGCGCAGCAGTCCGACGCCGATCACCGCCGCGATCACGACGATGAATACGAGCGTCGGACCCATCAGTACCCTCGCCGATTCCGCGACTCCGATCAGGTTGATCACCGTCAGCGCCGCGAGCCCAATCAGCGTGAGCAGCAGCAGATTATCGGCCAGCACCGGAAACGCGCTGGCCAGGCTGGCCGCACCGGCCGAGAGGCTGACCGCGACGGTGAGCACGTAGTCCACCACCAGACTCGCGGCGGCCAGCAGGCTCGCACCCCGCCCGAGCCGCTTCTTCGCGACCGCGTACGCACCACCCCCGTCCGGGTGCACCGCGATGACCTGGCGGTAGGAGAGCACCAGCACCAGCAAGAGCGTCGCGATCGCGCAGGCGACGGGCAGCGTCCAGGTCACCGCCGCGGCGCCCGCCGCGACCAGTACCAGCACGATGGCCTCGGGACCGTACGCGACGCTGGACAGCGCGTCCAGTGATAGCGCGGCGAGACCACCGAGCGCGTTCAGCCGGTACTTGTCCCCTCGGTGCAAGCGCCGAACCCGGGGGTCGGCGATGGGCAGTTCCCGTGTTGTCGACTCCGAGGTCTGGACCACGTCATCCATTGAACGTCGCGGCGCTCCAGCACACCGTCAGCCACACCGAGGGGTTGGTGGGATCGGTCGGGTTCCGGACGGCCCATGCCGGGGTGTGCGCACGCCGCATGGCGACCCGCGCCGGTTTCCGCCGACGCGGGGCGCACCGCGCACGCTCGCCTCGGATAGCTCACTGTGTGCCGAGTTGCCCCGGGGTGACCTCCTCGATCAACGCCCATGCCTCGTCGACCGGGATATCGGTCACCAGGTAGCGCTTCTTGCCCGCGGCGGTAGCGGCGACCACGGTCGCGACGCCGGAGCGGCGTTGCCAAAAGGTTTGCCGCACTGTCCAACCGATGATGCCGCGGGCTTCCAGACAGTCGCGATCGCGGTCCAGCGATCCGGCGCGGGTGATCAACCAGGCCGGGGTGTCCGCCGTAGCGGGCAGGACGGCGTGGCCGAGGCCGCGGTAGCGATCCTCCGCCAGCGCGACCCCGATGAGCGCGACCACCGCGGGCAGCAGCCACCACCACGGCGAGAAGGTCACGTCGGCAAGCAGATACAGCAGCATAACGGACCCCGGAATGAGCGCGGGGGTCACCGCGCGGGTGTAGCGGCGACGGCGCGCGGCCGGGCCATGAGGTGTGAGGGCGACGGTGATCTGGACGCTGGTGGCCGGTGTGGCCCCATTTCTCGAATATGCGGCCGGATCCCGCTGTGGCGTCGCGGCGGTCTCCGGCGTCGGGGCGGCGGCGCGTGATACGAGCAGTTCGGCCAGCGTCCGTTCCACGGCGGCGCGCGGGGCCTGCGGCAGGAGCTTCTGGCGGGCGTTCTCGCCGACCATGATCGCCTCGAGTTCCGCGCCGCCCGCCAACCGCAGCAGCAGCGGCTCATTGACCGTGGCGCCGCGGAACCGGGCCAGGTCCAGGGTGATCTGGCGGGTGGTGAACAGGCCGTGCCGCAGATGCAGCGTGTGGCCGTCGTCGAGGACGCGGAGGCCGAAATACGTTGTCAGATAACGCGTGCAGGCGGCCAGGCTGACCAGCACGACAATGGCGGCCACCAGTATCAGCATGGAAATGACCACCAGCGCGGCGGTACCTTCTTCGATATTGTGTGCCGCGTCCGAGCTGAACACGACCTCGCCGAGTCCGTATTGGAAGGCCGCGGCCACGATCGGTGCGACGACCGCGAACCCGGTGAGCGACAGCGGTGCGTAGCGGACCCAGCGCGGCTGCCAATGTCCGATCTCCAGCGCGGCGGGTGCGCGGAAGCCTGACTCGGGTGTCGGCGGGCCGACCTGGGCGGACGGCGGAATCGGCTGTCCGGCCACACCTTGCGTTCCCGCGGTGGCATGCGCCAGCAGGGTGTTGCGCAACGCGGGCACCATGCCCGCGTCGAGGGAATCCAGCTTGAACTTCTCGCTGGTTTCGGCCTGCTGGCCGGTGCCGATCACCACGACCGCGAGCCCGAGGGCGCGGTGCAGCAGATCGGCCTCGATATCGACGGAACGGATTCGGGAGCGCGGCACCGAAAGCGTGCGGCGCTGGAGCAGGCCCGTCCGCAGCTCGACGTGTGCCGGACCGATCCGGTAGGCGGTGGTGAACCAACGGGCCAGTGCGATACCGATGATCAATGCCAGCGAGATGATGCTCCACCAGTGGTTCCCGCTGCTGGTGCCGAGGATCAGCGTGCCGATCAGCACCGGGATGAACTTCACCACCTCGTTCACCGGATGCACCAACAGCATGCGCTTGTCGAGGCGCAACCACAGCCGGCCGTTCGGGTCGACCGGATCCGGAGGTTCGGCGGGTGTGGCCGCCGGGGGTAGCGCGTCGCCCCGGTCCGGGTGCTCGGCCCCGGAGAACCTGCCGTTGTGGTCGGTCGGGCCCGAGGTGTGGTTACTCATGTCGCATCACCGCGATGCAGCGCGGCGATTTCGGTCAATCGCGTGACGGTCTGTTCGGCCACCGGCAGATCGAGCGCTTCGATGCGCACCGCGCCCGCGGAGGAGGCGGTGGTCACCGTCACCGTGGCCAGACCGAGTAACCGTTCGATCGGTCCGCGCTCGGTGTCGACCGTCTGCACCCGGGAGATCGGCGCGACCCGGCTTTCCTGCGTCAGCCAGCCGACCCGGGTGTACACCGCCTCGTCGGTGACCTCCCAGCGATGCACCGCGTACCGCCACCAGGGCACGACCGCGATACTGAAGCCCCCGAGAATCAGCGCGGCGACCAGGGCCACCAGTTGCCACCCGCGATGTCCGTCATCGAAGAACGCCCAGGCCAGCACGGCCGCGATCGGAATCATCCAGCCCACGGCGGCCTGCATGGTCCACAGTAGTTTCGCCCTCGGGCTCGGACGCCAGGCCGGATCGGCCAGGATGGTGCGCGGCTGCGACATGCTTGTCATGCTTCCATGAACGGGGCGCACCGTCCCGCGCCTCGACGCAACCGCACCGCGCGTGATGACGAGCGCGACGAGCGAACCATCGGCACAGCGCCTCGGGGCGACATCGCCCTCGGGAAGTGCGGAGCCGAGTGTCGGCGCGGTGACGTTGTGAGCGAACGAACCGCCCCCGGGATCGGCCCCCGGAATAACCTCGCGTCGTAGCGAGGTTGTGCTGCTCACGACTGCGCCCGAGGTGGCGCGGCCGTCGTCGTGCGCGTGGCCGCCGGCAACCGCCGGCTTGCTCGCAACGCTCACTCACGTGCACTCGAGGGAGACAGCGAAGGATGTGTAGCGCATGATCGAGGGCGTGACCGAGCCGAGTTCACCCACCCCGCCGGCTTCGCCGGCTGCCGTTCCACTAGCGACACCGAGCGTTCCTCCCGTACCGCCCTCGCCGTCGGCCATGCGCCGGGCGCTGCGGCGCGCGCGCGACGGTGTGACGTTGAATGTGGACGAAGCCGCCGTGCTGCTGCATGCGCGCGGTGATGATCTGGTGGATCTGTGTCACAGCGCGGCCCGGGTGCGCGACGCCGGACTGGAGTCGGCGGGCCGCCCGAATACGATCAGCTACTCCCGCAATGTGTTCATTCCGTTGACGAAGCTGTGCCGGGACAAATGCCACTACTGCACCTTCGTCACGGTGCCCGGCAAGCTGCGGGCCGAGGGCAAGGGGATGTTCCTCGAACCCGATGAGGTGCTCGAGATCGCCCGCCAGGGCGCGGCGCTCGGGTGCAAGGAAGCGCTGTTCACCCTCGGTGACCGGCCCGAGGATCGTTGGCCGGAGGCCGCGCAGTGGCTGGACGAGCGTGGCTACGACTCGACGCTGGACTATCTGCGCGCCGTCTCGATCATGGTGCTGGAGGAGACCGGCCTGCTGCCGCATCTGAACCCCGGCGTGATGAGCTGGGCGGAGATCTCTCGGCTCAAGCCGGTGGCGCAGTCCATGGGCATGATGCTCGAGACCACCTCCACCAGGCTCTTCACCGAGAAGGGTCAGTGCCATTACGGCAGCCCCGACAAGGACCCCGCGGTCAGGTTGCGCGCCATCACCGATGCCGGGCGTCTCTCGGTTCCGTACACCACCGGAATCCTGGTCGGCATCGGCGAGACGCTGACCGAGCGCGCCGAGTCGATCATGGCGATTCGCAAGCAGCACAAGGCATTCGGGCATATTCAGGAAGTGATCATCCAGAACTTCCGCGCCAAGGACGACACCGCCATGCGTGATGTGCCGGATGCGGGACTGGAGGAGTTCCGTGCCACCATCGCGGTCACCCGGCTGCTGCTCGGCCCGGATGTGCCGGTCCAGGCGCCGCCGAATCTGGTGTCGCACGAGGAGTGCCGGGCGCTCATCGACGCGGGCATCGATGACTGGGGCGGGGTCTCGCCGGTGACGCCGGATCACGTGAATCCCGAACGGCCGTGGCCGAATCTGGACACGCTGCGCGAGATCACCGAGGCGGCGGGCTATCGGCTGGTCGAACGGACCTCGGCGCATCCGAAGTACGTGCGGGCGGGCAACCCGTGGATCGACCCGCGCATCGGCGCTCACGTCGCCGCGCTTACCGATCCGGCGACCGGGCTGGCGAATCCGGACGCGCTCCCGATCGGTCTGCCCTGGCAGGAGCCGGACGAATCCTGGGAGTCGGCGGGCCGGGTCGATCTCAACACCTCCATCGATACCGAGGGCCGCAACACCGAGAGCCGCAGCGATTCCGGGCTCGGTCAGGAGGTCGTCGGCGCGTTCGGCGATTGGGACACCATTCGTGAGCAGGCGCGCGACCTGACCTCCGCCGCACCGGAACGTCTCGATGCCGATGTGCTCGCCGCGCTACGGGCCGCCGAGAAGGATCCCGCCGGGCTGACCGACGATGAATACCTGGCGCTGGCCACCGCCGACGGCGCCGATCTGGAAGCCGTTGCGGCGCTTGCTGATCAACTGCGCCGCGAGGTCGTGGGTGACGAGGTCACCTATGTGGTGAACCGGAATATCAACTTCACCAATATCTGCTACACCGGCTGCCGCTTCTGTGCTTTCGCGCAGCGCAAGGGCGATGCGGACGCGTTCACATTGAGCATGGACGAGGTGGCCGACCGCGCCTGGGAGGCGCATGTCGACGGTGCCACCGAGGTGTGCATGCAGGGCGGCATCGATCCCGATCTGCCGGTGACCGGCTATGCCGATCTGGTGCGTGCGGTGAAGCAGCGGGTGCCCTCGATGCATGTGCACGCGTTCAGTCCGATGGAGATCGTGAACGGCGCCTCGCGCGGCGGCCAGAGCATTCGCGACTGGCTGGTCGCGCTGAAAGAGGCCGGGCTGGATACCATTCCGGGCACCGCCGCGGAGATCCTGGACGACGAGGTGCGCTGGGTGCTCACCAAGGGCAAGCTGCCCAGTTCGGCCTGGATCGAGGTCATCACCACCGCGCACCGAGTGGGCCTGCGCTCCAGTTCGACGATGATGTACGGCCACGTGGACAGCCCGAAGCATTGGGTCGGGCATCTGCGGGTGCTGCGCGGAATCCAGGACGAGACCGGCGGTTTCACCGAATTCGTGCTGCTGCCCTTCGTCCATCAGAGCGCTCCGCTCTACCTCGCGGGCGCGGCGCGACCCGGCCCCACCATCCGGGACAATCGTGCGGCGCACGCGCTGGCCCGCATCATGCTGCACGGCCGCATCGACAACATCCAGACCAGCTGGGTGAAACTCGGTACCGCGGGCACCCGCATGATGCTCAACGGGGGCGCCAACGATCTCGGCGGCACACTGATGGAGGAGACCATCTCCCGAATGGCCGGCTCACAGCACGGCTCCGCCAAAACCGTCGCCGAACTGCGCGAGATCGCAGAGGGTATCGGCAGGCCGGTGCGCGAACGAACCACGGTCTACGGGCATATCGATCGCAAGGCGGCCGTCGTACCGCTTCCGGTCGGATAACCCGCCCACGCCGGACGCGAGTCTACGATCGGACCGTGACCGTCAGCTGGCAAGGACCGCAACCGGCGCCCATCGCCTGGGAGGCATTTCTCGATCTCGACGAGGACATCCGCCGAGATCTGGAGATCGTCGACGGCTATGTGGTGCCGCGGGAACAGCGTGGTCGGGACCACCAGAAGGTGGGCACCCGGCTTTCGCTGGCGCTCGAGCGAGCGGCGGTAGGCGAGATGCGCGGCAGCGGTGGCGGATCCTGCTACGAGACCAACACGGAGGTCGATGTGCTCCTGTGGGAGGTGCCGCCGACCGCGCGGAAGCCCGATGCCGTGCTGCACCGTTGTCTGCCCGAGTTCGAACAGCTTGCCGCCGAGCATTGCCTGATCGTCGCCGAGGTGCTGTCCACATGGTCCGCCCGCCGGGACCGGGTGCACAAGATGAGCGACTATGCCGATGCGGGCATCCCGCACTATTGGTTGGTCAGTTTCGACAAGATCGGAGCGCTGACCATCGAGCGGTATGCCCTGTCCGATCGCACGGGGCCCTATACACATATCGGGACAGCACACCGGGATATGGGGCCCGTGGCGGTTACGGTGTCCGATCCGTTTCCGATCGAGCTGCGGTGGGCCGACCTCGAGATCGCCGCGCAGGTGTGAGTTCGGACTCGGCCTGTGTTCGGCGGGCCCGGCGTGGGCGGCGAATGCGGGTGCGTGGCACTACGATCTGGGTGGTGGGCATCGATGTCGATGCGGAAGGCTCGGTGGCCGGTCCGAGCGGGGGCGGAACTGCGAAGTTAGGGCAGGCTGACCGGTAGTAACGTGGGGTCTCGGGATAGGGTTTCGCAGGCGGACCATCCCCGCAGGTGAGGACAGACTAGGAGAGCGGCAGTGCCGTACATCATCGCTGAACCGTGCGTTGACGTGAAGGACAAGGCATGCATCGAGGAATGCCCCGTGGACTGCATCTACGAGGGTGGTCGCATGCTGTACATCCATCCCGACGAGTGCGTGGACTGTGGTGCATGTGAACCGGTGTGCCCGGTGGAGGCGATCTTCTACGAAGACGACACGCCGGACCAGTGGAGCGGCTACGTGAACGCCAACGTCGACTTCTTCGATGAGCTGGGTTCGCCCGGCGGCGCGACCAAGGTCGGCAAGGTGGATTACGACCCGCCGTTCATCAAAGAACTCCCCCCGATGGGCGAGTGAGACCGAACGTGGCATTGCGCGTCCGGGTCAGCAGTCTGCTACCCGATTTTCCGTGGGACACCATCGCGGCGGTCAAGGCGAAGGCGGCGGCACATCCCGGCGGAATCGTCGACCTTTCGGTCGGCACCCCCGTCGACCCCGTCGCCGCGCTGATCCGGACCGCACTGAGTTCGGTCGCCGAGATCCCCGGCTACCCGACCACACACGGCACCCCGGAGCTGCGCGCCGCGGCCGTGGACGCGCTGAAGCGGCGATACGGGATCACCGATATCGATCCGGCCGCGGTACTGCCCGTGATCGGGACCAAGGAACTGATCGCCGGGTTGCCCCGGCTGCTCGGTCTCGGTGCGGCGGACCTGGTGGTCATTCCCGAGGTCGCCTACCCGACCTACGAGGTGGGCGGACTGCTCGCGGGCGCGGAGGTGGTGCGTGCGGACGGGCTCACCCAGCTCGGCCCGCGTAATCCCGCGCTGATCTACGTCAACTCGCCGTCGAATCCGACCGGCCGCGTGCTCGGTGTCGACCACCTGCGCAAGGTGGTGGCCTTCGCCCGCGAGCGCGGCGCGATTGTCGCCTCCGACGAGTGCTACCTGGGGCTGACCTGGGAGGGCCGCGCCGCCTCCCTCCTCGACCCCGAGGTCTGCGACGGTGACCACACCGGTTTGCTCGCGGTGCATTCGCTCTCGAAGACCTCCAACCTGGCCAGCTATCGCGCCGGGTTCGTGGCGGGCGATCCCGAACTGGTCGCCGAGCTGCTGGAGGTGCGCAAGCACTCCGGCATGATGGTGCCGTTCCCGATCCAGGCCGCGATGACCGCGGCGCTCAGCGATGACGCGCATGAGGCGCAGCAACGCGAGCGTTACCGGGCTCGCCGGGAGATCCTGCGAAATGCTTTGCAGGCGGCGGGTTTCCGTATCGATCATTCCGAAGCGGGACTGTACCTGTGGTCCACCCGCGGCGAGAACTGCCGCACCACCCTGGAGTGGCTGGCCGAGCGCGGCATTCTCGCCGCCCCCGGCGACTTCTACGGGCCCTCCGGTGCGGAGCATGTGCGCATCGCCCTCACCGCGACCGACGAACGCGTCGCCGCCGCCGCGGAACGCCTCGCCGCCCACTGACCGCGCGCACCGTCGGTCCGCGGCCGCCACGGTATGCGACCCGGGGTCGGTCCGCCGGAACGGCCGCATCAGCAACAGGTCGGTGTCCGGGACGTTGTGCGAGCGGGAACCGTGCTCCGTAGGGTGGACACGATTGTCGGCTGGGTGAAAGGTTCTGCGATGCAAGGGGCGGGGCTCATCGCGGGTGCGGTGTTCGCGGGCTATCGGATCGAGCGGGTGCTCGGCCGCGGCGGGATGGGCACGGTGTATCTGGCCGCCCATCCACGACTACCACGGCTGATCGCGCTGAAACTGCTCAGCCGCGACCTGTACGCCGACGAGGATGTGCGACTGCGTTTCGAGCGGGAGGCCGATGTGGCGGCCCGGCTGGATCACCCGAATATCGTCTCGGTGCTGGATCGCGGCGCCGAGGACGGTCAACTGTGGATCTCGATGCAGTATGTCGACGGCTCCGATGCGGCCGCGTTCGGCGCCGCACCACCGGATCCGCTGCGCGCGGCACGGATCATCGGGCAGACCGCGGAAGCGCTGGACTACGCCCACGAACGGGGCGTGCTGCATCGAGATGTGAAGCCCGCCAATATCTTGCTGACCTCCGGGCGCGGCGGTGACCGGGTCCTGCTGAGCGACTTCGGTATCGCCCGGCTTCGTGACGACCAGCACCAGCTGACGAAAACCGGTGAGTTCCTCGCCACCTTGGCTTATGCCTCGCCGGAACAGCTTTCGGGTCGGCCGGTGGACCATCGGGCCGATCAATACGCGCTCGGCTGCACGTTGTACGCCCTGCTGACCGGTGCAGCGCCGTTCGCGGCAACCAATCCCGGCGCCGTGGTCGCCGCCCATCTATCCCTGCCGGTGCCGAGGGCCAGCGCCGCGGTGCCGCGGTTACCGGAGGCGATCGACGCCGTGATCGCCCGGTCGATGGCGAAGAATCCGGACGAAAGGTTCGGCAGCTGTAGCGAATTCGCCGATACCGCCTACTCCGCATTGACCAGGCGTCCGCCGGTCGCGAATGTGAACCTCGCCGCCGCGGTCCCGCCGAATGCCGTGCCGGAGCATTCGCCGTCGTATCCGGCGATCGCGCGGACCTCTGTGTTGCCGCCCGCATCGGCAGAGATCGCGGCGTCGGGGCCGACAGTGCGTTCGCCCGGGCCGGGGCAGCCCGGCAGAGTCGATGCCACGCGCCTGGAGAACAGTTGGCAGGCGGCGCCACATGGTCACGGACTCGCCGGAGTGGGTGGGCCGGCGGCGGGGTATCCGGTGCCGCACCCCGCACCGGTATCGAGGCAGCGTCAGGTCTCCTCCGGCTGGCGGACCGCCTCGGTGCTGCTGATCGTGCTGGCGTTGCTGGCCGTAGCCGGTGCCGGCGCGGTCTACTGGAAGTTCCTGCGCCCGCCGGGGCCGAAACCGGTGCCGTGGGGCGCACACCATCCGATCGCGGTGAACTTTCCGGGATTGATACCCGCGGACCCGGCCGGGACGGGCTGGCGCGGGGCGCGGTGCTCGGCCGCGGGCACGGTGGTGGCGCAGGCGGGCGATCCGATACCGGTGCGGCAGATCATCTGCACCGATCCGGACGGTGTCACCGCGTGGTACACGGAGTACAGCAGCCGGGACGACGTCGAGAAATATCTGACCGCCCACACGACCCGGGTCGGTGAGCGGGACTTCTCCGAATTCGGCGTGCTGGTGCTGCACCGGCCGACCGATCCGGCGGCCCCGTTCTCGCTGGCCACCCACGGCTGGGTGACCCCGGGTCTGGACAACAAACTGGTCGAGGTCTCCTGGCCGGGACACAGCTTCGACGAGGTGCGTGACCAGTGGTGGCAGCCTGCCCCGTTCTGAGACCGGGCATGGACACGCTGAGCCCATCGGTACGCGCCGCGAGGTGCGCGAATGGCGCTAGCCTGGGGTATGGACGCTGTCACGGTTGTCCCTACTCCCGGCAATGAGCCGGTGCACTCCTACGCACCGGGAAGCCGGGAGCGTGAGTTGCTGGTCGGCAAGCTGACCGAGATCGCCGCTGAATCCGTCGATGTGCCACTGGTGGTCGGTGGCAAACATCGGCCCGGCATCGGGGAGCGGCACAGTATCGTCGCACCGCACCGGCACCACCACATTCTGGGGACCTACACCGATACCACTCATTCCGAGGCGCGCGGAGCCATCGAGGCGGCGATCGCGGCGGCGCCCGGCTGGCGCACGCTGCCGTTCGACGAGCGCGCCGCGATCCTGCTGCGCGCGGCGGATCTGCTGGCCGGGCCGTGGCGGGAGACCATCGCCGCGGCAACGATGCTCGGGCAGTCGAAGTCGGCGATCCAGGCCGAGATCGACGCGCCCTGCGAACTGGTGGACTTCTGGCGCTTCAATGTGGCCTTCGCGCGCCAGATCATCGAGCAGCAGCCGCAATCCAGCGCCGGTGTTTGGAATCGCCTGGACTACCGGCCGCTGGAGGGGTTCGTCTACGCGATCACTCCGTTCAACTTCACCGCGATCGCGGGCAATCTGCCGACCGCGCCCGCATTGATGGGCAATACCGTGGTCTGGAAGCCCTCGCCGACCCAGACCCTCGCCGCGTTCTACACCATGCGATTGCTGGAGGCGGCCGGCCTGCCGCCCGGCGTCATCAATATGGTGACCGGCGACGGTGTGGAGCTCTCGGAGGTGGCGCTGACCGATCCGCGGTTGGCCGGAATTCATTTCACCGGATCCACCAGGACATTTCAGTTCCTCTGGCAGCAGGTCGGCGCGAATATCGGCCGGTACCACGGCTATCCGCGCCTGGTCGGGGAGACCGGCGGCAAGGATTTCATCGTCGCGCACACCTCCGCGGATCCGGACGCGCTGCGCACCGCGCTGGTCCGCGGCGCCTTCGAATACCAGGGGCAGAAGTGTTCGGCGGCCTCGCGCGCCTACATCGCCCGTTCGGTGTGGCGCACCATCGGCGACGACTTTCTGGATCTGACCCGTCGGCTCAGCTTCGGCGATGTGGCGGATCTGACGAACTTCGGTGGCGCGCTGATCGATCGGCGTGCCTACGACAAGTCGGTGGCCGCCATCGAACGCGCGAGGGAGGCGGGCATCGCCATCCCGGTGGGCGGCGATTACGACGACAGCGAGGGCTGGTTCGTACGTCCGACGGTGCTACTGGTGGACGATCCGCGCGACGAGTCCTTCGCCACCGAGTATTTCGGGCCGATTCTGTCGGTGCATGTCTACGACGATGACCAGCCGGGTTCCTACGCCGCGGTGCTCGCCGAGGTGGAGGCGGCGGCGCCGTACGCATTGACCGGCGCGATCTTCGCGCAGGACCGCCGCGCGATCGAACAGGCAGGCGCCGCACTGCGATTCGCGGCGGGAAACTTCTATATCAACGACAAGCCGACCGGCGCGGTGGTCGGACAGCAGCCCTTCGGCGGTGCCCGCGCCTCGGGAACCGACGATAAGGCGGGCTCACCGCTCAACCTGCTGCGCTGGGTCGCACCCCGGACCATCAAGGAAACCTTCGTGCCGCCCGCCGATCACCGGTACCCGCATATGGACCGGTGATGAATCCGTTGCGCCCGGTCATCCTCGCGGCCGCCGATTCGCCGCGGATGAAGCGCGTGCTCACCGGGAATCCGGTCACCGCCGAAATCGTCCGCCGGTTCGTGGCCGGTGAGGGCCGCGACGAGCTGTTGCCGGTGGTCGCCGATCTGCTCGCGAGCAGGCGGCTGATCAGCGTCGACTTCCTCGGCGAGAACACCACCGATCGGGCGAGCGCCGAGGCCACGGTGGCGGAGTACCTTTCGCTGATCAACGCGCTCGCGGCGATCGAGCGCCCGGTCTTGCCCGGAATCGGGGCCGCCCCGGTCGAGGTATCGGTGAAACTGTCCGCGCTCGGCCAATCGTTGCCCGCCGACGGCCTCGCCATCTCCCTCGACAATCTGCGCACTCTGTGCGTCGGGGCCGCCGCGGCGGGGGTATGGGTGACCGTGGACGCCGAGGATCACACCACCACCGACGCCACCTTGGCGACCGTCCGCGCGTTGCGGACCGAATTCCCTTGGCTCGGTGCGGTTCTGCAGGCCTATCTGCATCGCACCGAGTCCGACTGCGTCGAATTCGCCGGACCGGGTTCGCGTATCCGATTGTGCAAGGGCGCCTATCGGGAGCCGCATCGGGTCGCCTTCCAGCGCGCGACCGAGGTCACCGACGCCTACCTGCGGTGCCTTCAGGTCCTGATGCACGGGCGAGGGTATCCGATGGTGGCCACACACGATCCGGTGCTCATCCTCGCGGCGGAGGCGATGGCCGCCGAAACCGGCCGTCCCGCTCACCGATTCGAGCATCAGATGCTCTACGGCATCCGCGACGCCGAGCAACTGCGGCTGACCGGAGCGGGTTACGCGATGCGGGTTTACATCCCCTACGGCAGCCAGTGGTACGGCTACCTGACCCGGCGACTCGCCGAGCGCCCGGCGAATCTGACCTTCTTCCTGCGGGCGCTCGTCGGGAAATCCTGAGTCCGGCTAGACCAGGGGCTTGCCGAGGCGATGGCGACGGCGCATATCCCACAGATAGAAGTTCATCGGAAAGAGCCTGGCTTGCTTCGGAAGTCGTCGCTGGACCGTGCCCGCGGCACGCAGCAGCCGCGTCATCGCCCGGTCCTGCCGTGCGGTCCAGGTCATGCCCATCTCGTCGCGCAGGTGCTGGGGCAGCAGTCCGGTGACGAAGAACCGCTGGATCGGGGCGAAGACACGCAGTGGCGGCGCGACCATCTTCAGATCGATGAGGTCCTCGAAGTACGCACGCGTGCGCGGATCGATGGTCTTGGTCACCAGGTTGGTGTCCCAATACCGCTGGAATGCGGCGCGATCGGCGGGCCACATCTCGGGACGCATCTGCAGGGTGGTGCCGAGACGGGCGGCGAATTGGTGGAACACCTCGGCGGTGTCCTCGTCCAGCGGGCCGTGCAGCCGCTGCTCCAGATCCGTGATGCCCCAGTACAGGCAGGCCGCGACCCACAACTGCAACCGGGGATCGAATGCGTTGTAGTCGACCGGACTCTCGCTATTCGACCGCACGCCGCGGTGTGAGGTGTTCACCGCGTCGCGGTAGACCCGGCGATCCTCCTCGGTGCCCATCATCGCGACCGCCAGGTAGGTGAGCGTGGTGCGCAGCCGCTTCCACGGATGCAGGGTGATCTTGCCGCTGTCGACCTTGCTCTCCATCACGCCGTAGGCGACCGGCCGCAGGCTCAGCTGCATGATGACGTTGGCGGTTCCGCCGAGGAACGCGGCGATCCCGGACCAGAACTCCGCCATGTCGAAATCGTCGGCCGTGCCGTAACGGCAGGTGCGGTCCGGTTCGGGTGTTGTTGCGCGGAGGGGCGCGGTCATCGTCGACCTCGTCTTTCGGTATCCGCTCGCTCTCCGATGAGCGACGGTGAGAAGATTCGCCATTCACCTTCTCATCGTCTCGGTGCCCTGTCAATCGTGTTCGGCCGTCCGGGGTCATGATGCTATGCGAAGCTGAGGGCGTCATCGTTTCTCCGGACATCGACAGCGGATAGGGTGAGGACATGGCGAGGCTGACCAAGTTGCTGCCGCTGGTGCGCAGCACCGGCCCGGAGGATCGCAATCAGGCGCGGGTGCTGGATGCGGCGCTGCTGGCATTCCTGGACTTCGGGATCAAGCGCACGAGCATGGTCGAGGTGGCCCGGCGCTGTGGGCTTTCGCTGGCCACTCTCTATCGGCGCTTCGCCAGCAAATCCGATCTCATTCAGGCCGTCGCGCTGCGCCAGACCCGCGAATTCATCGATGAGGTGGACGCGGTGCTGCAACGACAGGTCGACCGCGATGCCAGCGCCGAGGATCAGATCGTCGAACTCTTCGCGGCGTTCATCAATGGGTTGCGCGACAACAAGCTGGTGCACCGGCTCTTGGCGACCGAACCGGAATTGGTACTGCCGTTCCTCACCACCAAGGGCGCGCCGATCATCGAATTGGGGCGCGACTATCTGGCCGAATTCGTGACCCGGCTGCAACGGGAGGGCAAACTGCCCGCCTACGATCCGGAGCCGCTGGCCGAGATGATCGCGCGCACCGCCGTGTCGCTCGCGCTGACCCCGCAGACGGTGATTCCGCTCGGCGACGACGCCGCGATCCGGCGCTTCGCCCGCGACCACGTGGTGGTGTCGTTCCGGGTGTCCTGACCGCTCAGCGCGGCGTGGTTCGAAATCGTTCGGCGAGGATGTCGACCAGTTTCGCGGGCAGGGTCGCGAGTAGGTCGCCGAGCAGACCCACCTGGGCGGCGAGGACGTCATCGGTTTGATCCGCCGGTGTGCCGTAGGTGTGGGCCGCGACGGCGAAACCGCTTCCATAGGAGGCCGAGGCGACCTCGGGCGGCCCGAAGTCCGACCAGCCCCACTTCGTTCCCAGCACCCGCGGCAGCTGTGCGGTGCCCCAATTCTGTTCGGTGCCATCGGCGGCGGTGCGGTCCGCCTGGGCCATCCAGGTCAGGATCGGCGACGCGGGATCGGAACGCAGCTTGGCGTTCAGGAAGTCGGCCACATCGGCGCTGCTGGTGCGCGTGGCGCTCCAATGCCCGGCCGAGCGGGTTTCGGTGAGGTGGTATTCCTCGGCGACGGTGTCGATGGCCTGCGGGTATTTGGCGGCCATCACATCCGCGGCCCCATCGTCGGAGAGCCGGATCATGCGCTCGGCGAGTTGGCGATCGGTGTCCGAGCCGTCGCCGTGGCGCAGCGCGTAGTCGACAAGGAAGAGTTTGGACAGGGACAGGCTCGCCCGGGGCTGGCGCTCGTTGGCCGTGCCCCAGGCGAAGCCGAGCGGGGTGCGAAACGAAAGCGCGGTGCGGTCCGGAACGAGCGCGTCGGCGTCCGCGGCCGCGGTGGGGGCCGCTAGCGCGAGGCATATCCCGGCGGTGACGGTGGCGAGCGCGATACCCCGATTGCCCACGGTTTCCTCCTGGCTCCAGCCCCCCGTGATCCGGTCCTCGGTGCGATTCGAGATAACACCTGTTCGAGGCGAATTCGGGGGTACGACACGCCGATATCGGGTTATTGCTTCAACGGCGTGGCGTCGACGGTGCCCGGATCGGTGGATTCCTAGACCAGTCGCATGCCGAGGCGTCGGCGCAGACGCAGATCCCAGAGGAAGGCGTTCACCGGAAACGCCTTGATCTGCCTGGGCATCCGGCCCTCCACGGCGCCGATCGCGGTGAGCAGCCGGGCCAGCGCGCGATCGTCGCGCTCGGTCCAGGTCATGCCCATCTGCTCGCGCAGGCGCGCGGGCAACATACCCGCGGTGATCCAACGGTGAAATCGGCCGAAGACCAACTGGAACGGGCGGGGGAACATCTTCAGATCGACGATGTCGTCGAACATGGCGCGTACCGGCGGATCGATCCGGGTTTCGGCAAGGTTCGCGGTCCAGTACCGATCGAAGGCGGCGCGATCGGCGGGCCACAGCGCCGCGGGCATCTGCAGGGTGCTGCCCAGCCGTTCGGCGTGCCGGTAGAAGGCGTCCGCGGCGGCGGGGTCCATCGGTCCGTGCATGCGTTCGTAGAGGTCGCGGGCGCCCCAGTAGAGGCAGGCGGCCACCCAGAGTTGCAGATTCGGATCAAAGGCGTTGTATTTCACCGGGCTCGCCGGGCCGGAGCGGATCGGGCGATGCGAGCGATTGACGGCCTCGCGATAGGCGGCGCGTTCCTCGTCGGTGCCGAGCATGGCGACCGCGAGATAGGTGAGGGTCGTGCGGGTTCGCTTGATCGGATGCAGCATGATCTTGCCGCTGTCGACGGGGCTTTCCAGCACGCCGTAGCCGACCGCCGGGGTGCTGAGCTGCATGATGACATTCGCGGCGGCACCGAAGAATGCGGCCGAACCGTCGAGATGCTGTCGGATATCGAAGCCATCGGCGGCCGCGGTCGCGGGGTTGGTGGTAGCGCGAAGCGGGCTGGTCATCATCGACCTCGTTCTCGTCGTTGAGAAAGATGTATATAAACCGTCTCACTGCCTCGCGGATGTGTCAACCACCCCGATGCGCACGTCACCGACCTGTGATCGCCGCCGACACGTGGCGCGGGCGAGTGTCGCGGGTGGGGGCGGCCGAAGTAGCGTGAGCGAATGTCGTTCGGTCCGCCGCTGCTGCTTCGATCCCTGAACCCGCTCGCCGTCGCCGCGGGCGCGGATATTCCGGATGCCGTCACCATCGACGGCGTCACCCTCTCGCGCAGTGATCTGCTCGGCGCGGCCACCTCGGTCGCCGAGCGGATCGCGCGCGCCGAGCGGGTCGCGGTGCTGGCCCGCCCGACTGTGACGACGGTGCTCGCGGTGGTGGGCTGCCTGATCGCGGGCGTGACGGTGGTGCCGGTACCGCCGGATTCCGGGGCCGCCGAGCTCACGCATATCCTCGCCGATTCGGGTGCTCAGGCATGGCTGGGGGAGGCGCCGGAGGGGACCGAACTGCCGGTGGTTCCGGTGCGCGTACACGCCCGCTCCTGGCACACCTACCCCGAACCCGACACGGCCGCACCGGCATTCGTGCTCTACACGTCCGGGACCACCGGCCTGCCCAAGGGTGTCGTGCTGAGCCGCGGCGCTATCGCCGCCGGTCTCGAAGCGCTCGCCGACGCCTGGGACTGGACCGCGAATGATGTACTGGTGCATGGACTTCCGCTGTTCCACGTGCACGGGCTGATCCTCGGCGTACTCGGTCCGTTGCGCGTCGGCAGCCCGCTGATCCACACCGGCAAACCGACTCCGTCGGCATATGCGCGGGCGCGCGGCACACTGTATTTCGGCGTCCCGACGGTGTGGTCGCGCATTGTCGAAGATCCCGATGCCGCACGGCAATTGGCCGGCGCGCGACTGTTGGTATCGGGGAGTGCGCCGCTGCCGGTGCCGGTCTTCGAGAAGCTGCGCGAGCTCACCGGGCATACCCCGATCGAACGCTACGGCATGAGCGAAACCATGATCACGCTGTCCACCCGCGCGGATGGCGAGCGGCGGCCCGGCTGGGTCGGCACGCCGGTGCGTGGTGTGCGAACCCGGCTGTGCGACGAGGCGGGCAACCCGGTACCGCACGACGGCGACAGCATCGGCGCACTCCAGGTCAGCGGCCCGATGCTCTTCGACGGCTACCTGAACCGGCCCGAGGCCACCGCGGAGAGCTGGACCGAGGACGGCTGGTTCAAGACCGGTGACGTGGCCGCCATCGATGCCGAGGGTTTCCATCGCATTGTCGGCCGGGAATCGGTCGACCTCATCAAATCCGGCGGCTACCGCGTCGGTGCGGGCGAGGTGGAGACCGTCCTGCTCGGACATCCGGAGGTCGCCGAAGCGGCGGTGGTCGGCCTGCCCGACGACGATCTCGGCCAGCGTATCGTCGCCTTCGTCGTCCTGCGCGACGGTGCCCCCGCCACCCTCGAACAACAGCTCATCGACTATGTGGCACAGCAGCTTTCGGTCCACAAACGCCCGCGCGAGATCCGCGTGGTCGATGGCCTGCCGCGGAACGCCATGGGCAAGGTGCAGAAGAAACTCCTGACCTGAATTCGGCGCTTGACCTCGAGTCAGGTACAGGTTCTACGGTCGCGGTATGAGTGCACAGCTGACCACCGAACAGATCGACTACCTGCATACGCAGCGGCTCGGGCGGCTCGCGACCGTCCGGCCCGACGGATCGCCGCAGAACAATCCCGTCGGGTTCCGCTACAACGCCGAATTCGGCACGATCGATATCGCCGGTTGGAATATGGGCGCCTCGTGGAAGTTCCGCAATCTGGCGGGCAATGATCGCGTCGCCTTCGTGGTCGACGATGTCGCCTCCGTCCAGCCCTGGCGCGTCCGATGTCTCGAAATCCGCGGCACCGCGGAGGCTCTGACCGATGTCGACCCGTATATCGCCGGTGTCTCCCGGGAAATGATCCGCATCCGCCCCGAGCGGATCATCGCCTTCGGACTCGAGCCCGCCGCCGTCCCGTAGCGATCGTGCGCCGTCGGCGGAGGCGATAGCCGCCGAGACGGCACACGCCTCGCAGCCGTTACCCGGACTGCGAGGCGTGGCGAAGCGTCAGCGGTGTTCAGTCGTTGGCGTGCAGTTCGGCGTTGAGCTCGATGCCGGTGCCCTTGCGCGGGACGACCTCGACCGCGCCGGTCTGGGAGTTGCGGCGGAACAGCAGGTTGTCCTGCCCGGAGAGTTCGGCCGCCTTCACCACGGTGCCGTCGGGGGTCTGCACCTTGGTGCCCGCGGTGACGTAGAGGCCCGCCTCGACGACGCAGTCGTCACCGAGCGGAATTCCGACGCCCGCGTTGGCGCCGAGCAGCGAGCGCTCGCCGATCGAGATGATGGTGGTGCCACCGCCGGACAGGGTGCCCATGATGGAGGCGCCGCCGCCGACATCGGAACCGTCGCCGACCACGACACCGGCCGAGATGCGGCCCTCGACCATGGAGTTGCCGAGTGTGCCCGCGTTGAAGTTGACGAAGCCCTCGTGCATGACGGTGGTACCCGAGGCCAGGTGCGCGCCGAGGCGCACTCGATCGGCGTCGCCGATGCGCACACCGGAGGGGACCACGTAGTCGACCATGCGCGGGAATTTGTCGATGCTGTAGACGGTGACCGGGCCGCGGGCGCGCAGCTTGGCGCGGGTGGCCTCGAAGCCCTCCACCGCGGCCGGGCCATAGTTGGTCCACACCACATTGCTGAGCAGGCCGAACTGGCCGTCCAGGCTGACCTCGTGCGGCTTGACCAGCCGGTGCGAGAGCAGGTGCAGACGCAGGTACACGTCGTGCGCGTCGACCGGGGCCGCCGACAGGTCGGCGATGGTGGTGTGGACCGCGATCACGTCCACGCCGCGCGCCTCGTCGAATCCGAGCAGCGTCGCGTACTCCGCGGGCGCCTCGTCGAGCCGCTTGGTGCCGGTCTCGCCGAACGCGCCCAGCTCCGGGCTCGGGTACCAGGTGTCGAGGACGGTCCCGTCCGCGGTCACATTGGCGATGCCGACTGCTGCTGCTCCCTGAATGCTCACGTCAGGAGAGGTTACCGACCCGCGTCGGGCGGTGGTGCAGCTACCTGCGGCGAACTCGTCACAGGCGCGACCAGCGCACGGTCCGGTCGCCCTACCGCGGAGATCCGGCGCGGATTCGCCTCCGTAGGCTGAGCGCGTGACCATCGACCTGCGCGAGGACCCCATTACGCTGACCGCCGCACTCGTGGACATTCCGAGTGTGTCGCTGGACGAGGCGGCGATCGCCGATGTGGTCGAGCGAGCGCTGCGCGAGCAGACCAGCGGATTCGAGGTGCTGCGGCACGGGAATGTGGTGCTGGCGCGGACCGATCGGGGATTACCGACGCGGGTGATCCTGGCCGGACATCTGGATACGGTGCCGATCGCCGACAATGTGCCGAGCCGGTTCGACAAGGACGACGCGGGCGCGCAGGTGCTCTACGGCTGCGGCACTGTCGATATGAAGTCCGGTGACGCGGTCTTCCTGCATCTGGCCGCGACCGTCGCCGATCCGGTCTGCGATCTGACGCTGATCTTCTACGACGGTGAGGAGATCGCCGCCGAATACAACGGGCTCGGCCGCGTCGAACAAGAGCTGCCCGAATGGCTCGAAGGTGACCTGGCGGTTCTCGGCGAACCCTCCGGCGGCTGGATCGAGGCGGGGTGCCAGGGCACCGTGCGGGTCCGCCTGAGCACCGCGGGCACCCGAGCGCATTCGGCGCGAGCGTGGCTGGGCGACAATGCCATTCACCGCCTCGCCCCGATACTGGGGCGCCTCTCGGAGTATCGGGCCAGGCAGGTCGATATCGATGGCTGCGTGTACCGCGAAGGACTGTCCGCGGTCCGGGTCTCCGGCGGGGTCGCGGGCAATGTCGTCCCGGATGCCGCCGAGGTGGACGTGAACTTCCGCTTCGCCCCGGATCGCACCGTGGCGCAGGCCATCGAGCATGTCCGCGAGGTATTCGCCGGCCTCGACCTGAGTTTCGAGGTGACCGACTCGGCCCCCGGAGCCCTCCCCGGCCTGACCGCGCCCGCCGCCGCGGATCTCATCACGTCGGTCACCTCCCACGGTGGCGGCGGAGTCCGTGCCAAGTACGGCTGGACCGACGTCTCCCGCTTCGCCGCCCGCGGCATCCCCGCGGTGAACTTCGGCCCCGGCGACCCCAACCTCGCGCACAAGCGCGACGAACACGTCCCCACCGCTCAGATCACCGCGGTCACCGCGATGCTGCGCAATTACCTCACCGGGCAGATCTGAGGGTGCGCGTCGTCGCCGTGCGTACGCGCGGCGTTGTTCCGGTTGTCCGGTGCGCGAAACCCGTGCCCCGGTAGCGTGGTCGACATGTCCACCGACGCCGCCGACCCCGAGGTTGCCAGCTCACGGAAGTCGACTCCCACATTCCGCGGGCCGATAATGTTTCGCCGCGACCGCAAGCATGGTCGGGGTACCGCCGATCAGAATCTGCTGGATAAGCACGATCCCGGCGATTGGGTACATACCGACCCGTGGCGGGTGCTACGCATCCAGGCCGAATTCGTCGAGGGATTCGGCGCGCTGGCCGAAGTGCCGCGCGCGGTCGCCGTCTTCGGATCCGCCCGTACCCCCGTCGATCACCCCGAATACCAGGCCGCCCACGCCATCGGAGCCGCGCTGGCGCAGGCCGGATTCGCGGTGATCACCGGCGGCGGTCCCGGCGCGATGGAGGCGGCCAACCGCGGCGCCTCCGAGGCGGGCGGCTATTCGGTCGGACTCGGCATCGAACTGCCGTTCGAGCAGAGCCTCAACGACTGGGTCGATCTCGGCATCAATTTCCGGTACTTCTTCGCGCGCAAGACCATGTTCGTGAAGTACTCACAGGCCTTCGTCTGCCTGCCCGGCGGGTTCGGCACCCTGGATGAGCTCTTCGAGGCGCTCACCCTGGTACAGACCCGCAAGATCACCCGCTTCCCGATCATCCTGTTCGGCACCAAATACTGGTCCGGCCTGGTGGATTGGCTGCGCGACTCGCTCGGCGGCTCCGGCAAGATCTCGCCGGGAGACCTCGGCCTGCTGCATGTGACCGATAGCGTCGAGGAGGTGTGCGCCATCATCCTCGCGACCGCGGAGGCGGGCGGCGCGGCCGATGCGATCGGTACGGAGGATCAATGGTGAGCGCGCCCGGATATTCCGTGTGCGTGTATTGCTCGGCCAGCACGGCCGATCCGGACCATATCTCTCTCGCCGCCCGGGTCGGCACCGAAATCGCCCGGCGCGGTTGGCAATTGGTCTCCGGTGGCGGACACGTGTCGATGATGGGCGCGGTGGCGACGGCGGCTCGCGCGGGCGGCGCCCATACCGTCGGGGTGATCCCGAAACATCTGGTGCACCAGGAAGTCGCCGATGTCGACGCCGATGAACTGATCGTCACCGACACCATGCGCCAGCGCAAACAGGTCATGGAGGACCGCGCCGACGCCTTCCTCACCCTGCCCGGCGGCATCGGCACGCTCGAGGAGTTCTTCGAAACCTGGACCGGCGGCTATCTGGGACAGCATGACAAGCCGGTGGTGGTATTGGATCCGAACGGGTTCTACACCGGCCTGTTCCATTGGCTGGACGAGCTGTACGACCGAAAGTTCGTATCCCAATTCGCCAGGGACCGGATCACCGTGGCCACCGATCTGGCCGCCGCGTTCGACGCCATGCACACCATCGGTCTCGAGGAGGAGAACCGACACACGTGAGCAGCGAAGCGGGCGTCGCGGCCGGACGCGCACCGAGGAACTGACCATCGACCCGTGCCCGGCGGCGCTCGGAATATGTGTCGGTACAGTCGAGGCATGTTCAGCCCGACCGTAGTGCCGTTTCCCACGTTGTGCGGCAGGCCGGTGGCGACGGATCGGGCGCTGGTCATGGCGATCGTGAATCGCACGCCCGACTCGTTCTACGACAGAGGGGCCACCTTCAGCGACGCCGCCGCCATGGACGCGGTGGCCCGCGCGGTGGACGAGGGCGCGGATCTGGTCGATATCGGCGGGGTGAAGGCGGGGCCGGGCAGCCTGGTCGATGCGGCCGAGGAGGCGCAACGGGTGGTCCCGTTCGTGGCCGCGATCCGGGAGAAGTATCCGGAGCTACTGATCAGCGTCGACACCTGGCGCGCCGAGGTGGCCAGGGCCGCGGTGGCCGCGGGCGCGGATCTGATCAACGACACGTGGGCGGGGGCCGATCCGGATCTGGTCCTGGTGGCAGCTGAACTCGGTGTCGGAATTGTGTGCAGTCACACGGGTGGGGCGGTGCCGCGAACTCGGCCACATCGGGTTCGCTACACCGATGTAGCGGCCGAAGTGACGGATACCGTGGTGCGGGCCGCGGAAGACGCGGTCGCGGCGGGGGTTCGCAAGGATTCGATTCTGATCGATCCGACCCATGATTTCGGCAAGAACACTTACCACGGGCTCGAGTTGTTGCGGAAAGTGGACGTTCTTGTAAATACCGGATGGCCAGTCTTGATGGCGCTGAGCAACAAGGATTTCATCGGGGAGACTCTAGGTGTCGGTCTATCCGAACGGTTGGAGGGCACATTGGCGGCAACAGCATGGTCTGCTGCGGCCGGCGCCCGAGTCTTCCGTGTTCACGAAGTCGCCGCGACCCGGCGGGTAGTGGACATGATCGCCGCGATCCAGGGCATCCGGCCCCCCGCACGAACTCTGCGAGGTCTGGTATGAAAATCCAACACCGCGAGCCCGCCTGGGCGACCACCAATACCTTCGACACCCCCGATTGGCAGGTCGACGAACTCGTCGCCGCCAAGGCCGGGCGCACCGTATCCGTCGTACTGCCCGCACTCAACGAGGAACGGACCGTCGCCGAGGTGGTGGCCAGTATCCGGCCGCTGCTCGGCACCCTGGTCGATGAACTCGTGGTACTCGACTCCGGTTCCACCGATGCCACCGCCGAACGCGCGGCGGCCGCGGGTGCCGAGGTGATCACCCGCGAGGAGGCGGTCCCCGAACTCGATCCGGTATCGGGCAAGGGCGAGGTGCTGTGGCGCTCGCTGGCCGTGACCACCGGCGACCTCATCGCCTTCGTCGATTCCGACCTGATCGATCCGGACCCGGCCTTCGTACCGAATCTGCTCGGTCCGCTATTGACCGTCGACGATATGCACCTGGTCAAGGCCTACTACCGGCGTCCGCTGCGGCAGGGCGGCACGGTCGACGCGCACGGCGGCGGCCGGGTCACCGAACTGGTCGCGCGACCCCTGCTGGCGGCGCTGCGCCCGGAGCTGTCGCAGGTGTTGCAGCCGTTGAGCGGCGAATACGCGGGTACCAGGGAACTGCTGACCTCGGTTCCGTTCGCCCCCGGATACGGCGTGGAGATCGGACTGCTGCTCGACACCTACGACCGGCTCGGTCTCGACGCCATCGGCCAGGTGAACCTCGGCGTGCGAACACACCGGAATCGCCCGCTCGCCGATCTCGGCGTCATGAGCAGGCAGATTCTCGGAACCGTGCTCGCCCGCAGCGGTGTGCCGGACTCGGGGGCGGCGCTCACCCAATTCCCGCTCATCGGTGACGAATTCACCGCACACAGCACCGAGGTCTCGCTGACCGACCGTCCGCCGATGAATACATTGCGTCCGTCGCGGGTCGCCGCCTGACGAGCCACCCTCCGGTCCGCCGATGAAGGATGGGGGCAGCGTCAGCGGTGGATGGGACCGTCCAGCTCGTCGAGCGGGCGGGCCGATGCGCCGCTGCGCTCCGCGAGGATCTGGGCGGCGATGGAGATCGCGGTTTCATCCGGGGTGTGGGCGTCGAGATCAAGTCCCAGAGGGCTTTTCAGGCGGCGGAGCCGCGTGTCGGTGACGCCTGCGGCGCGCAGGCGGTTCAGGCGTTCGGCGTGGGTGCGGCGGGAGCCGAGGGCGCCGATGAACGCGAGGTTCTCGATATCGAGCGCGGCCGCGATCATCGGCACGTCGAATTTGGTGTCGTGGGTGAGAACACAGATCACGGTGCGCGAGTCGATCTGGCCCGCTTCGTGCTCGGCCGCCAGGTAGCGGTGCGGCCAGTCCACGACGACTTCGTGGGCGGAGGGGAAACGCGCCGGGGTGGTGAAGGTTTCGCGAGCGTCGACCACGGTGACCCGGTAGCCGAGCTGGCGGCCGGTGCGGCTCAGCGCGCGGACGAAATCATTGGCGCCGGCCAGGATCATCCGCGGCGGCGTGGCGAAAACCTGGACGAATACGCGCGGGCGCGTGGCATCGACGGCGTCGCATTCATCACCGCCGACGATCCCGCTGCGTCCCGCTGCGAGCCGAGCCATGGCATCGCGATCCACCCCGCGCCACCGCTCGGAATCACCGGGGCACAACAATTTCCATTCCGTCGTGGTGTCGAGCGTGGTGGCCAGCGCGATGGGAGCACTCGCGCCGAGCCGCCGCCGCAATCGCGTCAGAATCGGCAACCGGTCCGCGTCGACCCGCTCGATGAAAACCTCCAGCTCGCCACCGCAGGTCAACCCCACCTCGATGCCCTCGGCCGCCGCATACCCGAACCGATCCGTCGTCGCCTGCCCGGTCGCCAGCACATCCCGCGCGGTCTCGACCACGGTGGCCTCGACGCACCCGACCGACAGCGACCCGAAGACCGCGCCGGACCCGGTCACCACCATCGCCGCCCCCGGATCTCGCGGCCCCGCCCCCGTCGTATCGACCACCCGCGCCAACACGACCGGCCCCGCCGTCACCAGTTCGATGAGCTGATCGAGTAACGCCCGCACGGCATCCGGTCCTCTCCTCGGGCCGGTGACGTTCCACCCGTCGGCGACCGTCGACCGCCACGCACCTGCCAATAGCTCGAGCGTAGCTACCGATCACCGATTCGGCGCGTCGACCACGACGCGACACGGCCCCGAACGCACGAGGAGATTTCCATCGCCGAGTGCGGGCGATGATCGATAACGCCAACGCAACGGCGGTCGTGCCGATGACCGGTACCGGCCTCCTGGGCACGGCACTAACCGATGACAGCCTGAGTCTCGCCGTCCGCGCGGCTTCGGCAGTGGGTCCATGCCGTTCTTGGTATTCAGTGTGTTCGCCTGTGTGGTGCAGATGACTGATCGCGCGCATAGTCTCGGCCCTCGGCTCGGCCCCAAGGGGCGCCGCCGAGCCGCCGTGGTGGTGTCAGTTTTGACGAGAGCCCATCTTGACGGCATTTTGCTCGGCAAACCTCGTCAGAATGAAGTCGATCCCGGAGTTTCTTGACTCTCGTCCGGCCGCCGCCACCGTGGATCTGGACGAGAAGATGGCTCCGGAAGAATCGCCGGGCCCGTCTTGTGACTCGCAGTGCTATGTGGCGGTATTTTCGCGTTATCAGGCGGCGCTGATGACGAGGGCGCTGCGGGCGGTTTCGACGACATCGGGCCGACAGCAACTCATGCGACAACCTCGTGCTGCTGGCCAGCCGGGGCCACCAAGACCGAGCCGAGCAGCAGATCACCCACCGACCACCGACCCCGCAAGCCGAATGATCACGACCCGGCGAATGGAGAAACGCAATGGCTTCTGGCAGTGAGGCGTCGACTACAGCAGAGCCCGATCGTGTGCGTGTCGGTGCGGTCTACCCGCAAACCGAACTCGGCGGAGACCCCGAAGCGGTCCGACGATTCGGAATCGCCATCGAGGAACTCGGTTTCGACTACCTCCTCGCCTACGAGCACGTCCTCGGTGCCGTACATGCCGACCGCACACCGCCATTGTCGGGCCCCTACACCGAACACGACCCGTTCCACGACCCCTTCGTCATGTTCGCCTACCTCGCCGCGATCACCGAACGAATCGGATTCGCCACCGGCGTGCTGGTCCTGCCTCAACGTCAAACCGCCCTCGTCGCCCGCCAAGCCGCCGACGTCGACCTGTTCTCCGGTGGCCGGCTACGACTCGGCGTCGGGGTCGGCTGGAGCCCCGTCGAATACCAAGCCCTCGGCCAGGACTTCCGCACCCGCGGAGCCAGGCAAAAAGAACAAATCGAACTGCTGCGCCGCTTGTTCACCGAACCCGTCGTCGACTTCGCCGGCCGCTACGACACCGTCGACCGCGCCGCGCTGATACCCAAACCGGCTCGCATCATCCCGATCTGGCTCGGCGGAGCCTCCGGCAAAGCATTCGAACGCGCCGCCCGACACGCCGACGGCTTCGTCTTCTTTGGTGACACCGGCATCGACCCCGCCATCGACGCCTGGAAACAACTACGCGACCGAGTCCACGACCTCGGCAGAAACGTCGAAGACTTCGGCGCAGAATACATTTCCCTCAGCCACGGCACCCACGCCGTCACCACCGAAATCGCAGCATGGCACGCCGCAGGGGGCACCCACGCCGCCGTGGCCACCATGGGCTTCGGCCTCGATACCGTCGATGCCCACATCGACTACCTCACCACCATCGCCGATGCCTTGAACCTGCACTGACCACACGCAGACACCCCACCGACGTGTCATGCCCCGGTGCCCCGGAACCAATACCGGATCGGCCATCTACCGCCCCAGAATCACCGCCACATATCGCTGCGAGTCACACCGTCTCTTGCGGACAACGCAATCCGGCAAGGGATAGGTCCAGTGTTGTAAACCGTTCGTTTCTCGGACATACGGGCGCTCCGAGGGAACCTCTGGTGCCACAGTGGTTCTCGGTGTCCGCAAAACGCGTTGAGGAGAATGCCGGGTTGTTCAACATCTCCGGGAGCCGTGCCCCGAGACCTCGGCACCGGCGCAGCGGCCGTTTACTGTGTATCGGCTCTGGCTGCGCTGGTGAATTCCGACGTCGTTTGTCGGCGAAGTTCGACGTCGGTTGGGGCCGAGACCCCGTTCGCATCGGCGAAAAGTGACGTCGCGGGCCAGCCTTGTCTCGGCGGCTGAGCGTGTCCGCTGAACGCACGCTCGTGCCGATGACAGCTAGTCATGAACTTCAGCTGTGCGAGCCCAATCGCGATGCGAGAATGAAGCCCCTCAGCTGCTTGCATTTTCAGGAGCGGGTATGTTCGAGCTTCGTCTCGGCCGGTTCCGCAGTGTATGTCAGCATCAACCAGTCGAACCGAAAACAACAGATATGAGCGTCGGCCCTGGTCGGTAGCGATGTACCGCTAACCCCCGAACGGTTGCCCCGATCAGGACGTACGTCGAACCTCGATGGAGTTTCGGCGAGCTCTACCGGAACCCCTAGGCGTAGCGACCACCGATCGCGGGAGGGTGCCCCCCGGCCGACCGCGACGGCCATAGCGTCGCAGTGCGTGTGGCGTCTACCGGCTCGGTGTGCGTGATGAATCGCTGGGCTGGCCGTCGCGATCGAGCACCGTGTCGAGCGGGGACGGGGTATCGCTGCTGGGCGCGGTGTCGGCGGGCGCCGCGTGGTCGGCCGGTGCGGCGTCGCGGGGGGCGCCGGGGTGGGCGGTGGCGTCGAGATCCGACTCTGTTCCGGTGGGGTCCCGATCGAGGTCGGTGTGCGAGTCGAAAGCAGCGCGGGTGGGGCCGGCGTCGAACTCGTCGGCGAGGCCGTCTCTTCCGACCTCTTCGGCGAGTCTGGCCTGAATGTCGGCCACCGTCAGGTGCTTATCCGCCGAGCGCGGTCGGCGCAGGACCCCGACGAGTATGCCGACCATCCCGACGACGAATACGACCACGACCACGCCGATGATCACAATGAGGTTCACAGCTGCCTCCCCTGGTGGGTGTCGGGCAATGCGACGTTCGACCCGCGCGTCATTCGACCCGGCACGGCTTGTCCTCGGGACGTTATACCCACAGAACGCTCACCCACCTAACGGATAGTTATCTTCTGGCGATCTAAGCATCGACGGCGAAGCCCGACACGTCGCGGGGCTAGTGACCTGCGACACATATATGAAACTCGAAGTAACTCTAATTGGTTTTCGGGGGTTTCGCCACTGTGATGGCAACTATTCGGCGCGCTTCGTGGCGTGGCGCTGCGGTGTTGTGACACGGCAGCATTCGGCGCCGCAGTGCGGGCTGCCCGCGTTGCGACACGGGTCGATCGCCATACGGCCGCACGGAATAGCCGCGCGCGTCGAGGCGCGGGCGGATCGCGTGATGGCCGCGTTGCGGACGTGATGCCCGCAGCACTCGATAGGCGCATGGGGGTGCGGGCGGATCGTGTGGGGGAGCAGGCGGATCG
The DNA here is from genome assembly GCF_040654375.1 of Nocardia sp. NPDC050710. NCBI lineage: Bacteria > Bacillati > Actinomycetota > Actinomycetes > Mycobacteriales > Nocardiaceae > Nocardia > Nocardia sp. NPDC050710. Next base: position 195,606 of record NZ_JBFAHV010000008.1, on the reverse strand, counting down.
AGTGGGGGCGTGGGCGGATCGCTCGGGGCGTTGGTGGATCGTGCGGGGCGCGGGTCGACCGCGCCCCGGAGTCGGTGTGTGAGTAGGGAATCGGGCGGCTCAGCGCCGCGTGCGTGGCGCCATTGGCCGGGAGTCGGTGGGGTCGTGCCGGTAGACAGGGGTGAGTAGGTCGGCGTCGATGGGCTCACCGGTCGAGCGGTCGTAGCGGACCGCGATCAGCACCGAGAACAGGTGGTTGGCAGCGCGTTCGTGCAGTGTGGCCAGGCGGGTGGCGAGCAGACGGATGGCGCCGAGCGAACCGGGTGGGTGCAGGCCGTCTATGAGCAGGCAGGTGCCGCGGCCATCCGGGCGCGGCAGCCGGGCCAGGTAGGCGATATCGTGCGGTTCCGGGCCGCCGGGCCGGTACACCCGGCGGGCCGCCCGATCCTCGATCCCGCGGCGGGCGTCCCCGGCCCGTGCCACGGCGCGGCGCAGGCGCGGGTCGGCGGCGATGACCTGGCGCAGGCTGGGGGAGAGTTCGGGGCCGCCGATGGCGATCAGGCCGTCGCGGTTCAGATTGATCGGGCGGCCGGGCAGGAAATGTTCGATGGTCGCGCTGAATCCCAGTTCGCGCAACAACTCCACCAGTCGTGTCCCAGCGTTGGGGTCGGGTGCGCCGAGCACTCGGCCCGCGCGTATCTCGGGGACCAGCACGGTGAGCGAGCCGTGCCCGAAGAACAACCCCTCCGGCGCCGGACCCTGGGTGCTCACCTGATGGATACGCGCGCGGGAAAGTCCCGCCGCGGCACCGATTCTGGCGAAGGTCCAGCCTTCGGCATGTAGTTCCCGGATCACCGCTCGGCGGATCCGGGTTAGTTCGTTGATGGTCTGTTGGGCCGCCGCCACCCCGTCGGTGGCCGCCTTGAGTCTTTCGACTTTGTCCTCGATTGCAAAGACTCGCGCCACGTCATCGGCCGACATGTGCGAAGTCTAGACAGCTGGACAGCGTCTAGTGTCTACCCCACTTGACATGACGTACTTTGCGACAGCCCAGTCTGTTTCGGCTGCTAGGGGTGTTTCGACAGGTCAGGTGGCGTCGTTGTCGATCGGCGGATGCTCGTTGCGCGCCAACGGCTTCTCGAGTTTCGGCATCTGGTAATTCGGCATGCCGCTCGACGCGCCGAACAACTCGTCCTTACTCGGCACCGCCTTGTCGATCTCGCGGAACAGTGAATCATCGCCGTTCAACAGATGTTTGGTGACCATCGAGCGCGGCGTCATACCGCGCAGCTCGTTCAGCTCGGCCAGCGGCTTGCGCAGATCGTCGAATTCGGGCCCGAGTTCCTCTTTCAGCTGCGCGGTCGCCCCGCTCGCGTAGTCGCGCACCTGGCGCAGGCTGCGCGTGGTCCAGCGAACCGCGCCGGGCAGTCGCTCCGGGCCGAGGATCACTAGGGCGGCGACGAGCAAGATGATCATCTCGCTCCAGCCGATGCTGCTGAACACGGGTCCAGGCTACCTGGGGATCGAAGTCGGAGGTCAGTCGGATTCCAGCGTGACCGGCACGTCAACCTGCCTGCCATCGCGGATCAACTGCACGTTCACCGTCTCGCCGATCTTGTGGGCCTGTACCGCGACCGTCAGCTCCTCCGGCCCGGTCACCTCACGATCCCCGACCTTGACGATGACATCGCCCTCGACGATCCCCGCCTTGGCGGCGGGGCCGTTCGGCGCCACGTCGGCAACCGCGGCGCCGCTCATCACCTCATTGGCCACGGTCTTGGTGCGGGCGCTGATGCCGATCATCGCGTGATGCATCTGACCGTCCCGGATCAGCGTCTGGGCGACATTGGTCATCACATCCACCGGGATGGCGAAGCCGAGGCCCACCGACCCGCCGGTCTCGCTGCGGATCGCGGTGTTGACGCCGATGACCCGGCCCTCCATGTCGACCAGCGCGCCACCGGAGTTACCCGGGTTGATGGAGGCGTCGGTCTGCACCGCGTCGATCACGGCATTGGTGTCGCTGCCCTCGCCCTGCAGCTTCACCGGGCGGTGCAGCGCACTGACGATGCCGGAGGTGACGGTCTTGCTCAGCCCCAGCGGCGAGCCGATGGCAAGCACGTCGTCGCCGACCTGCACGTCGCCGGACTTGCCCAGCTTGGCCACCGTGAGGTTCTTCACATCGACCTTGAGCACCGCCAGATCGGTCTTGGGATCGCGCCCGACGATCTTCGCGGGCACCCGGGAACCATCGGAGAAGGTCACCTGGATAGCGGCGCGATTGCTCTTGTCCTGGGCGGCCATCGAGATCACGTGATTATTGGTGACCACATAGCCCGCGCCGTCGATCACCACGCCGGAACCGGTCGCACCGTTGTCGCCGACGGTGACCCGGATCGAGACCACCGACGGCAGCACGGCATTGGCGACCTGGGAGATCAGGCCGTGCGGGCGCTCGGTGTCACCGCTCTGCTCCAGCGTCACCTTGCGGGAGGTGAGATTCGTCGTCGCCTCGGCGGTCAGCCTGCCGACCAGACCGCCCAGCAGCCCGATGGCAAGGGCGACCACGGCGAGCATGGCCAGCGCCTTCGGCGCCACCCGGGAACCGAAGAGCACCTCGCGCGCGGTCAGCTTGCGCGACGGAGGCAGCGGCTGGGCACGTGGCGTGGGTACCGCGGGCGCGCCGAGCCGGGCGGCGGCCGCCGGATCGCGCCACGGATCGACCGGTCCGGCGACCGCGGGCGCGCCGGCCCCCGCGTCGGGGTCGCGCTGCAACAGCTCCGTGGAGCCCTCGGGACGCCCGAATGCCTCGGCCAGCACGGCGTCCGGCGGGCGATTGTGCAACTCCGGACCAAGCTGCGGGGCACCGGAATCGGTTTTCGATGCCGCCTGCTCGGCGAAGGAACCGACCTGCCCGGTGGGGCGGCGGAAGGCGTGCGCGGTGTGGGTGTCGACATGCGGCCGATAGACCGGCCGCGGCCCGAGCACGGGAGCGTCCGACGGCCTCAGGGGGGTGGTGGTAGCCGGCGGGGTGGGTGAGCCCGGTTTCCCCCTGCTGGCCGCCGAATCAGGGGTGTCGCCCGCGGCGGGCGCGTCAGACACGGGTCCGGTGTTCGGTGATTCGGTGGTCACGCGCCAAACTCTACTTGCGCCACCAGGTTGCCCACCGGGTCGCGGTGAACGAATCGGTCAGAAAGCCGAAAACTGCCTCGTTGCGGGTGCTCGCCGCCGGGGGGTGCGCCGCTCCGGTGGGGCCCGTACCGGGCAATTCGGCGAGCGGGATCCGCGTCAGGCTGTCGTGCAGACCGGTGGGAATCGATACCTGACCGGACTGGCGGAGCGCGATCCGCGCCTGCTGCTGAGCGTCGACCTCGGCCGCGCACTCGGGGCAGAGAGAAAGATGTTGAGCGGCACGCAGGTAGGCGTTCATCCGCAGCTCGCCGTCCACAAAGGCCGCGATAGCCTCGCTCGCCAGGTGCTCGGTGGGACGGAACCGCGGCGAACGACCGGACGTGCTGGACTCGCCACTCATTCGGTGCTCACCCTTCCAACCGACATCATCCACGAACCGGGGAGATGCGGACTTCCGACCGATCACCCTATGTTCGCGTCAGCGGCCAACCGCTGCTGAGATCCATTATGCGCAAGGTAGTCGCGCAATGCCTGACGCCCGCGGTGGATGCGGCTGCGCACGGTCCCCAGCTTCACACCCAGGGTCGCGCCGATCTCCTCGTAGGACAGGCCCTCGATGTCACAGAGCACGACCGCGGCGCGGAATTCCGGCGCCAGCGAGTCCAGCGCGGACTGCAGGTCGGGATCGAGTCGGGCGTCGTGGTAGGCGTCCTCGGGGGTCGGACCCTCGGCGGGCACCCGTTCGTAATCCTCGGGCAGCGCCTCCATACGGATTCGGTTGCGCCTGCGCACCATGTCCAGGAACAGGTTGGTGGTGATGCGATGCAGCCAGCCCTCGAAGGTGCCCGGTTGGTAGTTCGAGAGGGAGCGGAACACCCGGATGAAAGTCTCCTGGGTGAGATCCTCGGCATCCTGAGCATCGCCGGAGAGACGGTAGGCCAGCCGGTACACCCGGTCGGCGTGTTCGCGAACCAGTTCGTCCCACGACGGCATGACGGCTCGATCGCCGGTGGCGTCGAACGCCGCGGTGCCGGTCAATTCCCCGGTATCGGCGGGCTCGGACTCGGTGGCTTCGTCGGCCGTTTCGTTTTCGAACGGCATAATCTGCTCTGGCAGGGTGGCGTATTCACGCGCCGCATCGACCGTGTGGATGGGGCTACCTCCTACTCGGGACCGTAAACGCTCAGGAACGGTCGTGGCGATCCGGATCTCGAACCTCCACCTACGGGATACAACCAACTACCGGTATGTCGTTGTTCCCGCGTCCCGTGTAAACAGTCGGCTGGTCTTGCGTGCCCTTACTCTTTCCTGTCCCGATATGCCGCAGATATGGAGATCCTGAGGGACACCTGAGAAAAAGTGTCCGGCGCGGAATTCGTACTGAAGCGCTTTGTCGGAGCGTCAATACATCGTGCGTCCCACTAGCCTCATAGGCGTGGCATCGAACCTGGAGCGAAATCTCGCCTACGTGGAGGAATCCGTCGTGGAGGACGAGATCCTCGTCAGCGCGCGCGAACGGGCCACCGAACTCGGCGCGGCACCCGTGCCGCCGTCGGTCGGGGCCCTGCTGAGCATGTATGCCCAGCTGCTCGGTGCGCGCGCAGTCGTGGAGGTGGGGACCGGCGCGGGTATCAGCGGCCTCTGGCTGCTCGACGGTATGCGCGAGGACGGCACGCTGACCACGATCGATTCCGAGCCGGAGCATCAGCGCGCGGCCAAGGAGGCGTTCCGGGCCGCCGAGATCCCGCCGGCGCGCACCCGGCTGATCAACGGTCGCGCCCTGGATGTGCTGCCACGTCTCGCCGACGGCGCCTACGACTTGGTCTTCATCGATGCCGCACCGCTGGAGCACCCGCAGTACGTCAGCCAGGCCGTGCGATTGCTGCGCGACGGGGGCGCGATCATCCTGCACAACGCGCTACTCGGCGGTCGGGTCCCCGATACGACCCAGCGCGATCCGGCCACCCAGGCGGTGCGCGCCGCGACCCGGGCGATCGCGGAGGATCCCGAGCTCACCAGCGTCCTGATCCCGGTCGGCGATGGGCTGCTCTGCGCGTCACGGGGCTGATTTCGGCACCACCCGCGGTACCGGCCCGGCGTGGCGTCCTTCGTGCGCGATCGGACGGAATGGCCACTGGGCGAGGCGGTTTCGGCGGTGATATCCGGGTATACCGTGGAGAAACCGGAACCTCAGAGGTGCAGCCATGGTGTGGGAACGCGGTTCGGAGATCATCGAAGGGGCCCATATCGGCCACATTGTCACCGAGCGGCGGGCGCACAGTTGGCTGTTGCTGATCTTCGGCACCTTCGGATTCATGCTCCTGGTAGCGATGATTGTGCTTTTGTTGGTCAGCAATGCCGATTTCGATACCGGGCCGACCGAGGCCCCGCCGACTTCCGGGACCTGTGCACCGTTCTGCACGGCCGATATCCCGTCACCGGCGCCGGGCGGCACGCCGTAATTGATCCGAACGCCACGGCCCGGGCTTATCCCGAAGGGGCCGTGATGTTCTGGAACAACGATGACGACGATCGGGTGGACTGGGGTGGCGCCACCGTCATCTTCGCGCTGATCGTGCTGCTGGCGGTCGCCGTGCTCATCCTGGTGAGCACCGCGGATTTCGGTGATCGCACCAGGCCGACGGCGCCACGCACACCCGGCCCGTGCGAGCCGTTCTGCCCGGCGCCGTGATCGTCAGACCCAGACGCCCTTGCCGACGGTGACCACACCGCCGTTGCTCACCGCGAAGCGATCACGGTCCCGCTCCAGATCGACGCCGATGATTTCGCCCTCGCCGACCACCACGTTCTTGTCCAGAATGGCGCGCCGGACCACCGCGCCGCGTCCGACGCGCACGCCGGGCATCAGCACACTGCCCTCGACCGTGGCGCCGTCGTCGACCATCACATTGGCGCTGAGTACCGAATTACGGACGGTCGCGGCGGACAGAATGCTGCCCGCGCCCACGATGGATTCCTGGGCCAGCCCGCCCTGGGCGAATTTGGCGGGCGGCAGATTCTCGGCCGCGCCGCGGATCGGCCAGTGCCGGTTGTAGAGGTTGAAGACCGGGTGCACCGAGACCAGATCCATGTGGGCGTCGTAGAACGCGTCGATGGTCCCGACATCGCGCCAGTAGCCGCGGTCGCGTTCGGTAGCGCCGGGGACCTCGTTATCGGCGAAGTCGTAGACGGCGGCCTCGCCCGCGGCCACCAGCGACGGAATGATGTCGCCGCCCATATCGTGGTCGGAATCGGAGTTGTCGGCGTCGGCGCGGATGGAATCGACGAGCACCTTGGTGGTGAAGACGTAGTTGCCCATGGACGCGAAGGTCACATTCGGGTCGTCCGGGGTGCCGGGCGGATGAGCGGGCTTCTCCAGGAACTGGGTGATCCGGCCCGACTCGTCGGAATCGATGCAGCCGAAGGCGCCGGCCTCGCTGCGCGGCACCCGGATACCCGCCACCGTGACGCCCGCACCGGAGTCGATGTGATGGGAGACCATCTGCTCCGGATCCATCCGGTACACGTGGTCGGCGCCGAAGACCACGATGTAATCCGGGTCCTCGTCGTAGATCAGATTCAGCGACTGCATGATCGCGTCGGCGCTGCCGGTGTACCAGCGCGGGCCGAGACGCTGCTGGGCCGGGACCGGCGTGATGTATTCGCCCGCGAACCCCGATAACCGCCAGGTCTGGGAGATATGCCGGTCCAGTGAATGCGATTTGTACTGCGTGAGCACGCACAACCGCAGGTAGCCCGCGTTGACGAGGTTGCTCAACACGAAGTCGATGAGCCGGTACGCCCCACCGAACGGTACCGCTGGCTTCGCTCGGTCGGCGGTGAGTGGAAACAGGCGCTTGCCCTCGCCACCGGCGAGCACGATCCCGAGTACGTGCGGCTGGCTCCTCACAGTGCCCAAACTACCGTGAAGTACGGGCGCAGGTGGCCCCCGCCGACCCGAGCGTCTACTTTGAATCGGTGAGTTTCGGCACGGACGGCGGGCGCTCGGTAGCGGGATCCGGTGCGACCGAGCAGGGACGCGGCGATACCGCAGCGGGTACCGTCGGGTCCGAGCACGGCGACGCGGCGCCGGTGCGTGACCGATTGCGTGTCGCGATGCTGACCCGCGAATATCCACCCGAGGTCTACGGCGGTGCCGGGGTGCACGTCACCGAGCTGACCGCGCGACTACGGGCGTTGTGCGAGGTCACCGTGCACTGCATGGGGGCGCCGCGCGCGGATGCCGTGGTGCACCAACCGGATTCGACGCTCTACGCGGCCAATGCGGCGCTCCAGATGATGTCCGCCCAGCTCCGCATTGCCGATGCCGTCGGGCAGGTGGACGTGGTGCATTCGCACACCTGGTATACCGGCCTGGCCGGGCATCTGGCCGCCACCCTGTACGGGATGCCGCATGTGCTCACCGCGCATTCGCTGGAGCCGAGGCGGCCGTGGAAGGCCGAACAACTCGGGGGCGGATACCGGCTGTCGTCGTGGTCGGAGCGCAATGCCATCGAACACGCCGATGCCGTCATCGCGGTCAGCCAGGGGATGCGCCACGACGTTCTCGACGCCTACCCGACATTGGACCCGGACCGGGTTCACGTGGTGCACAACGGGATCGACGCGGCCCTGTGGCATCCCGGACCCGTCGCCGCGGGCGCCCGGCCGGTCCTGGACGAACTCGGGGTCAGCGCCGACCGGCCCATGGTGGCCTTCGTCGGCCGGATCACCCGGCAGAAGGGTGTCGGGCATCTGCTGGCCGCGGCACGCGAGTTCGACCCCGAGATCCAGCTCGTGCTCTGCGCGGGTGCGCCCGATACCAAACAGCTCGAGGTCGAGACCGCCGCCGCGGTCGCCGAATTACAGCAGCGCCGCGGCAATGTGTTCTGGGTCCGCGAGATGCTGCCCACCGAGCAGATCCGTCAGATCCTCGCCGCGGCCACCGTATTCGTGTGCCCGTCGGTCTACGAGCCGCTCGGCATCGTCAACCTGGAGGCGATGGCCTGCGCCACCGCCGTCGTCGCCTCCGATGTCGGGGGCATTCCCGAGGTTGTCACGGACGGGGTGACCGGCCGCCTGGTCCACTACGACCCCGTCGCCGCCCTCGACTACGAGCGCGCCCTCGCCGCCGCGGTAAACGAGGTCGCCCGCGACCCGATCCTGGCCGCCGAATTCGGCACCGCCGGGAGAGCCAGAGCCATCGCCGAATTCGACTGGTCGAACATCGCCGCCCGCACCGTCGAGGTCTACGACCACGTTCGCAAGCTCTGAGCCGCACCCCGTACCCGTTCCCACAGACCGTCCGCATGCCTCACAGAGCCTGCACCCTCTGTGAGGCGTAGGAACTCTCTGTGAAGACCGCGACTATGCCAGTTGGGGGCGGTACACGGAGATTGTTACCGAGGCGGTTACCTCGGTGGTGGTGGGTAGTGCGGCGATGCGAGGGTCGGCTGTCGCGGGCGCGTGGAATGCCGAGGGGCCCATGCCGATGACGTGCGCGATATCGTCGCGGGACAGGTTCATCGGGTAGTCGATGACCATGCGATCGAGCTGATCGAAATGACCCGCCATGGAGTCGGCGAGGCGGCGGTTCTTATCCGGATCCACCGTCACCATGTCCAATGGGCCGATCAGCTCGGCCAGATGGCGGGGGGTGGGGGTGGCGACGACGAAGCGGCCGTCGGCGCGCAGCACCCGGGCGATCTCGGCGGGGTTGCGTGGGGCGAAGACGGCGAGTACTCGGCTCATGGTGTGGTCGGCGATCGGCAGACCGCGCCACGCGTCGGCCAGCACCGAAGCGGCACGCGGATGTGCGCGGGCGCAGCGGCGGGCCGCGGGTTTTGCCACGTCCAGCGCGATGCCGAGGGCCGCGGGCGCGGCGTCGAGTACGGCGGCCAGGTAGTAGCCGGTGCCCGCGCCGACCTCGAGCACGGTCGCGGCCGGTTCCGCGACGGCCGCGACCACCGCGTCGGCGATCGGTGCGAAATGCCGCGCGCCCTGAAAGGCCGCGCGGGCATCGAGCATGGTCGCGGTATCGCCGGTCATTTTGGTCGACGCGCCGGTCAACAGGCTGACATAACCCTGCTTGGCAATGTCGAAACCGTGACCGCGCCCGCAACGAAGCATTCGGTCTCGGACTTCGAGCCCGAGACCGCACTCCGGACAGGCCAGCAAGCCGGCCACTTCAGCGAGTGCCGAATGACTAGCTGGTGACACTCTTCAGTTCGTCGCCGAGCGCCGCTGCCTCATCCGGCGTGAGTTCGACGACCAGACGCCCGCCACCCTCGAGTGGAACCCGCATAACGATTCCACGCCCTTCTTTGGTTGCCTCGAGGGGACCGTCCCCGGTGCGGGGCTTCATGGCCGCCATCCTCTGCTCCCTCCAGATCTGCGCGGTTTTCTGCGCACTTTCTTGGAACTCCAGTTGTCACCAACCAGCGAGCCCACCGGCATTTGGCGAGCTACACCCGTCCCATTCTTCCCTATCGCCGATGTGGACGGATACCTGAGTTCGAAATGTGACCGCTAGGTCGGTGTCGGGCAGGTCACTCTAGACCCAGCAATCGGCCAGATGATCGTCCACCATTCCGGTCGCCTGCATCAGCGCGTAGGCCGTTGTCGGGCCGACGAAACGGAATCCGCGTCTCTTCAATTCTTTTGCCAGAGCGACGGATTCGGGGCTGGTCGCGGGCACATCGGCAAGTGTGCGCGGGCGCGGGCGCGGGTCGGGAGCGAACGACCAGATCAGCTCGTCGAGCCCGATGTCCAGACGCTGGGCGACCCGGGCGTTGGCGATGGCGGCCTCCACCTTGGCCCGGTTGCGGACAATGCCGGTATCGGCCAGCAATCGCGCCACATCCGCGTCGTCGAATGCGGCCACGCGCTCGATGGAGAAGCCGGCAAATGCGATACGGAAAGCGGGCCGCTTCCGCAGGATGGTGATCCACGCCAGTCCCGATTGGAAGGCCTCGAGGCACAGGCGCTCGAACATGGCGTGGTCGCCGTGCAGCGGCTGTCCCCACTCCAGATCATGGTAGTCGCGATACAGCTGCGATCCCTCCGACCACGGGCAGCGGAATCGGCCGTCGGGAGCGAGTTCGGCGGTCACTTCGACTCGGGGGTGGGCTGCGACGCGTCGCCGCGATCGGAACCGTCCGGCCGCCTATCGCCGTTCGACTGCGGATGCTGTGACGGTTGACCGGTCGTCGTACTCACCTGCGGCGGTGTGATCGGCTGTGACTCGGCGGACGGCCGCTCGGCATCGGCGGTCCGCGCGGGCCCGGGGGATGAACCGCCGCTCGGCTGCGAGCCGCCCGGTTCGGCGATGGGTGCGGGCCTGTGCTGCTGCGGTGTGACAGCCTGCTGTGGACCTGTCAGCCCGGCCAGCGGTGACTGCGCGGCATTCTGGGTTTGTTGCTGCGGCGCCTGGGTGCCGCGCGGCACCGCGGTGGAGATCGCGGCACTGCGCGCGTGCGCCAACTCCAGTTGTAGTTCATCGATGCGGGCGGCCAGCCGTGCCAGCGCCCAATCCACTTCGCCCGCCTTGTACCCGCGCACCACCTGCTGGAATCGCAGCGCTCGTACGTCCGCCCCGCTGATCCCCTCCGCGGGTAGCACGGTGGCCGTGGTCCCCTCCGGTAGCGGCCCCAATTCCTCTCCGCGCCCGAACACCGCACTCGCGAGCAGGAACAGCACCGCGGCCACCAGACCGACGATCAGCACGTACAAAAGCAGCGTGAGCATGCCCCGAGCTTATTGGCCCGTACCGACACCCGGATACATCCGGTCCGGCGGAAATCGGTCCTCGAATACCGCCAGCGGCGGGCAACCGCTCCGGAACGTGTCTTACAGGTGGCGAGTGGTGTCGATGCCGAGGGACATGCCCGCCAGACCGCGGCGGCGCACCGCGAGCTTGTCGGCGACCGCGACAAGGGCCTTGGCGGAGGCGCTTTCCGGGTCGCGGAGCACGATCGGGGTGCCCTCGTCGCTCGCCTCGCGCAGCGCCTGCTCGATCGGGATCTGACCGAGCAGCGGGACGGTGGCGCCGACCGCGCGGGTCAGGCTGTCGGCGACGGTCTGACCACCGCCGGAGCCGTAGAGCTCCATCCTGTTGCCGTCGGGCAGGTCCAGCCAGGACATGTTCTCCACTACGCCCGCGATGCGCTGCCGGGTCTGCAATGCGATCGAACCCGCCCGCTCGGCCACCTCCGCGGCGGCCAGCTGCGGGGTGGTGACGACCAGGATCTCCGCGTTGGGGATCAACTGGGCGATGGAGATGGCGACATCGCCGGTGCCCGGCGGCAGGTCGAGGAGCAGGACGTCCAGATCTCCCCAGAACACATCGGCGAGGAACTGCTGTAGCGCCCGGTGCAGCATCGGGCCGCGCCACACCACGGGCGTATTCCCCTGGGTGAACATGGCGATCGAGATGACCTTCACCTCATGCGCCACCGGCGGCATGATCATCCGCTCGACCTGGGTCGGACGCTGATCGGTGCCCAGCATGCGCGGCACCGAGTGGCCGTAGATATCGGCGTCGAGCACGCCGACCGACAGTCCGCGCGCGGCCATGGCGGCGGCGAGGTTGACGGTGACGCTGGACTTCCCGACGCCACCCTTACCGGACGCCACCGCGTACACCCGGGTCAGCGAGCCGGGCTGGGCGAACGGGATCACCGGATCGGCGGAGTCGCCACGCAGCTGCTTGCGCAGGTTGGTGCGCTGCTCGTCGTCCATCACATCGAGTTCGACCGTGACCGCGCCGATACCCGCGACGTCGGCCACCGCCTTGGTCACCCGCTGGGTGATCTCGGTGCGCAACGGGCAGCCCGCCGTTGTCAGGTAGATCACGATATGGACATTGCTATCGGCGCCGATCGCGACGCTTTTCACCATGCCCAGTTCGGTGATCGGCTTACGGATCTCCGGGTCGTCGACCTTCGCGAGGGCGCCCCGCACATCCGCTTCCGTTACCACTGGCATAACCACGATTTTAGTGGTGTCAGATCCGGGGCAGCTCCGCGGGCTTCGGTGCGACCCCGGTGTTGTACGAATTGGCCCACGCCATGACGTTCGCGACGTAGGCCATCGAGTTGTTGTACCGCAGGATGGCACGGGTCTGCTGGGCCGTATTGCGCATATTCAAATTGCCGGCGCAGAGGTACTTCCCGGCCGTCAACGCCGCGTCGTAGAGGTTCTGCGGGTCGGCGATTCCGTCACCGTTGCCGTCGGCGGCGTAGCGCTTCCAGGTCTCGGGCAGGAACTGCATCGGACCCACCGCGCGGTCGTAGCCCGCGAGGCCGTCCAACTCACCGTCGTCGCTGTCGTGGATGACATTGTTGCCCCACAGTGAGCCGTCGAGGACCGGACCGTAGACCGGGGTGAGCGGATTGCCCTCGGCATCGGCCTTGCCGCCGAAGGCGTGGGTCGATTCCACCCGGCCGATTCCGGCCAGTAGGTACCAGGGCATCCCGCAGTCGGGGTTCTCCGCGATCAGCGTGCGTTCGGCGTTCTGGTAGGCCGCGATGGCGACGCCGGGGACACCGAGCTGTCCTGCGGGCATGTTGGCGACTTCCCGATTCGCGGGCAGTGCAACGGATTTGACGACGGGTGGTGCCACGGTGCCCTGTTTGGCCATGGCATGCGCGACGGCTTCGTCGAGAGACTGGGATCTGAGGCCCAGTGCGTCCTGATCATCCCCCGGAGACTGCTGGATTGCGGCCTGTTCGGCGGTGTCCAGGTCGGATGCGCCTGCGACGGTGACGATTCCGGCGGGGACCAATCCTGATAGCGCGATTACAGAGCTTCGCCCGATATTCACAGACGAAGGTTTTCGGTGACGCCCCACTGTGTGGTGACCCTCCTCCGGCTTCCCGAAGGACTCGCTGACGAGCCCTCGTTGGATGAAGGAGAGACTACCGCATTCGAGACCTTTTTGTTACTACTTCGTGACCTGCTCTGATGTTTGGTTTCAGCCTTGTGGCGGAACGGGAATCACGATGTTGAACGGCAGCGTGATGCCCGGCTGCTGGGTTGTCGTCGGCGCGGTCTCCGGCGTGGGTTCCGTGGCCTCGGGCACCCCGGGCTCGGGCGTCTTGGCGGGCTCCGGCGTCTGCTCGGGTGCGGGCGCCTGTTGGGGCGCGGGTGCGGGTGCGGGTGCCTGCTGATTGGCGGCGTCCGGCTGCGGCGGTGTGCAGACCGGCTGCGGCTGCTTGGCCTGCTCCGGCTGCTGGCGCTGCTCCGGCTGCTGGCGCTGCCCCGGATGTTGCGGATCGCCCGAACCGAAGCTTTCGGCGGGGGCGACCGGCGCCTGTGCCAGTAGGCCCGGACGCGGCATCGGCGCGGGAACCGCCTGCACCTCACATGGATTCGCGGGCGGAGGCGGCGGCGGGCAGAAGATGCCGCAGGGGATCGGCGGCAGGCCGGGGATCGTGATCATCACCTGGGTCGGCCTGGGCGGCTCGACCGTGGTCCGGGTATTCGGTGGCGGTTCGGACGTGGTGGTCGGCGTGGTGGTGTTGGCCGCCATGACATCCGGACCGGCCTGGATCGGTGTTTGGCCGGGCGGGATCAGGTCGGGGGAGATCCTGACCTGACTCGGCGTGCCGCCGGTCCGGTAGGCCGCCGACCAGCGCAGCACATTGGCGGCGTAGGACATCGAGTTGTTGTAGCGCAATATCGAGCGCAATTCCTGGGCCGGGTCGCGCAAATTCAGCCCGCCCGAGCACAGGTATTTGCCCGCCGCCAGGGTGGCGTCGAAGATGTTGTGCGGATCGGCGACGCCGTCGCCGTTACCGTCGGCGGCGTAGCGGCTCCAGGTGCCGGGCAGGAACTGCATCGGCCCGATAGCGCGGACATAACCGCCGTCGGCGGCCTTGATGACCTCGTTACCGGGCAGGGTGCCGTCCAACGCCGGTCCGAAGATGGGGGTGACCGAGGTGCCCGCGGCGTCGGTGCGCCCGCCTCCCGCATGTCCGGATTCGATGCGCCCGATACCGGCCAGCAGGTTCCAGGTCAGGCCGCAGCCCGGCATCGAGGATTCCAGTGCCAGTTCGGCATTGCGGTAGGCGGCCAGTACGACCTGCGGGATGCCGAGCGCCCCACCGGTGGTGGGCAGTGTGATGTCGCGCAGAGGAATCGCCCCGGCGAAGGGGGCGATTCCGTCAGCGGGAGGAATCATAGCTGTGAGTTTGCGGGGTGTCTCCGGAGTGACCGGTAGCAGTCCGACTGTCCGAGACAGCTGGGCGTCTGTGGCCGTCGCCGCCGCGTTGCTGGATCCGCCCACCCCGCTGGACGCGGCCAGCAGTGCCTCTGGTGCCTGCGGCGGCGTACTGGACGTGGTGGTGTTGGTGGTCGATCCTGTGGCGACGAGGCCCGCGACGACCAGGACCGAGACGGTTATCGGAGCAGATATTCGCATTCGGCCACACCAATCCTCGGACGTCGTGAGAGCGGGTGTCCGGGACATCCACTGCCCGGCCTGCTCGGGACAACGTTGTCCAGGTTACCCATCGGTCAGGAAGTAATTGAGCATTTCCGGTCATTGATCAACAACTGGTGGCGGAATGGGCCCCGGCGACTGCTTCGGACCGGAGCTTTTCTTGCGGCGCGCCTTTGGGGCCGTGTCGGTGGGAAGCGCGCGATCCGCGGATCCGGCGGCCTCGATTCGGTCCAATACCTCTCGCATCTCCTCCAGTTCGCGGCGCAGGTAGTCACGAGTGGCCACCTCGCCGACCGCGATTCGCAGTGCCGCCAGTTCGCGGGCCAGAAACTCGGTGTCCGCCTTGGTTTGTGCCGCCCGCGTCCGGTCCTCCTCCAACGCCACCCGGTCGCGGTTGTCCTGCCGGTTCTGCGCCAACAGGATCAGCGGCGCCGCGTAGGCCGCCTGGGTGGAAAACGCCAGATTCAACAGAATGAACGGATACGGGTCCCAGCGCAATGTCACAACGAAGACATTGATGAGGATCCAGACGATGACGACGATGGTCTGCATCGCCAAATACCGCCCGGTACCGAGGAATCGGGCCACCCTTTCGCTGCTGCGGGCCAATGCCTCTGCGTCCCAGTCCAATCGGAAGCGCGATTCGACCGGCATCTCCAGCCGCTGCCGCGCCGGACTCTTCTCACTCATGTCCGGCGACCCCCTCGTCTGCCTCGTTCTGCTCGCGCCAATCCTCGGGCAGCAGGTGGTCGAGCACGTCGTCGACGCTGACCGCGCCGAGCAGATGATTCTCCGTATCCACCACCGGCCCGCATACCAGGTTGTAGGTGGCGAAGTAGCGGGTCACGGTGCCCAGCGGGGCGTCGGGGCGCAGCGGCGCGAGATCGCTGTCGATGATCCCGCCGATCAGGTGCGCCGGTGGTTCGCGCAATAGTTGCTGGATATGGACGCAGCCCAGGTATCGGCCGGTCGGGGTGGCGGTCGGCGGGCGCACCACGAAGACCATGGAGGCGAGCGCGGGCGTCAGGTCCGGATTGCGCACCCTGGCCAGCGCCTCGGCGACCGTGGTGGCGGGCGTCAGGATCACCGGCTTCGTGGTCATCAGACCGCCCGCGGTATCGGGGGAGTGCTGGAGCAGCCTGCGCACCGGTTCGGATTCCTCCGGATCCATCAGCGCGAGTAGCGATTCCCGCTCTCCCGTGGACAGCTCGCCGAGCAGGTCGGCGGCATCGTCGGGATCCATCGCCTCGAGTACGTCGGCGGCCCGGTGGACCTCGAGGTGCCCGAGCAGGTCGACCTGATCGTCGTCGGGCAGCTCCTGCACCACATCGGCCAGGCGTTCGTCGTCGAGGGCCAGGGCGACCTCGATCCGGCGTTTCTCCGGCAGCTCGCGGAGCTGATGTGCGACATCGGCGGGACGCAGGCCCTCGAACTGTTCCAGCAGCTGGGTCACGTCCTGGCCCGGTCTGCCGATCTCATAGGGGGTCAGCCCGGTGACCCGGGTCCAGTCCACCACGTGCACGGTGCGCCTGCGGCCGATGCGCCGATGCCCGCGCACCGCCACCCGGGAGACCCGCCAATCGCGGGTGCGGGTCTGCTCGATCCCCAAATCCACCACGAAGACGTCCACCCCGGCCAGAGCGGGCAGATCCGGATCGTCGACACGGACGGCGGAATCCACGATCTGCGCGAGTGCCAGCAGTTCGCCGGGCCGTTGTGCGAACCGGCGCAGGCTCACCGTGCCGGTATTGAGCGTGACCACCCCGGGTTCGACCGCGGTCACCCGTAGCATCGGCACGAAAATGCGACGCCTGCTGGGCAGTTCGACGACGAGGCCGTGAACGCGGGGTTGCTGGCGGTCATACCGGATGGCCACGACGACGTCGCGGATGCGGCCGATAGACTCGCCGTCCGGTCCCAGCACCACCAGGCCGGCCAGCCTGGCGACGTAAACCCTGGTTGCTGCCATGGCTGCCAGGCTAGAGGTTCGCGGGCGGGTGTCCTTGCCACGCCACGGAGGACAGGAGTTGTTCATGAAGCCGCGCCGTTCGGTGCTCGCCTGCCCCGGCAGCAGCCAGAAGATGATCCAGAAGGCCAAGGGTCTGCCCGTCGACGAGGTGTTTCTCGATCTCGAGGATGCGGTGGCGCCGGTCGCCAAGGCCGAGGCGCGTGCGAATATCGTTGCGGCGCTGAATGAATCGGGGTGGGGCGATCAGCTGCGGGTGGTGCGGGTGAACGACTGGACCACCGAATGGACCTACGCCGATGTCATCGCGGTGGTCGAGGGGGCGGGCGCGGCGCTCGACGCGATCCTGCTGCCCAAGGTCACCGACGCCGGTCAGGTGCGGGCCCTGGATCTACTGCTCACCCAGCTGGAGAAGGCCAACGGCCTCGAGGTCGGCCGGATCGGCATCGAGCCGCAGCTGGAGAACGCCATCGGGCTGCGCAATATCGACGCCATCGCCACGGCGAGTCCGCGGGTGCAGGCGCTGGTCTTCGGGCCCGCCGATTTCATGGCCAGCATCAATATGCGCACCCTGGTGGTGGGCGAACAGCCCGAGGGTTACGACACCGGCGACGCCTACCACCACATTCTGATGACCATCCTGCTCGCCGCCCGCGCGCACGGTCTGCAAGCGATCGACGGCCCGTATCTGCAGATCCGGGATGTGGACGGTTTCAAGCGCGCCGCCGCCCGCACCGCCGCGCTCGGATACGACGGCAAATGGGTGCTGCACCCCGGCCAGATCGATGCGGCGAACGAGATTTTCAGCCCGCGCCAGGCGGATTACGATCGCGCCGAGGAGATTCTGGACGCCTACGCCTTCCACACGTCGGCGGCGGGCGGTGCGCGCGGCGCGGTGATGCTCGGCGACGAGATGATCGATGAGGCCAGTGCGAAGATGGCGCAGGTGATCGCCGATAAAGGCAGGGCCGCGCGAATGACGCGCACCACGCGTTTCACACCACCGGAAACTCGGCCGGAATAGCAGAATAGAGATATGACGAATCCCTTGGGGAACCCGAACCGCGCGCGACAGGGTCTGCCGACCCCGCCGTCGGGCTGGCCGGTGGGCTCCTACCCGACCTACGCCGAGGCCCAGAAGGCCGTCGACTATCTGGCCGACAATCAGTTCCCGGTGCAGGACGTGACGATCGTTGGCGTGGACCTGATGCAGGTCGAACGCGTGCTCTACCGGCTGACCTGGGGCAAGGTCATCGGCGGCGGCGTGGTGAGCGGCGCCTGGCTCGGCCTGTTCCTCGGTCTGCTGCTGAGCCTGTTCACGACCGGCGGTGCGTTCGGTCCGCTGCTGGTCGGCCTGGTCGGCGGCGTTATCTTCGGCGTGATCACCACCACGATCCCGTACGCGGCGACCAAAGGACAGCGTGATTTCGCCTCCACCATGCAGTTGGTGGCCGGTCGCTACGACGTACTGTGCGATCCGAAGTCGGCGGAGCAGGCGCGCGACATGCTGGCACGGCTGGCGATCTGACATATGGATGTCGTTGATAAGGTCCGCACCGGTGTGCTGGACCATTTCGGTGTGGACGCGTCGGGCGTCGATTCGGCGTCGGTGACCTTCCTCGGGCTGGAGCCCATCGAGATCCTGCGCATCGTGGACGGCGATCTGGTGCACTACGTGACGCTCGGCGGATCGCGTCACCCGATGGGCGATCCCGGTGATCTGATGGCGGATCCGGTGCGCGGGCCGCGCGCGGAGCTGGTGCTCACCCTGCGTTCCGGGACGGGTGCGGCGTCCGGACTGGTCAGGGCGCTGGGTGTGCTGGTGGCCGCGCCCGCGGTGGAAGGCGTTGTGCTGCAAGCCGATGCGCTACTCGATCTGGGTGAGCCGATGTGGGTGAATTCGCCGTTCACCGCGGTGCTGTTGAGCGACAGCGATATTCCCGAGGTGGTGCTGCCCGAGCCCGCGGACCCGGTGCGGTATCTGACGGTGACCCCGGTGACCGGGACCGAGGCGGCGTGGGTGCGGGTGCGCGGTGCGCAGGCGCTACGCGATGCCTGGGCCGAAGCCGGGATCGACGTACACGATCCGGCCCGGGGTGCGGCCTCGCTGTAGGCCCATCCCGCGGTCGCGGGTTCAGAGCCATTTGTTGCGACGGAACAGCGTGAACAGCGTGCCGCAGATCGTCAATATAACGATCCAGACGAGCGGATACCCGAAGGTCCATCGCAGCTCGGGCATATGGTCGAAGTTCATGCCGTAGATACCGGCGATCATCGTCGGCACCGCGGCGATCGCGACCCACGCCGAAATCTTGCGCATATCGGTGTTCTGCTGCACCCCGATCTTGGCCAGTGCGGCGCTGATCAACGCGCTGAGCGCACTGTCGAAATCGGTGATGCGCTCGGCGACGCCGGTGTGGTGGTCGGCCACATCGCGCATATAGCGCCGAATCTCCTTGGGCAGCGGCAGGTCCGGCTTGTTCCCGAGCGACTGCAGCGGGATCGCGAGCGGATTCACCGCCCGGCGCAGCTCGACCACTTCGCGCTTGAGCTGGTAGATCGACTCGATGGCGACCTGACTGCGCGGGGTGAAGACCTCTTCCTCCATGGCATCGATATCGAGCTCGACCGATGCCGCCACGTCGATATAGGAATCCACCACATAATCGGCGATCGCGTGCAGCACCGCGCCGGTGCCGTACATCAGCATCGCCGATTCGGCCTCGAGTTGCTTACGCACCGAGGCCAATCCGGAGTGCTCGCCGTGCCGGACCGTCACCACGAAGTCGGGCGCCGCGAACACCATGATCTCGCCGGTCTCGACGATCTCGCTGACACTGTGCAATTCGTGGGGGACATAGGCCACCGTTCGCATCACCAGCACCAGGGTGTCGTCGTAGCGCTCCAGCTTCGGCCGCTGATGCGCCTTGACCGCGTCCTCGGCCGCGAGCACGTGCAACTCGAATGTCTCCGCGATATCGGCCATCTGGATCTCGTCCGGGTCGTGCAGGCCGACCCACACGAAGCCCTCGCCCCGGTTGCGCACCTCGGCCAGCGCGTCCTTGTGGGTGAAGAGTCCCGGCAGCCGCTTGCCCTGGACGTAGACGCCGCAATCGACGATGGCCCGCGCGGTCGGGACCGGAATGCGCGGCCGCGGCCGCGCTGTTCGACCCGAACCGCGGAACGAGGGCATGGATGGCACATCGCCGATGCTACGTCGGGCGGTTGGTCCATGCCGTATCCGCGCGACCGCAGCGGGACCGCCGTGGCCCTGTGGGCGGGGCCTGACCGCACCCACCGAGGATCACGCACTGTAAGACTGAAGGCGTGCGCATCGACCTGCATACCCATTCGACCGCCTCCGACGGTACCGACACCCCGGCCGAACTCGTGCGAAACGCGGCCGCGGCCGGCTTGGATGTCGTCGCGATCACCGATCACGACACCACCTCGGGGTGGGGCGAGGCGGTGGATGCGCTACCGAAGGGTTTGACCCTGGTGCGCGGCATGGAGATGTCCTGCGTCGGTCTCGGCGAGGACGGCTGGCCGGTCCCGGTGCACCTGTTGGCCTATCTGTTCGACCCGGCCGATCGGTGCTTCGCCGAGGAACGGGAGCGGTTGCGGGCGGAGCGGGTCGAGCGGTTGCGTGCGATGGCGGAGCGGATGCGCGCCGATGGCCTGCCGATCGATCCAGAGGCGGTGCTCGCCTCGGCCGGGCCGTCGGCGGGGCGGCCGCACCTGGCCCGCGCCCTGGTCGAGGCGGGCGTGGTGCCGAGCGTGGACGCGGCCTTCGCGGAACTGCTTGCGCCGCACGGCCCGTATTACGCCGAGAAGGCCGATACGCCGCTGCGCCGGGCCGTGGAGATGATCGCGACCGCGGGCGGGGTGAGTGTGCTGGCGCATACCAGAGCCCGTAAGCGCGGCAGGCTGCTGGCTCTGGACGACATTCGCGAGCTGGCCACGCTCGGCCTGGGCGGGCTCGAGATCGCGCACCCCGATCACTCGGCCGCGGACCGGGCCGTACTGACCGAGCTCGCCGACGAACTCGGGCTGCTCATGACCGGCTCATCGGACTACCACGGCGCCAACAAGACCATCCGGCTCGGTGAATTCACCACCGACCCAGCGCAATTCGAGGAGCTTGCGGGTAAGGCCACCGGCGTGCCCGTGATCGTCGCGTGAGAGTGGTGCGTGGGCTCAGCGGGGTGGCGGCCGCGGGGACGTTCGTGCTCACCCTTGTCGTCGTCGGTACCGCGTTCATCGGCGGGCGGCGCGGATTTCCGGGTCCGGGCGGAGAATCCATCGCCTGGCATGTGGCGGCCTCCGCGACCGTCATTGCCGCACAGGTTTTTTCGGATAGACATCGGGGTTTTGCCGCTTTTTCCGGATCGATGGTCGTTTTTATGGTGGCCGGATTATTGCTTTGGACACAGTGGTGGAGTTGATCTTCCCGTACTAGTTGCGGGCGGGTGAATTGTGGTCGAACATTTCTCTTTGTGACGGAAATCGAGACGGACGTCCTCGTTCTCGGCGGTGGTCCCGCCGGTGCCTGGGCCGCCGTCTCGGCCGCCGCCACGGGGGTGCGCGTGGTGCTGGTCGACAAGGGGCGGTGCGGTACCAGCGGACCGACGGCGTTCGGCATGACCTCGCTCTGGAACATCCCGCCGGGAGCGGCCAGGGACGAGGCGGTGCAGCGCGGCTACGCGCACGGCGGATACCTCGGCGACCCGGACTGGATGTATCGGGTGCTCGACGAAACGCATCGGCGCGTCGAACAGTTGGCGAACTGGGGTTACCGGTTCCCTGGCGACGGCCCGAACGGCGGCGGCGCGCTGCGGGTCTGCCTGGACGGGGCGAGTTACCTGCGCCGGATGCGCCGTCGCCTGCTGGAATCCGGCGTGCGGATACTCGACCACCATCCGGCGCTGCAATTGCTCACCGACCGGGACGGCGTGGTCGCGGGGGCGACCGGGGTGCAACGGCACAACCGGTTCCGGCCATGGACCGTGCGGGCGGGGGCCGTGGTCGTCGCGACCGGCGGCTGCGCCTTCCTCTCCGGTGGCGCGGGCACCGACGTGGATACCGGTGACGGTTTGCTGCTGGCCGTCGAGGCGGGCGCCGAACTGTCCGGTATGGAGTTCTCCAGCGCCTACGGCCTGGCGCCGGTGCTGAGCTCACCCTCGACCGCGACGCATTCGAGTTTCGCGCCCGGGCTGGCCCTGCACTTCGCGACGCTCTACGACGAATCCGGTGCGGTCATCTCGGGACACCGGTCGGCGGCCTTCGCGGCGATCGCCGACGGCCACCGGATTTACGCGGCGATCGATGAGGTGCCCGAGGCCGTACGGATCTGGCTGTCGCGTCAGGGCCTGGTGGATCGCGCCCGGCGGGTGCCGTTGCGCGCGGTGCTGGAGGGCACGGTGCGCGGCACCGGTGGGCTGCGGATCACCGGAGCGGATTGCGCGACCACCGTGGCCGGGCTCTTCGGCGCTGGCGACGCCACCACCCGGGAACCGATCACCGGTGCGGTGAGCGGATTCGGCGGGCAGGGCGGAGCCTGGGCCATCGCCTCGGGGGTGTGGGCGGGCGCGGGCGCCGCGCACTTCACGCGCACCCGGGGCATTCCGGACGTGGCGCGGCCGGTGCCGGGCGCCGGGCTGCACGACCGCGCGCGGCTCGACCCCCGCGCGGTGATCGGACTCGTGCAGGAACACACGCTGCCGCTGCGCCGCAGCTACTGGCGCAGTGCGGGCAGTCTGCGCGACAGCATCGCCGAACTGGACGGGATGTGGCCGGGCGCCGAATCACTGCTCGGCGGCATCGGGGCGGACCGGCTACGGGCCAGGCAGGCCGCTGCGCTGCTCGCGGTGGCGCGGTGGACCAAGCACAGTGCGCTGGCGCGCACCGAGAGCCGGGGTATGCATCGGCGCACCGACCATCCGGGGGCGGCCGACGACTGGCGGGTGCGATTGGTGTCAGGCGGGCTTGATGGCGTCTGGGTCCGGGCGCTAGCGCACCCCGTGGCCGGGGGCCTCCTCGCCCACGCCGCCGCTGAACCGGAGCTGGTTCCATCCGGGCGTACATCGGCCGGACAGGAATCGATACTCGCGGTCCCGCCCAGGACCAGGAACGGGGCGGATTCGACGCTCGACGCGGCCGGACGTACCCTCGCGGGGCAAGAGTCGGTGCTCGCCGCGCACGGACCGGCCTCCCACTCGGTCGATGTCGTGCCGGTCGCGCGCTCACCGGTGACCGAAACGGCCGAAACAATAGCGGAGACGACCGTCCGGACAGACACGGGTGCGTCGAATCACCGGAGTGCGGATCCGCTGCCGCTGTGACGGGATGTCCGGTCCCGATGCCGCCCGCCGGTCACGGATGCTCACCGTGTCCCGTCCCGCCCGCTGCGCTCTCTCACAATCACCAATCTCCGGAGGGCGAGTTTCCGCTAACCTGGGGGTAATTCCGTGGCCTTACCCTCGGAATATGGCGCGAAACCGGGATACGACACACCGGTTTGGCAAGTCGCCGGAACGGCTGGCAGAATGTTGCGGATTCCCCACCTTCGCCACCGCCGGGTACGGGAAGCACGACGACCCCCGCAGCGCGACGCACCGTCGCACCCGAGGATCGCCCCGCACGTTCCGTCCGGACCACCCTCCGGCTCCCGCAGTGCTCATCCGCTTCATCGGCTCGCCGACCGCCATCCCCTTCTGCGGATCAGTGCCGCGCACGATTTCGACATCGGCCGCCGGGTTCCCGACAACCCGAGCCGGACCCGAAACGTGCCGGTCAGCGCACTCGATGAGCGATATGAATCACCTAGTACCTATTACCCGGTGGTAACCGTCCCCCGGTTTAGCCCGACCCGAGCAGGAGTGAAATCGTGTCACCTGTGACTGACGCACCGAATGCCACTGCCTCCCTTTCCGAAATCACCCAGGAAGAGATTTTCGCGGGTCATCTCGGCGGCAAGCTCTCGGTCGAACTGTCAGCGCCGTTGGAGACCCAGCGCGACCTCTCGATCGCCTACACCCCGGGCGTCGCTCAGGTCAGCCGGGCTATCGCGCAGGACGAGTCGTTGTGCAAGCAGTACACCTGGACCGACCGTTTGGTTGTCGTCGTCAGCGACGGCACCGCGGTGCTCGGCCTCGGTGACATCGGCCCGCGCGCCTCGCTGCCGGTGATGGAGGGCAAGGCGGCGCTGTTCAAGAAGTTCGCCGGGCTGAACTCGATCCCGATCGTGCTGGACACCAAGGACGTCGACGAGATCGTCGAGACCCTGATCCGCCTGCGTCCGAGCTTCGGCGCGGTCAACCTGGAGGACATCTCCGCGCCGCGCTGCTTCGAGATCGAGAAGCGGGTCATCGAGGCGCTGGACTGCCCGGTCATGCACGACGATCAGCACGGCACCGCCATCGTGGTGCTCGCCGCCCTGAACGGCGCGGCCAGGGTGCAGGGTCGCGGCATCGACGGACTGAAGGTCGTGGTGTCCGGTGCCGGCGCGGCGGGCGTCGCCTGCACCAATATCCTGCTTGCCGCGGGTGTGTCCGATGTGACCGTGCTCGACTCGAAGGGCATCGTCAGCCGGGAGCGCGGCGACCTCAACGAGGTGAAAGCCGAACTGGCGCAGCGCACCAATCCGCGTGGCCTGAACGGCGGTGCGGCCGAGGCGCTGGCGGGCGCGGATGTGTTCCTCGGTCTGTCGGCCGGCCTGATCGCCGAGGAGCTCATCGCCTCGATGGCCCCGGAGTCGATCGTGTTCGCCATGTCCAACCCGGACCCGGAGATCCACCCCGAGGTGGCGCGCAAGTACGCCTCGATCGTGGCCACCGGCCGCAGCGACTTCCCGAACCAGATCAATAACGTGCTCGCGTTCCCCGGTGTCTTCAAGGGTGCGCTCGATGCGGGTGCGCGCCGCATCACCGAGGGTATGAAGATCGCCGCCGCCGACGCCATTCTCAGCGTGGTCGCCGACGAGCTCGGCCCGGAGAAGATCGTCCCCAGCCCGCTGGACCCCCGTGTCGCCCCGGCCGTCGCCGAGGCCGTGGCGGCCGCGGCGCGCGCGGAGGGCGTCGTCTAGTAGTACCGATGTCGAGAACGGGGCCGCTCACCCTCGGTGGGCGGCCCCGTTTCGCGTGCGGGGTCAGTGCGGTACGGAGACCGCCGAGACGAAGTGGGCGATCTCGGTGTCGCTGAGGTTCTTGGCGATATCGGATTCGCAGATCATGCCCACCAGTCGCTTATTGCGGTCGATCACGGGGATTCGCTTGATCTGCTCACCCTCCATCAGGTCGAGTACATCGCGCACCTCGGCGTCGTCGTATACCCAGCGCGGCGTGCCCTGAGCCAGGTCACCGGCTCGGACCCGACTCGGATCATGTCCCATCGCAACGCATTTCACGACAATGTCGCGGTCGGTCAGCATGCCGACCAGCCGGTCGTCGTTGCCGATCGGCAGGGCGCCGACATCGAGCCTGCGCATCACCTGCGCGGCTCGGTCCAGCGTCTCGTCGGCCGGGATCCACTCCGCACTCTCGTGCATGATGTCGCGCGCCTTCATGGAGCGACTGTTCACGGCAGAACCTCCTGGTCTCGGGCGAGTGATCCCGCAGGACTCGAGGTGTTCGCAGGACTCGACACGTGTTGTCACAAGTGCGCCGAGCGTCCACGGGTGACGACGACTCCTACGGCCTCGTCACATCGTGGCCCACATCACAGCAATGGTCAATGCGTAGTGTGCTCTGTGGTTGCTGGGGCCGGTCGATCCCGCAGGATTCCCGCGGGGGTGAGCGGCAGCGGCTTGGTGCGGCGCAGGCGGCCGGTGCCGGGAGCGCTGGCCCAGACTGCGAAGGCGAGCAGGCCGTCGAGCGCCATGGCGAGTGCGGCCACCAGCAGGGCGCCGACGAGAACGCGGTCGTAGCGGTAGAGGCCGATGCCGTCGAAGATGTAGCGGCCGAGGCCGCCCAGGTTGACGTAGGCGGCGATGGTGGCCGTCGCCACGACCTGCAGGGTTGCCCCGCGCAGGCCGGTGAGCAGGATCGGCATGGCGTTGGGGACCTCGACGCGGAACAGGATCCGGGATTCGGTCATACCCATGGCGCGGGAGGCGTCCACCACGTCGGCCGGGACGTTCGCGATCCCCGCGTAGGCGCCCGCAAGCAGCGGCGGGATACCCACGGTGACCAGGGCCAGCAGCGGCGGGATCAGGCCGAGGCCGAGTAGCAGCACCAGGAAGGTGAGCAGGCCGAGGGTCGGTAGGGCGCGCATGGCGTTGGCGACGCCGACGAGCAGTGCGGAACCGCGTTTGGTGTGGCCGATGATCAGGCCGAGCGGCACCGCGACGACTACCGAGGCGGCGATGGCGAGGAAGCTGTACCAGAGGTGTTGCGCGATACGGGTTTCGATGCCCGCCGGGCCGCCCCAGTTCGCGCCGTCGGTCAGATAGTGCCAGGCGTCGATGAAAAGGTTCATGCGCCAGCGCCTTTCGCCTTCGCGGACCTGGCGTCGGCGCGCGTCCACGGGGTTGCCCAGCGGCCGAGCGCGTACACGAGCCGGTCGAAGATCAGCGCCAGTGCCAACGTCACGATGATGCCCGCGATGATCTCGTCCGGGTAGTCGCGCTGATAGCCCTGGGTGAACAGTTTGCCCAAGCCGCCGACGCCGATCAGCGCGCCGACCGAGACCATGGCGATATTGGTGACCACCACCACACGCAGGCTGGATACGAAAACGGGCACGGCCAGCGGCATATCGACGGTCAGGGTGCGGCGCAGCGACCCGTAGCCGACCGCGTCGGCGGCGTCGATAACGCCGGCGGGCACCGAATCCAGTGCGGTGGGCACGGCGATCACCAGCAGCGCCGTCGAATAGACGGTGAGCGCGATGATCACATTCAGCGGATCGATCGTCGAAATCCCCACCAGCGGAGGGATGATCACGAACAGCGCGAGCGACGGCACTGTGTAGGCCAGGCTGGAGACCGTCACGGTGACCCGACGCAGCCACGCCACCCGGCGGACCAGCGCGCCGACCGGAACGGCGATCACCAGCCCGAGGGCGAGCGGAATCAAGGCCAGGTACAGGTGGGTTTCGGTGAACCCCATGATCTCGGAGAAGTTGTCGATCAGATACCTCATGCGCGCCTCCGCCACGCCGTCGCGCGCCGTGCTACCGGATCTCGGGCCGTCCGGGTCACGACATCTCCTGATCCGGCACGGTCTGCCTGCGCTCGGCATTCCCGGTCTCGAAGAAATGCCGGTTGCGTGCGTCGTCCTCCATCGTGCGCTGGTCGGCGAGCTGTTCGAGCACCTCGGGTCCGTGGATGCCGCCGCGCACCGCGCCCGAATCATCCACCGCCACACCGATTCCGGAGGGGGAGGAGATCGCCGCGTCGAGTGCCTGGCGGAGGTCGCCGTCCGGCGGGAACAGCGAGCCGCCCGCCGCGATGCTGTCCATCAGCGGGCGTCCGGAGCGGATCCCTTCGACGCCGGTGACGTCGATCCATCCGCGCGGCATCCCGGAATCGGTGACCACCAGCACCCATTCGCCGCGGTCCAACCGCAGCCCGGCCAGTTCCGGTTCGGTCGCGGTGTGAATCTCGTGCAGTGTCAACGTGTCCGCGTAGCGGAACGACAGCGCGCGATAGCCGCGATCGCGGCCGACGAATCCGGCAACGAAATCCGTTGCCGGAGAGGCCAATACTCGCTGCGGCTGGTCGTGCTGTTGTAGTACGCCGCCGGGTCCGAAAACCGCGATCCGGTCGCCCAGTTTGACCGCCTCGTCGATGTCGTGGGTGACGAAGACGATTGTCTTGCGCAATTCGCCCTGCAGCCGCAGCATTTCGGCCTGCAACTCCTCGCGCACCACCGGATCGACGGCACTGAAGGGTTCGTCCATCAGCAGCACCGGCGGGTCCGCGGCCAGTGCCCTGGCCACGCCGACCCGCTGCTGTTGGCCACCGGAGAGTTGCGCCGGATAGCGGTGGGCCAGTGCGCGATCCAAACCGACCCGGTCCAGCACCTCGAGTGCGGCCGCCCTGGCGGCGCGACGGCGGACCCCCTGTAGCACCGGCACGGTCGCGACATTGTCGATGACGGTACGGTGCGGCAGCAGTCCGGCGCTCTGGATCACATAGCCGATGCCGAGCCGCAGCGCGACCGGGTTCATCGTCGAAATATCCACGCCGCCCACGGTGATGGTGCCGGAGCTGGGCGTGATCATCCGGTTGATCATCCGCATCGAGGTGGTCTTGCCGCAGCCCGACGGGCCGACGAATACGGTGAACGAGCCTGATTCGATGCGCAGATCGAGTTCGGCGACGGCAGGTGTGCCGTCCGGATAGATCTTGCTGATGCCACGGAACTCGATGTCGGACAACGAGTTTTCTCCTTATCCGATCGGAGCGTTCAGCCCGTGGGCGTTGATCCACGCCACCGCCGCGGCCTTGGGCTCGGTCTTGCTGCTTCCGGAGACGGCCTCGTTCAACACGAGCAGCTCGTCGGTGGTCAGCTTGGCGGAGACGGCATTCAGTGCCGCGAGCGCCTTATCCGACCTCTTGGCCGCGTTGAACAGCGGGACGAGGTTCTGGGCCGGGAAGTTGTGCTTGGGATCTTCCAGCACTACCAGGTTGTGCTGCGCGATGGCGGGGGAGGTGGTGAAGATATCGGCCGCGGTCACCTGCCCGTCGACCAGCGCGCGCACGGTGGCGGGGCCGCCGCCGTCGGCGATGGGCACGAAGTTGTTCGCGGCGATATCGAGGTTGTAGTTCTTCTTCAGGCCAGGCAGGCCGCCCGCGCGTTCCTGGAACTCCGCGGGCGCACCGAATTTCACCTCGGCCGAATGCGCGGCCAGATCGGCGATGGTGCGCAGGTTCCAGCGGTCGGCGGTGGCCTTGGTGACCACGACCGCGTCGGAATCCTGGCCGGGCGCGGGGGTGCCGACGGCGAGATCGGAACCGAGTGCGGTGGTGAGCGCGGCATCGACATCGGCCGGGGTGGTCGCGGTCGCGTTCTTGTCCAGATACTGCAGCAGGTTGCCCGTGTACTCCGGGATCACCGAGATCGCGCACTGGCGCAGCGCCGGGATATAGGCTTCGCGGCTGCCGATATTCATCCGGGTGTCGACCTGGAAGCCGTTGATGCGCAACACTTCCGCGTAGATATTGGCGACCGTCTCGGACTCCGGGAAATTCGCTGAGCCGACGGTCAGGGCGTCGCCCTCGCAACTGCCGGTGCCCGCCAAGGGATCCGAGTTGCCGCACGCGGACAGGATCATGGCCGCGGCCAGCGCCGTGGCTGCGACGAGGAAACGGGTGGCGCGCAGTGCCAGGCGCAGCGCCGAGCGCCCGTGCCGGGCGGCATCGGGGGTGAAGGTGGATTTCACGGAGGTCCTTCCGGCGGGGCGGGCGGTGCGGGCGGCCGGGTCGCAACGGCCACCGGTACATTCTGGTTGTCCATACTGCCCGCTACTGAGCCTTTCTGTCGGCTCTGTCGACTTCGGAGAGTTGGTGTCGCCGGATGGTGCTGGCCGTGACAAGGCGGATGCTGGCTCGGTTTCTGGTGGTCACGGCCGCGGCCGTGACCGTCTCCTGCGGGAGTGACGAGGCGGATCCGTCCTTCGTGATTGGTGCGGGCGATTCGGTGGAGTCGGGGGTGCTGGCCGAGATCTACGCGGGTGCGCTGGCCCGCACCGGATTGCGCGTCTCGGTGCTGCCGCGGCTGGGGAATCGAGCCGACTATCTGGCCGCGCTCGACGACGGCCGGGTGGCACTGGTCGGTGAGCACAGCGGTGCACTGCTCGCCTTTCTCGACTCCGGCGCCACAGCGCGCACCCCGGCGCAGGTGACCGAGGCACTGAATCGAGCGCTGCCCGAGGGATGGGTGGTCGCCGATCCGGCCGACGGCACCGACCTGCGTCCGCGGGTACTGCTGCCGACCGAGTTCGCGGTACGTGAGAATGTGCGAACCATCGCGGAATTGGCGCCGCACTGTGCGGCATTCGAGGCGGGCCTCGCGCCGGTTCCCGGTCTGCTGCCGACCGCGCCGGTCTCGATCGTCGGCTGCGGATTCGCTAGGACGCTGCCGCTGCCCGACCCCCCGGCCCTGCGGAAGGCGTTGCTGGACGGCGGGATCCAGGCCGGGGTGCTCTCCGGGCCGCTCGCCCCGACGCCCGAGACAGCCGACGGGCTGACGGTGGTCTCGGATGAGGACTACGCCCTGCCCGCGGAGAATGTGCTGCCGGTGTTCCGCAAGGGTGTGCTCGACGATCGACGCGTCCGGAAGCTGAATTACGTGGCGGGGGAGCTGACCACCGACGAGTTGGTCGCGCTGATCCAGAAGGTTCGCGAGGGGACCCCACCCGCGGAGACGGCGCGCGTCTGGCTGGACGCGCACGCACTGTAGTCGCCCGGCTCTACCATCCGTTCGGGCTGCGGCGTCCTGTTCGGCTGCGCGCAGCCATCATTCACGTGTCGTCGATCACAGATTCGGCCAAGGGCGAAGGCTTGCTGCCCAAATATTCCGGACCGTATATTCCGTGTGGAGTATTTGGTGCCGGAGCAAGTCGGACCCCGGCCGGATGAGCGGCTTCGGCGGCTCGGCGCGCGTAGAGCGCATTCTCGACACGGGGAGGTGGCGCAGATGGGACAGCAGGCGCGTCCTTCGGTGACCGCACTCGCGGTGGCCGTGCTAGCGCTGCTCGAGGAGCGGCCCATGCATCCGTACGAGATGTATCAGACGATGGTCGGACGCGGCGAGGACATTCTGGTCAAGGTGCGGCCGGGATCGCTCTATCACACGGTGGCGCGGCTGGCCGACCAGGAACTGGTGCGGGCCGAGGGGGTCGATCGGGCCGGTAATCGGCCCGAGCGCACCACCTACCGGATCACCGAACGCGGCCACCTGGCGTTGCGCGCGAGAATCGCCGAGGTCATGCGATTTCCGGCCGCCGAATACCCGATGTTTCCGGTGGCGCTGGCGGAGGCGCACAACCTACCCGTCGACGATGTGCTGGCCCTGCTGCGCGAACGCTTGGGACATCTGGAATCCGATATCGCGGACCTGGATCGGATGATCGAGTGGGCGACCGCGCACCTGGTGCCGCGGCGCTATTGGATCGTCCTGTCCTATCTGCGCGCCACGATCGGCGCCGAAAGCGACTGGGTCACGGGCTTTCTCGCGGAGCTGGAGAGCGGCGCGCTGGAGTGGGAGCGGTTCGATCCGGTCACCGGAGTCCGGGTCGCGGGGCCCGAACATCCCTGGGGCGACGTCGGCCACGCCGAGTCGCCGCCCGTGCCACGACGTTCCGCGGCCTTTACCCCGCCGCCCCTGATGTGATCCCCGCGAGCAGACCCGCGCATACGGTGCGCGCCCTCGCGACCTTCGTCATCCGCAACAGCTTTCCGAGATAGGAACGAAGCCCTTGTCCACTCAACGTAATCCGTGGCTCGCGCTATTCGCGCTGGTCGTCGGCTTCTTCATGATCCTGTTGGATATGACGATCGTCGCGGTCGCCAACCCGGCGATCATGACGGATCTGCAGGCCGACATTTCCCAGGTGATCTGGGTGACCAGCGCCTACCTGCTGACCTATGCGGTTCCGCTGCTGGTCACCGGCAGGCTCGGAGATCGGTTCGGCCCCAAGAACATTTACCTCGTCGGTCTGGCCGTCTTCACGGGCGCCTCGCTGTGGTGCGGTCTGTCCGGCAGCGTCGAGATGCTGATCGCGGCGCGTGGGGTGCAGGGTCTCGGCGCCGCGCTGATGACCCCGCAGACCATGGCGGTGATCACCCGCACCTTCCCGCCGGATAGGCGCGGCGCGGCCATGGGCCTGTGGGGCGGTGTCGCCGGGCTGGCCACGCTGGTCGGCCCGATCCTGGGCGGCGTGCTGGTCGACGGACTGGGCTGGGAGTGGATCTTCTTTGTGAACGTCCCCGTCGGTATTGTCGCCTTCGCGCTGGCGATGTGGCTGGTGCCCGCGCTGCCCACGCATGAGCACAAGTTCGACATCCCTGGCGTCGTGCTCAGCGGTATCGGCCTGTTCCTGCTGGTCTTCGGCATCCAGGAAGGCAACGCCTACGACTGGTCACCGCGCATCTGGCTGATGATCGGCGCGGGTCTGGCGGTGTTGGTGGTCTTCGTGGTGAACCAGGCGCGCAATTCGGGTGAGCCGCTGCTGCCGCTGACACTGTTCAAGGACCGCAATTTCGCGCTGTCGAGTGTCGCGATCGCCGCGATGGGTGCGGCCGTCACCTCGCTGATGGTGCCGGCCTACTTCTACCTGCAGGCGGTGCGGGAGATGTCGCCGACCAGATCGGCGCTGGTCTTTGCGCCGATGGCGATCGTGACCGGTGTCTTCGCCCCGGTCATCGGCAAATTCTCCGACAAGCTGCACCCGAGGCTGGTGCCCACCATCGGCTTCACCCTTTTCGCCGCCTCGGGCTTCTGGTTCGCGAGCGTGATGACGCCGGATTCGTCAATGGTGTGGTTCCTGATCGCGGCGGGGCTGGCCGGTTTCGCGAACGCCTGTATCTGGGCGCCGCTCGCTTCGACCGCCACCCACAACCTGCCGGTGCAGCTGGCGGGCGCGGGTGCGGGCGTCTACAACACCACCCGCCAGGTCGGTTCGGTACTCGGCAGCGCGGCGATCAGCGCCCTCATCGCCGCCCGCATGACCGCCAACGGACTCGGTGGCGGCAAGGTCGCCGAGGGCGGCGCGGGCCAGGGCGCGATCCCGGAGTTCATCAAGGACCCCTTCAGTTCCGCACTGTCCGAGTCGATGTTGCTGCCCGCGGGCATCCTCGTCATCGGCGTCATCGCCTCGGCCCTGTTCATCCGCCACGGCCGATCCGGCACGGCCGGTCCGCAGGACGAACCGGCGAAGGCCGACACCCTGGCTGCTTGATCCGAGGCGGCAGCGCCCCGCGAACGGTTGCTGTGCGCGGGGCACAACCACATCAGAGGACCAGGTCGGAGAGATACTTCCAGTCCAGTTCGACGTGAATCGGCACGTTGATCGTCGTTTCGTTGCCGCTCGGCCGGAGGGTGCAGTGCTGACGGTACTGGCCGAGAACGTGGTCGAGGACGTGGATCTCAATGGTGTCGACTCGGTTGTCGGCCACCCAAACCAGCCAGTACCACGGGATTCCAGCTACAGCGTATTCCGTCTTTTTTTCGGCGATGTCGACCTTTTCGCTTCCGGGCGACACGACTTCGATGGCGATCTTGACAAGCGAGGCAGGCAGCGGGCGCAGGTGGTTCGGGGCGCAGTCGATCAAAGCTGCGTCCGGCCTTCGGATGGTTGTTCGTGGAAACTCCCAGAGCACCACATCGAAGTCGAGTTCCACGTCGAGGCAGCCTCCATAGCGGCTCACGTGGGTTCGGGCGGCTGATTCGACGAGTTCGGCAATGCGGCGCGCGGCCTTCTGATGCACGTGTTGCGGTGACTCGGCCCGAATCACCTCCCCGTTCACGACCTCTACCTGGCGGCAGTAGTCTTCGGGCAGCTTCCTCCAGATCTCCACGGTGACCGGCTCCGGCTGCAAGTTGTCGGATCGAGCCCACTCGAAGATGGCCGACATATGCGCTCCTTGGGATTGGGCACCATTTACCTGCACAGATCCTATCGTCGATCCAGCGGATCGAAATCGTGCTGGAGTATTGGGCGCGGGTCAGGTCACGTGAACTGTGACGGAGGGATAGCCGGTGGCGCCGTCGGGGATGACGTCGCGGTATCGGTCCGTTTGGGTTTCGCCGGTGCCGTCGGTGGCGCGGGCGCGGATGGTGTGCTGGCCGGGGGTGGCGGTCCAGTCGTAGACCCACTGGCGCCAGGTATCGATGGATTGTTCGGTGGACAGGCGAGCGGGTTGCCAATCACCGTTGTCGATCTGTACTTCGACGGAGCGGATGCCGCGATGTTGAGCCCATGCGACGCCCGCGATGGCGGTGCGGCCCTGCGTGGTTCGGCCGCGGGCGCGCGGGGTGTCGATGCGGGTGCCGGTTTTGATCGGGCCGCGGGCCGACCAGCCGCGGCGGGTCCAGTAGGCGGTGGCGCGGTCGAAGCGGGTGACCTCGAGTTCGGTCACCCACTTGGTCGCGGAGACATAGCCGTAGAGGCCGGGGACGACCAGCCGTGCCGGGTAGCCATGCGAGACCGGCAGCGGCTCGCCGTTCATGCCGATGGCGAGTAGGGCGTCGCGGCCGTCGGTGAGTACCTCGAGCGGACTGCCCGCGGTCCAGCCGTCCTTGCTGTGCGAGAGCACCATATCGGCATCCCGATGCGGGCCCGCCTCCGCGAGCAGTTCGTCGAGCCGGTACCCGCGCCACAGCGCATTACCGATCAGATCCCCACCCACCGGATTCGAGACGCAGGCCAGCGTCACCAGCCGCTCCACCGCCTGCCGATTCGCGAGATCGGCCCAGCTGAGCCGGATTTCGCGATCCACCATGCCGTGGATGCGCAGCGACCAATCCTCGATCGACACCTGCGGCACGATCAGCGCCGTATCGATCCGATAGAAATCGGCATTGGCGGTGAGATACGGCGTCAGCCCCGGTACCCGCAGATCCGCCTCCGGAGCGAGTGAGATCGGTGGTCCGCTCGGCTGCGGCAGCAGCACCGCCGCCCGTTCGCCGGAAACATCGGCCCGTCGCGCCCCGATCACCCGCCCCGTGATTCCGGCGGCGAGCGCGAGTCCACCGGTGACGACGAGGCCACGCAATACCTGCCTGCGTTCCGGCGCGACCTGCTGGTAAGCGGGCGGCGATACCGCCTCGGCACCCCGCGGGGCGGAAGCGCCGTCGAATGGTATTGCGCGGGTAGTGCTTCCGGAGGCCGAATCTCGGACCGAGTGGGTCGCACCGGATTCGGCGGCCGCGGATTCCGTCGCGGTCGCCACGGCGTCGATGCGCGCGGTCAGCAGGCGCAACGCGGATATCCCGACGCCGACCCCGATCACGGTGGGCAGCGCCCCGGGCAGGCCGCCGCGTCCGGCCGCGATGACGGCCGCGACCACACCGAATACCGTCAGCACGGCGGATCCCGCCGCGCGCGTGGTGCGCTCCACGGCCCCGGCGACTCCCGCGACGACGATGGCCACCACCGTCATACAGGCATACAGCACCGCTTTGTCGTCGGTGCCGAATGTCTTGATCGCCCATTCCCGCAGCCCGTCGGGCGTGTAATCGACCACGGTCGCACCCAGGGTGTGCAGCGGTGCGGAGTCGGCACCGATGAACGCCGCGAGCACCTCGGCGACTCCGAGCGCCAATCCGGCCGAGACGATCCCAGCCACCACCCGAAACCGCAGTTCAGCCATGGGTCGAGCCTACTGCCGGGTGAGACCGTCGAATGTGACCATTTGCTGACGCGGAGGTCCCGGCACCACGACGAAGGCGCTGTCCGCGATGTGTTCGCGAACAGCGCCTTCGGGCCGGGGAGCGAGCTCCTAGCTGTAGATCTTCTCCACCTCGGTGGCGTACTGCTTCATCACGACGGCGCGCTTGAGCGACATCTTCGGGGTGAGCTCGCCGGTCTCCTGGGTCCAGTCGACCGCGAGGATGCGGATCTTCTTGATGGCCTCGGCGTGCGAGACCTTCTTATTGGTCTCGGCGACCGCGGCATCGACCTCGGCGATCAGCGCAGGGTTCTCGATCAGCTTCTCGATCGCGGTGTCGGCGGGCAGGCCGTTGCGTTCCTTCCAGCCCGGCAGTGCCTCCGGGTCGAGGGTGATCAGCGCGCCGACGAAGGGCTGGCCGTCGCCGACCACCATCACCTGGCTGATCAGCGGGTGCGCCCGCAGCGAATCCTCGAGCAGCGCGGGGGAGACGTTCTTGCCGCCCGCGGTGACGATGATTTCCTTCTTGCGGCCGGTGATGGTGACGTAGCCGTCGGCGTCCACCGCGCCCAGGTCACCGCTCTTGAACCAGCCGTCCGCGAAGGCTTCCTCGGTGGCCTCGGCATTGCCCCAGTAGCCGTTGAATACGACTGAGCCGCGCAGCAGCAGCTCGCCGTCCTCGGCGATCTTGACCGCGTGGCCCTCGGTGGGGCGGCCCACCGAGCCGACCCGGATGTTCTCCGGGGTGTTCACGGTGATGGCGGCGGTGGTCTCGGTCAGGCCGTAGCCCTCGTAGATGGTGACGCCGACGCCGCGGAAGAAGTGGCCGAGCCGCGCGCCGAGCGGACCGCCGCCGGAGACGGCTGCCTGGCACTGGCCGCCCAGCGCGACCCGCAGCTTGCTGTAGACGAGCTTGTCGAACAGCGCGTGCTTGAGCTTGAGCACCAGGCCGGGGCCGCCGTTGTCGATCGATTCGCTCCACGCGATGGCGGTATCCGCGGCGGCGTCGAAGATCTTGCCCTTGCCGCCGTCGTGCGCCTTCTGCTTGGCGCTGTTGAACACCTTCTCGAAGACGCGCGGGACCGCGAGGATGAAGTGCGGGCGGTAGCTGCCGAACTGGTCGACCAGGGTGGACCAATCGGAGCTGAACGCGACCATCACCTTGGCATCGAACGCGGCCAGCGTCACGCCGCGGGCGAAGACGTGCGCCAGCGGCAGGAACATCAGCGTCTTCTTGCCCGCGGTCACGTACTTGCCGAGCGCGATCCGGTCCGACTTCGACTCCGCGTAGAGATTCGCGTGCGAGAGCATGACGCCCTTGGGGCGTCCGGTGGTGCCGGAGGTGTAGATCAGGGTGGCGGGCGAGGCCGCGTTGACCTGCTTGCGACGGTCGTGCACGAGCTGGTCGTCCAGCTCGGCGCCACGGGCGATCAGCTGGTCGATGGCGCCCTTGTCGATCTGCAGGGTTTCGCGCAGCTCGGGCAGCGCGCCCGCCTCGATCTCGTCGATGGTCGCGCGGTGCTTATCGCCGTCGACGACCAGCAGCTTGGTGGCGGAGTCCTGCAGGATCCACTTGGCCTGTTCGGCGGCGGAGCTGTCGTAGATCGCGACGGTGCAGCCGCCCGCGGCCCAGATGGCGAAGTCGAGGACGACCCACTCGTAACGGGTGGGGGCCATGATCGCGACGCGGTCGCCGAAGTCGATGCCCGCGGCGATGAGGCCCTTGGCAACGCCGGTGACGGTCTTTGCGAACTCCGCGGCTGTCACATCCTTCCAGCCACCGCTACCGTCCTGCACGTTGAACAGCACCGCGCTGGGCGACTGTTCCGCGTGTCGGAAGACGTTGTCGGAATTGTTCGCGTCTTCCGGAATGGTGTAGGAAGCCGGGACTTCGAACTCGCGCATCAGTGCCCTTCCACGTGGTTTACTCGCTAGTAATCTACGACACCTCTTGGGGGGTCGTCATATCGACCGCCGGAAATCTGTCCGAAACCGTGTCCTGTTAGGTGCTGTCGGCCCGTTGAGATGGGTTCGTCCTTATCCTAGGTCCCGCACCGAGACCGGCTGCGCCGCTTCGCGAAGGAAATCGGCGAGTTCGCGCACCGCGGCGGCCGCGGGCCCGACCAGCGACGCCTGGAGTTGCGCGACGTGCCATAGCCCGTGGCTCTCGGTGAACCGCACATGCACGCCCGCGCCGCGCAGCCCCGCGACCAGCTCAACGCATTGCGCGTGCAGCAGTTCGCTGACGTCCACCTGCACATAGGTGGGCGGCAGACCGCGCAGTTCGCCGCGCAGCGGCGCGTAGCCGGGATCGTTGCCGTCCGCGCCGCCCAGGTAGGCGGCGGCGCAGGAGCGCGACCACGACTTGTTGATGACCAGGTCGCGATCCCGGTCCGGGATCTGATTCGGATCGGTCCACGGCGCGATCAGGCCGAGTGCGGCCGGGGTCATCCCGTGCCGGCCGATCAGCCGCTGCGCGGTGGCCAGCGACAGCCCGCCACCCGCCGAATCGCCGGCGATCGCGATCTGGTCCGGGCGATAGCCCGCCTCGCGGACCAACTCGAGGAATGCGGTTTCGGCATCGTCGAGCGCGGCCGGGAACGGGTGCTCCGGGGCCAGCCGGTAATCGAGCAGATAGACCGCGCAGCCGGTTTCGTGCGCCAGCCGGGCCGCGAGCGAGCGGTGCGTGGTCATCGAG
Organism: Nocardia sp. NPDC050710; assembly: GCF_040654375.1. NCBI lineage: Bacteria > Bacillati > Actinomycetota > Actinomycetes > Mycobacteriales > Nocardiaceae > Nocardia > Nocardia sp. NPDC050710. The sequence goes on along the minus strand of NZ_JBFAHV010000008.1, from coordinate 158,054 downwards.
CCGACCGCGTAGCCGCCGCCGTGTAGATACAGCACGGCGCCCACCGCGGTGTGAGTGGCGGGCCCGGAGGAGGTAGCGGAGTGTGACCACGCAGGGACCCGCGAATGCCGCTGATCGGACACCGCGGTGTGAGTGGCGGGCCCGGAGGAGGTAGCGGAGCGTGACCACGCAGGGACCCGCGAATGCCGCTGATCGGACACCGCGGTGTGAGCGACGGGCCCGGAGGAGGTAGCGGAGCGTGACCACGCAGGGACCCGCGAATGCCGCTGATCGGACACAGCGGGTCCGCGCCGGGCGGCGATCCGTTCCGCGGGCCGGCCGGCCAGCCGCAGCCGATGCACGACGGTGTCGCCGGGCACCAGCTGGGCGCGGGAGCCGATATCCATCAGCATGCGCTGCACCCGCCAGGGCAGCCGGTCGTTCAGGATGACGCGGAACAGCGGATTCAGCAGCGTTCGCGCGATGGGAAGCGGAATATCGATATCGCGCATGGGATCAGGGCTGGTACGGCCGCTGCACCACGGCGGCGATGCGCTGGTAGCCCGACGCGGTGATGCGCACGAAGGCGTCGAGCAGCTTGGCCTCCCAGCCGATCAGCACGCGACCGTGCCCCTTGCGCACACCCTCGGTAATGGTCTGCGCGGCCATCTCCGGGGTGTGCATGGCCAGCTTCGCATCGAACATCGAGGCGGCGGACTTGCCGTCGATGCCCTCGGCGTAGGTGGCGTTGCGGGCGACGGCGGTCTTGATGCCGCCCGGATGCACGCAGGTGACCTTGACCGGATGCTTGCCGAGCAGCATCTCCTGGCGCAGCGACTCGGTGAAGCCGCGCACCGCGAATTTGGCCGCGTTGTAGGCACTTTGGCCCGGAATCGCGATCAGGCCGAAGAGGCTGGAGACATTGACGACATGGCCGGCGCCGGACTCCATGAGCATCGGCAGGAAGGCCTTGGTGCCGTTCACGACGCCCCAGAAGTCGACGTCCATGATCCGTTCGATGTCCTTGAATTCGGACTTGATCACGTTGCCGTGGTAGGCGATACCCGCGTTGTTGTAGATCTGGTGCACCACACCGAAGTGGGCTTTCACCGCGTCGGCGTAGAGCAGAACCGCTTCGCGCTCGGCGACATTCAGCCGATCCGACTTCACCTCGGCGCCCAGTTGCTCGCAGCGGCGCACGGTTTCGGCGAGGCCTTCGGTGTCGATATCGGAGAGCGCCAGTTTGGCGCCGCGCCTGGCCAGGTTCTCGGCCAGGGCCCGGCCGATGCCGGAACCCGCACCCGTGATCACACAGACCTTGCCCTTGAAGTAAGCGTCATGGCGCCCACCCGTTTCCCGGCCGCCGCCCCTCATCGAATCGCTGCGCGATGCCGCATTCACTGTGCTGCCACCACTTTCACATCACTACGGGACGCGGTCGTCGTCTCATACGCCGCCACGTCGAATGTCTTTGTCAACCTACGGAATTGGAAGGTGAAGTCGGGCCAGAGCGTGGTGTTGTTACCGTGCTTGTCCAGATACCAGCTGGCGCAGCCGCCGGTGCTCCACACGCTCTTGACCAGCTTGGCCTGCAGATCCCTGTTGTACGTATCCTGGACCTCGCGGCGCACCTCGACGGTGCGCAACCCCATCCGATCCACGGTGGCCAGCGCGTCGGCGATGTAGTTGATCTGCGATTCGATCATGTACACCATCGAGGTGTGGCCGAGGCCGACATTCGGGCCGAGCAGGAAGAACATATTGGGGAAGTTGGCGATCGTCGAACCCTTGTACCCCTGCTGGCCGATCTCGTCGAAGACCTCGCTCAGCGTCCGGCCGTCCTTGCCGGTGATGGTGTCGTAGGTCGGCGAATCGGTGACGTGGAAGCCGGTGGCCACGATCAGCGCGTCGATTTCGCGCTCGGTGCCGTCCTTGGTGACGATGGAGTTGGCGCGCACCTCGGTGATGCCGTCGGTGACCACGTCGACATGGGGGCGACTCAGCGCGGGGTAGTACTCGTTGGAGATCAGCATGCGCTTGCAGCCGATCCGGAAGTCCGGGGTGACCTTCCTGCGCAGCTCCGGATCGCGAATCTCCCACTGCAGCTTGGCCTTCGCCAATATTTCGAAACCCTGCATGAGTGCGGGGAATTTGGCCAGGCCGACCACCTGGGTCTCGCGCGCGGCGTAGATGGCGGCGCGTGAGAGCCGCTGGAAGCCGGGAATGTGCTTGAAGGCCAGGCGTTCCGGCAGCGTGTAGGGCCGGTCCATGCGCGGCAGCAGCCAGGGCGCGGTGCGCTGGTAGACGTCCAGGCGCGCGACCTTCGGTGCGATCGCGGGCACGATCTGGATGGCCGAGGCGCCGGTACCGATGACGGCGACCCGCTTGCCGGTCAGGTCCGTGTCATGGTTCCAGCGCGCCGAATGGAAGATGTCGCCTTCGAAGCCGTTGATGCCCTTGATATCCGGGAGTGAGGGCTCGCAGAGCGCGCCGACCGCGGAGACCACCGTGTCGGCGGTGAAATCGCCCTTGGTGGAGGTGATTTCCCACCGTGCGGCGTCGTTGTTCCAGCGGACGCCGGTCACATCGCAGTCGAAGATGTGCTTGTCGAGCACGGTGTAGCGCTGGGCGACGCCCTGGATGTAGTTCTGGATTTCGCCCTGCTTGGAGAAGGAGCGGGACCAGTCCGGGTTGAGCGCGAAGGAGTACGAGTACAGGTGCGAGGGCACGTCGCACGCGGCGCCGGGGTAGGTGTTGTCACGCCAGGTACCGCCGACATCGCTACCGCGCTCGAGGACGAGGTAGTCGTTGCGACCCTGCTGGCTGAGCCGGATGGCCAGCCCCAGACCCGCGAACCCACTGCCGATGATGATCGTCTTGGCGTGGCGGGTGGGCCGGTTGCCGACAGCTTTGTCTGTAACCTTGCGACTCATGTAAACGAGAGTACGGTTTTATTGAGCACGAGTCAACAGCTATTGAATCATGTTCAGTAGGATGGTGCGGTGAGTAGCAAGAGCTCGGGAGCGACCAAGCGGGTACGGCTCAGCCCGGACGAGCGCCGCCTGCAGCTGATCACCCTTGGCGCCAAAATGCTCGGTGACCGCGCCATCGAGGACATCTCCGTCAGCGAGATCGCCACCCAGGCGGGCATCTCCCGCGGCCTGCTGTTCCACTACTTCCCGACCAAGCAGGATTTCCAGCTCGCCATCGTCCGGCACGCCAACGCCGAACTCCTGGAGCGCGTCACCCCCGACCGCACCCTCGGCATGTTCGAGATGTTGCGCGACTCCATCGATCGCTATATCGACTACGTCAGCGAGAACCGCACCTCCTACCTCTCGCTGCTGCGCGGCCCCGCCAGCGCGAGCCCCGATGTGGTGCCGCTGGTCGACCAGACCCGCGACGCCATCATCGGCATCATCCTCACCGAGGTCCCCATTCCCATCGACGACCCTGACCGGCCCCGCCTGCTGCTGGCTATGCGCGGCTGGATCGCCTTCGTCGAGGAAACAACCCTCAGCTGGTTGCGCCACGAAACGATCACCCGCGCACAACTGGTCGAATTGCTGGTCGAGTCGATGGTGGCGCTGGCGCTGGCCTTGAATCCCGCGCTGGCCGCCGTACTGCGTCGCTGATACGACCGAACAGCGCCGGAGCGCCGCGATTCGGCGTCAGGTCACGGGCAGCCGGGGGCGTACCCGGAAGGGGCCCGAGCAGCCCAGGCCACACGGAGGACGGTGTCGATATCGGAAGCCGCCGGTGCCCAGTCGAGTTCGTCTCGTGCGCGGCGGCTGTCGCTGACCAGGCGCGGTGGTTCGGCGATCGCCGGGTGGTACTCCACGGGGATGGGGCGGCCGGTGATTCGGGTCGCGGTAGTGACCAACTCGTTGACACTGATGCCGACACCGGTGCCGATGTTGTACCGACGGCAGGCGCCCGGCCCCGGCATCCGGGCCAGGGCGGCGGTGAAAGCTCGCGCGGCATCGGTGAGGTGCAGGTAGTCGCGTACGGATGTGCCGTCGCCGGGCACCGTCAGATGAAGTTGTTCGCCCGCGGCGACCGCGAGCAGGCGCGACATGATGCGGGTTTCATCGGTGTCGTCGCCGCCGACGATATTGAACAGCCGCAGGACGATAGCGGACAGGGTGCCGCGCGCCGTCGCCGCCGCGATCGCCAGTTCGGCCGCCAGTTTGCTCGCCGCGTACGGATGGGGTGGGTGATCGGGGAGATCTTCGGACATGGGTTGCCGGTCCGGCGTCCCATAGATCGCGGCGGTGGAGGCGAAGACCAGTGCGCGGCTATCGGCCGCGGCCATGGCGTGCAGCAGAGCGGCCGTCCCGGCGTGGTTGACCGCGAAGTAGCGTTCCGGTTCGTCGAGGGACTCGCGGGCGCGGGTGAGTCCGGCGAGATGACATACCGCGTCCATGCCGTCGAGCGCCGCCGTGAGTGCGCCGGGGTCACGCAGGTCCGCGGTGCGGGTCGGCATATCCGTCGGGATCCGCGAGCGGTGGCGGTGCACCAGCCCGACGACATCGTGTCCGGCCGTACGCAATTCGCGCGCCACCACACTGCCGAGGTAGCCGTTGGCCCCCGTTACCAGGACCCGCACGCGCCGGAATCCTCAGACGAGATAGGGCGCAAGTTGCGGCACCGCCTCCACCGGATGTTTCGCCTGCATCGTTTCGGCGATCGGCCGGTACTGCCACAGCCCGCGCGGCGACCGGGTCAATGTGCCCATCACGAATCCGGTGGCGCCGTGGCCGCCATCCAGTTCGTAGCGGGCGAATTCGATGCCGTTCATGCCGTCCACCAAGCGGCAGAACGCATTTCCGATCTGCTCGAAGGGCTGGCCGGAATAGGAGGTGACGATGAAGATCACGGCGGTCACCGTCGGTGTCAGCCGCGTCAGGTCGACGGTGATCACTTCGTCGTCACCCTCGCCCGCACCGGTGGTGCTATCGCCGAGCAGCCGCACCGACCCGTCCTCGGACATGAGTTGTTCGTGATACACCACATCCACGAGCGACTCACCCGCGAACAACACCGCCGCCGCATTCAGATCGATATCGGGTTTTCCCCCGCCGAGCCACCGACCGCCGACCGGATCCCAGCCGAGCCCCATGGTGACGAATGCGAGACCGGTATCTCCCTCGTTTTCCAGCACTGCCGACACGATCCCTTCTTCGGTGCGACCACGGCACAACACTCATCGCACCGCCCACCCTAGGTCCTTCGCCGCTCGTATCTCCCGAAACGCGCCGGGCGCATCCGGATACCGGCGGATCGGTCGCCGAAACGCCGAACGCCGGGCCGAATCGCCGTGGGGGACAGCGAATTCGGCCCGGCGCTCGGGTCGGCTAGCGGATTACGCGATCGGCTCGAAGGCCTCGGCGACGATCTCCGCCTGCTCTACCGCGTGCACCTTGCTCGAACCCGAGGACGGGGCCGACATGGCGCGGCGGGAGATGCGGCGCAGCTTGGGGAAGCGCTCCGGGAGGGTTTCCGGAATGTTGAGGCCGAAGAAGGGCCATGCGCCTTGGTTGGCCGGTTCCTCCTGGACCCAGACGATATCGGTCGCGTTCGGGTAGCCGTCGAGCGCCTCGTTGAGGCGGCGGGTGGGCAGCGGGTAGAGCTGCTCGATCCGCACGATGGCGATATCCTCGCGCTTCTGCTTCGCCTTCTCGGCGGCCAGCTCGTAGTAGAGCTTGCCGCTGGTCATCAGAACCCGCTTGACCTTGCTCCGGTCACCGATGCCCTGTTCGTAGGTGGGCTCGTCGAAGACCGAGCGGAACTTCGATTCGGTGAAGTCCTTCAGGTCCGAGACCACGGCCTTGTTGCGCAGCATCGACTTCGGGGTGAAGACGATCAACGGGCGGCGGATGCCGTCGAGTGCGTGGCGGCGCAGCAGGTGGAAGTAGTTCGCCGGGGTGGACGGCACGGCGACCGTCATCGAGCCCTCGGCGCACAACTGCAGGAAGCGTTCGATGCGACCGGAGGTGTGGTCCGGGCCCTGACCCTCGTGACCGTGCGGCAGCAGCAGCACGACCTCGGAGAGCTGACCCCATTTGGCCTCACCGGAGGAGATGAACTCGTCGATGATGGACTGCGCGCCGTTGACGAAGTCACCGAACTGCGCCTCCCACAACACCAGTGCGTCCGGGTTGCCCAGCGAGTAGCCGTATTCGAAGCCGACCGCGGCATATTCGCTCAGTGCCGAATCGTGTACCGCGAACCAGCCCGGGTTCTTGCTGCCGATGTTGTGCAGCGGGGTGTATTCCTCGGCCGTCTTGCGGTCGATGATCACCGAGTGGCGCTGGGTGAACGTGCCACGACGCGAGTCCTGACCGGTCAGGCGCACCGCACGACCCTCGTCGATCAACGTGCCGAAGGCGAGCAGTTCGGCGAAGGCCCAGTCGACCTTGCCCTCATAGGCCATTTCGCGACGCTTCTCCAGCACCGGCTTGACGCGCGGGTGCACGTTGAAGCCATCGGGCACGCCCAGGAAGGCGTCGCCGATGCGCTGCAGCACCGTCTTGTCCACGGCCGTCTGCACAGTCGTGGGCTGCTGCTGGTCGTCCTCGACCGATTCACTCGGCTCCGGGACGTACTTCTCCAGCTCGCGGACCTCGTTGAATACCCGCTCCAGCTGGCCCTGGTAGTCGCGCAGCGCGTCCTCGGCCTCTTTCAGCGAGATATCGCCACGGCCGATCAGGCTCTCGGTGTAGGCCTTACGCACCGAGCGCTTGGTGTCGATGACGTCGTACATATACGGCTGGGTCATCGACGGGTCGTCGCCCTCGTTGTGGCCGCGACGCCGGTAGCAGATCATGTCGATCACGACGTCCTTGCGGAACTTCTGGCGGAAGTCCACCGCCAGACGCGCCACCCAGTCGCAGGCCTCCGGATCGTCACCGTTCACGTGGAAGACCGGCGCGCCGATGAACTTCGCGATATCGGTGGAGTATTCGGTGGAGCGGCTGTTCTCCGGCGCGGTGGTGAAGCCGATCTGATTGTTCACCACGATGTGGATGGTGCCACCGACGCGGTAACCGCGCAGACCCGACAGGTTCAGCGTCTCCGCGACCACACCCTGACCCGCGAACGCGGCGTCACCGTGCAGCATCAGCGGCATGACGGAGAACCCCTCCGGCCCGTCGCCCTTGTCCAGCAGGTCCTGCTTGGCGCGCACCAGACCCTCGAGCACCGGGTCGACCGCCTCCAGATGCGAGGGGTTGGCGGTGAGCGAGACCTCGATCTCGTTGTCGCCGAACATCTGCAGGTAGGTGCCGCGCGCACCGAGGTGGTACTTCACATCGCCCGAGCCGTGGGTAGCGGCCGGGTTCATATTGCCCTCGAACTCGGTGAAGATCTTCGAGTACGGCTTGCCGACGATATTGGCGAGCACATTCAGGCGACCGCGGTGCGGCATACCGATCACGACCTCGTCGAGCGAATGCTCGGCGCACTGGTCGATGGTCGCGTCCATCATCGGGATGACGGCCTCGGCGCCCTCCAGCGAGAAGCGCTTCTGGCCGACGTACTTGGTCTGCAGGAAGGTTTCGAAGGCCTCCGCCGCATTCAGCCGGTTCAGGATGTACTTCTGCTGCGCGACAGTCGGTTTGGCGTGCTTCTGCTCGACCCGCTCCTGAATCCACTGCAGCTGCTCGGTTTCCAGGATGTGGGTGTACTCCACACCGATGTGGCGGCAGTACGCGTCGCGCAGGATCGACAGCACGTCGCGCAGCTTCATCCGCTCCTGGCCGTGGAAGCCGCCGACATTGAACTCGCGGTCCAGGTCCCACAGGGTCAGCCCGTGCTGGGTGACGTCGAGGTCGGGGTGGCTGCGGAACTTGTCCTTGACCAACCGCAGCGGATCGGTGTCGGCCATCAGGTGGCCGCGGTTGCGGTAGGCCGCGATCATCTCCAGCACGCGGGCGCTCTTGTCGACGCCGCGTTCGCGAATGTCCTTGCGCCAGCGCACCGGCTCGTACGGCACGCCGAGGCCGTGGAAGATCTCGTCGTAGAACTCGTCGGAGATCAGCAGCTGGTGGACGGTGCGCAGGAAGTCACCGGATTCCGCGCCCTGGATGATGCGGTGGTCGTAGGTGGAGGTCAGCGTCATCAGCTTGCCGACGCCGAGGTCGGCGATGCGCTCATCGCTCATGCCCTGGAATTCGGCCGGGTACTCCATGGCGCCCGCACCGATGATCGCGCCCTGGCCGTTCATCAGGCGCGGCACCGAATGCACGGTGCCGATGGTGCCCGGGTTCGTCAGCGAGATGGTGACACCGGAGAAGTCCTCGGCGGTCAGCTTGCCGTCGCGGGCCCGGCGCACGATGTCCTCGTAGGCGGTGTGGAACTGCCCGAAGGTCATCGACTCGGTGCCCTTGATGGCCGCAACGACCAGCGAACGGCTGCCGTCCTTGCCCGGCAGGTCGATGGCGAGGCCCAGGTTGGTGTGCGCGGGGGTGACCGCGTTCGGCTTGCCGTCGATCTCGGTGAAGTGCCGATTCATATTCGGGAACTTCTTGATCCCCTGCACGATCGCGTACCCGAGCAGATGAGTGAAGGAGATCTTGCCGCCGCGGGTGCGGGCCAGGTGATTGTTGATGACCAGACGGTTATCGATCATCAGCTTCGCCGGAATGGCGCGCACGCTCGTCGCGGTCGGGATGGCCAGCGAGGCGGACATGTTCTTGACCACCGCGGCGGCCGCGCCGCGTAGCACCTTGGACTCGTCGGCGGCCTTGTCCGCTGGCTTGGGCGCACCGGAGGTGGGCGCCGCGTTCGAGGTGGGCGCCGGTGTGGTCTGGGGGGTGCGCGCGGTGGCCTTCGCCGGGGCCGGAGCGGGAGCCGGGGCGGGAGCCGGGGCGGGCTTGGCGGGTACGGGTGCGGGGGCCGCGACCGCGGCGGGAGCGGCAGCCGCGGGGGCCGGAGCCGGAGCCGGGGCCGCGGGAGCTGCTTGCGCGGCGGGTTGGCTGTTGGTGTCGCCAGTCGCTTCAGGGGTGTAGTCGGCGAGGAACTCGTGCCAACTTTCGTCGACCGAGGATGGATCCTGTTTGTACTTTTGATACATCTCGTCGACTAGCCACTGGTTCTGTCCGAACTGGGAAGTTGAGCTGCTCACAGCAGGTGTTCGCCTCATTTCGTTCTTCGCGCTGCGACGTTTGTGACGTGCCCGGCACGGGGATCAGCGGATGCGCGCCGATGCGCCCTAATTGAGGATAGGCCCAGCAGCAAATCGGTGATGCTACCCACCACCGGACAGACCCGAACTCCACATGTGCAGACTCGTCCGCACTCGAGAATATTCCTCCCGGTTCCCGGTCTGTCGCCCATCCCACACGACGCTCTCACCCGAGCGCGGGTGCTCCGGCCGCCCACAGCCGCGCGTACGGTCCACCGGCCGCCAACAGCTCGGTGTGGGTGCCGATCTCCGCGATCCGGCCGTGCTCCACGACGGCGATCCGGTCCGCCCGCGCGGCCGTGCCGAGCCGGTGCGCGACCACCACCGTGGTGCGCCCGCGGGCCAGCGATCTGCTCGCTACCAGCACCGATGCCTCTGTATCCGGGTCGAGCGTCGCGGTGGCCTCGTCGAGCAGCAGCAGATCCGGTCGCACCAGTTCGGCCCGCGCCAGCGCGATCAGCTGGCGCTGGCCTGCCGACAGCCCGCGTCCGCGTTCGCCGACCGGCTGGCGCATACCAAGCGGGAGCGCCGCGATCATCGCGCTCGCCCCGACCGCGTCGGCGGCCGCGGCGATCTCCGCGGGGGTTGCGGATGGTTGTCCGAATGCAATGTTGCTGGCGACGTCGCCGGTGAAGAGGTGAGCTTCCTGTGGGACGATGCCGAGCCGCGACCGATAGTCGGTGAGGCGGTAATCGCGGATGTCGACGCCGTCCACCAGGATGGCTCCGGCCGCCTCCCCGGCAGGCAGGTCGTAGAGCCGGGCGAGCAGCTTGACGATGGTCGACTTGCCCGCGCCGGTCGGGCCGACGAGGGCCAGGGTGGAACCGGCCGGAATCTCCAGTGACACGCCGTCCAGGGCCGCCGTCTCGGTGCCCGGATAGTGGAAGCGGACCGCGTCCACGCCGACCTCGCCGCGCAATCCCGCGGTGATCGCGACGGCACCCGGGCCGTCGGCCGCGAGGGAGGACGGGGTGCGCAGCAACTCACCGATCCGGCGCAGGCCGACCCGTGCCTGCTGATACCCGTCGAAAACCTGCGAGAGTTGCAGGATCGGCCCGAACAGCAGCTCCAGATAGAGCACGAAGGCGATCAGGGTGCCCGCGGTCGTGGTCCCCGCGGCGACCTCGCCCGCCCCGATGAACACCACGGCGGCCAGCGCCAGATCGGCCCAGGCGATGACGAATGCGAAATATGTCGCGATCGCCCACTGCGCCCGCATCCGGGACTGCCGGTAGCGCACCGAGTATTCGGCGAAACGCCGGGCGGCGACCGGTTCGTGCCGGTTGGCCTGGACGGCGCGCAGGCCGGTGACGTTCTCGGTGAAATGGGCGTTCACCGCCGAGACGCGTTCCCGCGACACCGTGTACGCGGAATTGGAGACCCGCCGGAACAGCGCGGTGGCCAGCAGTAGTGGCGGCAGCGCAAGCAGCACCACCGCGGCCAGCGAGGCGTTGATGACCAGCAATGCCACCGCGATACCGAGCAGGGTGAGTCCGCCGATCAGGGTGGTCGCGACGCCGGTCTGCAGGAAGGTCGACAGGGCATCCACGTCGGTGGTCATGCGGGTCATGATCTTGCCGGACAGTTCGCGCTCGTAGTAGTCGAGTCCGAGCCGCTGCAGATGCGCGTAGCTGCGTACCCGCAGGCCGTAGAGCACCCGCTCGCCGGTGCGCGCGGTCAGCAGAGTGGTGGCCGCGCCGACGATCAGACCGGCCGCGACCAGCAGCGCACCGATCACCGCGGCCCGGCCGAGCACACCGGCGTCATCGAGGCTCACACCGCGGTCGATGGCGTAGCGGACCAGCGGCGGGAAGGCGATGCCGACCAGCGCGTCCAACGCGAGCAGACCCACCACCGTGAGGACAAGCCCGCGGACCGGCCGCAGCAGCCGGATCAGCCGGAAGCCCGGGTCCGGCTGCCGCAGTTCGTGTTCGTCGGCCTTCGGTTGTTCGGTCGCGGGCGGCAGCCGTTCGATCGTGCGGCGCAGTTCCGGGGTTTCGCTCAGCGCGTTCGTCACGCCGGACCAGTTGCCCGGACCCCCGACCGCGTCCGGCCCGCGACCGATCGGCGCCGCCGCGGTGGTGGTCACGAGGGGTCCGCCGGGCGCGGGCAGCCGGATCACCCGGTCCGCCTGGGCCAGTGTGGATTCGCGATGCGCCAGGATCAGGGTGGTCCGGCCGCCGTGGTCCGGCAGCGTGTCGAAGATGGCGGCCTCGGTGACCGCGTCCACCGCGGAGGTCGCGTCGTCGAGCACCAGAATGCGCGGGCGCGCCAGCAGCGTCCTGGCCAGCGCGATCCGCTGGCGTTGGCCGCCGGAGAGCGTGAGCCCGCGTTCCCCGACGACCGTGTCGTAGCCGTCGGGCAGGTCGGCGATGAAGTCGTCGGCGGCGGCCAGCTTCGCCGCATGGCGAATCTCGGCGTCGGTGGCGTCCGGGCGGCCGAGGGCGATATTGGCGGCGATGGTGTCGGAGAACAGGAACGGGTCGTCGAAGACCACGCCGACCGCGGATCGGAGTTCGGCGGCGCTGACGTCGGCGATATCCACCGCGTCGAGGCGCGGATCGGCAGGCGCCGCCGACCGAGGCTCGTCCATGTCGAATGTCGAAGCGGCGGTGGCGGATTCGGAACCGAACAGGCGAATGCTGCCGGCATCGGGCGCGTAGAAGCGGGGCAGGAGCAGCGCGAGGGTGGACTTGCCGGAGCCCGCGGGCCCGATGATCGCCACCGTCTCGCCGGGACGCACCGTCAGGTCGAGATCGCGGAGCACCGGTAGATCGGGGTCGAATCCGAAGGTGAGCGATCGGATATCGATGCCGAGCGGGCCGTCCGGCAGCCGTATCGGCTCCGGTGGGTCGGCGACCACTGGTGCGGTGTCGATGACCTGGTAGACGCGTTCGGCCGCGGCGCGCGTCAGCTGAGCCATGATCACCACCGCCGACAGGGTGCGGGCCGAGGCGGTCATGGTGGCGACGTAGGCGGCGAAGGCGAGGAAGGTCCCGATGCCGATGGCGCCGTGCAGTGCGAGCAGGCCGCCGACCACGATCACCGCCACCATCCCGGCCTGCGGAATGGCCGCGACGACCGGCGCGAACCGGGCATCGATCCGGGCGGCGCGCAGCCGCTCGGCATACAGCGTGCGACCGTGTCGCTCCAGTACCTCGACCATCCGGGCTTCCTGTCCGAAACCCTTGACCACCCGGACCCCGGTCACGGTCTCCTCGACGTGCTGGGCGAGATCGGCGGCCCGCTGCTGAGCCGACCAGGTCGCCGCGTAGAGCCGGGGCCGCATCCGATACACCACCAGCGCGATCGCCGGCACCACCAGCAATGCCACCGCCGCGAGCGGCGGCGACAGCCAGACCATGACCGCGGCCGCGAGCACGAACTGCAACAGCGCCAGCCCCGACCACGGCACCATGGCCAGTAACCCCTGCACCAGTTGCAGATCGGTGATCGACCGCGACACCACCTGACCGGTACGGATGGTGTCCTGCCCGACGCCGTCCAAGCGTTGCAGCGATGCCAGTAGATCCACCCGCAGCGCATGTTGCACATCCAGCGACAGCCGTCCGGCCAGAACCCGCCTGCCCAGCGACGCGGCGAACCGTCCGACCGCGAGCAGCGCGAGCAAACCCGCGACCACCCCGATCACCGCCGTATCGCCGATTCCGGCCGCGTCCACGGCCCGCTTGGTCAGCAACGGCGCCGTGATCTCCACCACCGCCCCGCCCAGCACCGCGACCGCGATACCCGCGAGCGTGCCGCGGTACACCCAGGCGGCGGCCCACAGCCGCCGTATCCACCCCGTCCGCCGCAGCGCGCGCCCGTTCGACTCCGTCACCGTCACTCCCACTCGCCCCCGCTCATACCCATCGACGTTACGACGCGCGCCGACACCCCGTTTGTTCCCGGCCGATCCCCGCTACCCGCTTGGCCCTGTCGGTACCCGCGGCTATTGTCGCCGCATGACAACGCAGGGGGATTTCACACGCAAGTACCGTCAGCTCCGGCACGACGTCGACGACGTCTACGAACAGATCGACACCTTCCGCGCGGAGGTGAACGAACAGATCGACACATTCCGCGCGGAGGTGAACGAACGGTTCGAAGGTGTCGATGCCCGGCTCGAAGTTGTCGATACCCGACTTGAAGGTGTCGATGCCCGGCTCGAGGTCGTTGATACCCGGCTGGAAGGCATCGATACCCGGCTGGAAGGCATCGATACCCGGCTGGAAGGTGTCGATACCCGGCTGGAAGGCGTAGATACCCGGCTCCGCCAGATCGAGCACAGCGTTACCGAGATGCTCGGGCTGTTGCGTGGTGGGCGGCGGAGCCGTCCGGCCCTGGGGGCCGGTGGTATCGGATCAGAGGTCGCGGGTGCGCAAGGTCCACCAGCCGGCGCCCGTGATGCCGAGGGTCCACAGGAGTAGGACGACGACGGCGGCCGGGGTCGGGGCCAGGATGTCGCTGTCGGTGAAGGAACCGACGGCGACGGTCGCGATGGTGGCCGACCCGGGGAGCAGGGTGGCCAGGCCGCCGAGGCCGAGTGCGTTGGCGACGATCCAGATCAGGGGTTCGGCGATCAGGAGCCAGCCGAGCAGCAGAACAATCGCTCCCGTCGATTGCCGCAGCAGTATCGCCAGCCCGGTGCCGATCAATGACCAGCAGACCGCGGCGAGCAGACCGCCGCCGAGAACGGTGATCAGGCGCATGCCGAACTCGGATTCGGCGCCGCCGAATCCGAGCAGGCAGGCGAGTCCGACGAGTTCGACCACGAATGTCGTCGCCAGTGCGATACCGGCGGTGACCAGTAGTTTCGCCGCTACCAGCCGGTCCCGGTCGGTGGTGAACAACGCGGTCGCGGATATCGATTGATACCGGTACTCGGCGCCCGCGCCCGCCGCGCCGAAGGCCGCCGCCGCCAGGATCGCCGCCGCGATGCCCAGGTAGAGCCCGATGGAGGCGGCTCCGGTCGCCGGATTCGAGTTCGGGTCGGAGGGGCCGGACACGAGGGAGGTGACCGTACTCGCCACCAGCGTGATGGCGACCAGCGCGATGGCCAGCAGCAGATTCGACCGGAGGGCGCCGACCTTGCGCACCTCCGAGGTGACGGCCGGGACCAGATCCGGGGGCAGGATGGTGATCATCGTGGAATCCCGTAGGGCGTCGGCTGCTGCGGTGTGGCGGCAGCGTGGGGCAGATGCGGGCCGGGCGGTGCGAACGCAGACTGCGGTGTACGCGGTTTGGTCAGCGACGCCAGCACCCGATCCGGGTGGATCGGATCGGGCGTCACGCTGTCCAACCGCACCCCCGCGGTCCGTGCGGCATCGTGGATTTGCGACTCGGTCGCCTCCGCCACCGCCAGCCGTCCGTCCGACCGGATCACCGCGTCGGTGAATCCGCGTGCGGCCAGCACGGTGGCCAGCGCCACCGGCGTGGATGCCGCGACCACCAACCGGTCCGGATGTCCGCGCCGCAGCTTCGCGGGGGTGCCCTGGTAGACCACCGAGCCCTCACTCAGCACGATGAGGTTGTCGACCATCGGCACCACCGCGGCCAGTGAGGTGCTCGACAGCAGGACGGTTCCACCGCGCCGGGTATGTCTGCGCAGAAAGTCTTGTAGCCAACCGCGTTCCGCACCGTCGAGCCCCTCGGTCGGCTCGTCCAGGATCAGCAGCGGCGGATCGGCGAGTAGCGCGGTCGCCAGCGCCAGCCGGGTCTGTTGCCCCGCGCTCAGCGCACCGGCCTTGGTGGTGGCGTGGTCCCGCAGATTCACCGATTCGAGCAGTTCGTCGACGCGTTCGTCGGGGACCCGCGCCGCCGCGGCGTAAATGAGCAGATGATCGCGCGCCGTCCGGGCCGGATGCAGCCCGCGCGGGGTCGACATGCCGCCGACGGGCGCGCCGCCGCCGATACCCGCCACCGCGCCCGGGCTGCCCACCGCGGCGGTGCCGGTGGTGGGTCGCACCAGTCTGAGCAGGATGCGCAGGACCGTGGTCTTCCCGGCGCCCGCGGGGCCGACCAGGGCGACGCTGGTGCCCGACGTGACGGTGAAGCTCACGTCCTGCACGGCGCAGACCTGGTCGTAGTACTTGCTCAACCCGCGAACGGCGAAGGCGGGCCGCGCTGACGTCACCGCGGGCCCGCGGGATGCTGCGGCGTGGCCGGGTCGATCGCGGTGAGCGGATTCGCCTCCACGATCAGATGCCGACCTGCGGGCCATGTCACCGGTGCGGGCCCGAATGCCTTGTGCGCGTTGACGATCGTGGTCTTGCCCAGCGCCCGGTTGCCGACGCCGCCGATCACCGCGCCGATGCCCATCGGAATCACCTTGCCTGCCATCAGCGCCATCCGCTTGGTCAGGAACCGGATGATGAACCGCTTCATCAGCGAATCGTTCATGCTCGACAGGCCGGGGATGCGGGTGGCGAGCAGCGTGCCCCAGTTCTTCGCCGAATGTCCGACCGACTTCTCGACGATCTCCATACCCGCGTCGCCGAGCACCACCGCGATCACCAGTGCGCGCCGCTGCTCCTTGGCCTCCGGGGCGATACCGTGCACCGCGGCGATGGCGAGCGTGTACAGCGCCGAGGCCTCCATGAAGAACACGGTTTCCGCGGTGATGGTGGCCAGTGAGGCGACGGTGCCGACGCCCGGCATGGCCGCGGTCGCGCCCGCCGCCGTGCCGCTGCCGGTGACGGCGAGCAGGTACAGCCGTTCCAGCCGGGCAATGATCTGCGCCGGTGTTTCGTCGGGGTGGGAGCGCCGGATCAGATCGATGTATTTGGCCACGGCGGGCGCCTGTAGCTTCGACCCGTTCTCGAGCAGCGCGACCACGGTCTTCTCGAACGCGCTATGCCTCATCGGCAACACCCCTTAGTCTCAGCCGTCGCTGGCAGAACTCTATGGCACCGAACCGTCGTCGGCCCAACACGGCAACGAACCGTGCCGGACGATCGGTTCCCCGCCTCAGGCGGGTATACCCGCCTGAGGCGCGAGTATCGCGGGCACCCGTTCCGACAGCGGCGGGGGCGGGGGCGGGGTGCCATCGCCGAAGGGTCTGCCGCCCAGCGCCTCACGGCCGTGCGGGGTCAGCCAGTTGGCCAGATCCGGGCCCGATGGCACGATTCCGGCCGGATTGATGTCGGTGTGCACCACGTAGTAATGGGTCTTGATCTGCCCGAAGTCGATGGTGTCGCCGAATCCGGGGGTCTGGTAGAGGTCGCGGGCGTATGCCCACAGCACCGGCATTTCGGTGAGCTTGCTCCGATTGCATTTGAAGTGCCCGTGATAGACGGGGTCGAAGCGCACCAGTGTGGTGAACAGCCGCACATCGGCCTCGGTGATGGTGTCGCCGACCAGGTAGCGCTGTCCGGTCAGCCGCTCGGTCAGGTCATCCAACCGGGCGAAGAGCCGATCGTGAGCCGCCTCGTAGGCGCCCTGGCTACCCGCGAAGCCACAGCGGTAGACACCGTTGTTGACATCGCGGAAGACCGCCAGGTTCACCTCGTCGATCTCGGCGCGCAGCGCCTCGGGGTACAGCCGCGGTGCGCCGGGCCGGTGGTAGGCGCTCCATTCGGTGGAGAAGTCGAGGGTCATCTGCGCGTAGTCGTTGGTGACCACCTGTCCGGTCGCCACATCGACAATGGCGGGCACCGTGATGCCGCGCGGATAATCCGGGAACCTGGCCAGGTATGCGTCACGCAGCCGGTGGATGCCGAGTACCGGGTCGACCCCGTCCGGATCCAGATCGAAGGTCCAGCTCTGCTTGTCGTGGGTGGGCCCGCAGAGCCCGAGCGAGAGCACATCCTCCAGCCCGAGCAGTCTGCGCACGATGAGGGTGCGGTTGGCCCACGGGCAGGCACGCGCGGCGACCAATCGGTACCGGCCCGGCTCGACCGGATAGCCGTCGTGGCCGTCGGCCGTGATCCGGGTGGTGATGTAGTTCGTGTCGCGCTTGAACTCACCGGCCTCGACATAGGAACCGGTTTCGGATACCGACTTCGTCACTCGGACAGTTTCGCAGACGCGAGTCCTAGGCTGGCCGGCATGAGTGAATCGAAGGTCACCCGGCTGGAACGTGAAATCACCGAGGGCGGCGCGGAGGTGGCGATCCTCACGCTGGCCAATCCGCCGCTGAACCTCTTCGACCAGACGATGTTCGACGCCCTGGTCGCCGATATCACGGAGCTGGCCGCGCGGCCGCCGCGCGCGCTGCTGCTGCGGGCCGAAGGCAAAGTGGTTTCCGGCGGTGTCGACGTGCACGTCTTCGACGGTTTGTCGGTGGAGCAGGGCGCCGAGCTGTGGCGCACGCTGTTCGCCCAGATCATCCATCCGCTGGAGGCGCTACCGTGCCCGGTGGTCTTCGCCGCGCACGGACTGACCCTGACCGCCGCCTTCGAGATCGCGCTGGCCTGCGACATCATCCTGGCCGCGCCGAAGGCAAAGTTCGGCCTGGTGGAGACGGTGGTCGGGCTGACCCCGTCGATGGGCGGACCGCAGCGGCTGGCCGAGCGGGCCGGATCCGGCCGGGCCCGCGAATTCGTGATGACCGGCGATCTCTACGATGCCGCGACCATGGCGGAGTGGGGCGTGGTGAACGCCGTGCACGACGATGTGGACACTGCCGCACGGGAACTCACCCGGCGGCTGGCGCAGGGGCCGACCAGGGCGCACGCCGCGACCAAACAGATCGTCGCGGCCTGGCGTTCCGGCGGTGTCGCCCATGCGGATTCGGTGACCCCGCAGGTTTCCGGGATGTTGTTCGACACCGACGATCTGCGCGGCGCCGTGCGCAGTTTTCTGGAGGTCGGACCGGGAAAGGCGACCTACGCCGGGCGGTGATCGGTGTTGCCAACCGGACACGGATGTTCGCTATCCCAGCGAAATTGTGATCCGCGTCATATAGTCGCAGGTGCCTGCTGGCTCGAGGCACCCGCGGAGGACGAATGTCGCAGCAGTTATTGGTCGAATACCCCCTGATGCGTCCGCCTGCGTGCGACAACCCGCTGGCCCGTGGCGCCGACGGTGTGCTCCGCTACGGCAACCTGACCCCGGCGCTCACCGAACTGCTCGATCTGCAGGTGCATGCCTTCTCCGGGCGGGAGGCGGTGGTGGAGATCGGCGGCCCCCGGCTCACCTACCGGGAGCTGTGGCACTCCGCCTCGCGCATCGCGGGCGGATTGCAGGAGCACGGCATCGGCTATGGCGACCGGGTCGCGATCCATATGCCCGCCGGCCTCCGCTGGGTGCAGGCGTTTCTCGGCGCCCTGCTCAGCGGCGCCGTGCCGGTGCTGGTGCACGACGGGCTGCCCAGTGCGGTGGCCGAGCGGGTGATCGTGGACAGCAGTGCGGATTTCGTCCTCGATGCGCGGGCGGGCGGCGAGCTGCCGGACGGGGCCGCCTTCATCGATGACGGTGCGGCACTGAATGATCTGGCGCTGCTCTGCTACACCAGTGGCGCGACGTCGAGTCCGGTGTGTGCCGACGCGACCCCCAAGGGGGTCGAGCTGACCAACGAAAATCTGCTGTCCGCAATCCGTTCCGTGGTCGGGGCGCTGGATCTGCCCACCGACGGCCTGCGCAATCTGGTGCTTCTTCCGCTCGCCCATGCCAGCGGCTGTGTCGATCAGCTGCTGCCCACCTTCGCGGTCGGCGGCACCGTCGTGCTCGCCCCCGATACCCGAAGACTCGCGGAAGGTATTGCGGCCGAACGGGTCGACATGGTTTCGGCGACACCGCGCATCTTCGCCCGGCTGCTGCCGGAACTGGCCGCGCTGAGACCGGACGGGCTACGCACCGAAGGGGTCTCCCGGATCAGTAGTGCGGGGCATCGTGCCGAACGGGCCGCGGCCCCGACCGGCCCCGCGGATCCGGCCGTCACCCTGCGCGAGATGTTCCCGGTCGCCAGGCAGTGGTCGGTCTGGGGTGCGACCGAAACCAGTGGGATCGGGCTCGCGGTGGACGACGCGGCGGCCGACGCGGACGCGCGCGTTCTCGGATTCCCTTTCGGCGGTACCGAATTGGCGCTGTTCGGGCCGGGGGCCGAGGCCGGGCACGGCGAACTGCTCTGTCGCGGACCGA
The DNA here is from genome assembly GCF_040654375.1 of Nocardia sp. NPDC050710. Taxonomy (NCBI): domain Bacteria; kingdom Bacillati; phylum Actinomycetota; class Actinomycetes; order Mycobacteriales; family Nocardiaceae; genus Nocardia; species Nocardia sp. NPDC050710. Next base: position 138,805 of record NZ_JBFAHV010000008.1, on the reverse strand, counting down.
ATGTCACCCGCCGGTACTGGAATGATCCCGAGGCGACCGCCGACCGCTTCACCGGCTCCTGGTTCCACACCGGCGATCAGGTGACCATCGACGCCGACGGTTTGGTCCGCCACGATCGCGCCGGATAGTTCCGGGATTCCTTCGAACAGCGCCGAACTCGCTCGAATACGGTCGCGCTGGCTCGAATGCGGTGGGTACTCGCCCGAATACGGCTGGTGCTCAGCATCGTTCGATTACCCGGGTCGCATCAATCGATTACTCCAGCATCCGCTCGCGCAGTCGCGCCCGCAGGTCGGGTGTGAGACCGATCGTGGCCAGATAGGTCTCGAAGTCACCGTGCAGTGCCCTCACCGCATCCGTCGCCACCTGCATGTACTGCTCCCGGACTCCCAGCAGATCCTCCGAAAGATCTTCGCCGGCAGTGAGTTTCGGCGCCATCATGGCGCGCAACGCGGGGACCGCCGCATTGCTGAGCATGAAGTCGGCCAAGATATCGCCCTCGATGACGCCCACCGACCGCAGCAAGGTCGCCACGGCCCAGCCGGTCCTGTCCTTACCCGCGGCGCAGTGCACGAGTACCGCGCCCTCGCCGCGCACTACCGACTCGGCCAGCGCCGCGATCGCAAGGTGTGCCTCGGGGAGCGCGGGGAAGTGCCGGTAGACCTCGAGCATGTGGGCCAGTGCGGACTCGGTCTGGGCCTTGTGCGGCGGCGCCGCGCCCATCCGGGAGTCGAAGGGGGTGACGTTCAACCTGATCCCGTCGGGCAGGTTGTCGTGGCCGATGTGGTCGATCTCCCGCAGTCCGCGCAGGTCGTGCACGTCGGTGACGCCGAGTTCGCGCAGGGTGGCGTGGCCCTGTGCGGTCAGACCGCTGAGCTGGGCCGAACGCAGCAGCACACCGGGGCGGACCTTCGCACCGTCGACGGTGCGCAGCCCGCCGGTATCACGGAAGTTGAAGGTGCCGGGGATGAAGAACTGATCAGCGGGTGGCGGGAGGGTCACCGATCCAGGCTATCGGTCCGTCGATGTACCGACGGTGTCGTTCCCGGATCGAACGGTGAACGTCCCGGTGACCGATTTGCGAGGTTCATTGCTGTGATCTGCCACACACGAATGGGGGCTTGTCGTCTCTCCCCGTACAGTGGTTCGCGGTGTCTCTCGCGCCGAGGGTTGACGAGATCGACACCGAGAACATGGATTCCGGGGGCGACGGACGGTCGCAAAGCGATTCCGTTTGGGTAACAAAACATTCTTTCAGTCTGAAAATACCCATTGAACCCGTTCTTAAACCCTGAAAACCCTCTACCATTGATGAACGTTGGACCGGGCAGCCCGAGGATCTCACTGGGGAGATTCGTGGGAGTGGTCGCAATGTTCAGCGAGTCGCGCCGAAGTATGCGCGCGAGTTCTTTCGCCGAGGGAGTCGTCGTTGAGCGCACGTGGAGAGATAGCAGAGGCTCGGTTACGGCCGACGATCTGCGATGCGGTCGAGAAGGCGGCCGCCTCGCTCGATTTCGCCGGGATACGAGCCCTGCGGGTGCTGCTACATGCCGGGGTCAGTGCGTACTGGCCACTGGTCAAGGCGGCGCCGACCAAGCAGGTTCGGGCTTACGAAGCGACCGTGCAGACGCTCCGTGAACGCTGGGATGAGCAGCCCGATTGTGTGCCGGACCCGACTAGCGTCGCGGCATTCCGCGAGATCGATACCGAGGTCGCGTCGTTCCTGCATCTGTGTGCCGCTCGATCGGGTACGCAGTGGCTGGAGCCGGTCGATTCGATCGCCGCCTATGTGGTGTCCGTGCTCCAGGGCACGGTCCTGCGTTGGCTCGCCGACTGCAATGACGAGACCACCCTGGTCGTGCTGGACGACCTGGTCAGCGGTCTGACCACCCGGGCCGTCGAGGTCTGATTACGCAAAAACTGGACGCCTGACCAGTTTGGTGGTTGAGTTGTCCTGGTGACATCGCCGATTGCCGGACTGCACGCGGCCACCGCCGAGCTGGATCCGCCGCTGGCCGCCCTCGACCTGACCGCGCTGCGGGCCAATGCCGCCGATCTGGTGCGCCGGGCCAATGGGGTGCCCTTGCGGGTGGCGAGCAAATCCGTACGCTGCCGCGCCGTCCTCGAAGAGGTGCTCGGATCCGAGCTGACCGAACAGGGCGGCTTCGCGGGCATCATGTCCTACTCCTTGCGCGAGGCCATCTGGCTGACCCGCCGCGGCGCCCGCGACATCCTGCTCGGCTATCCGACCGCCGATCGCGCCGCGCTCGCCGAACTCGCCGCCGATGACACGTTGCTGCGGTCCATCACCCTCATGGTCGACGATGTCGACCAGCTCACGCTGATTCGCGCCGCGGTCGGTACCGATCGGGTGCGCCCGCGGATCTGTGTGGATGTCGACGCGTCGCTGCGCGTCGGCCCGCTGCACCTCGGGGTCCGTCGCTCGCCCGTGCGCACCCCGGATCAAGCTGCGGCACTTGCCCGTTCGGCCCTCGACCGGGGCTTCGAGGTGGTCGGTGTGATGACCTACGAAGCGCAGATCGCGGGTCTGCCGGATAGCAATATCGCGATCCGGCTGCTGAAGAAGGCCTCGGCGGCCGAGATCACCAAGCGCCGCAAGCAGGTGCTCGACGCGGTCGGTTCGGTGGCGGGCAAGCTGGAGATCGTCAATAGCGGCGGTTCGGGCTCGATCGAGGTCAGTATCACCGATCCCGATGTCACCGAGGTGACCGCGGGCTCGGGCCTGTACGTGCCGACCCTGTTCGACAACTACCGCGCGTTCACCCCGCGCCCGGCTCTGTTCTTCGCCACCCCCGTGCTGCGCAAGCCGACCCCGTCCATCGCCACCGTCTTCGCGGGCGGCTACATCGCCTCCGGTCCGGCCGGCCCCTCCCGGGTTCCGAAACCGGTGTGGCCCAGCGAGGTGAAGCTGATCGGCGCCGAGGGCGCGGGCGAGGTGCAGACCCCGCTGGCCGCCGCCGCGGGCCTGCGTATCGGCGATCGGGTCTGGTTCCGGCACGCCAAGGCGGGCGAGCTCTGCGAGCGCTTCGATCGGATCCACCTCGTCGACGGCGACGGCGTGCGCACCACGGTGCCCACCTACCGCGGTGAGGGCGTCTGCTTCGGCTGACGGTCGGCCCGCCGTTTCCGACCGTCGGCGGATTCGGTTCCGCCACCCACTATTTCGGCGGAGCTTGCCGGGTGATTGATCCTTCGCCGCTATTCAGCGCAGGGCCAGTGGGGTCTCGGATTCGATGCGGGTCAGTTTCTGTGGGTTGCGGACGAAGTAGAGCCCGTTGATGCGGTCGTTCTCGACATGGAACGCCATGACTCCGTCTATCTCGTCGTCCAAGCGGAAAACCAGCGCCGGGCTGCCGTTCAGCATCATCTGGTGGACGGTGATCGTGGCGTCGGTCCTGCCGATGCCGCCGAGGATGTAGCGGACCACGTTCTCGGCGCCGGTGACCGGGCGCAGCGCTGCCCGCTTGACGCCGCCGCCATCGCTGACCAGGACGACCTCGGGTGCGAGCACATCCAGCAGCGCCTGCGGGTCTCCGGATTCGAGGGCGTGCCGGAACGACTCCAGAGCCGCCCGGGTCTCGCCGGCCGAGACCACCGACCGCGGGCGGCGGGCATCGACGTGTCGGCGGGCACGATGCGCGATCTGGCGAACGGCTGCCGGGGTTTTGTCGACGGCGGCGGCGATCTCGTCGTAGCCGATATCGAATACCTCGCGCAGTACGAACACGGCGCGTTCGGTCGGTGACAGCGTCTCGAGGACAAGCATCAGCGCAATCGACATGCTCTCGGCGAGCTCGATGCCAGCGGCCGCATCCGGTGCGGTGAGCAGCGGCTCGGGCAGCCACGGGCCGACATAGGATTCCTTGCGGCGGCTTATGGTGCGCACGCGGTTGAGCGACTGCCGGGTCGTGATGCGGACCAGGTAGGCGCGCCTGTCGCTCACTTGTCCCAGGTCGACCTTGTTCCACCGCAGCCAGGTTTCCTGCAGGACGTCTTCGGCGTCGGCTGCCGATCCGAGCATCTCGTAGGCGACGGTGAACAACAGATTGCGATGGGTGAGGAATGCCTCGGTCGCTGGGTCGGTGGCACGGTCGCTCACATCCCGGCCGCTCTCCTCCGCGAGCGGCGCTGGTGGCCGATGGCCTTCACGCGGTGGTGTATTCACTGCAGTGTCTCCTTCGATTCACAAGGGTTCGGCCACCAGACACCGCGTGACCGATCGCTGTGACAGGAGCATGAAGTAGATCACTCCACAGGTGAGGCGACCTCTGGTCCCGGTGGCGCACATCACGTCCGGTGGGGTGTCACACCCTCAGGGCCGGCGGTGTCTGATGCCCGACCAGTTACACCATCGCCTGCGCCTCAGGAGAAGCTCATGAACCTCGCCCTCTGGATCGTTGCCGGACTGCTTGCCGCCCTCTCCCTGTTCGGTGGCGCCACCAAAGCGTTCATGCCCAAGGACAGGCTGGACGAATTGGGCGCGAAGTCCGGTGGGGGATGGACGGAGCACGCAAGCGCCGGTTTCGTCAGGACTCTCGGGGGCCTCGAGATCCTGGCCGCGGCTGGTCTGATCCTGCCCGCCGCGCTCGACATCGCACCGGTGATGGTGCCCGTGACCGCCGTCTGCTGGATTCTGCTGATGATCGGCGCGATGATCACCCACGCCCGCTACGAACAGTACAAATACGTCGCGCTGAATCTGGTCTACCTCGCGATGGCCGCCTACGTGGCCTGGGGCCGCTTCGGCCCCGAATCCTTCACTGTCTGATTCGGCTGAGGCGCCGTCCGGTCGCGCGGCTGGTGAACCCGCCGCCGGTCAGCTCAGATGCAGGAAGCCGGCCAGGTCGGACAGTTCGTCCGTGGTGGCGGGCAGGTATTCGGTGAGCAGCGTGGAGCGGATGATGACGGCCTTCCACATGGCCCGGCACAGGGCCGCGTGGATCAGGCTGCGCGACAGCAGGAACGGCATGCCGTACGGCGCGTCGGCGGGGGTGGAGGTGGTCATCGAGAGCAGGACCACCGCCGCCTCGCGGCCGCGGAAGCGGTCGGGGGTGCCGACCAGGACATCTTCGATCTTGGCGCGGGCCAGCATGGTGCGGATGCGGCCGACCTGCGCGCCGTAGGGCGCGACCACGAAGATGTCGTGCGGGTGCAGACGACGGGTCACCGCGCCCACCGTCCATGAGGCCCCGAGCAGGGTCCGCACCCGGCGGACCACCTCGCGCGCCTCGGCCACCGATTCGGTGGTATTGCCGTGATGGTCGATGAGCACGGTCTCGACACCGGGCGGTACCCCGTCGAGTTGTCTTGCGAGCGTGACGGTTTCGTTGGAGCGAAGTCGGTTGTCGTAGCAGAGCCGGGAGATCGGCTCGCACACTTTCGGGTGCATCCGCCAGGTCCGGTCCAGGAAATAGCCGCGCTCGGCGGGAAGTGTGCCGCGCCCCTCGGTGAGCCAGCCGAGCACCGACTCGCCGATCGGCGCCGGATGCGCGGCGCGGACCGCCGTCGGCACCGGATCGCCGAGCAGCAGCAGATTTCGCGCGCTCAGCCCGACCGTGATCAGCTCGGCCAGCGGAAAACATCCGGCGTCGGCGATCACCAGCAGATCGAGCGTGTCCTGCGGGATCAGCTCCTCGTTCGCGAAATCCGCCGGGATCCCGCCGATGACGCAGCCGTTGACGGCATTGTCCAGGAAGCGCCGATACCGGCTGCCGTCGATCACGGCCCAGTCCGGGGCGACCGCTTCGACGTCCTTCTTGGCGACCAGCTCCGGCAGTACGCCGATCTCCACGACGGCGTCCAGCATGTTCTCGATGATCGAATGGGACTGCGCGACCACGCCGATCCGCCATTTGTGCCGGGTCACCAGCCGTTCGATCACCCGGGCCGCGGTGGAGGTCTTGCCGGTGCCCGACGGCCCCTGCACCGCGATATACGAGTGGTCCAGATCGCGCATCGCGGCGGTGATAGCGGCCGCGTGATCGCCGTGTACCTCCGGCAGTCCCGACCCGCGGCGAAGCCGGGGCGGGCGGCGTGTCAGTACGTCGAAGATCGCGTCGGAGGGGATCTCGGGCAGCGTCACCAACAGTTGCTGGGCGGCGAATTCCACGGTGCTCTCGGCGTTCTCGTCCCAGCCGGGTAGTCCGGGCGCGATCGCGGTCGGCAGATCGTCGTAGGGATCGCAGCCCGCGGGCAGCAGTTCCTCCAGCCGGACGGTGTCGTCGAAATCGGCGTCCACCGAGCAGCCGAGCACTGTCGCGGTGGCGGTCGCGCGCCTGCCGACCGCGGTGACCATGCCCGCGGCGACCGGGTGGTCGTAGAAGGTGTAGACGGTGGTCCCCGGCGTCAGCGTCGTGCCCGCCCCCGCGCTCCAACCGGTGCCGATGCGCCCGGTCAGGGTGATGTAGCGGCGCATCGTCGGCCGGTTCAGGCTGTGATGCCATTTGGTGTCGACCGTGCCCCAAGCCGTGACGAGTACCCCCGGCGCCTCGGCCCATTCGTCCACCGGATGGCTGAGGCGGTCGGCGTGCGCCCACCACAACGGCTGCCGTTCGCGCCGGTGAAAGCCGAGTGCGGCGGCCATCAGCGCGGCGGGATGCGGGGTCGGCCCCGCCGCCGTATCACCGCGTGCCGCGGCTTCGTCCTGTGTCGCCGCGAATTCGGCGAGTGCCGCCTCGACCGAGGACGGCCGCGGCGATGGAACGACCGCCGCCTCTTCCGGACTCGGCACCATACACCACGAGCTGGCCCGCTCCAGGGTCACCGCCTGCGGGTCGATGCGCTGCTCGGCGGCGCGGTCGAGCAGCCAGTCGCGCAACCGCAGCACCATGACGCAGTCGCGTTCGGCCCGATCGGAATGCCGCGCGCCCGGGAACAATTCGCGCAGCGTGCCCAGCGCATAGGATCGCTCGCCGACGATCAGCGCATTGCGCACGATCGGATACAGGTCCACCAGCACACCGTCGCAGAGCAATTCGTCGACGAGCTCCTCGCCGACACCGTGCCCGCCGGTGCAGCGCAGCAGCGCCGCCCGCACCCCGGAGGTGTAGTAGTAGACGCGCATATCGGGGTACATCCGGCGTCGCTGGGCCAGGTACTCGACAACCTCCTGTAGGGCGCGGCGTTGCGCGGCGGCCGCGGCCGCGGACCCGCCGGGGAGCCGGAACGACCGGTGCACGGTGCCAGGTCCGCCCACCTCGAGCAGCAGCGGCCGACCAGGTGTGTCGTCCAGTGTGAGTGAGAGATCGCCGGGGGAGGGCGGTGGCAGCGCGCCGAGCGCGATCGGATCGATCAGGGTGTGCGCAGGCGTCCCGGAATGTTCACTGCGGAGCTGTATCTCGGCCTGTCGCCGCAGCGCCGCGAAGGTGCGCGGCGAAACGCCCGGCACCGCGGTCTCGGTGCTCGCCAGACGGTCGATGGTGCCGATCCCGGCCTCGCGCAGCCGGGCCCGGGCCGGACTGCCCAGCCCAGCGACCAGCAGCAGGTCGCGCGCGGCGGTCAGGGCGGCAAGGCAGGTCGGGCAGTGCCCGCAGGCGATGAAGCGCGGGTCGCCCCATTGCACCGGTAGCAATTCGCTGAGCTTCTCGTCCACGATCCGCTCCAGTCGGCGTCTGCGCGCCTGGTATACCGGGACGAGATCGGCCAGGGTCTGCTCGGAAGCGTTGTTGCCCAGATGCAGTCGGACCAGGGGTGCGGTGAGGGCGCCGCTGTTGTCCAGGGCCTCGGCGCAGGCCGCGAGTTCGAGGGCGGCGCCGACCGATTCCGGCTGGCTCGGCGCGGTGCCGTGCACGGTGTAGCGGACCCGATGACCCGCGCGCACCAGAAAGTCGCAGGAGCAGGCGAATCGGCCATCGAAGAAGGTGGCATTGTGGATCACGTGCACGCCCGCGCGCAGTGCCGTGACGGTCTCGGTGTGCGCGGCGTGCAGCGCGGCGATCCGGGCCGCCGGATCGTCGGGTTCGGTATGCGGCCGGTGCACCTCGACCATGGCGCTGCCGAACCGATCCCGGAAGTCCGCGAGCCTGCGAGTGCGCGAGTCGTCGAAACCGGTGGTGGGTGCGATGGAATCTCTCTCGCGCGCGGACTCTGTCGTAGGTCCGATATTGCCGAGTTCGGTGTCGAGGGCATGCAGCAGCGCAAACTCACAGTGCGCCGCTGATACGAGATCCGCGGCGCTACCAACGACACGATCACCGAACACGAACAAACGCGGCCCTCCTGTGTCTTCGCGGGACACCGCCGCCGGCTATCGCCTCCTGTGTGCAACCGGACGGCAACACCTTAGAGCATGTCGAACAACTCGCATCCGAGTGGTCGGCATAGCCCTTCCCGAGCGTCGCCGACGCACATCGCGGATGCGGTGAGAACGACGGTTCCCGCTGCAACCGGGCGGGTTTCACCAGCAGATATTCGCTGGTCATTGCCTTTTCCATCGGCGGGCCTCGGTAACCCGGCGCGCTTCGCGGTCAGGGAGGCCGGACAGACAATTGTGTGCTTCGCCCTGAGCTGCGGTGTTGGCGGCCGCATTCGGATCGTGGTCGATCAGCGTCCCGCATTCGCGGACGAAATCCGTCCGACAATATCGGCTGCTGGTTCACAAGGCCGCGTCTTACTCGACGGGTACCCACGCTCCGCTACTCGAGCAATCTCCTGGCGATCATTTTTTCGGCGACCGAGTACGCCGACCGTCCGCGATCGACCCCAACCCAGCCGTTCCCGTTCTCGTCGCCACATAGCCGAGTATCCGCCATCCCGAGAGTCGGCTGAAATTCGTCGTCGACTCTCGGGCAGCGAGCAAGACCGCGCATTCGAGCGTGTTGCCCGAATATCGGTTCAGGAGCGCGGCTTACGCCGTTCCGGGCGCTTGCCACCGCTGCGTTCCGGGCGCGGTCCGCGGCTGAACGCGCGCTGCTGCGGGGGACCCGAATCCAGTTGCAGCTGGATCAGCTGACCGCTGATCCTGGTGCGCCGCAAAGCCTCCAGGGTTTCGTTGGATAGGTCGGCGGGCAGTTCCACCAGGCTGTGATCCGGGCGGATGCTGATATGTCCGAAGTCGCTGCGGCGCAGGCCGCCCTCGTTGGCGATGGCGCCGACGATGGCACCGGGCACCACCCGGTGTCGCTTGCCGACACTGATCCGATACGTCGCGAGTTCGGCCCCGGTACCGCGGTTGAACGAGCCGCCGCGCTCCTCGTCGAACTTGCGCGCGGGCCGCTCGCGCGGCATGCGCTCGCGCTGCGGGCGTTCCACCGGTTCCGGCTCGGGCTCCATGAAGAAGTTGTCGCCGTCGTAGGAACCGACCGCGAGCGCCGCCGCGATATCGACCAGCGGAATGTTGTGTTCGCGCTCGTAATCCTCGATGAGCTTGCGGAACAGCGCCAGATTCGCGTTGGACAGGGTCTCGGTGATGGTGTCGCCGAATTTGGCCACCCGCTGCGCGTTCACATCGTCGACGCTGGGCAGCTGCATTTCGGTGAGCGGGTGCCGGGTGGCGCGCTCGATCGCCTTGAGCAGATGCCGTTCCCGCGGCGCGACGAACAGCAGCGCCTCGCCACTGCGCCCGGCCCGGCCGGTGCGCCCGATGCGGTGCACATAGGACTCGGTGTCGTGCGGAATGTCGTAGTTGACCACGTGCGAAATGCGGTCCACATCCAGACCACGGGCGGCCACATCGGTGGCGACCAGGATGTCGAGCGCGCCGGACTTGAGCTGCCCGATGGTGCGCTCACGCTGATTCTGCGCGATATCGCCATTGATCGCGGCGGCGGAGAAGCCGCGGGCGCGCAGCTTTTCGGCCAATTCCTCGGTGCCCTGTTTGGTGCGCACGAAGATGATCATCGCCTCGAACGACTCGACCTCGAGAACACGGGTGAGTGCGTCCAGCTTGCGCTGATGCGAAACCTGCACCCAGCGCTGGTTGATATTGGTGTTGGTCGAGGTCTTGGTCTTGACGGTGATCTCGACCGGATCGTTGAGGTACTGCTTGGAGATCTTGCGGATCGCCGCGGGCATGGTGGCCGAGAACAGCGCGACCTGCTTCTCCTTGGGCGTATCCGCGAGGATGCGCTCGACATCCTCCTGGAAGCCCATCTTCAGCATCTCGTCGGCCTCGTCCAGCACCAGATACTGCAGCTGCGAGAGGTCGAGCGTGCCCTTTTCCAGGTGGTCGATGACGCGGCCCGGCGTGCCGACCACCACGTGCGCGCCGCGGCGCAGCCCGGACAGCTGGACGCCGTAGCTCTGGCCGCCGTAGATCGGCAGCACATGCAGGCCCGGGATATGCGCGGCGTAGCGACCGAAGGCCTCGGCCACCTGGATGGCCAGCTCGCGCGTGGGGGCCAGAACCAGCGCACGCGGATGTTTGCCGGTGGCCTGCAGGCCCATCAGGATCGGGATGGCGAACGCCGCGGTCTTGCCGGTACCCGTCTGCGCAAGCCCGACCACATCGGCGCCGGAGAGCAGCGGCGGAATCGTCGCGGCCTGGATCGGCGACGGCGACTCATAGCCGACATCGGCGATGGCCGCCAGGAGGCGGTCATCGATCCCGAGATCGGCGAAGGTCGGGCCGTCGGTGTCCCTGTCATTGTCGCCAGGAACGCTGGACATACCCTCCCCGCCGACTCCGTCGGCTGCCGTCCCCGATTCGACCTCATTGGTGCTCATTGACCAGGAGTTTACTGCCTTGTTGTAGTCGTCCCGGCCACCGGCCCAATACGGTGAGATCTATGCAACTGAATGACTCGCTCGCACATCAGGACCCGGCAGTCTCGACGGTGCCGGTGGCCGTCGTCCAGTTCGCGCCGGGAACCGAGCCGTCGGACAATCTCGCGGTGCTGCGCGAGCACGTCCGGACCGCCGCCGAACGGGGCGCCATGGTGGTCGTCGCACCCGAATACTCGATGTTTGCGGTCACCCGGCTCGATGAGCGCGTCGTGGCCGTCGCCGAACAGCTGACCGGGCCGTTCGCCACCGGTCTCGGCGCGATCGCCGCCGAGTTCGGGGTATATCTGGTGGCCGGGATGGTCGAACAGGTCGAGCCCGGAGCGGATCGGATCCGCAACACCCTGGTCGCCTTCGATCCCGCTGGAACATTGATCACGCGGTACCGCAAGGTGCACCTCTACGACGCGTTCGGGTACCTGGAATCGGATGTGGTGCAGGCGGGCGCCATCGAGACACCCGCCACATTCACGGTCGGAGCTGTGACATTCGGCATGCAGACCTGTTTCGACCTCCGTTTTCCGGAGGGATTCCGCCGCATCGCCGCCGCGGGCGCCCAGGTGCTGCTCCTGCCCGCGCAGTGGATTCCCGGACCGGCGAAGGTGGACCAGTGGACCACGCTGGTGCGGGCCCGCGCGATCGAGAGCACCGTCTACGTCGCCGCCGCCGATCAGGCCGCGCCACGCGGCGCGGGCGCCTCGATGATCGTCGATCCGACCGGCCGGGTGCTGGCCGAACTCGGTGACGAACCCGGCGTGCTCAGCGCCGATATCGACCTCGAATATCTCGCGACGGTGCGCATCACCAACCCGAGCCTGGCATTGCGTCGATTCGCGATCACCGAGCGGGTTGCGGAGTAGCGTTCGAATCGATGATCTACACCGATCGGGCTGCCGCCGGTCGCGCACTGGGGGCCGAGCTGGAACACCTGCGCGCGTCGATGCCGCTGGTGCTCGGGCTCCCGCGCGGCGGCGTCCCGGTGGCGGCGGCGATTCGCGACGTCATCGGCGGTGATCTCGACATCCTGCTGGTCCGCAAACTGGGCGTGCCGTGGCAGCCGGAGCTCGCCATGGGAGCCATCGGGGAGGACGGCGTCCGGGTGCTGAATCCGGATGTGTTGTCGCATATCGGGATAAGCCCGCAGCATTTCGACGAGATCGAGGATCGCGAACGTGTCGAGCTGGAACGTCGCCGCGCCATGTGGCGTGGCGACGCCGAACCCGTCGCCATCGCGGGCCGCACCACCGTCATCGTCGATGACGGCATGGCGACCGGCGCCACCATGGTCGTCGCCTGCCGGGTGGCGCGATTACATCAGCCGACCCGGATCGTGGTCGCGGTTCCGGTCTCCTCGTCCGAAGCGGTGTACCGGGCGGCGGGCGAAGCCGACGAGATCGTCTGCCCCTGGATTCCGGAATCCCTCGGCGGCGTCGGTAGCGCGTACCGCGACTTCCATCAGCTCGAGGACGACGAGGTCACCGACCTGCTGACCTGACCCGCGGCTCAGACTTCGCTGATGCCCTTGCGGTGGCGCTGGGCGAGTTCGGCGTAGAAGCCGGGGTTGAGCTTGACCCAGCCTTCGGCCTGGGTGCCTTCGATCGACTTCTTGACCTGGGCGGGGGAGCCCGCCGCGAGCACACCCGCCGGGATGTCGGCGTGCGGCGGGACGAGGGAATGCGCCGCGATCATGGTGCCCGCACCGATCGTGGCCAGGTCCAGAACCGTGCAGCCGTTGCCGACGATCGCCTCGGCGCCGACGGAAGCACCATGGAAGACCACACTGTGGGCGATGGTCGCGCCGGGGCCGATCTCCATCGGCACGTCCGGCGGCACATGCAGGACGGCGTTGTCCTGGATGTTGGCGCGCTCCCGGATGGTGATCGGCGCGAGATCCGCGCGCAGCACCGCGCCGTACCAGATGGAGGCGCCCGCCTCGACCCGCACATCACCGATCAGGGTCGCCGTCGGCGCGACGAACGCTGTCGGATCGACCTGCGGCCGCTTGCCTTCGAATTCGTACAGTGGCACGCTCTTCCGCCTCTCCGTGATTTTGCCGGTCGCTGGGTGCCGCAACAGTATCGTCGCGGGCCGGCGGTCAGGTCGCCGGTTGGATTCCGGGCGTTCCCGGTGAGTTACCCATGTCCGTGTCAGATCAGTTGTCTCGTAAGCGTTCGGCGTTGGCGCTGGTCTTTCCAGCGGCGTTGAGCATCGGGCGCAGATGGGCGGTGAAGGCCTCGGCATCGACCGGGGCGACATCCACATCGGCGCCGGTGCGGACCGTGTACCGACCGTCGCCCGCGACATCGATCCAGCACAGCACCCCGAAGGGGCGCAGCTCGCCGTCGGCGCGGCGGGCCGAGACCACGATCTGGCCGATGCCGTCGCGCGGGCGGTTGAGCAGACGGCGGATGCGCGCGGGCGCGGTGGGTCCGGCGACGGGAACGGTCACCAGATCCCTGCTGTCCTCGCGGACCCGGGGCAGCGGTGCGGTGAGCCGGGCGGCGGCGCCGGGCGGGCTGTCCGGGAGCGTCGAAACGACCCGTGCGGCCAAGCTTTTCGGACCGCCGACGAACAGCCGGATATCGCCGCCGCGATCCGGGGCCGAGCCGGGTCGTTGGGCGGCCACCACCGCGATGTGGCCCGCGGTCGCGCCGAGTACCCGCACCGTGCGCGGGTCGTGCGCGGGTACGGTGCCGTTCGTGCCGATGGTCGCCCGTTCGGCATCCGAGACCGTTGCGACACCGAGCGATTCGGCGCCGAGCGCGGCCCCGGTCAGCACCGACCGGTGCTCCTCGGACCTGCCGCGATCCGGCTCGGCGGCCGAATTGTGCTCGCCGTACACCTCCAACCGCACCGTCGGGCGCGCCAGCACCCGCAGCGCGGCCTCCAGATCGGCGTCCAGAACCCGATCACACCAGCTGTTCAGGTCCGGCAGCTGAGCGGCTCGCTCCACGGTGTCGCGGGCGGAGAGCCGGACGGCCAGCGGATAGGGGATACGGTCACCGTCGGTGCGTTCCCAGGCCAGCGCGAACTGGTCCGGGGTCAGCGTCCAGTTCACTCCAGCTCGGTCCACTCTCCGACCACCGGCGGCGTCGTCGGATCGAGCGAGCCGATCAACTCGCCCGCTTCGTCGGCCGGTTCGAGGAAGGTCAGTTCGTCGTCGTCGATCCAGTGCAATTCGTCGTCATCGTCCGCAGCGGGCTGCGCGGCGGCGCGGGGCGAGGGCGGCGATCCGATGCCCGAACTCGAACGCGGACTATCGGCGGCGGCGAAGGCACCGCCCATCAGCCCGCCGACGGCGCCTGCCCCCATGCCGTTGACGGCTTCGCCATTGGTATCGCGGCGGCGCTCTTCGCGTTTGCGTTCGTCGTCCGCGGTGTTCTGACTGCCGCTGCCCGGCACCGTCGGCGCGACCATCGGGTCCGCGGCGGCGGGTACCACCGGCGCGCCGGAGGCCGTGGGGACGACGCGCTCGGGGATGGGCGTCGCCGTCGCGGGCGTCACCGGTGCGCCCGTCGCGGCGGCCGCGGTCTGGGTGGTCGCGGGTGCCGACGGATCGACCGCACCCGGGACGGCGATCGGAACGGTGGCGGCGGGAATCGTCGCGGGCGCGGTCACCGCGTCCGGGGTGGGCTCGGCGTGCGAGGGCTGCGGGGTGGTCACGGCGTCCGGGGCGGGCGCCGTGGCCGAAACCGGTTGTACGGTGGGTATTCCCACACCCTCCTGACGGGCGGGGACGCCGGTGAGCGGCGCGGCGGCCGCGGTGACGGGCGCCTGGGACGGGTCCGCGGGCGAAGCGTCGGGGAATGCGGGCACTCCGGATCCTGCCTGGATGAACGCATTCGTGTAGATGCTGTCCATCGCCTGCACTACGTCCTGGCGGTCGTGCTCGGTGGCCTTCTGGGTAGCGCTGTTGCCGGTGGCCTGGTTCGGATCCAGCAGTGCCGCCGACAGATCCGGCGGAGCGTCGTTCGGTGTGCCGACCGCGGCGCGCAATGTCTCCGCGGCGTCGCCCGCCTGGCCGAGCCGCTGCGCCACCGTCGACATGACGTCGGCGAGCTGCTGGCCGTGCTGCTCGAACGAACGCACCGCCTCGGTCGCGGTCTGCGCCGCGCCGCCGCGCCAGCCGTCGGCGATGAGCGAGCGGATCTCGGTGTGCGCTTGGGAGACCGCGTCGGCCAGACCGGTCGCGGAGCCCTGCCAGGCTTGCTGTCCGGCGTTGAGCAGCGCCGGATCCATCAGCTCCACCGCGGCGTGGATCTCCCGGTGTGAGAGGTTGTCGAAGATCTCCACGCTCGGCGCGTAGTCGGGATCGGTGCGGGTGTGTGGCGCGCGTTCGGTGCCGAAGGGGATCTCACGCATGGGTCGCTCCCGTCGCATCGATCCGGCCGACCGCCGTGGCGAGTTCGTCGTCGGAGCGGGTATAGGCCGCCGCGGCCGCGCGGAAGGTCTGGGCAAGAGCGCGCGCGGCGTCGGCGTACTCCTGCAGCCGGATCACCGCGTCATCCGCCTTCGTCTCGAAGCCGCTGCGCAGCGCGTCTCCGGAGGGGAACCCGCCGAATCCGGGCAGTGAGGTCGCCGCGGCGAGCACCCTGATCTGCGCCTCGACCTCATCGGCGAGCTGTTCGTACCGGCGGGCGCAGCGATCATGGGCGCCCTCGGCGACCAGCACCCCGTCGATCCACAGCCGCCCCTCCTCGACCGCCCGATTCAGAGCCGTCACATCCGATTGCACCGCGATCCCCCTTCCTCATCGTGCCGCGTCTACCGCCGTACCCGGTTCACCGATGCCGTGCCAACCCCACGACGACACCCTGCAGCCAGTCCGCGATGTCAGCGGCGACCCGCGCGTGTACCGGTTCGTGCAGCAGATCGTGCCCGGCCTCCGCGTACTCACGCAAACTTACCGTTTCGTGGCGTCCAGTCCATACCCTCATCGCATCGATCGGCGCCCGCCGGTCCTCGGCGCCGTGCACAGCCAGCACGGGCAGGTTGCTGGGCATCGGGGTGCCGGGCGCCCCCGGCATGCCGCCGCCCAGTGCGCGTTTCGGCACACCGGACAGCACCAGGCCGGTCAGTTCGCCCGCGGGCAGGCTCGGCGTCACCGGGTAGTTGGACTCGACCGCGGACAGGTCCGCCGCGGAGCCGATATCGGGGACGGCCGCACCGAGCATGCCGAGCGCGGTGACGGCGCCGAGCGAGTGACCCATCAGCACCATGGGGGTGTTCGGTAGCTCCGCGCGCACCAGGTCGACCAGCATTGTCGCGTCCGCCACCAGTTGGGCCAAGGTGCCCGGTTGTTCGGGATCGCCCTCGCTGAGTCCGTGCCCCGCGGTGTCCAGCGCCCAGACCTCTATATCGATGGCCTTCAGGGTCCGGGCGAAGCGGTGGTAGTGGCCGCTGTGCTGGCCCAATCCCGGCAACAACACCACTACGGCGGTGCTGTTGTCGACCGGCCATCGCCGATAGTGCATCCGGCCCCGCGCGCCGTCGAAGAAAAGCATGCACCGATAGTGCCAAAACTTCTGCGTCTCATGTGACCTCACCACGGAAACCGTAAGCCGACTAGACTGCGCGAGTTCGCCGCGCCGCCAGGAGGATCGCCGTGTCCGTCAGCAAGCCTCGCCGTCCGATTCGCCACGGCTGGTTCACCGCCGCGCTGATTGCCGTCGCATGCATCGGGTTCGGCGCGCCGCCGGCGTCCGCCGAACCGGTTGCCGGATGCGTGCCCGCGGCCGCGTCGACCGTATTGTCCCCGGGCGTTCCACTGCTCGACTGGTCGGAGAACGTGGCCTACGACGCCGCGGGCAACCTCTGGGTTTCCCGCATCTACCGCAACGAAGTACAGCGTTACGACGGCTCGGGGCGGTTGACCGCGACCGTACCCGTCGAGTTCCCCGGTGCCGTCCGGCTCGGGCCCGATGGGTTGCTGTATGTCGTCTACGGTGCGTCACCTACCAGCGCGATCCGCCCCGGCGGTGTGGTCCGCTTCGACCCGGCCGCCGCCACGCCGCGGCCGGAGGTGTTCGTCTCCGGCTTCACCTTCCCCAACGGCGCCGCCTTCGACACCGACGGTGTGCTGTACGTCGCCTCGACCGCGACGGGCGTGATCAAGGTGCGCCGCGACGGGACTGTCGACGCGGAGTGGACCGCGCGGGCTCCCGGTGCGGGAGCCAACGGCATCGAGGTGCGCGACGGCATTGTCTATCTGACGTCGAACGCGGGTCCGCTCGGCCGGGTCATGAGTTTCCCCGTCGATGCCCCGGAGCGGCGCACGGTGCTCGCGGATCTGTCCTCGTCGCTGCCCGGTGTGCCCGACTTCGCCGATGATCTGCTCGTCGACCCCGACGGCATCGTCTACGTGGCCACGCTCTCGGGCAAGCTGGTCCGGATCGATCCCCGGGGCGGCGCGGCGTGCACGGTGCTGAGCACCGAGCCGATGACATCGGTCGTCGCGGTGCCCGGTAAGCCCGGCGAACTGCTGGCGGGCACCGAGCGCGGGGGAGTGCTGCACATTCGCCTGGTCCCGTAGCGGTCCGGTTCCGGCGACTCCGCGCGGGAGTCCGCTCAGCGTGATCCGGCTCGGTCGGTCTCGGGGGTCCACGGCGGTGCCGGATTGTTCGCGCCCGGTCCCGGCCGGACTTCGACATCGTGCGGTTCGAGCTCTTCGCCGCAGCATTCGCACACCACCTTGGCATGCGTGACCTCACCGCAGATCCGATGCACCAACTCGGTGGGGGCGCCGTTGATCAACCCGGTGTGCTTCTCACCCCAGGTCAGGATGGCCGCGATCACCGGATACAGATCGAAGCCCGCCGGGGTGAGGCGGTACTGGTGCAGCGTGCGCTGCGGGCCGGAGGCGTATTCGCGGCGCTCCATGATGCCGAAGTCGACGAGCCGGTTCAGCCGCTCGGTGAGGATATTGCGCGCGATGCCGGTCCGGCGCTGATAGTCCTCGAAGGTGCGGGCGCGGAAGTAGGCGGCGCGCAGGATCGCGATCACCCAACGCTCGCCGAGTACGGCGCCTGTGCGTTCGATGGCGCAGTTACTGGCCAGGAGATCGTCGTGTTTCATCACGAACAGAATAGCCCGTTGCAAAACGCAACGACGTCGCCTAGCTTCTAGTTGCATGTTGCAACGACGCGCGCTGGCGCTGCTGGCCATCTGCGGTAGTGCGTTCCTCGCCTTCCTGGACACCTCGATCGTCAATGTCAGCTTCCCGGACATCGCGGCCTCCTTCCCCGACGCCGACCGGGCCGAGCTGAGCTGGGTGCTCGACGCCTACTTCATCGCGATGGCCGCGCTGCTGGTTCTCGCGGGCGGACTGGCCGATCGGTTCGGCCATAAGCGGCTGTTCCTCTGGGGTACCGGACTTTTCGTACTCACCTCGATCGCCTGCGCGTTGGCCCCGAGCTGGCAGCTGCTGGTCGGCGCCCGCACCCTGCAAGGGGTGGCCGCGGCGATCATCGCACCGGTTTCGCTGGCGCTACTGCTTCCCGAATTCCCATCCGAACGTCGTGCGGCGGCCGTGGGCATCTGGGGCGCGTCCGCCGCCCTGGCCGCCGGTGCGGGGCCGCCGCTCGGCGGGCTTTTGATCGAGATCGCGGACTGGCGCTGGATCTTCCTGATCAATATCCCGGTCGGCCTGGTTATCGTGGCCGCGGGCTGGGTGGGGGTGCGTGAATCGGTGCACGACAAGGTGAACGGTCTGCCCGATCTGCTCGGCGCACTGCTGTCCGCGCTGGGCCTCGGCCTGCTCGCGCTGGCCATCATCGAGGGTCACGGCTGGGGTTGGGGCAGCCTCGACACCATCGCGTGCTTCACCGCCGCCGCAATTCTGCTCGGCTGGCTGGTGCGGCGGTGCCTGACGCACCGGCAGCCGGTGGTCGACCCCGCGCTCATGCGGATCCCGAGCTTCGCCGTCGGCAACCTCGGCACCCTGCTCTTCGCCATGGCCTTCTTCTCGATGGTCCTCGGCAATATCCTGTTTCTCACCGGCGTCTGGCAGTACAGCATTCTGCGGGCCGGTCTGGCCGTGCTGCCGGGGCCGTTGCTGACCACCCTCGTCGCCATCCCCGCGGGCCGCGTCGCCGACCGTTTCGGCCATCGCGTCGTCATCGTTCCCGGCACTGTCGTCTACGCCATCGGTCTGCTGATCCTGCGCGGCAGCAGTGTCGATCCGGACTTCCTCGGCACGTGGCTCCCCGGCCAATCGTTGGTCGGCATCGGCATCGGTCTGGCGTTCCCCGCGCTGGGCGCCGCCGCCTTGGCCGACGTGCCCGCCGACCGGTACGGATCGGCCAGTGCCGTGAGCGCCGCGTTCCGCCAATTCGGCGCGGTCCTCGGCACCGCATTGCTGATCGCCATCATCGGTGCGCCCACCACCGCCCAGGCCGCACTCGATGCCGCCGATCGCGCCTTCGTACTCGGCATCGGCGCGGCGCTCGCCGCGGGCGCGGTCGCCATGGCCCTTCGGCCCCGGCCTGCGATGGCTGACGAAACGCCCACCGCCGCAAGCATTTCCCTACCCGACCCGGCCGAGGCACGGTCATGAGGAACCGATACCTCGCCACCGCTGCCGAATCGGTGCTGCGTATGGCCCGGGTGACCTTCACCGCCCTGCAATCGCTCACCCCGTCCGGTCGTCGCCGCCTCGTACTGGAGCTGCGGATCGCCGTCGGCGCGGCTCTGGCCGAGTCGGCCCTCGAGACCCCCGCCGACTTCGGCGCGGCCGCACCTCCCGTCCCCCGAATCGCCTGGGACCTCTGGCATTACGTAAACCACCTGTCGAATCCCCGCTGACCGGGCCGCGCTGTCGCATCCCTGTCTGCACCGGCGGTCTCAGCGCAACGGAAGCTCAGGTGCCACCACGCGATTCGGTGGATCGATAGCGAGATTCGCCGCGGTCCTAGGGTGCGGGCCGGTCGGGTGGGAGCAGTTCGGTGGGCGCGGCTTGGCGCCAGGAGTCGAGCAGGATGTCGTGGAGTTCGTCGGTGTCTTCCAGTGCGGACAGACGGACGCGGACCCAGGAGGACGAGGCTTCGTGCGGTGGGACCCAGAATTTATGGGGTTCGGCGGCGATGAGTTCTTCGCGTTCGAGCTTCGGGCACCGGACGGCGAAGGAGCTGTAGTCGTCGGGAATGGTGACGAACATCTTGCCTGCCACGTCGAAAGTGGGGTGTTGCCAGCGTTGTTTTTCCACGGTCTTCGGGAAGGACAACGCGATGCGGCGCACGTCGTCGGCGTCGAGCACAGTTCTTGGCCTCCGGTCGGGGTGTAGAACCTCTATCCTGCAACATCGCGCTGCGGCCCCGCGAAAGCCCCACTCGGCAGGAGTCGCGGGAGGCACCGGAGATCAGGGGATGGCGGCGGCGATGCGAGCCGAAATCGCGCGCAGGTGCTCCACCAGCACCGGCGGCTCGTGCACCTGGAAGTCGGCGCCGAGGCCGATCAAACGGTGAGCCAGCCACTCCGGGCTGTCGTCGCGGACGGCGTCCAGGCGGCAGGACATATCGTCGACCGACGTGACCTCGCCGGGTGAATCGCCGAGGCGACCCGCCACCCGACCGGCCGGGGCGTCGATGGTGACCGATACCCGGAACGGCACTGTGCCCCAGTCGGTTCGGTGTCCGGTGACATAGGCGGCCGGATCCGCGGCGGGTAGCGATCGCGGGGTGAAGCGAGCTCCGGTGGGTTGCGGGCGCTCGATGCGGTCCACGCGGAAGATGCGCCAGTCATCGCGGTCCATATCGTGTGCGACGAGATACCAACGCCGCCGCGAGGGTACGAGGCCGAGCGGTTCGACGTGTCGGCGGGTTTCGGTGGTGCTGTCCTTGCGGTACGCGAAACGTACACGCTCCCTGTTGGTTACGGCGGCGGCCAGAACCGTCAGCGCCTCCGGATCGACGGCGGGTCCGTCGCCGGTGGGCGGCACCAGCGCGGTGCCGAGTACACGCACCCGCCTGCGCAGCGTGGCGGGCAGCACCTGCTCCAGTTTCGCGAGGGCGCGGACCGACGCCTCCTCGATACCGGTGATGGCCGAACCGGCGGCCGCGCGCAGGCCGACGGCGATCGCGACCGCCTCCTCGTCGTCGACCAGCAGCGGCGGCATGGCGGCACCCGCGACCAGGCGGTAGCCGCCGGTCGCACCCATGGTCGCCGTCACCGGATAGCCGAGTTCGCGCAGCCGGTCGATATCCCGGCGCACCGTGCGGTCGGTGACACCGAGGCGTTCGGCCAGTTCACTGCCTGGCCATTCGCGGGGCGTCTGTAGTAGCGAGAGCAGACGCAGCAGACGAGCGGGGGTGTCGTTCATGAATTTCAGGATTCCAGATAACTAGGACATGAATAGTCCTATATGAGTTCTACAGTCGTTGACGAACCGAGTGACCGACCGACAAGGAGACCCCCGATGAGCAACGACCGCACCGCCATTCGCCCGTTCCGGATCGAGATCCCGCAGGCCGATATCGATGACCTGAACGATCGGCTCGCCCGCGCCCGATGGTCGGCCCAGCTGCCGGGCGCCGGCTGGGATCGCGGGGTCCCGGTGGACTACTTGCGGGAGCTGGCCGAGTACTGGCGCACCGGTTACGACTGGCGCGCCCAGGAAACGGCGCTGAACGAATTCCCCCAGTTCATGACCGAAATCGACGGCCTGGACGTGCATTTCGTGCATATGCGGTCGCCGGAACCGGATGCGGTGCCGCTGATCCTGACCCACGGCTGGCCGAACTCGTTCGTCGAATTCACCAAGACCATCGGCCTGTTGAGCGATCCGCGTAAGTATGGACTCGATCCGGCGCAGGCGTTCCACGTCGTCGTTCCCTCGGTGCCCGGCTTCGCGTTCTCGCAGGCGCCGGACGAACTCGGCATGACTCCCGCCCGGGTGGCGCGGATGTGGGTCGAGCTGATGGAACGGCTCGGCTACCCGCGCTACGGCGTTCAGGGCGGCGACCTCGGCGCCTATATCGCACCGGAGATGGCGATCGCGGCCCCGGACCGGGTGATCGGGGTGCATCTCGACGGCGGCATCGGCATGCCCACCGAGGCCGACGTTCCCACCATGACTTCGGACGAGTTGGCCGAGTGGGAGCTCATGCAGAAGTGGATGACCGGCGTGAACCACCACGTGCTGCTGCATGCGGCGCCGCAGACCTTCGCCCATGCGTGGACGGACTCACCGGTCGGCCTGCTGTCCTGGCTCATGCACAAATTCAACGAATTCACCCCGATGGCCGAGCTTGCCGAGGATGTGATGGACCGCGACCATCTGCTGACCAACATCAGCCTGTACTGGTTCACCAATACCGCGGCCACCTCGTCCTGGCCGATGTACAACGGCCTCGGTGACGACGGTTTCGCATGGCCCAAGGGGCAGCGGCGGGTGCCCACCGGCGTCTACGGCGGCGGTTCGGCCCTCATGCTGCGACTTGCCCAGCGGGACAACACGATTGTGCATTGGCCCGAGGGCAATACCGGAAACCACTTCGTGGCGATGGAACTGCCGCGAATGCACGTCGACGATATCCGCGCCTTCTTCGCCAAGGTGCGGTGAGCACCGCGACCGGTCGCGGATCGGGTCCGGGCCCCGTCGCGCGGAATGTCAGTTGCCGGAGGGGGTTGCACTCTGGGCCGAACCCGCGAGCGGGTTCGGCGCGGCCGGTGCGGCGGGATCCGCCGGCGGGGCCGCCGGAGCGGGCGCGGGCGCGGGCAGTTCCGGCACTACGAAGGTGCCGACCGTCGGCATCATCACGCAATTCGCGAATGGGTAGTTGATGATGCCCCACATCGAGGCGATCACGGTGCCCGGTCCGCTGTCCACGGTCTTCGACAGCGTGGGCAGTCCGACCTCGGTCTTGTCGTCGAGGGTGTCGATACCGCTGCGGCCGTTGTTGATATTCAGCCAGGCCACCACCAGACCCGAGGCCAGCGGCGCACCGGAGTGCGCGGGCGCCGCGCTGAAGCGCAGCGTGCCGGGGTCGGGGCTGACGCCCTGGTTGCGGTTGGTGCCGTCGGTGGTGCCCGCGGCGATGATGGTGGTGATCGGGCCGTTGCTGCCGCATCCGAAGGTCGGGGCCGCGTAGGCGAAGGGCACGAAGTTGGCCGCGACGTGCCGCAATTGGGACACGTCGACCAGCTTGGTGTACTGGTTCAGCGCGTCGACGCCTGCCTGCGCGGTCGCGTCCTCGCCCGCTTTCACGGTGAGGTCGGCGAGCGCGGCCTCGACCGGCGAGGCCGGTTCGGCCGTGGCAGTGCCGAGAGTCAGAACCGCACCGATGCCGAGAGAAGTCACTGCCGCGGCCGCGCGTGCGATGGTTCTGCCGTTCACCACATAACTCCCTTACCTGCCGACCGCGGGTTTTCCCCGTCCCACGCGCAGCAACGTACCAGGTCGTCATCGCGCGCGCCGAGGTAGCCGAGTCTGGTAGCTCGAAGTTTGCCCGACTTCGCGTATTCACCTGGTGTGATCCCGCTGACAGCGGGAGAGTACCGGGAGGTAGGGTTCCACTCGGAAGTACGAGACACCATGGGAGTTATGTATGAAAATATCCCTGTCCCCCGACGAAGTCGCGTTCCGCGACGAGTTGCGCCGGTTCTATCGCTCCGAGATTCCCTCCGAGATCCGCGAGCGTGTGAAACACGGCAAGGAGCTGTCCCGCGAGGACGTCGTCACCACGCAAAGGATCCTCAATGACAAGGGTCTTGCCGTGCCGAACTGGCCGGTGGAGTGGGGTGGCAAGGACTGGACGCCGATGCAGCACCACATCTGGCACGACGAGATGCAGCTCGCCTCGGTGCCCGAGCCGCTGACATTCAACGCCCAGATGGTCGGCCCGGTCATCGCGCAGTTCGGTTCCCAGGAGCTCAAGGAACGTTTCCTGCCGCCGACCGCCGCCCTCGACATCTGGTGGTGCCAGGGCTTCTCCGAACCGGATGCGGGCTCCGATCTCGCGTCGCTGCGCACCACCGCGGTCCGAGACGGCGACTCCTACATTGTCAACGGCCAGAAGATCTGGACCACGCTGGCCCAGTACGCGGACTGGATCTTCTGCCTCGTGCGCACCGATCCGAGCGCGCCGAAGAAGCAGGCAGGCATCTCCTTCCTGCTCTTCGATGTCAAGAGCCCCGGCGTCACCATCCGCCCGATCAAGCTGATCGACGGCGGCTACGAGGTGAACGAGGTCTTCTTCGAGAACGTCCGCGTCCCGGCCGACCAACTCGTCGGCGAGGAGAATATGGGCTGGACCTACGCGAAATTCCTGCTCGGTAACGAGCGCACCGGCATCACCGGCGTCGGCCGCACCAAGGTCAAGCTCGGGGTCGCCAAGGAATACGCGCGCCAGGCCCGTTCGGGCTCCGGCACGCTGCTGGAGGACCCGCTGTTCGCGGCCCGGATCGCCGAGCTGGAGAACGAGCTGCTCGCCCTGGAGCTCACCCAGTTGCGGGTGGTCTCGAATTCCGAAGAGGGTAAGCCGAATCCGGCCTCCTCGGTGCTGAAGCTGCGTGGGTCCGAATTGCAGCAGGCCGCCACCGAGCTGCTGCTCGATATCGCCGGACCGGACGCCCTTCCGGTCGACGCCGACGACATCGCCTCGCCCGGGTGGGCGCAGCGCAGTGGTCCCGGCTACCTGAACTACCGCAAGACAACCATCTACGGAGGCTCCAGCGAGGTGCAGCGCACCATCATCGCCTCCACGATCCTCGGATTGTGAGACGACACCATGGATTTCGAACTCACCGATGAACAGGTCATGCTGCGTGACACGGTCCGCGACCTGCTCGCCCGCAATTACGATCCGGAAACCCGGCTCAAGGTGACCGATACCGAACTGGGTTGGAGCCGCGACGTCTGGAACCAGCTCGCCGAACTCGGCGTACTCGGTTTGCCGTTCGCCGAAGAGGACGGCGGCGTCGGCGCAGGCCCGGTCGAGACGATGGTGGTGCTGGAGGAGGTCGGTCGCAGGCTGGCGCCCGAGCCGATCGTGGACGCGGTCTACGTGCCGGGCACGCTGGTGGCTCAGGCGGGCAGCGCCGAGCAGCGGCAGCGGATCCTGCCCGAGATCGCTTCGGGCACCAAGCTGCTGGCCTTCGCGCACGCCGAATCCGGGATGCGCTGGCCCTCGACCGAGCTCACCACCGTGGCGTCCGCCGGGCCCGCCGGTGGTAATTCCTACGTGCTGACCGGTATCAAGAATCCGGTCCCGCACGGGGACGCCGCCGACGAACTGGTCGTCAGCGCGGTGCTGCCCGGCGGCGGGGTCGGCCTGTTCTTGGTCCCCGTGGACGGCCAGGGCGTGGTCCGCAAGTCCTACCGCACGGTGGACGGACTGCGCGGCGCGCAGATCGAACTGGATAACGCGCCCGCCGAGTTGCTCGGTGACTCCCTCGACGCGGCGGAGCCGGTGCTGTCGGCGCTCACCCACGCACAGGTGCTGTTGTGTGCCGAGTCGATCGGTGCGATGGAAGAGGCGCTGCGGCTGACCACCGAATACCTGAAGACGCGCAAGCAGTTCGGTGTCACGCTGTCGAAGTTCCAGACGCTGACCCAGCGGGCGGCGAATATGTACGTCTCACTGGAACTCGCGCGCAGCATGAGCCTCTATGCCACAGCGGCACTGGCCGACGACGCCATCGATCCGGTCGTGACGTCGCGGGCCCGGTTGCAGGTTGGTCGCTCGGCCCGGCACGTCGGCCAGGAGGCGATCCAGATGCACGGCGGCATCGGCGTCACCGCGGAATACCCGGTGGGCCACTATGTCGCGCGGCTGACCGCGATCGAGCGGACACTGGGCGGCGAGCTGGCGCATCTGCGGGTGCTCAGTGAGCGAGTCGGGGAGTACGAGCTGCCCGAGCTGTAGACACGGTATTCGCCGGGTGCCGGTGCGGGTCAGGATCCGCGGCGGCGCCCGGCGTTGTGCTGTTCGGGGGTGTGATCCGCCGGGCGGCTGCGTTTTTCGGGTTGCGCGCGTCGTAGCGGGCGACCGTGCCCGCTACTCCTCTTCTTGGTAGAGGGTGGTCGGCCGCGTCGAGGCCGGACGCCGGGTGGTGGTCGGCTCTTCCTGCGGGGTGGTGGCCTCGACGGTCGATGTGCGGGTCCGGGTGGTGGGCGCCGAGTCCTCGGTCTCCACGGGCATGCCCGGGACCGGCGTCTCCTGGGGGGCGCCCGACTCCCGGGGAGTGGACTCCGGCTCACTCGACCGCGGCGTGTAGCCCGGCGGTCGCCGTGGCGGCCCGGCCGGTGCGATCTGCCAGCTGGGCGACGGCGGGATGATCACCTTCGGTGCGGTCACGGTGGTACCGCCTCGGACGGTCGCGACGACCGCGGCCGGGTCGGTCTTCAGTGGCGGGGGCGACACGTAGGTTTCGTGTCGCCCGATTCCACAGGCCCCGATGAGAATGAGACCGACGGACACCGCGCCCGCCGCGACTGCCGGACCGGCAATCTTGGCCCTGCTGTTCACCATCGGGGACACTCCTCGTGTGTGGACCGGCGTTGCCGGCATCGAGTGGCCTCACCTTAATCCAGGTCGGTCGACCGGGCCAGGTGAGAGGTCGCTGTGGTTGCGCGTGAGACGCGCATTGTAAATATCGTTAGTTCAGATATCGAATTGATCTCTTCGGCGTGTCGCGGGCACGTGTCGTGGCTCTACGGCGTGCCCGGGCCGTAGCGTATGTGATCAAAGTTACGCGTGAGACGCCTGTACCAAGATGAGAGACGCGCTGCTCGAGCCGCGCGATGGCAATACTCTGATCGGCGTCATCGAGGAGTAGATGATGGGAGCATACTCGACAACTCCGCTGCGATCCGCTTCCGCGGCCGCCGATTCGGCGGACTCGGCAGCAGTGCAGCGCACGGTGTCGAAATCGCCGGACCGCGTCCTGTCCACGATCCTGTCGCGGACGCTGGCCTGGTTGATCTTCATCGGCGGGATCGTCGGAGCCGTACTCGGCATCGCCGGGCTACATGTCGAAATCACCGTCGCCGGATTGATTCTGGCGTGCACCGCGGGCCTGGTCCTGCTGAAGCTGCGCGCCGACGGCGGGAAGGTCGCCGAAACCGGCTGAAATACACTCGCTTACCGCATGCCGTGCCGGAAACCGCACAGCCGCATCGAATTCGGTGCTCGCGATGACCGGTCGATCCGGACCGGAAGGCGACACGCGCCCGCCTAGGGTGATCGTATGAAGATTGCGATCACCGGCGATGTCGAGCGGTTCGAGGCGCAGACCGAATCCTTCCTGCGCCGTGATCCGCTGCGGCACACGGTAATCACGACGATCATCGCCAACCGTCGTAGTGGACTGGACAACACGACCGACCCGTGCCACTTCGTCTCGGTACACGGCGACGACGGGTCCGTGCACGGCGTCGCCGTGTGGGTGGCCGGTCGCGAAATCTATCTCGGTCGATTGCCCGCCGACAGTGTCGACGCGGTCGCCGACGCCTTCGCCGAAGCGGTCCCGCAGACCGGTGGGGTGGAGGGCGCGACCGATACCGCGCTGTCGTTCGCCGAACGCTGGGCGGCGGTGCGTGGCGTAGGGTTCCAGCTCTCCTATGTCACCCGGCTGTACCGGCTCGACACGGTGCGCCTGCCCGATGTACCCGGGTCGCCACGGCGCGCGACGGAATCCGATCTGGCCCGCTGCATGGAGTGGTCACAGGCGATGCGCGTGGAATCCGGTATCGCAGTCGGGGGCTGGAATGCCGTCGCCATGCGCCGCCGCATCGCCGCGGGCCGCTGGTGGCTCTGGGAGCGCGACGGCCGCCCCGTCAGCCTCGCCGCCCACCAGATCCCCGCCCACGGCTGGGCTCGCATCGGCCCCGTCTACACCCCGCCCGCGGACCGCGGCAACGGCTACGCGGCCGTCCTCACCGCCCACGTCGGCCACACCCTTCGCACCGGAAATGTCGACGTCTGCCTCTTCGCCGACCGGGCGAATACCACCGCCAACAAGATCTATCGTGCTATCGGCTTTCAGCACGTCCGCGACTTCGCCCACTACGACTTCGGCTGATTCGCGGATCAGGCGCGGGCGACCCATTCGAAAGCGTCGGCTTCGGAGCGGGTTCCTTCGGCGGTCCGGGAGCGGTTGGGTTCGCGCAGCTCGGTGAGCAGGGTTTCGGTGAGAGTGACCAGGGTGGCCAGGGTCGACGGGGTGAACCAGGGCGGTCGGGTGGCGAAGAGGATGTCCTCGGTGGAGGTGTTGCCGCTGGCGCCGGGAGCGAAGGGACAGCCGCCGAGGCCGCCGAGGGAGCCGTCGACCATGTCGGCGCCCGCGGCCAAGGCGGCCAGGGTGTTGGCGACGCCCATACCCCAGGTGTCGTGGCCGTGGAAGACGATGCGGCGCCGCGGTGTTCGTTGCGCGACCGCCGTGACCAACGCCGTCACCTGGGCGGGATGGGCCTGGCCGAGGGTATCGGCGAGGACGATGTCGGCGGCGCCGTCGGTGCGGGGATCGTTGGCGATGGCCAGTACCCGTTCCGGATCGACCGGGCCGTCGAACGGGCAGGTGAAGCTGGTGGCGAGGCAGAGCTGGATTTCGCCACCCGCCTCGTGGGCCAGGCGCACCGCATCGGGCATGGCGGCGACGCTGTCCTCGGTGCTGCGCCCGATATTGGCCTTATTGTGCGCATCCGAGGCGGAGAAACAGTATTGGAAGTTGCGCACCCCCGCCGCGGCCGCCTTCTCGACATGCCGTGGCGTGGCGACCCACACCCAGCACCGTTGCAGCTCTTCGGCGGTCAGCGCCGCGATGAGTTCCATGGTGTTGGCCATCGGCGGTACCAGATCCGGCCGGGCCATCGAGCCGATCTCCAGCGCGGGCACGCCGAGTGCGAGCAGCCCGCGGACGATCTCCACCTTGCGCTCGACCGGCAGCACCTTGCCGGTGAGCTGCAGGCCGTCGCGCAGCGTCACATCGCGCAGCACCGATTCGGTGAGTCCCGTCATTTGTCCTCCCGCGCCTGCTTGGGCACGCACATCACCCCGGCCCAGGATTTCCGGTTCGTCCCGGCCGGATTCGGATGCACCGTCGGTCGCCGCGGCGAGGGTGACCGCGGCTCCCATCGGCCCCGTCCCATCGGTCGCCGCCGCTCGGGATGCCGCCGGTTCACGAGGTCTCCAAGGCGTCGATCTCGACATCGCTCATGCCGAGTAGTTCGGAGAGCACCTCGCGGGTGTGTTCGCCGAGATCGGGGCCGACATTGCGGATGGGCAGGGATTTCTCGCCGATGACCGGGACGATGCCGGGGAATCCGACCGTCTTCGGTTCCGGCGCACCGACATCCACCGGGAAGGGCTGAATCATATTGCGCGCCAGATACTGTTCGTCGGCGACGATATCGGCGGCGGTGTAGATGGGGCCGCACGGGATGGCGGCGCCCTCCAGAATGCTCAGCGCCTCGTCCCGGCTGTGGCGGATCGTCCACTCGGCGATCGAGGCGTCCAAGCGTTCCCGGTTGCGCCAGCGCCCGGCATTGTCCTGGAGTTCGGGATCGGCGGCCAGATCGGGGCGTCCGATCACCCCCATGTAGCGCTGGAAGATCGCGTCGCCGTTGCCGCCGATGATGATGCTGAACCCGTCGGCGCACGGATAGGCATTACTCGGTGCGATGCCCTCCATCCGGCCGCCGACGCGTTCCCGGTTGATGCCGTACGCCAGATAGTCGGGGACGAGGGATTCCATCACCGACAGGATCGCCTCGTTCAGCGCGACATCGATGACGCGCTCGGGTAGCGGAATCGAATCGGCCTTCGCGCGCTCGCGCTGGAACAGCGCCATCACCGTGCCGAACGCCGCGTAGATGCCCGCGATGGAGTCACCGATGGATACCCCGACCCGCACCGGCGGCCGGTCCGGGTCGCCGACGAGTTCGCGCAATCCGCCGACCGCCTCGGCGACCGCGGCGAAACCGGGACGCGCGGCGAGCGGACCGGTCTGCCCGTACGCGGAGATGCGGGTGATCACCAGATTCGGATTGGCGGCATCGAGGACCTCGGGCCCGAGTCCCCACTTCTCCAGCATCCCCGGCCGGAAGTTCTCCAGCAGCACATCGCACTGCCGGATCAGATCCAGCACGATGTCGCGGCCCGCTTCGGTCCGTAGATCCAGGGTGATCGACTTCTTATTGCGATTGACGGTGCGGAACAGCATGGAGGTGTCACCGCCGTAGAGCCGCCAGTTCCGGAGTTCGTCGCCGGCCTTCGGACGTTCCACCTTGATCACCTCGGCTCCGAAGTCGCCGAGGATGCGTCCGGCGGTCGGCGCCGCGATGTAATTGCCGAGCTCGAGGACGCGAACTCCGTCCAACGGCCGAATACTCATGGGGACCAGTGTGGACTATCCGCCGTCCGGCAACGGCGTGCACCTCACCTAGCGGTATGCCGCGGCAAGCCACGGTGACCGGCGCCACAGCCCGGCTCGCCATGCCTCCCCTCGGGCGCCGCGACATCTGCGCCCGCGCGACCCGGCCGGTGGTGCGGGTTCCGGCCGGGTCGGCTGGTCAGGCGGCCGCGGTGTCTTTCTCGACGATCGAGGTGACTTCCTCCACGATCGAGTAGTGCTCGGCATTGCCGGACAGGATGGTGCTCGGCCTGCCGTCGACGCCGACCGGGACATCCCCGGCCAGCGTGATCCGGGTCAGGCGGCGGGGCTGATCGTCGTAATCGTCGATCGCGTAGTGCTGGGTGGCGCGGTTGTCCCAGATGGCGACGTCACCGAGCTGCCAGTTCCAGCGCGTGGTGTTCTCCAACCGGGTCACCCGGTCCTGGAACAGGCGGAACAGCGCCTGCGACTCGCCGGTGGACAGGCCGACGAAATGCTTGACGAAGTGGCCGACCAGCAGCGACTTCTCTCCGGTCTCCGGGTGCACCCGGACTACCGGATGCTCGGTCTCGAAGTAGGTCGACTGGAATTCGGCGCGGTAGGCGGCCGAGTGCGGGCTTTCCTTGTCGTTGTGTGCGGCGGCGTAGTCGTAGACATTGGTGTGCACGGCGCGCAGATTCTCCGCGAGCAGCCGCAACGGCTCCGGCAGTGACTCGGACGCGGCGACGGTGGAGGCCCAGGTGGTGGAGCCGCCGTAGGACGGTAGGTGCACCGCGCGCAGGATGGACGCCTTCGGGATCCGGTCGACGAAGGTGACATCGCTGTGCCAGCTGTTGGCGCGGCCGTTCTCGGAGTCGATGGCCAGGCTCTTGACGCCCTTCGAGGTGACCGTCGGATGTGGGGTGGTCGGGGTGCCGAGCAGTTGGGCGAACTCGTGCTGACCGTCCTCGGTCAGGTGGTCCTGGCCACGGAAGAAGATGACCTTGTGCTCCAGCAGCGCTCGGCGGATCACCTCGACGGTAGCGGCGTCCAGATCGCCACCGAGTCGGATGTTGTCGATCCTGGCGCCGATGCGGGCTCCGAGTCGGGTCACCGTGGCGGTGGATGGGGTGGCGTGGTCGACCGTCATGGGATCACCTTCGCTGCTCGATATCGATTGATGCGGTATCGAGCACACCACCGAAACAACCCCCGCCACCAGGGTTTTCGTCGCTGTGATCACAAACGCGGAGGGCGGGGGATGCCGGGTGAACCTCAGCCCACGTGTTCGCGCAGATACGCCAGATCGTCGGCGACGCCCTCGGCGGGGGTCTCCAGGATCACGGGCGCGTCCGCGGTGCGGCACACCTCGGCCAGCAACTGCGGGTCGATGGTGCCGTCGGCGAAGTTGGCGTGCCGGTCCGCGCCGGAGTTGAATTCGTCGCGGGAGGAGTTCAGGTGCACCAGGTCGATGCGGCCGGTGATGGCCTTGATCCGCTCGACCACCCCGACCAGTTCCTCACCGCCGGCCCAGGCATGACAGGTGTCCAGGCAGAAGCCCGCGCCGAAATCGCCGACCGCGTCCCAGAGCCGGGCGATCGAATCGAAATGCCGCGCCATGGCGTGATTACCGCCCGCGGTGTTCTCGATGAGGATCGGCACCGCGAAGCCGCCCTTGTCCTGCTGGCGTTCGAACAGCTTGCGCCAGTTGACGATTCCGTCCTCGATCTCCGCGTCGGAGCGGACGTGACCGCCGTGTACGACCAGTCCGAACGCGCCGAGGTCGGCGGCGGCCTTCGCCTGCTGCGCCACCGCGTTGCGCGAGGGCATCCGCAGCCGATTGTTCAGGCTGGCCACATTGATCTGATACGAGGAGTGCACCACCACATCGATCGGACTGGCCAGAATCTCCTCGGTCCGCGGATGCGGGGCGGGCTTGTCCCAGCTCTGCGGATCGACGACGAACAACTGGATGACATCGGCGCCGAGCTTCTCACCGAAGCCGATCGGGTCGCTGTCGAGCCGGACGTGTGCTCCAATGCGCATGGGCTCAGCCTAGTGACTGGCACCGACAGCTCGCGGACAACCGATAATCGCGACGCCGGCGCGCCATAATGAAATGTTGCGCCCGTGTGGTCGGGCGAGATACATCGATAGGACCCACGTGCTCGACCCTATGAGGGGGGTGAAATCCACGGTGTTGCGGACTGGCGAGACCTTCGCCGGATACGTGATCAAGCGCGTGCTCGGTCAGGGCGGGATGGGGACCGTGTATCTGGCTCGGCACCCGCGGCTGCCGCGATTGACCGCGCTGAAGCTGCTCGAGCGCGATCTCTACGACGATGTCGAGATCCGGACCCGGTTCGAGCGGGAGGCCGATCTGGTCGCTCAGCTCGATCATCCCAATATCGTGACGGTGTTCGACCGCGGGGCGGAGGACGAGCAACTGTGGATCTCCATGCAGTTCGTCCCCGGCTCGGATGCCGCCAGCGCGGATGTGAACGTGCTTGCCCCGTGGCGGGCGGTGCAGATCATCGGTGAGATTGCGGCGGCACTCGATTTCGCGCACGCCAACGGAGTGCTGCACCGGGATGTGAAACCCGCCAACATCTTGTTGGCCAAGGCGCCGATCGGGCAGCCGGAACGGGTGCTGCTCACCGATTTCGGCATCGCGGGTATGCGCAATAGCGACACCACGCTGAGCTCGGCGGGCACCATCACCGCCACCCTCGCCTACGCCGCGCCGGAACAGTTGAGCGGGTTGCCGCTGGATCACCGGGCCGACCAGTATTCGCTGGCCTGCACGCTGTTCTGGATGCTGGCCGGTGCCGCGCCGTTCACCGGGGCCAACCCCGCCGCCGTGATGAACGGTCACATGTACGGTCCGGTGCCCTCGTTGCGGCCACTGCGCGCGGGTATCCCGCCCGCGCTCGACGGGGTACTGGCGCGTGCCATGGCCAAGCGGGCCGAAGACCGGTTCGCCAGCTGCACCGACTTCGCGATCGCCGCGCGCCGGGCGTTGGCGATCGCGGGGCAACCGCATCCGGCGACCGCACCCGTGCCCCCGCATCCCCGCCCGCCGACCGCGCACCCCCACGATCCGCACACGCGGGCCACGAATCCGGGGACCGGATACCCGCATCCGGCGCACCCGCGGTCCGGACATCCGGGCCAGGCGGGGTCGCCGGTCCCGCCCGGTCCGGCGAATCATCCCCGCACTCCGGTTCCGCGTCGGCCGGTTCCGCCGCCGACCGCGGCGCCCCCGCCCACCTCGGGCCCATCACCGACCGGGACGTGGCCGCCTGGGTATGCCGAACCGGCCAGCGCCCCGGTCCGGCCCAGCGCCCCGCTGCACGGCACCGTGCCGCCGGGCCCCGCGACGCCGCCCCGCGACGCCGCTCCACCACCTCCGGCCGCACCGCCGCAGCACGGGACGCACCATGCGACCCCGCGGTCGCCGCGTCCGCAGGATGCGGCGCGTCCGCACTCGGGATATCCACCGCACCCGGGACCCGGTGCTGCCGCGGTCCCGCATCCCGCGCCGTCCGAGGCCGTGCCCTCGCGCGCGGACAACGCCCCCGAATCCCCGCGCCCCGCGGCGTCGGAGTCATCGGGGAAACGGCGTGCCGGGCGTCCGATCACCATCGCGCTACCTGATGCCAGGGTGCGCCGGGCACCTCCGCCGGGTGCGGCCTCCCGGAATGGGTCGCCGCCGCCCGAACCTCGTCCGCCGCCATAGCTTTCGCCTATTGATGTCGCCTCGAATACCCCCTACTTATCGGGCAACCGCGGGGTACGCGACTGCTGCTAAGGTTTCGATGTTTTCCGTGGTCGGGTATTGCTCGAGCGCGCGTTCTTATGCTGTACGCCTGTTCATCGGTGGGTCCCGATGACGGCGGGAAGTGGAGCAGACAATGCTGGCCAACGGTGACGTTTTCGCCGGCTATGTCATCGACCGGCAATTGGGTCGTGGTGGCATGGGTTCGGTCTACCTGGCGAAGCATCCGCGACTTCCGCGGATGACAGCGCTCAAGCTGTTGAACCGGGAGATGTTCTTCGACAAGGAGGTGCGGGCGCGGTTCGAACGGGAGGCGGATTTGGTCGCCCGGCTAGACCACCCCAATATCGTCACGGTCTACGACCGCGGTCTCGACGACGAGCAACTGTGGATCTCGATGCAGTACATCGATGGCATCGATGCCGCGTCGGTCGATCCCAAGACGCTGCCCCCCGAGCGGGCGGTCCAGATCATCAAGGAGACCGCCGACGCGCTCGATTACGCACACGGCATGGGGGTGCTGCACCGGGATGTGAAGCCCGCGAACATCCTGCTGGCCCGCTCCGGCGGCGGCCGCGGCGAACGCGTCTACCTGACCGATTTCGGTATCGCGCGCCTGCGTGACGACACCGGCCACCTGACGCAGACCGGAACCTTCACCGCCACATTGGCCTACGCGTCGCCAGAGCAGCTCACCGGCGCCGCCCTCGATCACCGTTCGGACCAGTACTCCCTGGCCTGCGCCATGTTCTGGCTCTTCACCGGCAGCGGTCCGTTCGCGGCGACCAATCCGGCGCAGGTCATCCAGGGTCATTTGCAATCCGCGCCGCCCGCGTTGAGCAGTGTGCGCCCCGGCCTGCCCTACGCCTTGGACGGCGTGCTGGCCAAGGCGATGGCCAAGCGTCCGGAGGACCGTTTCGCCTCGTGCTCGGAGTTCGCGGCCGCGGCCCAGCAGGCGCTGTCCAACCTCAGCATCCCCGCCATGCCGATCACCGGCGGACCGCGGCCGGCCACCGGGCCGCCCATTCCGGTCACGGGTGGTCCGCGCCCGGTCACCGGACCGCAGAATCCGGTGACGGGCACGCCCTACCCGGTGACGAACGGTCCGGCCCCGACCAGTAGCGGCGCCCATCCGCTGACCGGTCCGACCATGGCGAACACCTCCATGCCCAACGCCTCCGTGCCCAACACGATGGTGCAGCAGCCGACCGGGCAGACCCCGCCGCACGCGAATCCCACCGCGCCGTACCACAATCAGGGCGCCTACGCCTTCGCGCAGCCGCCAGGTCCGCCGATGGGCGGTGGCCCGCAGTACTCGAACTCGCAGCCGCCGCGGAAGTCCAATACCGGGCTCATCATCGGCTTGGCCATCGGCGCGGTGGTGTTGATCGTGGTGGTGCTCGGTGTCATCGGAGTCGTCGCGGGCAGCGACAGTTCGGATACGCCGACCACCACGACCGCCTCGAGTGCCCGGCCCACCTCGGGTTCGTACACCACCACCTCGGCGGCAAGCACGGGGACGGTCACGGCGGACGCGGATTCGATCAGCAAGGAATTCCCGCGCATGGTGCCCGCCTCCAAGTCGGGCGATACCGGCTACAACGGCGCCACCTGTGGAGCTTTCAGCAGCAGTTCTCCGTCGACGCCGACCACCGGAACCCCGGATTTCGGTAACTGGGCCTACCAGTGGGACTGCTTCGGCGGCGGCAACAATGACGATCCGTTCTTCACGATCTATGTCTACAAGTCCTCCGCGGACGTCCAGGCGGCCTTGAACAACCTGCCCACGGATGCCGTCAAGTCGACCGACAGCAATGGCGGAAAGTCGTACACCAACTACAAATTCGACAACAGTGGACCGAAGATGGTGACGGTCTTCACCGGAGACAAGAACCGCGGCCAGTTCCTCATGTACACCGACGGCATCGTCGGCAGTATCGATGAGGTGCTGCGCTGGTGGCGCTCGGCTCCGCTGAACTGACAAATGCTGGAAAGCGGAGGGGTTTTCGCCGGGTACACCGTGGAGCGCCGATTGGGGCGCGGCGGTATGGGATCGGTGTACCTGGCGCGGCATCCGCGGCTGCCGCGCTGGACGGCGCTCAAGCTGCTGAACCGGGAGCTGTTCGACGACACCGAGATTCGGGCCAGATTCGAGCGAGAGGCCGATCTGGTCGCTCAGCTCGACCACCCGAATATCGTCACGGTCTTCGATCGCGGCATCGAGGGCGATCAGCTGTGGATCGCGATGCAATACATCGACGGTGTCGACGCGGCCTCGCTGGACGCGTGGACGCTGCCACCGCAGCGGGCGGTGCAGATCGTGGCCGAGACGGCGAAGGCGCTGGATTTCGCGCACCGCAAGGGCGTGCTGCATCGAGATGTGAAGCCCGCCAACATCTTGCTGGAACGGTCCGCGGCCGGTGCGGGGGAGCGGGTCTTTCTCACCGATTTCGGTATCGCCCGGCTCCGCGACGATACCGGCAAGCTCACGCAGACCGGAACCTTCACCGCAACACTGGCTTTCGCGTCACCTGAGCAGCTGTCCGGTGCCGTGCTGGATCACCGCTCCGATCAATACTCCCTGGCATGTAGCCTGTTTCGGCTGTTGACCGGCACCGTGCCCTTCGACGCGACCAATCCGGTCGCGGTGATCCAGGGACATATGCAGCAGCCGCCGCCCCGGATCAGCGCCGTGCGCCCCGGACTGCCGGTCGCGTTGGACGCGGTGCTGATGCGGGCGCTGGCGAAGCGTCCGCAGGACCGGTTCGACTCGTGCGCGGAATTCGCGGCGGCGGCGTGGCGCGCGCTGGCGGAGCCGAGTGGATCGTCGATTCCCTTGGCGGGCAACGGTTTCGCGCCTGCCGCGCCGACGAATCCGGTCGTATTCCCACAGGATGGTGCGGGCCACGCGCCGTTCGGCGGGTATCCGGCGAGTCCGCAGCAGTTCCACGGTGCGGTGCCGCCGCCGTTCCCCGGCGTCGGATCGCATGCCCCCGGGCCACAGCCGTTCCAGTATCCCGGTGATCCGATATCGCCCGGTTCGCCGAATGCCCCGATCGGCCGCGATGCCGAACCCGAACTGTCGCGGGCCCGCGAGTATCTGGGTGCGCCGCGACGCTCCCGTTTCCAAGCCACGCCGGGCGGCTGGATCGGTTTGCTGTTGCTGCTCGGATTCATCGCGCTGATCATCGCCATGGCGGTGTCCTTCGCCCGTGGTGACAAGGGGTCCGCGTCCAGCTCGCCGGATACGACGACCACCGAGGTCTCCACCCGTGCCGTCGCGCCGTCGGCTCCGGCGTCCACGAAGTCGAAGCCCAAGGATGACAAGTCCGCACTGGGCGCCAATGCCGCGTTGATCAGTAAGGAATTCCCCGCCATGGTGCCGCAGACCGATGCGAGCAACGTGGTGCACAGCGGGTCCGGCTATCACGACAAGACCTGTTTCGCGCACGACGCGGGTTCATCCTCGGCCATGGACGCGGGTTCTCCGGATTTCGGTAATTTCACCGCGTTCTGGTACTGCTTCGGCGGCCAGGACAAGGCGAATTACGAGATCTACGGTTACGGCTCCGCGGCCGATGCCGAGGCCGTGCTCGCCGCCCTGCCCGCGCACACCCGCTCCACCGCGAACCACGGCGGCCGGGCGTATACGAACTACCTGCTCGACGACAATCCGGCGACCCTGCGTCCGCGCATGATCACCCAGTTCACCGGGGATAGGACGCGTGGCGCCTTCCTGATGTACAGCGTCGGCTTCATCGCTACCCGCGCCGAATTCACCGACTGGTGGAACACCGCCCCGCTGAACTGACCGGGCGGCGTGGCCACCCGGTCGGTGCCGGAAGCCAGCTGGTGCCGAAAGGCGTTGTTCAGAGCAGGTTTTCGAGGGCGGCGCGCAGTTCGGCGGCCTCGGGGGTGGTGCGCGGGCGGAACCGCCCGGCGACCGCGCCCGACCGGTCGATGAGGAACTTCTCGAAATTCCACTGGATATCGCCCGCGGTGCCCTCGGCATCCGGGATCTGGGCCAGCTCCTGGTAGAGCGGGTGCCGGTCGTCCCCGTTGACGTCGGTCTTCTCCAACAACGGGAAGTCGACGCCGTAGGTCATCGAGCAGAACTGCTGGATCTCCTCGGCGGTGCCGGGTTCCTGACCCATGAACTGGTTACACGGCACGCCGACCACGCTGAAGCCCTTCGGCCCGTAGGTCTGCTGCAACTCGACCAGCCCCGAGTACTGGGGCGTCAGACCGCACTTCGAGGCCACATTGACCAGCAGCACCACCTTGTCGCCGACCAGCTCGGCCAGGGTGGCCTGCTCGCCGGACAGGGTGCGCAGCGGAATGCTTCGAATGCTCACTCGTCTCTACCTGCAATTCCGGATTCCCTTGATCCGAAACACAACGTACCGGATTGTCGCTTCGCGAGGCCCCGCTCGTGCCCGTCGCGTCCGTCGCCGGTCGGGGTGTTCCCCGGTCGTAGTGATCGGGTCGGGGCATCATCCTCGGGGAATCGGGGCAATCCCTGATGGCGCGGGGGCGGGTTCGCAGACAGACTGGAGGGCATGACTTCGCACGCTGTGGGTACCGATACCGTCGATTCGGCGGTTGCGACCGACGTCGCGGCCCGTGCCATTGAGGTAAGCAAGATTTACGGGTCGGGGGATACGCAGGTCAAGGCCCTGGACGCGGTCACGGCCGAGTTCGCGAAGGGGGAGTTCACCGCCATCATGGGTCCGTCGGGATCCGGCAAATCGACCCTGATGCACTGCCTGGCCGGGCTGGACAGCGCCACCTCCGGCACGGTCAGGATCGGCGGCACCGATCTGACGAATCTGTCGGATAAGCAGATGACGCGGCTGCGTCGCGACCGCATCGGCTTCGTCTTCCAGGCATTCAACCTGGTGCCGACATTGACGGCGCTGGAGAACATCACGCTGCCGCTGGATATCGCGGGCCGCAAGGCCGACCAGGAATGGCTCGAGACCGTGCTGAAGCGACTCGGCCTCACCGATCGGCTCGGCCACCGGCCGAGTGAGCTATCCGGCGGTCAGCAGCAGCGCGTGGCGTGCGCGCGTGCGCTGGCGGGCAAGCCGGAGATCATCTTCGGTGACGAGCCGACCGGCAACCTGGATTCCCGCGCCTCCGAGGAGGTGCTGTCGATCCTGCGGGCCGCGGTGGACGAATTCGGGCAGACGGTCGTGATCGTGACCCACGAACCGCATGCCGCCTCCTTCGCCGACCGCGTGGTCTTCCTCGCCGACGGCCGCATCGTGTCCGAACTTCGCGATCCCACGGCGGAGTCGGTACTCGACCGGATGAAGTCGCTGGAGCAGGCGTGAACGCGGTATCGAATAACGATTCGACGCGGGGCGGCGGCCGGGTGACCGGTGGGCTGTCCGGCAGTCCGATGCGCAAGGTCGCCCTGCGCAACCTGGCCGCACACAAGGTCCGGCTCGCCCTCACCGTGCTCTCGGTGGTGCTCGGCACCGCCTTCATCTCGGGCTCCTTCGTCTTCACCGACACCCTGCAGCGCACCTTCGATGGGATCTTCGCCAATCAGGCCAGGGGCGTCGACGTCCGGGTGAGCCCGAAGGAGTTGCAATCCTTCGGCGTCCCGCTCGCGGTGGTCGACAAGGTCGGGCAGACCGAGGGCGTACGCGCCATCGCCCCCAGCGTGGACGGGCCGCTGGTGCTGCTCGACCGGGAAGGCAAGCCGGTGCAGACCGGCGGCGCCCCGAGCTGGGGCCAGTCCTACGTACCGCCGGATCGCGCGGTGGCCGAACCGGAGCGGATCATCGAGGGCGCGCCGCCCGGTAAGGCAGGCGAGGTCGCAATCAATAGCGGCGGCGCCGAGCGGGCGGGGCTGAAGGTGGGTGATCGGACCAAGGTCCTGATTCCCTCCCGCAGCACCCAGCAGAACCC
Source organism: Nocardia sp. NPDC050710 (assembly GCF_040654375.1). Lineage (NCBI taxonomy): Bacteria > Bacillati > Actinomycetota > Actinomycetes > Mycobacteriales > Nocardiaceae > Nocardia > Nocardia sp. NPDC050710. The sequence goes on along the minus strand of NZ_JBFAHV010000008.1, from coordinate 99,060 downwards.
GACCATCGACGTCACCATATCGGGCATCTTCACCGTCGCCTCGGATACCGGCGGCTTCGTCGGCCTGCTCTTCGATGACACCCAGGCGCGTCAGCTCTTCACCGACGGCTACCACGTGGCCTATGTGGACATCGCGGCCGCGCCGGGCGTTCCCGCCGACGAGCTGCGCGATCGAATCGCCACGGAACTGCCCGGATTCAAGGTGCAGAACGGTGAGCAGGTGCGGGCGGATCTGAAATCCCAGGTCTCCCAGGCGTTGAACTTCATCAACTACTTCCTGCTCGCCTTCGGCGCCATCGCGCTGATCGTCGGCACCTTCATCATCTACAACACCTTCTCGATGATCGTGGCGCAGCGGCTGCGAGAACTGGCGCTGCTGCGGGCCGTCGGCGCGAGCAGGCGACAGGTCGGCAATTCGGTGGTGGCCGAGGCGCTGGTCATCGGATTGATCGGCAGCGTCATCGGTTTGGCGGCGGGTGTGGGTTTGGCCTTCGGGCTCTCCGCCGTGCTGAACGCCTTCGATCTCGGATTGCCGACCGGCTCGATGACGGTACTGCCGCGCACCATCGTCGTGGGCCTGCTGGTCGGCCTGCTGGTGACGGTGGTCAGCGCCTACGCACCGGCGCGGCGGGCGGCGAAGATCCCGCCGGTCGAGGCCATGCGCGAGGAGTTCGCCTCCACGGGCGAGTCGTTGCACGTGCGCACGGTGATCGGTGTCGTGCTCGCGGTGCTCGGCCTGGTGCTGGTGGTGCTCGGCGCCCAATCCACCGGAGGCCGGGCCGCCTCGACGGTGGGTGCCGGTGCGCTCGCGCTGATCCTGGCGGTGCTGCTGGCCTCGCCCGCATTGTCGCGGCCGGTGGTCGGTGCGCTCGGGGTGCTGATCCGCCCCTTCGGGCCGATCGGCCGGATGGCCCGTAACAACGCGGTCCGCAATCCGCGCCGCACCGCCGCAACGGCTTTCGCGCTGACCCTGGGACTGATGCTGGTCTCGGCGATCGGCATGCTCGGCGCCTCGGCCAAGGCCAGTGTCGGCGTACTGGTCGACAAGGGCGTCGCCGCCGACTACGTGCTGTCCGGTCCGCAGCAGTCGCAGTTGATCGGACTCCCGCTCGGTATACCCGATGCGGTCCGGCAGTCGGTTCCGGATGTCGAGCAGGTGGTGGGATTCCGTGGCGCCGCCGTCAAGATCGGGGACGACCAGGTGGCGGGCGTCTCCTCGGATGAGCCGATGGACGGCGTGCTGAATTACGAGATCCTGCGTGGCACCGGCACCCTCGGTGCGCACGACATCCTCGTCGAGAATGACGAAGCGGCGGAGCACAACTGGCAGGTCGGTCAGCGGCTCGAACTGACCACACTGGACAAGAACCAGAAGGTGCCGGTGACCGTCGCGGGCATCTTCAAGAAGACGCCGCTGCTGGGCAAGATGGTGCTGTCACCCGAGGTGTTCCAGGAGGTGACCCCCGTTGCCTTCCAGAACAACTTCTACGTGCTGGTCAAGGCGAAGCCGGGTGCGGATCTCGCGGCCATGCGGACGAATCTGGAGAACTCCACCGATCAGTTCGCCGTGGTGCAGGTGCAGGACCGCGAGCAGTTCAAGGGCGCGCAGGGCAGGCAGATCAACACCATGCTGGCCATCCTGTACGGCCTGCTCGCGCTGGCGGTGGTGATCGCGATCCTCGGGATCATCAATACCCTCGCGCTCTCGGTGGTCGAGCGGCGCAGGGAGATCGGTATGCTGCGCGCGGTCGGCACCATGCGTGCCCAGGTGCGGCGCACCATCTACCTGGAATCGATGTTGATCGCGGTCTTCGGTGCCATTGTCGGCGTCTTGCTCGGTATCGGTCTCGGTATCGGATTCCTGCGCACCCTCCGAGATTTCGGCATCGACCAGATCTCCATCCCGTGGAGCCAGCTGGTGCTGGTGCTGATCGCCTCGGCGGTGGTGGGTGTGCTCGCCGCACTCTGGCCGGGTATCCGCGCCGCCCGCACCCCACCCCTGGCGGCCATCGCGGACCTGTAGGCGGCAGCCGGATCGGACGCCCCCTGTTCACGCCGAACACCTCTTCGGCACGGACAGGGGGCTTTCCGCGTTCGGGGCATGTCATATCGCGTTGAACCACAGCAGTTTTCGCGCACATCACGACACCGTCGGGCATCCTCGGCCCGGCGGTGTCGCTCCGGTCACACAGTGCTGATTCCGTCTGTTCAGTGCTGTTACGGTAAACGGAGGTTTACGCTCCGGTTATTCCGGGGTGGCGGTCGGGTTCAACGGAGAGGGAGGCCGCGGCAATGGTGGCGGTGGGACTCGGCGGTCCTGGCATCGGTTTCGCGTCGGCGCCCGGTGGCGTCGTCGAACGGATACGGGCGGCCGTACACGGCCGCGGTGGTGAAGCGGCGGGGCAGTTGGCCCTGATCACCGTGCTGTACCTGGCGTATCGCGTGGGCCGGATGTTCACCGCGGACGATACGGTGCGTGCGTTCGGCAATGCGCACACCATCCTCGGGGTCGAGGACCACCTCGGTCTGCCGGAGGAAACCACGCTGCAATCGCTCTTCGTCGGACAGGACTGGCTGGCCGTCCCGGCGAACTTCTATTACGCCACGGCGCATTTCACGGTGGCGGTCGGCGTCCTGCTGTGGCTGTGGGTATTCCGCCCCGAGCACTACCGGTGGACTCGCAACCTGATGGTTGCCCTCACCGGAACCGCCCTCGTGGTGCACGTGCTGATGCCCTTGGCGCCGCCGCGTATGCTGCCGGAGTACGGCTTCGTCGACCTCGCCGCCGTACATGGCCAATCCGTCTACGGTCCGGTCGAATCGGGTGGTCTGTCCAATCAGTTCGCCGCGATGCCCTCGCTGCATGTGGGCTGGGCATTGCTGCTCGCCTTCGCTGGCGTCGCGGCGACGCGAAGCGCCTGGCGCTGGCTGCTGCTGGCGCATCCGGTACTCACCGTGCTCGTGGTCGTCGGCACCGGCAACCACTACTGGCTCGACGCCATCGTCGCCGTCGCACTACTGGCCTGGGCGGCGCTGCTGCATCCGGTGGTGGTGCCCGCGACAGCGACCGCATGGGGCCGGATGGGGCCGGTCCCCGCACGCTGACCGAGCTCAGCCGAAATAGCGGGCGTGCCATTCCGTGGTCGGTTCACCATGGTTGCCGCGTGGCGGATTCGGGCCGAACTCGATGCAGTAGTCGGTCGCGAGGCGTTCGATGACCGTCGCGGCGTCGAGAGCGGCACGCCACGGGGCGGGGATGGCGCCGCCGCCGTATCGCGCGCCGAGGATGCTGCCGCAGATGGCCCCGGTCGAGTCGCTGTCGCCGGAATGGTTGACCGCGAGCAGGATTCCGTTGCGCACGATCTGTTCCGGTGTGCCACCCGCGGCCGCCGCGGTGAGCGCCGCGTAGACGCCGATCGCCAAGGCCTCCGGGCCGATCCAGCCGCGGCCGAGCGGCTCCAGATCATCGGGACCCGGAAGCCGTCCACCCGCCTCCCGCGCCAAGCGCATGGCGGTGGCGAGCGCCTCCGAGGTCTCCTCGTGCCGGTCGTATCCGGCGAGTTCGGCGGCGGCCTGATCGATGGCGGTGGCGAGATCGATGCCACGACACAACCCGTAGACGATGGCGGCGAGCGCCCCGGCGGGCAGCCAGCCGCTGGGATGTCCGTGGGTGAGCGCGGCAGCGTCGCAGCCCAATTCGAAGACGTAGGCGAGTGAGGAACCCGCCCGATCCAGGGTGTACCCGAATCCGCACGGCGCCGCCCGCGCCACCGCGCCGCAGCCCTTGGAGTCGTTGATCGGGTCCGCGCGGGTGCCGAGCGGGCGGCTCGGCTGTAGTTGTGCCGCCACCTTCTGCAATGCGGTGGTCACGGCGTGGGTTGTGCCGCGATGACCCATGAGCTCCGGATGCGCGGCCAGTCCGCTGTGCAGCCGGACCGGCTGCTCGGGGATGGCGACGCCCTGGCCGCGCAACCAGACCAGGAAGCCCATCTGCATCAAACCCAGTGTAGCGCCGCCGATACCGCGGGCCCGGGCCCGTACCGAACCCTTGATCAGCGCCTCCACGGTGAACAGCGTGAGCTGCGTCTCCTCGGAGATGGCGCCGTCGAAGGAATCCGGGTCGCCGGTCACCCCGAGCGGTCCGTAGCGCTGCCGGATGTGGTGCAGCAGCATGTTCTCCACCGGGGCGCCGAGTGCGTCCCCGACCGCGCCGCCGAACAGGCAGCCGTGCACGATCTCCTCCTGGGACAACCTGCCGTGCCGTGCGCGCTGGGTCGCCGGGGGTACGGGTCGCCGGGTGTGCGACGGGAGATCCGGGGTGGCAGGGGACGGCGTCGGTGGGTGGTCGCGCAGCGCGCGCAGCGCCGCGTCGGCGAACTCGGTACAAGAGCCGTAGCGGTCCGCCGGGTCCTTGGCCATCGCCTTGGCGAGTACCGCGTCCAGTGCGGCGGGCAGATCGGGGCGTACCGCGCGCGGCGACGGCGGCGGGGATTGAATGTGGCCGAGCATGACCGCCGCCACATTCGCGGAGTCGTACGGTCCGACGCCGGTGAGCAGTCGAAACAGGGTGCAGGCCAGCGAATACTGATCGGATCGGTGGTCGAGCGTGGTCGCGGTGAGCTGTTCCGGCGAGGCATAGGCCAGCGTCGCCGTCAGCATTCCGGTACGGGTGAGCTGACCGGTGTCGTCGAGTAGCTTCGCAATCCCGAAGTCGGTCAACAACACTCGTTCCTCGAAGCCCGCGCCGACGCCCGCCGAACGGGACAGCAGGATATTGGCGGGCTTCACGTCCCGGTGCAGTACCCCGGTCCGGTGCGCGTAATCGAGCGCGCCCGCCGTCTGGACGATGATCTGCACCGCGCGTATCGGCGACATGGCGGGCACCGGAATGGAGGCGGTGTCGACGCCGTCGACATACTGCATGGAAATCCACAGCTGCTCGTCCTCGATCCCGCGGTCGAAGACGGTGATGATATTGGGGTGATCCAGCTGCGCCACCAGGTCGGCCTCGCGCCCGAAGCGGGTCCGGGTCTCACTGTCGCCGAACATCTCCCGATGCAGCAGCTTCAGCGCCGTCAGCTTCGGTAAGCGGGGGTGGCGCGCCGCGTAGACCGAGCCCATACCGCCGCGCCCCAGCTCCCGCTCGATCACATACCCGGCGAATACATCACCACGGCGCAACATCCGTGCCCCCATCCCAGCGAGCTGTCCCTTTCGCAGCCTATCGAACGCGGCTCATCCGGCATTGCGGTCCACCCAGGATCGGATGTCGCCGCGATCCAGGGCGGTGGCCAGCAGATCCGGGAATTTGTCGGGGGTACAGGCGAAAGCCGGGATATCCAGTGCCGCAAGGGCGGCCGCGTTCTCGTGGTCGTAGGCGGGGGCGCCGTCATCGGAGAGTGCGAGCAGCACCACCACCTGGACGCCCGCCTCCTTCATCGCGTTGACACGGCGCAGCATCTCCTGTTCGATCCCGCCCTCGTAGAGATCGGAGATCAGCACGAAGAGGGTGTCGGCGGGTCGGGTGATCAGCGACTGGCCGTAGGCGAGAGCGCGGTTGATATCGGTGCCGCCGCCGAGTTGGGTGCCGAAGAGCACCTCGACGGGGTCGGCGAGCCGCTCGGTGAGATCGACGACCTCGGTATCGAAGACGATCAGCGAGGTCTTCAGGGTGCGCATGGACGCCAGTACCGCCCCGAAGACCGAGGCGTACACCACGCTGGCCGCCATCGATCCGGACTGGTCGATGGCGAGCACCACCTCCCGGCGCACAGCCTGCGCCTTGCGCCCGTAGCCGACCAGCCGCTCGGGTACCACCGTGCGGTGTTCGGGCAGATAGTGCGCGAGATTCTTGCGAATGGTGCGGTCCCAGTCGATATCCCGGGGCCGGGGCCGGGCGATGCGGGCGGCGCGATTGAGCGCGCCGGAGACCGCGGCCCTGGTGTGCGCGGCGATCCGTCGCTCGATATCGCGGACCACCCGTTCGACCACGGTGCGGGCCGTGGCCTTGGTGGTCTCGGGCATCACCTTATTGAGGCTCAGTAGGGTTCCGACCAGGTGCACATCGGGCTCCACGGCCTCGAGCAGCTCCGGTTCCAGCAGCAGCTGGGTCAGATTCAACCGGTCGACCGCATCCCGCTGCATCACCTCGACCACGGTGGACGGGAAATAGGTGCGGATATCGCCGAGCCAGCGTGCCACCCGTGGCGCGGACCCGCCGAGGCCCGCCGATCGCTTGCCGGTGCTCTGCTCGTCACCCGCGTCATACAGGCCGCCGAGCGCGCTGTCCATGGCCGTGTCATCGGCCGAGCCGAGCCCGCCGAGTTCCGGTTCGGCCGCGGTGCCGAGCACCAGACGCCAGCGCCTGGACCGGGTGTCGTCGGGGTTCACGATGCCACCTCGCCGCGGCGGCGCGGGGGCGCGCAGCGGGTCGTCGGCGATGAGCCACCACGGATGGCGATGTGTATACGGGAGTTCATATCCGGACTCCTAGTAGGTCGGCGACCGTGCGCATGGCGAGGGTGCCGCGGGCGGTGTCGACGGTGCGCGCGGTCGCCGATACGGCCGGGGATCCGGCGTCCCGGACGGCTCGGCCGATGGCGCGGCGTTCACCGGATTCGAAGCCGCCGAAGGTGCGGCGCAGCAGCGGGAGAGTGTCGACGAACTGGTCCTCGGCCAGGCTCTCCAGCCACTCGTCGATGAGACGCAACAACTCTCGATCGTGCACCAGCAGCAGGCCGCGGCCGCCGAGGAACCCATCGATCCATGCGGCCTTGACCGCCGGGGTGTTACCGATCGAGAGCGCGGCGGAAAGTCTTCGGGCGGAGTCGGATTCGTCGAGAATACCGGCATCGCCGAGCAGTCGAACCGCGCGGCCGACGAGTGCGCCGTGCACGTCGGTGCGATCGGCCAGGCGGCGTAGCGCGCCGAGCCATTCGGTGGTGGTCCAAGCGTCGTCACGGGTGGAGATGGCGGTATGCGCCGCGTCGAGCAGGGCGCGCAGCTGTTCGGCCGCACCGGAGTCGAGCCCGGTGACGGCGCCGGGCAGGCCGGCGCAGATTCGGACCAGCAGGCCGTCGGCGACGTGCCCGAGCGCCTTGGTATCGGTGCCGCGCACATCGCCGTAGCGCAGTGTCCTGGTCAGTCCGGGCAGCGCGGCCAGCAGGTGGGTGACGTCGTGATCCAGTGCCGCAACCGATTCCAGCCGGGCGATGAGCCCTTCGGTGGCGCCGCCGAGATCGGCCAGCAGCGCCAGCTCCAGTGTGCCCGTCAGGTCGGCGAGACCTATTTCGGGGCGGCCCGCGGTATCGAGGATCTTGGCCTCGGCCGCGGTGCGCAGCGTGGTACCCCAGCGTGAGGCCTCGATAATGGCGACCGCGAACTCGGGGCGCCAGCGCAGATTCCAGCTCTCCCGGAAGGTGCCGGTGCTGCGTACCTCGCCGGTGGTGGGTGTGCCCCACTCGATGCCGAGCAGTCGCAGTCGATGTAGCAGCCGGGAGCGTTCCAGTTCGCGATCCTTGCGCAGATCCAGATCGAGCGATTTCACCTGCGGCTCCTGTTTGAGCCGCAGCGTGCGGATCCGGGCCCGCAGATCGGCCGCGAGCGGCACCGTCGGCGCGCCCTCCGGCGCCGCGCCCAGCGCCTCACCGACCACCAGTTCGGCGGCCACGACCCTGACCATCGTCTCGTCGCCCCCGCACAGCACCGCGCGCACCGCCTCGGTCACCTCGGACAACCCCGCCAGCGGGCGCTCACGCAGTACCGCCAGTGTCTCGGCGAGGCGCACGGCTTCGATGACGTGCGCGCTGGAGACCGGAAGATCGTGCGCCCGAAGGACCCCCGCGACCTTCGTCAGCCAGCGCGCGATCGGCTGCTCGGTCTCGGTGAACAGGTGGTGATACCACCCGGGCGAGGTGATGCCCGCGCCGTACCCGGATGCCGCCGACAAGCGCGAATGCGTCCACGGAACCCAGGTCACGGTCGCCTTCACCTTCGGCATGCCCTTGAGCAACCGGGTATCCGGCGCCGCGGGCCCGAGCTTGCCCGCCAAAGCCGGTGCGTGCCAAGCGCCGCACACCACCGCCAGGCGTTTCGAACCGTCCTTCAACGCCTTTCGCATGGTTTGGCGCATGTAGGCCTCACGCCGCAGCGTGTGAGCGTCGACGACGGACGACACCGGTGCGGCGGGTTCCGATACTTCGGCATCGCGGGGCGAGTCGACCGGCCGGGCGGATTCCCGCAGCGCGGCCATGGCTTCGGTGATGGCGTCGAAGGCGGCGGCGTCGGCGGAGGATTCGATGAGGGCGTCCCACCAGCGTTCGGCATCGTCGTAACCCGCGGCGCTCGCCAGTTCGGCCAGCGGGTCGGTGCCTTCGCCGTGTTCGTCGGTCGCGGCGAGCACGGCGGTGGCGGGCAGGTCGCAGAAGCGTACAGGCACCTCGTGTTCGAGGCCATAGCGCAGCGCCTGCCACTCAGGTGAGAACGCGGCGTAGGGCCAGAAGGCGGCGCGGGCCGGAGCATCGGGGACGTAGGCGAGCAGTGCGACCGGCGGCTCCATATCCGGGGCGTCGACGAAGCGCACCAGCGGATCGGCGTCCGCGGGGCCCTCGATCAGGATGGTGTCGGGCCGGAAGGACTCCAGCGCCACCCGCAGCGAGCGCGCCGAGCCCGGCCCATGGTGGCGAATGCCGAACACCCGGGTCACCGCGGTGTCGGATGCCGCCGCGCCGGTTTCGGGATCTGCCTCCACGTCGCTCACCCGCTCCCGAGCCGTCGACGGACGAGTCGCGTGTTCACGACGGTGTCGCGCTGATGCTCGGCTGCGCCACGCACGGTGCCGCCGCGGTGTCGGTTCGGTGTCGGCGCTGTCCCGATCTCGCGCACCGGCGCATCGACTCTCATCCGATGACCTCGCGGCAGGCGCGGTAGAAATCGGACCAGTCGGGCCGTTCGCGCACCACGGCCTCGAGATATTCGGTCCACACGACGGCGTCGGCGACCGGATCCTTGATGACGGAACCGAGTACGGCGCCCGCGATATCGGTGGGCCGCAGCGTGCCGTCGCCGAAATGAGCGGACAGCGCCATGCCGTTGGTGATCACCGAGATGGCCTCGGCGGTGGAGAGGGTGCCCGAGGGGGATTTGAGTTTGGTGCGGCCGTCGGCGGTGATGCCGGAACGCAGTTCGCGGAACACCCGAACCACCCGGCGCACCTCCTCGGCCGCGGCGGGCACGGCGGGCAATTCGAGTGCGGCGCCGAGCTGTTCGACGCGGCGCACGACGATCGCGACCTCGTCGTCCTCGCTGGCGGGCAGCGGCAACACCACGGTGTTGAACCGGCGGCGCAGGGCGGAGGAGAGCTCGTTGACGCCACGGTCGCGATCGTTGGCGGTGGCGACCACATTGAAACCCTTGGCGGCCTGCACCTCGGTGCCGAGTTCCGGGATCGGCAGGGTCTTTTCCGACAGCACCGTGATGAGCGCGTCCTGGACATCCGAGGGGATGCGGGTGAGTTCCTCGATGCGGGCGATGCTGCCCGTACGCATCGCGGTCAGCACCGGCGAAGGCACCAGCGCGCCGTCGCTCGGTCCCTCGGCCAGCAGGCGGGCGTAGTTCCAGCCGTAGCGGATCGACTCTTCGGTGGTGCCCGAGGTGCCCTGGACCAGCAGTGTCGAGGCGCCGCTGATGGCGGCCGAAAGATGCTCCGACACCCAGGTTTTGGCGGTGCCGGGGACGCCGAGCAGCAGCAGCGCCCGGTCGGTGGCCAGGGTCGCGACGGCGACCTCGACGAGTCGGCGGGGCCCGACATACTTCGGGGTGATCACGCTGCCGTCGTCCAGGGTGCCGCCGAGTAGGTAGGTGACCACCGCCCACGGGGACAGCCGCCACGACGGCGGTCGTGGCCGGTCGTCGACCGCGGCCAGTGCGCGCAATTCGTCGGCATAGGCCTGTTCGGCGTGTGGGCGCAGCAGATCCGGTGCGGGGTCGATGGTTGTCACTGCAACTCCTCGAGCATCATCGAGCGGTGGTTGAGGTCATGGGCGAGCTGGTCGAAGGCGCGCTCCCAGGAGGGGTCGTCGCAACGGCGCGCCATCGCGGTGGCCGAAGGCGCGGCCGTGACGGGTAGATACGCGGCCGCGGCGGCCAGCAGCGACCGGTGCGCGGCCGGACCGGCGCCGTGCGCGCCGGAGTGCTGCGCGGCGATGCGGGCGCGCTCGAACAGCAGCAGAATCAGATGCTGCGCCACCGCCTCCGGCCACGGATGCCCCATGGCGGGCAGCAGCGCCTCGATCTCCGAAAGCCAGGAGCCGTCCAGGCGCAACAGATGTCGCGTCCGATCCGCCAGCGGCAGCAGCGCGAACAGTTCCCGCCGCCGCAACAACGCGAGATCGGAGGGCACACCCGCCTCGAACAGCGCGTGCGCCCACCTCGGATCCCGCTGCGCCAGCGCCGCATCCACCCACCCGTCGAACAGCGGCTGCCGGAACCGATCGTCGACGCCGACCCGCGTCACCTGCTCCGGACCGAACCGATGCCCGGTCGACCCACCCGGCGGCGTCGCGCCGGATGTTTCGGGGTGCGCGGTGCTCGGCGGTGGCGTGGCGCCGGGTTGTGTGGGTGCGTTGGGTCGTGGGTGCGGCGGCGTCGCGCCGGATGTTTCGGGGTGCGCGGTGTTGAGCAGGGTTTCCCAGTGGTGCAACGGGGTGGCGGCGACCAGTTGGCGGAGGCGGCCCGCCATCGCGTCGGGTGCGCCCGCCCAGCGGTAGGGAAATTCGACGCCGCGGTCGAAGATGCCGTCGCGGTGGGCATCGGCATCGAGAGGGTCGGGCAGTTCGATGACGAGGTGCATGCGCGGTTCGCCGTGTTCGGCGCGGAGCCGGATGGGGCGGATCCAGGTCGCGGCTCGGCCGATCATGCGGCGCGCGAAGGCCGAATCGGGCAGTAGTGCGAGCAGACCGGCCGCGGTGCGGCGGACCTCGGCGCGGCGGTCGTCCAGGGCCGCCTCCAGCAGGTTTTCGTCCGCCGCGGAGATGCCCTGTTCGAGGGTGGCCAGCAGATCCGCCTTGGCCGCGCCGGATTCCGTCGGCCACGCCGCGGTCAAAATTCCGCGTGCCGCGGCCGGATCGCGCCGACGCAGATCGGCCAGCCAATCACGGCGCGCCTGCGGTCCACCGAACCGCCACACGTCGGCATCCGGTGTATCACCGCCCTGGGTGTCGGATGTCTCGGGCCACTTCAGTTTTCGCCATTCCGGATGCTGGGCGGCCAGCCACCGCCCCCGGGATCCCGCCAGTCGCAGCAACCGGGTTCGCCACCGTGTATTCACCGCGTGCTCGAGAACCAGCGAGCACAGCGCGTCCGGCGCCCGAAAGTCGTGCGGCTCGGCCGCGTCGAACCATTCGGCGAGGAAGTTCGACCGCTCGCGCAACATCCCCGCCAGGCGCTCCGCCGCGGCAGGCGGCAATGGCCGCCGGAGATCCTCGGGTGCCGGCTCCGGCATACTCGCGGCACCGGCCACCACCCCGGCGCGAGTGAAAGCGTCACGCAGCGCGGCGGATTCGAGGAGTAGCAGTGCCGGTTCGGTGCGTAACTGCCCGGCCGCGGCCGCGACCGGCGGTATCAGCCGCGCCGGATCCGGCGCCCTGCGCGCCGTGCCGAGCAGTGCCACGGAGGTCAGATCCGCGCCGCTGTCCGCCGGTGCGGCACCGGAACTCACGGTACGCACCGACTCTCGTTCGCCGCCGATGTCCACCACCTCACCCGCGACGAACACCGAAACCGGAATCAGTCCTTCCCCGGTCCATTCGCAGGTCAGCGTGACCGGATGCCCACCGGAAATCCCCACCAGCCGCCATGGCTGCTCCGCCGCCGCGACGGGCAGCGCCGCCCCCGCCGAATCGACCACCTGCCAACCGCTCTCACCCGGCACCGGCACCACATCGCGCAACAACATCGGCCACGACCGCAACCACGGATCGGCCCCCAACGCGCGAGCATGCTCCTCGAGCGCGATGGCCACGGCACCCGGCGTCGTCGAGCCGGTGTTCGGTGTCTCGGCGATCTCGCTTGCCGATGTCATAGGGGTTCCGGGGCTGTGCGGGACCACCGGTTCGGCTGCCGAAACATCCCGGGCTACCGCCGTTTCGAGGGGCGGTGACGGCTCGGCGTCCGCGCCGGTGGTCTCGATGAATGGGCGCGGCAGGCCGGTGAACGGTTCGTCGGTGCCGTGTCGTTCACCCCAGAGGGCGCGCAACGGTGCGGCGGCCGGGTAGTAGTGCAGTGCCGCATCGGCCATTGTGCCCAGTGCGGGAACGTCGTTCGCGAAACCGGGGGAGCCGAAGCAATGATCGATGAGCAGGGCCCAGCGGTGGGTGTGGCGGCCGTAGAGCCAGGTGCGCCTGGTGTAGAGGCGTTCCTCCTCGGTGGTGCGGCTGCCGAGGACCATCCAGTGGTCGCGCAGCGCGGGTTCGGCCCGCACCGTTTCGGTCGCGGTCGGATAGCCGATATGGGTGCGGACGCTGGCGGCCAGGGGCGCGGGCAGTTCGTCGAGGCGGCGGTGTGCGGCGATGAGCAGGTGCAGGCGGGCGTACTCACGCAGCATGAGTTCGGGCCAGTCCGCCCGGGTGACGACCGTGCTCGGCAGCTGGCGCAACGCCGCCGCCACCGCCGGGGCCTGCGCGTCGACCATGCGGGCGGCAATCGTCTCGAAGGCGCGGTATGAGCGATCGGTCTGGGCCAGACCGGTGCGCACCTGGTCGCCGAGCCAGATATCGAGCTCCTCCAGCCCCGCGGTAACCCGTACCCGCCGCTGTTCGGCGGTCGCGGGATTGGGTGTGCGGGTCGCGTTCTCGCGCGCGGGCCGATCCGCCCGCGCCGCCCGATCCGCGATCCAGCCCGCGGCGAAATCGGCGACGGTCGCGGATTCCGGTACCGCCCCGGCCGACCAGCGCAGCAAGAGCGATAGCGCGTGCTTGCACGGGAACTTCCGGCTCGGGCACGAACACCGGTACGCGGGCCCGCTCAGATCGACGACGGTCTGGTATGGGTGCGCCCCGCTGCCCTGGCACAGCCCCCACACCGCGCGGTCCCGGTACCCCGCGTCGCGCCATCGCCCGGCGAGCTTGCGCGCGGCGGCCAGCGCGCTCGCATCCGGCGCGAGCGCGCTGACCTGGGTTTCGGTCCACCGTGTGGTCATCGAGCGGCTCTCGGTCGGCGTGTTGTCATGGCGTCCCCCCGCGGTATCTGTTGACTGGATTTCTACCCCAGCCCACCGACAGCGCCGCACGCGCGCACCGCTGTTGCGCGGAATTCGCTGTGCCTCCGGCAGATTCGAAGTCACCGGCATCTTGCGTTATGTACTCGATATCTGGCATTCTGTCCTGTTCGGCTCCGTCCGAGCCACCCAAATCGGGTGATACACCATCGAGCTGCCCGCCGGGGCTGGCGAGGGGTGGACATCGAGACGCAGCCGAGCGTGTCTCGATGGCCATATCCATCCCCGCGGGCAGATTCGCACCACCGCGGTATCCGGTACCGCCGGTGGGCGAACTCGATGCGATCGGGTAGCGTTTCGCTCAGCTTTCGACAGAGACACCGGGCGCGAGGTGGGTGCGCGTGCCACGGTTCGGTGCTGGAGGGGTTTCGTATGCGCGTGGATCCCGCGGCCGACCCGGCCACGGAGGCGGCGCCGCGCCTACCCGAGGTGGTGGCCAGGCGGCTGGCCGAAGATCCCGCTGTCACCCCGGAAGTCACTCGGACGGTGCTGCGAGCCCTCGGCCGCGGCGGTTCGGCCACCGGGGCAGACGAATTCGATGCCGCAGGGGTTTTCCTGCGGGCGATCCGGGTCCGCGGATTCCGCGGCATCGGCCCCGAGTCGACGCTGAACCTGACGCCCGGCCCCGGCCTCACCCTGGTGGTGGGACGCAACGGCAGCGGCAAATCCAGTTTCGCCGAGGCCGCCGAGCTGGCGCTGACCGGCGGAAATCGACGTTGGGAGGGCCGCTCCGCCGCATGGCGGGAGGGTTGGCGCAATCTGCACGCGGGCGATTCGGCGCGAATCGAGCTGGAATTGCTCACCGCGGGTGACGATCCCGAGCTGACCATCGTGAAGGAGTGGGCGGCCGAGGCGGATCTGGGAGACGCCGAGTGGACCGAATACCGCGCCTCCGACGCGACCATCGAAACCGGCTCGGCCCCTTTCGATGTCACCCGCTGGGCCGCGGTTCTCGATCTCTATCGGCCCTTCCTGTCCTACAGCGAACTCGGCGCGCTGGTCGATGGCAAGCCCAGCGATCTGTTCGACGCGCTGCACCAACTGCTCGGCCTGGACGAACTGACCAGGGCGCAGGAGCGGATTCGAGCGCGGCGGCTGGAACTGGAACGCGCCGTACGGGATTCGCGCCAGGAACGCCTCGACCTGGTGGGCACGCTGGAGTCGCTGGCCGATGACCGCGCGGCGCGGATGGCACGGCTGCTGCGCCCGGCTCAACCCGACCTCACCGCGGTGAGCAGGCATATGTTCGGCGCCGGCGGCGATCCGATCGGACCCGACGGGCTGCGCGCGATCGTCCGGCTCGCCCTGCCGACCAGTGCCCAGGTCGACGAGGTGGCCGCCCGTCTGGAGGACTGCGGTGCGGCGGTGGCCCGCGACTCGACCGCCGACGCCGAGGCCGATTTGCGGGTGCTCGAGCTGCTGCGACGGGCACGCGAACATGTCGACGCGGGCGGTGAATGCGCCTGCCCCGTATGCGGTCGCGGTGCGCTCGATCAGGAGTGGGCGCGCGGTGCGGACGCGTCGATCTCCCAGCTCTCGGCCCGGGTGGACGCGCTGACCACCGCGCGCACCGAACTGCGCCAGGCGGTGCGCGCCGTCCGCGCGCTACCGGATCATGTACCGCCGGAACTGGATTTCGATCCCCGCAACCCGCCGACCGTCGACACCGCCGCGGTCCGCCGCGCCTGGGCGGATTGGGCGGCGCTGGCCGCCGCCGACTACAGCCCGAATCTGGCCGACCGACTGCGCGGTGCGCACGCCAGGCTGGTCGACGAGCTCGACCTGCTGCAACAGGGCACCCGCAAGGAACTCGATCGGCTGGACGAGGTCTGGGCGCCGCTGGTGCCGCGGATCGCGGGCTGGCTGGACAACGCTCGCGCGGTGGCGTTGAACGCGAGCGAATTGCGCACGGTCAAACGCGCCCAGGAATGGCTCAAATCCGCCACCGCGGGGCTGCGCGGCGAACGGATGGCGCCGCTGGAGACCACCGCCCGCTGGGTGTGGCGGACGCTGCGTCAACAGAGCAATGTCGAGCTCGGGGCAATTCGCTTGCAGGGCAATGCCGGAACCGCGCGCCGGGTACTGCTCGATGTCACCGTCGACGAGGTGGACGGCGCCGCACTCGGGGTGATGAGTCAGGGCGAACTGCACGCGCTCGGGCTGTCGCTGTTCCTGCCGCGGGCCACCGTGGAGGAGAGCCCGTTCCGCTTTGTCATGATCGACGATCCGGTGCAGGCGATGGACCCGGCCAAGGTGGACGGACTCGCCCGGGTACTGGCCGCGGTGGCCTGGACCAGGCAGGTCATCGTGTTCACCCACGATGAGCGGCTGGCCGAGGCGGTGCGCCGGATGCAACTGGATGCCTGCGTACTCGAGGTGCAGCGGCGCGAGCGCTCGGTGGTGGAGGTGCGGGTCTCCAGCGATCCGGTGCGCCGCTACCTCGATGACGCGCGCTCGCTGGTCCGCACCCCGCAGCTGCCGCAGGCGATCGCCGATGAGCTGGTCGCCACCTGCTGTCGTTCCGCCGTCGAGGCGGCCAGTCAGGCCCGGGTGCGACGCGACCTGCTGGCCTCCGGCATGCATCACCGTGAGGTGGAGCGCTATCTCGAAGCGGCGTTCACCACCCGGGCCATGGTGGCACTCGCCGTGATGGGTGTGGATTACAACGTGGACGACCTGAACAAACATCTGGCCCGCGACGGCAAGTGGCTGGTGAGCGCGCTGCGGGATGTGACCGCGGGCGCGCATGTGCCCATCGGCCGCAGTATGCGCGAATTGATCTCCGACACCGAACGATTCATCGCCTGGCTGGCCCGCAGCGAGGCGCAGCCATGAGTGGACCGCGCAGATCGCGCGGCGGATCCGGCCGTCGCCGTTCGGGTCCACCGCGCCGATCCGCGCGACCTCGCGCGCCCCGGCCGACGGTGGTCGAACGGTTCGAGGCGGTGGACCAGCTGCTCGACGGTGAGGTGACCGACGCGGGCGGGGTGTGGTCGCGGGCGACCGCCTGGATTCTGCGCCTCGCCCTGGAACAGTCGGTGGACGAACTGTGGGCCAGGACGACGCCGGAGCTGATGCGCTGCCCGATGCGCGCCCAACTGCTCGCCCTGCGCAGTTACGCCGGACCGGAAACCGCCGCACAGGTCGCGACGGTATGGGCGGCCCTGTCCCGCGCCGCCCACCACCACGATTACGAACTCGCCCCCAGCGTCACCGAACTGCGGCGCTGGCGTGAACAATCCGCCGCGATCGCCGCCGTACTGTCGCGCGTCGAGTCGCGCTGATGGTGTCCGGCTCGGCCACACCGCAGTGGCGGCGGCGAAAGACGGCCGATCGCACGGGAGATAATTCGAGACATGGCTCGATCAGGTCTTTGCCCATGCCGGCGCGGCGAACCGTTCGCCGAATGCTGCGGGCCGGTGCTGGCGGGGGAGCGGGCGGCCGCCACGGCCGAGGCGCTGATGCGTTCGCGGTATACCGCTTTCGCGGTCGGCGACACCGATTACCTTCGGCGGTCCTGGCATTCGAGCAACCGTCCCCGCACCCTCGACCTCGACCCTGGCCAGCGGTGGCTGTTCCTCGAGATCGTGCGCACCGAGCGCGGCGGTCCGTTCGACGACACCGGAACCGTCGAGTTCATCGCGCACTACCGGGCCGAAGGTGGCCGCGGCTCGTTGCACGAGGTCAGTCGATTCGTCCGTGAGGACGGCGCCTGGGTCTACCTCGACGGCGTCATCGAACCGTGACGGGTACCGTCAGCCCCATGGCACGTGTCGCGATCGAGTACTGCACCCAGTGCCGCTGGTTGCTGCGGGCGAGTTGGATGGCGCAGGAGCTGCTCAGCACCTTCGGCACCGATCTCGGCGAGGTGGCGCTGCTGCCGGGCACCGGTGGCGTCTTCCGGATCACGGTCGACGGCGAGCAGGTCTGGGAGCGCAAGGCCGACGGCGGTTTCCCGGATATCGCCGTGCTCAAACAGCGGGTGCGGGATCGGGTCGCCCAGGATCGCGATCTGGGTCACGTCGATCGGCGTGACACCGAGCACAGCGACTGATTCGTGACGGTCGTGAGATCGGCCACGGCGTGCCCGATCTCGGACGCGCGCGCACCTCAGCCGCAGCAACCGCCGCCGCAGCAGCCACTGCCCGCCGGGCTCGGCGCCGGATTCGGCGCGGGCGCACCCCCGACACCCCGGCTGACCGTGGCAAATGTGGTCAGCAACTTGACCGTATCGGCGTGCCCGTGCGGGCATACGGCGGGATCCGACGACTGCGCCATGGGGCGATTCACCTCGAAGGTGTCGCCGCAACTGCGGCACCGAAAGGCATAACTCGGCATCGGGCCAGCGTATCGCGCCCGCGTCGAATGAGTTCGTCTTACCTGCCGATGTCGGATCGGGGACGTACTCTCGAAAAGAGATCACGAGGTGCCGACCCGGGAGTAGCAAGTCCCCAGCGCACTGACGGGTCGCGGTAGGAGGTGCGGCTATGACCACTCAGTTCGAGGGGGATCCGAGCCGGGAAGCGCATGGTGCCGAGCCTGTGGCCCGAACCACGTACGGCAGCGTCCGAGGATTCTGGGACGGGCCGATCGCGACCTGGCGCAGCATCCCCTACGCCGCGCCGGTCACCGGAACCGGACGATTCCGCCCGCCGGTTCCGCCGCAGCGCTGGGACGGTGTCCGCGACTGTGTGACCTTCGGTGAGATCGCCCCGCAGACGATGGGCAACATGGTGCCGGTCGACTCGGATCTGCGGATGGGCGAGGACTGTCTGTGGCTCAATGTCTGGGCGCCGCGGGGCTTGCACAACGCGGACGGCGAACCCCGTCCGGTCATGGTCTGGCTGCACGGGGGCGCCTACTGCCTCGGCACCGCCGCCCAAGCCGTCTACAACGGACGCAAGCTGGCCGAAACCGGTGACGTCGTGGTGGTCGGGGTCAACTACCGGCTAGGCGCGCTCGGTTTCCTGGATCTGTCCTCGCTGTTCCACGGTTTCACGCCCAACCTGGGCCTGCATGATCAGATCGCCGCACTGGAATGGGTCCGCGACAATATCGCGGCATTCGGCGGTGACCCCGGCAATGTGACGCTCTTCGGCGAATCCTCCGGCGCGGGTTGCGTGACGGCCCTACTCACCTCGCCGCGCGCGACCGGACTGTTCCACAAGGCCATTGCCCAGAGTCCACCCGCGACCACGGTCTTCGGCAGGGAGCGGGCCGCGGGTGTGGCGCAACGTTTCCTGGAACTGCTGGAGATCGGCCCGTCACGGGCGCTGGAACTGATCGATATGCCGATCGAGCGGATGGTGCGAGCGGCCGGTGTGCTGTTGGACGAGGTCCCGCTCAAGGAGCCGGGGCGGTTGGCCGCGGCGCCGGTGGTCGACGGTGATCTGGTGCCGACCTATCCGATCGATCGCTTCCAACAGGGTCGTTCGCACCGGGTGCCGCTGATCATCGGCACCAATAAGGACGAGGCGTCATTGTTCCGGGTGTTCCGCTCGCCGATCATGCCGGTCACCCCCGATGCGGTGAACATCATGCTGCAGGATGTGGCCGCGAATCATCCCGAGATGTCCGCGGAGCGCATCGCGGAAATCACCTCCGCCTACCCGGATCTCGCCAGAACTCGTGGTGCGCTGGCCATGTCGACCGATGCGGCGTTCCGGATGCCCGCGCACTGGGTCGCCGACGGGCACGCACAGCACTCGGCGACCTGGGCCTACCGCTTCGACTATGCCACTCCGATGCTGCGGGCGGCCCGCGTCGGAGCGGGCCACGCCACCGAATTGCCATACGTCTTCGGCAATTTCGGCACCTTCAACCTCGACCCCACCTTCTGGCTCGGTGGCCGCAAGGTGGCCACCGAGGTTTCGGGCCGGATGATGCGCCGCTGGCTGGCCTTCGCCACCCACGGTGTTCCCGCGGCCATCGACGGCTCCAAGCACTGGCCGCCGTACCGCCCGGTCACCCGCGCCACCCTGCTCATCGATGCCATGGATCGCGTGGTGGACAACCCCGACGCCGACCTGCACACGGCCTGGGGCGACCAGGCCGTCGGCTTCAGCTAGAGCCGCGCCGCCCCGGGGACGCGGCCGCTGGATCAGACGTCGGTGGAGAAGCGGATACCGCCGTCGGGGATCTCGACGCCGGGCCAGACACGCGCGCCGCGTAGTAGCTCGCAGCGGGCGCCGACATTCGCGCCGTCGCCGATCACTCCGTCGCGGACCAGCGCGCGCGGCCCGATGCGGGCGCCGAAGCCGATAATGGAACGTTCGACGGTGGCACCGGCCTCGACCACCGCGCCGTCGAAGATGACCGCGCCGTCGAGTCGGGCCCCCGCACCGATCTCGGCGCCGCGGCCGACGACGGTGCCGCCGATGAGCAGGGCGCCCGGCGCCACGCCCGCACCCGGATGCACCAGGGATTCCCCGCGCTGGCCCGGCAGCGCCGGGGACGGGGCGATGCCGCGAACCAGGTCCGCGGAGCCGCGGACGAAGTCCTCGGGGGTGCCCATATCCCGCCAGTAGGAGGAGTCGACATGTCCCTGGACGCGGGCGCCCTCGGCGAGCAGCGCGGGGAAAACCTCACGCTCCACCGAGACCGGGCGGCCCGCGGGGATCTTCTCGATGTACTCGCGGCGGAAGACGTAACAGCCCGCGTTGATCTGATCGGTCGGCGGATCCTGGGTCTTCTCCAGGAATGCGGTGACCCGGCCGTTCTCGTCGGTCGGCACGCAGCCGAAGGCCCGCGGATCGCTCACGCGCACCAGGTGCAGGGTGACATCGGCGTTGGTGGACTCGTGCGTATCCAGGATCGCGCCGAGGTCGGTGCCACCGAGCACGTCACCGTTGAAGACCATCACGTTATCCGCGCGCAGCTTGGACAGCACATTGCGGATGCCGCCGCCGGTGCCGAGCGGTTCGGTCTCGGTGACGTACTCGAGGTCCAGGCCCAATTCGGATCCGTCGCCGAAGTGTTCCTCGAACACCTCCGCCTTGAACGAGGTGCCGAGGACCACGTGGGTGATTCCGGCCTCGGCGATCCGTGCCAACAGGTGGGTGAGGAATGGCAGTCCGGCCGTCGGCAGCATCGGCTTGGGTGCCGACAGGGTCAGCGGACGCAGCCGGGTTCCCTGGCCGCCGACCAGAATGACCGCGTCGGTGCCTGCATGTCCTGCCATCAAGTTCCCCTGTTCACAGTGGATCGGTCCCGCCAGGCGCCCCGTAAATCAGGCTAGCCTTGCGCCTGCTGTCGCAGCGCAGATCGAACCGCAATCCGGGAGCGGATCGCAAGTCCAGCGCGCAGCGCCAACCGCAACGGTGCCTGCCACCAGTGCGGATGCCGGTCGGCCTGGAAACGGTACGCGCTCGCGTGGTGCGCGGGCAGCATCACTTCCGGGTGGCGTCCGGCGGCATGCCCCTTGGCGTGGGTGACCTCGGCCGTCGGCACGAAAACGTTGTGCCAGCCCGCCTTGCCCATGCGGTCGCCGAAGTCGACATCCTCCATGTACATGAAGTAGCGCGAGTCGAAGCCCTCGATCGCGTCGAAGGCGCTGCGGCGTACCAGCAGGCAGGACCCGGAGAGCCAGCCGACGGTCCGCTCGGAGATCTGCTCGTTCTCCTGGCGGTACCGGCGGGTCCACGGATTGGCCGGCCACACGGTGCCGAGGATCGCGTGCCCCGCGCCGTCGAGCAATCCGGGCACCGAACGGGCCGACGGGTAGACGCTGCCGTCCGGCTCCAGCACCATCGGGCCGAGCGCACCCGCACGGGGCCAGCGCTGTGCGGCGGCGAGCAGTTCGTCGATGGAATCGGCGCCCCAGCGGACGTCCGGATTCGCGATCACGATGAATTCGATACTCGGATCGATCTCGGCGACCGCGCGGTTGATCGCGCCGCCGTAGCCGATATTGCCCCCGGTCCGCAGCAGCCGAACGTGTGCGTTGGCCTCGGCGGCCAACTCCGGCGTCCCGTCGACAGACCCATTATCGGCCAGGATGACCTGCGGCTTTTCGCTGGTGGCCTGGGCCAGGGTGGTGATGAAGTGTTCGAGATGCTCGCCGGGTGAGTAGGTCACCGTGACGACGGCAAGGCCACCGGGGGCCGCGGAATCGGAAGCACTCATGCCTGCACCTCGCTGACGCTCGGTTCCGGCATGACCGCCATCGCGGCTGTGTTATCGGTTCGCTCGCTGCGCTCACTCACGACCGCCCAGCCTAGCCGGATCCCTCCGGTCGCGCGCCCCCGGTCAGTGATATCGGCCGTCACCGCCCGAAGCGCAGTCGCGCAGCTCGGGGACCATCGAAAAGGCCACGCGCCGAGCCGGTCTCGGTTCCCCCTCGGCTTCGGGTGCGCGCTTTTCCTCGCCGGTGCGGGTTTTTCGGGCGGGTAGCGACGAAAAGTGCGCGTTCAGGCCGAGGCCGACAGCGCCGCCGTTACCGCGTCCCGCCACGGACGCAACGGCGACAGCCCGGCCGCGATCCAGGACCTGTCGGAGAGCACCGAATATGCTGGGCGCCGAGCGGCTCTCGGGTAAGCGGTGGAATCACACGGCCGAACCCGGTCCGGATCGGCGCCGACCTCCATGAACACCGCGCGGGCCAGTTCGAACCAGGTGGCCTGACCCCGGTTCGTGGCGTGCAGCAGCCGGGGAGTGTCCGGGCGGGCGGCCAATTCCAGCAGTCCGGCGGCGAGGTCGACGGCGTAGGTAGGTGAGCCGAGCTGGTCGTCGACCACGTCGACGGTTTCGCGCTCACGCTCCAGCCGCAGCATGGTGGCGACGAAATCACCGCCGCGCCCGCGGTACACCCAGGCCGTCCGCACCACCTGTGAATCAGGCGCCAGGTCGAGTACGGCGCGTTCCCCCGCCAGTTTGGACCGGCCGTAGACGGTGGTGGGTCCGGTCACGTCGTCGGTGTCGTAGGGCCGATCGTGGGTACCCGGGAACACATAGTCCGTCGAGAGATGAATCAGCCGGGCCCCGGCCCGCGCGCAGGCGGCGGCGAGGACGGCGGGCCCGGTTTCATTACCCGCGAAGGCGGCATCGGGTTCGGACTCGGCGCGGTCCACCGCGGTGTACGCGGCGCAGTTGATCACGACATCGCCGGGCGCCACCACGGCACGGACCGCGTCGGCGTCGGTGATGTCGAGATCGGTGCGGCCGTATCCACGGGCCCGCGGCGCCAGCCGGATCAGCTCCCGGCCGACTTGGCCGCCTGCTCCGGTCACCAGAAGACGCGCGGTCGGGGGTGGGGTTGTGGCGGTCACAGGCGCAAGTCTGGCACGCCGTCGCACCTGCGGTTGACCTCCGCTGCGATAACCGTTGGTTAGCCTGAACGCACTGATTCCGGAGTGGATGTGCTCCGGAACGGACGCGGGGGCAACCGGAGGCGGGGGCGGTCGGGTCAGCGGCGGCGCATCGTCACGGTGATACGCCGCGTACGAACCAACGCCGAATGTGTCGAGAGGATACGGGGTTGCAGGCGATGCGCGGGTCGGTCCCATCGCGGCTTTCCGGTGCCGACGGCGGTCCGGGATCGCTAGGGCCGATGCGCGTCTTTGTCGCGCTGATCGCGGTGCTGGTGGTGGTCATCACCGGTTTCGCCTGGCACAAGGTCGACTCGCTGATCTCCGGTATCGAACGGATCGGCAACCTCGGCCTCGGCGGCGTCCATGACGGTGCCGTCGACATCCTGATGGTCGGTGTGGACAGTCGTACCGACGCGCACGGCGATCCCCTCACCGACTCCGAGCGCGCGATGCTGCACGCCGGTAACGAGGTCGGGACCAACACCGACACCATCGTGCTGGTGCGCGTCCCCAACGACGGTCGCTCCGCGACCGCGATATCCCTTCCGCGCGACTCCTATGTCGACATCCCCGGTTTGGGCAAGGGCAAGATCAACTCGGCCTACGGCGCGACCAAGGAGACCGAACGGGCGAAGCTGACCGGCAAGGGCGTCTCCGAGGCGGAGGCGGAGAAACAGTCCACCCAGGCCGGGCGCAAGGCGCTGATCACCGCCGTCTCCAATCTGACCGGTGTCACCGTCGATCACTACGCCGAGGTGAGCCTGCTCGGCTTCGTCCTGCTCACCGACGCGGTCGGCGGTGTCGACGTATGCCTGAACAGTCCGGTCGACGAATGGATGTCCGGCGCCGACTTCCCGGCCGGGCGGCAACGGCTCGACGGCCCGGAGGCCCTGAGTTTCGTGCGTCAACGCCACGACCTGCCGCGCGGGGACCTGGACCGGATCGTGCGGCAGCAGGTGTTCATGGCCCAGTTGGTCGGGCAGGTGCTGAGCGCCCGAACCCTCGCCGATCCGGGCAAACTCGGCCGGCTCGGCGAGGCGGTCGGACGCACCGTTGTGCTGGACGATGATTGGGATGTGCTCGCGTTTCTGCAACAGCTGAAGGATCTTTCGGGTGGTCAGGTGAAGTTCGAGACCATTCCGGTCGCCGATCTCAACGGCATGACCAGTGACGGCGAATCGGTGGTGCGGGTCGACCCGAAGTCGGTGAAGTCCTATGTGGGCTCGCTGGTCGACGGCAAGGGCGCCGCAACCGGCGAATCCGCCGTCGACCCCGACACCGTGACGGTCAGCGTCTACAACGCCAGCGGCAAGGGCGGTCTGGCCGGGCAGGTGTCACAGATGCTGAGCGCCAAGGGATTCCGGGAGGGCCTGGTCGGTAACTATTCCGGTTCGAGCGTAAGCGGTAGCCGGGTGCTCGCCGCCGACACATCCGATCCGAGGGCCCGAGCGGTGGGCAAAGCGCTGGGCGGGCTGACCGTGATCGCCGATTCGACGATGTCACCGGATTCGGTGAGCGTTGTGCTGGCAAGCGACTACTCTGGTCCGGGCTCGGCGGCGAGTTCCATGTTCGATTTCTCCGGTACCTCGGCCTCCGCGACGCCGGTTCCGCCCGCGCCACCGATCGACGCGGGCCGGAACGGCCCGAAATGCGTGAACTGACCACTCCCCAGCAAATGATCGTGAATCCGAGAATGCGTGATCAAGACAAGTCACTCACCCTTACCGAGGCGGTGTTGGATCCGATCCTCGCGCGCGAACCCGCGGGTCCGCGCGTCACCTACTACGACGACGCCACCGGTGCCAGGATCGAGCTCTCGGGGCTGACCCTGGCGAACTGGGCGGCCAAGACCGGCAACCTGATTCGCGACGAATTCGGTCTCAGTCCCGGCGCGCGGGTCGCGGTGCTGCTGCCCGCGCACTGGCAGACCGCCGCGGTGCTGCTCGGCTGCTGGTGGGCGGGGACCGAGGTGGTCCTGCACGCCGATCCCGATGCCGACCTGGCATTGGTCACCCCGGACCGTATCGGCGACGTCGATGGTGTCGCCGAGGTCGCCGCGCTGTCCCTGGACGCCATGGGCGCCCCGGTGCGGGATCTGCCCGTCGGCATCACCGATTTCGCCACCGCCGTGCGCGTGCACGGCGACCAGTTCCGCCCCGGTGGCGTGGGGGTCGCGCTGGACGGCATGCGGGTGTCGGAGGTGCTGGCCGAGGCGAGGGTGTCCGCGCTGCGGCAGGGGTTCGCCGAGGGGGATCGGGTGCTGTCCAGTACCCCGTGGGATACCGCCGCGGAGCTGATCGACGGCTACGTCTCGGTACTCGCCGTCGGCGCCTCCCTGGTCCAGGTGGTCAATCCCGACCCCACACTCCGGGTTCGCCGCATCGCCTCGGAACGCGTCACCGCGCACCGCGGCTGACGGCGCGATCCGTCCCGGTCGACGTCCGAATGCGCGGTCGACTCCTACCTGGGTATAGGTAGGAGTCCGACCAGAGAACGTTCCACAACTGCGGTGGAGTCCGTACCGTGGACATATCGCGCGACGACGAGGTTGGTGGGATATGAGGCCGCACTATTGGTTCCGTTGGTTGTCGCAGCAGGGCACGCCCCGGCTGGTGTTGCGCACCCAGGCGCGCCGCGGTGACCCGTTCGCCATGTTGATGGGCGGGCCGGACGGCATCCGCGATCCGTATCCGCTCATCGAGCAGCTGCGTGGGCAGGGCAGGTTGGTGCATACCAAACTGTCCTGGGCCACCTTCGACCATGAGCTGAGCCGAGCCATCCTGCGCGACAGCCGCTTCGGCGTGCGCACCCCGGAAAGCTTCAATATCCCCAAGCCATTGCAGCTGCTCGCGCAACGGTCCCCGCTGCCGCCCAACCCCGTCGAGGCGCCGTCGATGCTGGTCATCGACCCGCCCGAGCACACCGCGATGCGCAAGCCGGTCGCCTCGGCCTTCACACCGCGCGCCATCGCCAAGCTGCGCGACCGCGTCGAGACGGTGACCGCGGAGCTGCTCGAACAACTGCCGTCCGGTGGATCGGCGGATCTGGTCACGTCGTTCGCCGCCCAGGTGCCGATCGCGATCATCTCCGAGATGCTCGGCTTCCCCGATAAGGATCGCGCGGTATTCCTCGACTGGGGTGATCGGATGACGCCGATGCTCGATGTCGGCATCTCCTGGCGGGCGCACTATCGCGCCCTGAAATCCATGGAGCTGATGAACGACTATCTCGATGGCCACATCGCCCGGCTGCGCCGCAACCCCGGTGACGATATCCTCAGCACCCTGGTCAGCGCGGGCGAGCTCGACGACTACGCGCTCAAGGCGACCGCGAGCCTACTCATGGGCGCGGGTTTCGAGACCACCGTCAATCTCATCGGCAACGGCGTCGTCCAACTGCTGGCGCATCCCGATCAGCTGGAGCGCCTGCGCGCCCAACCCGACCTGTGGCCGAACGCGGTCGAAGAGGTGTTGCGCATCGACTCGCCGGTGCAGACCACCGCGCGCACGGCGCTCGAGGATGTCGAGCTCGACGGCATACTGGTGCACAAGAATCACACCGTGGTGCTCTCGCTGGCCGGCGCCAATCGCGACCCGAACGTCTTCGCCGACCCGACCCGCTTCGACGTCGGACGCGCCAACGCCAAGGATCATCTCTCCTTCAGCAATGGCATCCATGTCTGTCTCGGCGCCAGTCTGGCTCGCATGGAGGGAACCTATGCCCTGCGTGCGCTATTCGACCGATTCCCCGACTTGACGCTCGACGGCACACCCCGACGCCGCCAACTGTTCACCCTGCACGGCTACGAACATATGCCGGTGCGGCTGGGCCGGCGTGCGCGCACGCCGGAGTCCGCCGCGGTCTGAGCGTCCAGGGCGTCATCCGGATCGACGTCTCCGCCGAGCATCCGCATTCTGTGGTTGGGCGGTCGGTGGCCGCTGCCGGTCGGCCGATATCAGGAGTCCGTGCCGGGTTTCCACTGGTAGCGGGTTTTCGGACGGCCCGCCCTGCCGTAGTCGGAGCGGCGCGTGACGAGGCCGTCGTCGGCGAGTTTTTCGAGGTAGCGCCAGGCGGTGATGCGGGAGACGCCGATGGAGGTGGCGGTATCGGCGGCGGTGATGCCGTCGGGGGCGGCGCGGACGGCGCGGGAGATTTCCGCGAGTGTTTGCGGGGCAACCCCTTTGGGTGCGGCGGCGCGCTGGTCGGAGGTGCGCAGGGCGCTGAGGGCGCGGTCGATATCGTGCTGGGTGATCGCGGATTCGCCCGCGGGGAGCGCGGTTCGGTATTCGCGGTAGCGTTCGAGTTTGTCGCGGAAGGCCGCGAAGGTGAACGGTTTGAGCAGATACAGGATGACGCCGTGTGAGACGGCGGTGCGGACCAGGGCCAGGTCGCGGGCCGAGGTGATGGCGATGACGTCGGGCCTGGGCGCGAGGCCGGACAGCGCGGCGGCGACATCGAGGCCGCTGGCATCGGGTAGCCCGATATCCATGAGTACCAGGTCGATCGGATGACCTTCGGCGGCGGCCTCGGCCGCGGCGCGCATCGCCTCGCGACCGGTATGCGCGATGCCGACCGGGGTGAAACCGGCGATCCGTGCGACGTAGGCGTGGTGCGCTTCGGCGATCAGCGGCTCGTCTTCGACGATCAGCACTCGGATCATGGTGCGTCCTTCCGGGGGAATCGGCTCCGGCACCGTGCCTTTCGGCCGGTGTCCGGTGCGGGTACGGCCCCCCTGCCGGGTGGTTACCGGTGCTGTCACGGTGCTGTGTCCTTTCGTGGAATCGTCACGATCACCGCACTTTCCGGTTCACGCTCGGTCCGAATCGTGCCCCCGTGCCTGGCCACCAATCGGTTCACGAGCGCCAGCCCGAGCCCCTGGTGATCCGTCTTGGTCGTATACCCCCGTTCCGCCGCTCGGGCGAAGATCTCGTCGGACATGCCGGGTCCGCTATCGGCGACCCGCAGATACAGCGCCGAGTCGGAATCATCGTGGCGCACGGTTACTTCCACCCATTCCGCGGCGCTGTCGGCGGTCGCGTCGAGGGCATTGTCGATCAGATTGCCGACCAGCGTCACCGCCTCGTGCGCGGACAGCGGAGCCGTGGAGTCCAGGGCGGTGTCCTCGGAGACGGTCAGTTCGATGCCGCGCTCGGTCGCCTGATTCACCTTGCCGAGTAACAGCGCCGCCAGTGCCGGATCTCCGACCGCGGCCATCAGCCGATCGATGAGCGATTGGGAGAGTTCGAGTTCGGCGGTCGCGAAATCGACGGCCTCGCGATGATTACCCAACTCCACCATGGTGATCACGGTGTGCAGCCGGTTCGCCGATTCGTGCGCCTGCGCGCGCAGCGATTCCGCGAAGCCGCGCACCGAGTCGAGTTCGCCGAGCACCGTACGCAATTCGGTGTGATCCCGGATGGTCATCACGGTGCCGATGGAGCGACCCTCCCAGGCGACGATGTCCTGGTTGACCAGCAGGATCCGATCCGCTGTCACATGCATCTCGTCGCGCACCCGGCCCCAGCTCATGCGCTGCAACGACAGCGGCAGATCGTGACGCCGCACCGGACCTGCGGGCAGTTCGAGCAGCCGCCGGGCCTCGTCGTTGACCACCTCCGCCTGCTCACCGGCACCGAAGACGACCAGCCCCTCGTGGATCGAATGCAGCACCGCGTCGTGGTGCTCGTACATGACGCGCAGTTCGTCGGGCGCGAGACCGTGGGTCTGTCTGCGCAGCCGCCTGCTCAGCAGGAAGGAACCGGCCGCGGCGACCAGCAGGCCCGCGAGGGCGACCCCGAGGATCTTCGGCAACTGGTCACCGACCTGATCGCCGATCCGCGACCGGGTCACGCCCGCCGAGACCAGCGCGACGATCTGGCCCGTCTCGTCACGGACCGGCGTGACCGCGCGGATCGAGGGCCCGAGTGTGCCGGTGAAGGTTTCGGTGAAGGTCTCTCCGGCCAGCGACCGATCGATATTGCCGCTGAACGGCTGGCCGATCCGTTCGGGATTGGTGTGGGTGAATCGGGTCCGGTCCGGAGCCATCACCACGATGAAGTCCATGCCGGTCCGGATGCGGATCCGTTCGGTCACCGGCTGAAGGTGGGCGGTCGGGTCGGGGGAGCGGAGAGCGGCGACGGTGGAGGGCGCCTCGGCCAAGCTGACCGCGACATCGGTGACCTTCTGCTCGGTGGTGACGTCGCTGGTGTGCCGGGCGTCAATCACCGCGAGCACCGCTCCGATCCCGATCATCAGCGCGAGGACGACCAGTTGCAGTACGAACGCCTGCCCGGCCAGAGAGCGCCGACCACCTCTCACAAGCTTGTCCTCCACGAACCGACTACCGACGAACCCGTACGAGCAATGAACGCCGGGTCCGTCGACCGCCGAGCTCGTCTGACGCCGCGCCCTTCCCACGCCGCGCCCTATTGAACGATATGCACCAAACAGTGACCGCCGTCACGTCGGCCGCCATCATTCTGCACATAGGGCCGTGAGAGACCTCACGTCGGTACCACTCGAAGGACTGCACTCGCCATGAGCGACACCACCCAACAGCCGCGGCGCGACCGCACCCATTGGCTGTATCTCGCCGTGATCGCCGCCGTGATCGCGGGCATTCTGGTCGGTTGGCTGGCGCCCGACGTCGGGGTCTCACTGGCCCCGCTCGGCACCATGTTCGTCAATCTGATCAAGATGATGATCGCGCCGGTCATCTTCTGCACCATCGTGCTCGGTATCGGTTCCGTGCGCGCCGCCGCCACCGTCGGCAAGGTCGGCGGATTGGCCATCGGGTACTTCCTGGTGATGTCGACCGTCGCGCTCGGCATCGGCATGGTGGTCGGCAATCTGCTGGATCCCGGCACCGGCATGAACATCGCGAAGACGGCCGGTGCGGGCACCAAACTCGCGGATCAGGCACACCAGGCGGGCGGAACCTGGGAGTTCGTCCAGGGCATCATTCCGACGACGCTG
Organism: Nocardia sp. NPDC050710; assembly: GCF_040654375.1. Classification (NCBI taxonomy): domain Bacteria; kingdom Bacillati; phylum Actinomycetota; class Actinomycetes; order Mycobacteriales; family Nocardiaceae; genus Nocardia; species Nocardia sp. NPDC050710. The sequence continues at coordinate 69,504 of NZ_JBFAHV010000008.1, read as the reverse complement.
ATCTCCTCGCTCACCGCGGGCAGCGTATTGCAGGCGCTGTTCGTCGCACTGCTGGTCGGTTTCGCGGTGCAGGCCATGGGCAGCGCGGGGGAGCCGATCCTGCGCGGCGTCGGGCTGCTGCAAAAGCTGGTGTTCCGGATTCTGTCGATGATCCTGTGGCTGGCCCCGATCGGCGCCTTCGGCGCGATCGCCAATGTGGTCGGCAAGACGGGGCTGGATGCGGTGGTGAAGCTCGGCACGCTGATGATCGCGTTCTATCTGACCTGCCTCGTCTTCGTCTTCGGGGTGCTGGGTGTGCTGATCCGGGTGGTGTCCGGGGTGTCGATCTTCAAACTCTGCCGCTACCTGGCGCGCGAATATCTGCTGATCGTGGCGACCTCGTCCTCGGAATCGGCGCTGCCGCGGCTGATCGCGAAAATGGAGCATATGGGGGTGGAGAAGACGACGGTGGGTGTCGTTGTGCCGACCGGGTATTCGTTCAATCTGGATGGCACCGCCATCTACCTGACCATGGCCTCGATATTCATTGCCGACGCCATGGGCAAGCCGCTCAGCCTCGCCGAACAGTTCGGTCTGCTGCTGTTCATGATCGTCGCGTCGAAGGGCGCCGCCGGGGTCACCGGCGCCGGTCTGGCGACCCTGGCCGGTGGTTTGCAGAGCCACCGCCCCGAACTCCTCGACGGCGTCGGTCTCATCGTCGGTATCGATCGCTTCATGTCCGAGGCCCGCGCGCTCACCAACTTTTCCGGCAATGCCGTCGCCACCGTTCTCATCGGCACCTGGACCGAGACCATCGATATCGACCGCACCCGCACGGTGCTGGACCGGGAACTCCCCTTCGACGAACAGACCATGGTCGACGACGTCCACGCCCCGCGCCCCCAGGAACCCGAAAAGTCGCTGCTCCCGGCGTGATTCGTGTTCAGACGGCCCACTTTTCGGGGTTGAGGTGGTGCTGGGTGATGGCGGTGGCGTGACCGTGTCCGAAGCCGTGTTCGGTCTTCAGCCAGGCGACGAGGTCCTTGAAGGTGGTGCGGCCGGAGTCGGTCATGGCGGACTTCCACTCGGCGATGGTGCGGCCGTACTTGGCTTCGATGGAGGGGAAGTAGGACGCGGGGCCGTGGGGCTTGGTCGCCATCGGTGACTCCTTTGCTCGTTATGCGTTCATCGGTATCGACGGACCGTCGTGCGCGGACTCATCGGCGCGGTCGTGATTGTGCGCTAGCTCACACGGGCGTGCGCCGCGCTGTCGCTGTGCTCGCGGATCAGCAGGGCGCCGGTGAGGGCGACGAAGGCGGCGGTGAGTCCGTGGATTCCGAAGGCCGCGCCGGCGGAGCCGTCCCAGCGCAGCACGGTCAGCATGTCGCCGAATGGGATGAGGGCGATCACCAGCGTCGCGATGCCGAGTGTGTAGCGCTGCTTGATCGCGAGCAGGGCCAAGATGATCAGGCCGGTGACGATGTCGCGGACGCCTTTGAGGTTCAGGAAGGCGACGGCCTCGCCCTCGGGCTGGGCGGGCAGGCCGAAGCCGGTCGCCATGGTCTCCGGGGTGATCACGTAGCCGATGCCGACGTAGAGGATGAAGGCGGCGCCGATCAGAGAGAAGGTGGTGGCGATGCGGGAGAGGGTCACGGGGTACTCCTTTGTTATGCTCTTTTTTCTAGCGTCGCTAGGTTCGAGAATGACTCTAACCGAGCCGCGTTAGCTTGTCTAGCGCTGCTAGAATTTCGGTATGAGCACGCAGACCCGCAAGGAACGCGAACGCGCCGAACGGCACCAGCGGATCATCGACACCGCCCGCGAACTCGCCGAGACCCAGGGTTGGGAGGCGGTGACGGTGCGCCGCCTCGCCGAGCGCATCGAATACAGCCAGCCCGTGCTGTACAGCCACTTCGCGAGTAAGGCCGCCATCGTCGCGGCCGTCGCCGAACAGGGCTTCGTCGACCTCACCGCACAGCTGCGCGCCGCCGCGTCGGCCGCGACCACACCGGCGCAGGCCCTGGAACAGGTCACCCGCGCATATCTGGACTTCGCCGCCGCCAACCCGGCTCGCTACGACGCGATGTTCGTCCTGAACATCGACCTGACCTTCGGTCTGGAAGCGCCCCAGGCCCTGCGCGACGGGTTCGGCGAATTCGAGTCCCTGTTCCGGCCTTTCGTGGACGAGGCCGACCTGGGCGCCCGCACCGAGGTCGCGTGGAGTTCCATCCACGGCCTCGCCACGCTGGAACGCGGCGGCCGTCTCCGCCCGGAACTGCGCGAGCGGCGCCTCGCCATCCTGGTCGCCGAATGGCTGGCCGCCGTCGGCGCCTGAGCCGCCGGCATATCCAGGCAGGCGCAAGGCCGAGTCACCGTGCCCGAGCGGGCGGTAGCGTGAGGTCATGGCGGATGTGGTGGTGGTCGGATCCGGTCCCAACGGCCTCGCCGCGGCGGTGATCCTGGCGCGGGCCGGGCTCGCGGTGCGGGTATACGAGGCCGAGGCCACCGCGGGCGGCGGGTCGAGGACCGCCGAGCTGACGCTGCCCGGATTCCGGCACGATGTGTGCGCGGGCGGGCATCCGATGGCCTTGGCATCCCCGTTCTTCCGTGCATTCGACCTGCCCGCCCACGGTGTCGAATTGCTGGCGCCGCAGGTGTCCTACGCGCATCCGCTCGACGGCGGGCGCGCCGGGCTGGCCTGGCGGGATCTCGACCGGACGGTCGAGGGTCTCGGCCGCGACGGCGCCGCGTGGCGCGGACTCTTCGAGCCGATGGCGCGGCATTGGCAGGCGATCGTGGACGTCGCGATGTCGGATCTGCGGAGGCCGCCCGCCGACTTGCTGACCGCCGCCCGCTTCGGACTGCGCGTCTTCGAGCAGGGAACCCCGCTGTGGAACCTGCGTTTTCGCGAGGCGGCGGCCCCGGCGTTGCTGACCGGCGTTGCCACGCACGCGATTACACCGCCGCGCGCGATCCCCGCCGCGGGCGCGGGCATGCTGCTCGGCACCCTGGCGCATGTGGGCGGCTGGGTGCTGCCGCGCGGTGGCAGCCAGGCGATTCCGGACGCGTTGAGCGCCGAGCTCGAGCGGCTCGGCGGCCGGGTCCATACCGAACACCGGATCGACTCGCTCGACGAATTACGCTCCGCCCGAGCGGTTCTGCTCGATCTGGCACCGGCCGAACTGCTCCGGATCGGCGGGCACCGGCTGCCCGATCGATATGCCGAGCGTCTGCGGCGCTTCCGCTACGGCGGCGCGGCCTGCAAGGTCGACTTCGCGCTTTCCGGTCCGGTGCCGTGGGCGGCCGCAGGTTGTGAGCTCGCGGGCACCCTGCACCTGGTCGGCACCCGCGCCGAGGCCGTCGCCGCGGAATGCGCCGTCGCCTCCGGGCGTCACGCGGATCGGCCGTATGTGCTGGCCATCCAGCCGGGTGTTGTCGATTCGACCCGTGCCCCAGCGGGCAATCACACGCTCTACACCTACGCCCACGTCCCCAATGGATCCCCGCGCGATATCAGCAATGCCATTGTCGCCCAGATAGAGCGCTTCGCACCGGGCTTCACCGATCTCATCCTGGCGAAACATGTCTATACCGCCGCCGAGCTCCCGGAGCACAACGCCAACTACGTCGGGGGCGATATTTCCGCGGGCGCGATGACCCTGCGCCAGTTCCTCTTCCGTCCCATGCCCCGCTGGAACCCGTACGCGACGCCCATCCCCGGCGTCTACCTGTGCTCGTCCACCCCGCCCGGCCCCGGTGTCCACGGTATGAACGGTATGCACGCCGCCCGCCATATCCTGCGAGGGGAGTTCGGCATCCGCACCGACCCGCTCGAACTGCTTGCGGCGCAGTCGGTCCGGGATCGCTGACCGATTCGGCCCCCGACCGCGCGATCAGGTCACCCGCGCCCGGTACAGGTCGGGCTCCAGGCGCGACAGCGAACAGGGATGCCTACACCGTCTGCCGGCGATACAGATCCGGCTCCAGGTAGATCACCCGGGCGGCGGGCACCGCGTCGCGCACCCGCGCCTCGGCCGCGTCGATCGCGTCGGCGATATCGGCGATCTCGAGTCCGGGCACGATCGCGATCTTGGCCGCGACCAGAATCTCCTCCGGCCCCATGTACTGGGTCTTCAGATGGATGACCCGGTCGATCTTGTTCCCGTCCACCAGATTGGACCGGATGAGCCGGTCTTCCTCGGGGGTGGCGCCCTCACCGATGAGCAGGCTCTGCATCTCGATGATCAGGATGACCGCGATGACACCGAGCAGGAGGCCGATGGCCAGTGTGCCGACACCGTCCCACACCGGATCGTCGGTGAGCATGGTCAGGCCGACACCCGCGAAGGCCAAAATCAGGCCGACCAGCGCGCCGGTGTCCTCCAGCAGCACCACCGGCAGCTCGGGGCTGCGCGAGGTCCTGATGAACCGCCACCAGCTGCTGTTCCCCTTCAGCGGCGTGGATTCCTTCACCGCGGTCATGAAGCTGTAGCTCTCCAGCCCGATGGCGATCAGCAGGATCACGATCGCCACGATCGGGGAGCTGAGCTCCTCGGGATGCTGGATCTTGTGGATACCCTCGTAGATGGCGTAGATCGAGCCGAGCGTGAACAGCACCAGGGCAACGACGAACGAGTAGAAATAGCGGTTGCGGCCGTATCCGAACGGGTGCAGTTCGTCGGCCTCCTGTTCGGCGCGCTTCTGCCCGAGCAGCAACAGCCCCTGGTTGGAGGTGTCGGCCACCGAGTGCACCGCCTCGGCCAGCATCGAAGCCGAACCGGTGATCGCCGCGCCGACGAACTTCGCCACCGCGATCCCCGCATTCGCCGACAACGCGGCGAGAATCGCTTTCTTGCCACCACCAGCAGACATGTGTCGGATGTCCTCTCTCGTTTCGCCGATCCCGGCTAACTTAGCGTGTTCGGCGGCCGGTATCCGAACGTCCGCGTCCCGGCGGCGCGAGCGGAGTCCATCCGTTGTCAGTGCGCGCTGCCGACGCAGGCGCAGAAGAACTGGGCGGGACCGTCGACCGCCTGCGCCCGAATATCGCTGTCCGCGGCCGAGATCCACGCCGCGGTGCCCCGCCCGAGCATCAGTTCCACACCGTTCTGCAGCAGTCGTATCGTGCCCGCCGTCACCAGCACGATGCCCGGGCCGTCGTGCAGCGGCACCTGGGCCGAGCCCGCGGTCAGGTCGAAGCGATGCAGTGCGAATTCGGGGGCGGGCGTCCAGTAGCGGACCGACCCGTCGCCGGCCGGTTCCGGCAGTATCACCGGCAGGTCGATCGGCTCGAAATCCAGGACCCGCAGCAGCTCCGCCACATCGACGTGTTTCGGGGTGAGACCACCGCGCAGCACATTGTCGGAATTGGCCATGATTTCCACGCCGAGCCCGCGCAGGTAGGCGTGCAGATTCCCGGCGGCCAGGAAAAGCCCCTGCCCGGGTTCCAGGGTCAGCCGGTTGAGCAGCAGTGCCGCCAGCACCCCGGCGTCACCCGGATAGGCCTCCGCGAGTTCGAGCGCGGTGCGCGCCTCGGCGGTGAACTCGCGCTTGCCCTTTCCGGAGAGGTAGCGCACGCAGCCATCCAGTACCGCGGGCAGCAGCGTGGCGAGTGCGTTGTGCGGCAGCGTGATCCAAGTGGTGAACAACGTTCGCAGGCCCGCCGAATCAGGTTGCGCGGCAAGCAAATCCGCGAAGGACTCGAGCTGGGGAACGGCCAGTGCGCGCAGCAGCGCCACGGTGCGCCGCGGATCGCGGAAACCGGCCAGCGCCTCGAACCGCTCCAACGCCACCACCAGCTCCGGCTTGTGGTTCTCGTCACGGTAGTTCCGCATCGGCGAGTCCAAGGGCACCCGGGCCCGGTTCTCCCGCTCGAATCCGGCCCGCGCCTGCGCCGTACTCGGGTGCGCCTGCAATGAGAGCGGCTCCTCGGCCGCCAGAATCTTCAGCAGGAACGGCAATTTGCCGCCGAATTCCGGTGCGGCGGAGCCGAGCTCGCGATCGGGGTCGGCGGCCACCAGCTCCAGCAGCGAGCGGGTGCCCTGCTCGACTCGCACATGCGCCGGATCGGCGGGGTGCGCGCCGAACCACAGTTCGGCCTCCGGATGCGCCGAAGGAACCGGCCTGCCGCACAGCTGAGCGAGCGCGGTGCGCGAACCCCAAGCGTAGGAACGCAGTGCACCAACGAGTTCGTGCACTAGTAGCTTCCCCCGTCGTACTGGCCGCCCGCCGCGGACGCACTAGCGCGCGATCCGATCAACCGAAGGTAGGCGGCGGCCATTTCCACCCGGAGGGCGAGCACCGCGAGTTGTTCCAGTTCCGTGCTGTCGGTGGCCGAGCCGGGCAACGGCACCCCGGACTGGTCGACCCTGGCCTGCGTCGGACCCGACGGATCGCTGAGTGTGGACTGTAAGACGTCGAGATCGGCATTCACCAGGTCGGCGTCGACCAACCCGGAGCCCGCGCCGCCGAATACCGCGAGCCTGCGCCGGGTAGCGGCCTGGTCGGGGTCGGTGCTCAGTACGAACAGCCGGATGCGCTCCACCGGCGCCGGACCGTCCAGCTCCTCGTCGTGGAACATCGGATCGAAATCGGGTGCGGATCCGCCCGCGGCCTCGACCATCCGGGGATTGGCGGCGACCGCCTCGTGCAGATCGGCCGCGGTCGCGACCCGGCCCGCCGTCTGCAGCAGCACCTCGGCGCAGTGCTCGGCGAGTTCGGCGGCGGCGGGGGAGTCACCCGCGAAGACGATCCCGCGCTGCTGCATCCGAGCCGCCAGCGTCTTGGCCGGATTGTGGAAGACCTCGTTCTGCGGCGAGGCGCGTAGCGCCTCGGCGTCCAGCACGTCGGCGAGTGTGGTGAGGTCCGGCACCGCCGCACCCGAGCGTGCCGGATCGACGATGCGTAGCACCGCGATCCCGGCCGCCAGGAAGCGCAGCAGGCGGTTGTGATCCAGCACCGGGACCCGCGGCTCCAATAGCGCGGCCCGTCCGGCCGAGGCCGCGCGCAGCGGCCCTTCGTGCGGCGCCGCGATGACGACCTCGGCACCGCGGCGTAGCCCGCGGTCGACGGCGTCGATGAGGCGCGGATCGCCCGCGTCGTCGCCCGCGACGAGCACCACGTCGAGGGGGCCGACCCAGGGTGGGAGCGCGGGTGTGCGGACCACGGGCAGACCCGCCCGATCCCCGAGCGCGGCGACCAGCAGGCCCGCCGCGCGTGCGGCCCGGCCCGCGCCGGTCACCAGCACCACGCTGCGCGGCCGGAGGTCGGTAAGACGGGCCAGCGCGTCCTCGCCGACCGCAGCCGCGGTCGCGCGTACCTGGGCGCCGCCGGAAGCAGCCGACCGCAGGGCGCCGCCGCTATCTGCTGCCTCGAGCGACGCGGCGTCGTCGAGGTCGAGCACCGGTGTTCCAGCGATCATCGGGCGTCCCACCTCCCCTCATCGCGCTGTGTCCGATCCCGCCCGACTCCTACACGGGCCATGTATACCGAGCCCGGGTCGGGCGAATCCAATGTCTGTGATTCCACTATTCCAGTCGGGAGCGGACGATGTTCAGAATCTCGGCAACGGGCAGAGCCGTCTACTTCCCTCGTCGCCGAATCCTGAGCATGTGATTCCATTCCGCCGTAATTCCACTATTCCAGTCAGGAGCGGACGATGCCGAGAATCTCGGTTACGAGTGCGTCTACTTCCTCCGACGATCGCGCCTCGACGTTCAGACGGAGTAAGGGTTCGGTATTCGACGCGCGCAGATTGAACCAGGCGTCGTCGGCGAGCTGCACGGTCACGCCATCCAGCCTATCCACCGACACGGCGCGATCGCCGAACGCCTCCAACACGGCCATGGTCCGCTGCTTCGCATCCGGCACCGTGGAATTGATCTCCCCGGAGGCCGCGTACGTCTCGTAGGACGACATCAGCTCCGAGATCGGCCGATCCTTCTCGCCGAGGGCGGCCAGCACATGCAATGCGGCGAGCATGCCGGAGTCGGCGCCCCAGAAATCGCGGAAGTAGTAGTGCGCGGAGTGCTCGCCGCCGAAAACCGCTCCGGTCGATGCCATCTCCTGCTTGATGAAGGAGTGGCCGACCCGGGTGCGCACCGGGGTGCCGCCGAGTTCGTGCACCAGCTCGGGCACCGCCCGCGAGGTGATCAGGTTGTGGATGATGACCGCGCCCGGCTCCTTGGCCAGTTCGCGCTCGGCCACCAGCGCCGTGATGGCCGACGGCGACACCGGGTCGCCATGTTCGTCCACCACGAAGCAGCGGTCGGCGTCGCCGTCGAAGGCCAGGCCGATATCCGCGCCGGACTTGCGAACCAGATCCTGCAGATCCACCAGGTTCTTCGGGTCGAGCGGATTGGCCTCGTGGTTCGGGAACGAGCCGTCCAACTCGAAGTACAGCGGCACGATCGTCACCCGGGGCAGCGTGCCGAGTACCTCCGGCACCGTATGCCCGCCCATGCCGTTACCCGCGTCCACCGCGATGGTGAGCGGGCGGATGTCGTCGAGATTCACCAGCCCGCGCAGGAACGTCGCGTAGTCGGCGAGCAGATCCATCTCGGTGGCGCTGCCGCGGGGACCGTCGAAGCCGGGCACACCCGCGACGACCTCCTCCTTGATGGTGGCGAGGCCGGTGTCCTGACCGACCGGCAGCGCGTTGGCGCGGCACAGTTTGATGCCGTTGTAGCGCGCGGGGTTGTGGCTGGCGGTGAACATGGCGCCGGGACAGCCGAGGCGGCCCGAGGCGAAGTAGAGCTGGTCGGTCGAGGCCAGGCCGATATGCACCACATCGAGGCCCTGGCCGAGTACGCCCTCGGCGAAGGCGGCGGCGAGTTCCGGTGAGGATTCCCGCATATCGTGTCCGATGACCACCCGCTTCGCACCCTCGTCGCGCATCAGCCGCGCGAACGAGGCGCCGATATCGCTGACGAATTGCGCGTCGATCTGTTCGCCGACCACCCCGCGAACGTCATAGGCCTTGATCACCGCGTTCACGAATTCGGCAGAGCGCGTGGCTGTCATGGCCACCACCCTAGTGGTATCGCCGGACAGGTTTGACGGGGTCCTGCCTCGAATCCGCCGGGCGGTTCCGGCGCGTCAGTTCGGAGGGTCGGGGAGCACCCGCAGATGGCCCCGGCGTCCGGTGCGGGTGGTGCGCGGCGGCGGGGGCGTGTAGTCGCGGTAGCCGCGCTGATCCGGCTCCGGCGGGCGGCGGCGCAGCCCTGCTTCGCGAACCGCTTCGGCCAGCGCGGTCAGATCGTCGTCATCGGGTGTGCTGGAAGAGAATCCGCCCTCGTGCCGAACCATGTCCCAGCCCTTGGGCGCGGTGATGCGGGAGGCGTGTGTTTCGCAGAGGTCCCAGGAGTGCGGTTCGGCGACGGTGGCCAGCGGTCCGACAACGGCCGTCGAGTCCGAGTACACATACGTGAGCGTCGCGACGGCCGGATTCTTGCAGCCTGGTCGGCAGCAACGACGCATGGGGATCACGCGGATGAGAGTAACCCCCTTGACGGTCCGACGCGGCCAGACACGCGGTAAAGGGTCAAGGCTGACTCGAGCGTTGAGGTCTTATCCCGCTTCGGGATCGATGATCTCGGGGTCGACGCCCAAGTAGGTCGCGATCTGCTGGACGAGGACCTCGCGGAGTAGATCGACCAGATCGTCGGGATCGCCCGCGCGCAATTCGAGCGGTTTGCGGAACAACACCACGCGGGCACGGGTGGCCGCCCCGTGCCGGTCGACGCCGGCGGGGATGAGCCGCGACAGCGGCACCGGTCCGTCGGCGACCACCTCATCCGGCCAGGTGACCGAATCAGGGTGCAGCGGACGGATTTTCGGTACATCGTCGACGGCGATATCGAGCTTGGTCAGCCGATCGTGCCAGCGGCTGTCCAGCGGTGCGAACGCCTCGAGCACCAGCCGGTCGAATTGCTGGCCGCGGGTACGCCAGGCAGGCACGGTCGGCGGCAGCATCGGCCCGCGCACGCCGCGCCCACGGCGGATCACCGACCGTGCGGTCGGTGGTCGTCGATTGCGAGAGCGAGACATAGGAAGAATCTAGGTGAACACGCACCGACCTCGTGCATCGAGGTCGGTGCGGTACCCGGTTCTAGCCGATGCCGCGCTTGAGACGGCGGCGCTCCCGCTCGGAGAGACCGCCCCAGATGCCGAAGCGCTCATCGTGTGCCAACGCGTATTCCAGGCATTCGTCGCGGACCTCGCAGCCCATGCAGATCCGTTTCGCCTCGCGGGTCGAACCGCCCTTCTCGGGGAAGAACGCCTCCGGATCGGTCTGTGCGCATAGGGCACGCTCTTGCCACTGCTCTTCGATGGATTCGAACATCTCGTCGAAGCCCGTCACGACCAGGCTGAGCCGGGGTGTCGACATATCGTCACCCGCCTCCCGATCGATCCGGCCGATGTCTGTGCAGACGCCACGTGCTGCGCCTGCTGTGGAATCGGTTGGCGTGACCATGTCTTCGGCCATCGCTCCGCCTCCTCACTGTGTGTTAGCGCAGAATGATTCTTTCCGTCGGACCAACACGCACACCGACGGCCGTACCCCGCGACGTTGTCCCGCGGACATCCCCGAGCTCGTCATCCCGATGCGAACATCTGTTCGAAAAGCCGTTCGCGCCTTGCACTCTCGCGCGAACCCGGAATGACATGACTGTGATTAGACACGCCGGACGTGTCGATGGTCAAGCCGCCGACGCTATTCCGTTACTATCCGCTGCCGTATTCTGTGTTGATCTTGTGCTGTCGAACAGCAAATGACCAGCAAATATGGCGCGAACGACGCTCGATCGGGCAGCGCATAGGCTGTGTCGATGTGACTCCACAACAAGCGGGCATCGCGCCAGCGAGCGGACCCAAGATCGCCGTCCTGGTCGGCGGGGTCGGTGGCGCGCGCTTCCTCCAGGGTGTGCGGGAGCTGCTGCCGGAGGCAGACGTTTCCGCCATCGTCAATGTCGGTGACGACGTCTGGATGCATGGCCTCCGCATCTGCCCCGACCTCGATACCTGCATGTATACCCTCGGTGGCGGAATCGACACCGAGCGCGGCTGGGGCCGGGTCGCGGAGACCTGGCATGCCAAGGAAGAGCTGGCCGAATATCACGCTCAGCCGGACTGGTTCGGCTTGGGTGACCGCGATATCGCAACGCACTTGATTCGTACCGAAATGTTGCGCGCCGGGTACCCGCTTTCCGCGGTGACGGAAGCGCTCTGCAACAGGTGGCAACCCGGGGTGAAACTGATCCCGGCAACCGACGATCGCTGTGAAACACATGTCGTTGTGAGTGACCCCGAGAACGCTGGCGAACGTCGCGCGATCCATTTCCAAGAGTGGTGGGTTCGCTACCGCGCGAACATCGAGACCCATGGATTCGCCACGATCGGGGCCGATGACGCCAAGCCGGCGCCAAATGTGACAGAGATCATAGCCGATGCGGATGCGGTGCTGCTGGCCCCCTCGAACCCGGTTGTCAGCATCGGCGCCATCCTCGCGGTGCCCGGAATCCGCGGCGCGTTGCGCACCACGAAGGCCAAGGTGATCGGCATCTCCGGGGTGATCGACGGAAAGCCGTTGCGCGGCATGGCCGATGAATGCCTCTCGGTGATCGGCGTCGAGACCACGGCCGAGGCGATCGGCCGCTACTACGGCGCCCGCTCGGCCACCGGCATCCTGGACGGCTGGTTGATCCACACCACCGACACCGCCGACGTTCCCGGCGTCGAGGTGCGCAGCGTGCCTCTGCTGATGACCGATCCGCCCACCACCGCGGAGATGGTGCGCGAGGCGCTTGATCTCGCCGGGGTGAAATGGTGACCGTGGATATCGATCACGCCGCGACCGAGCTGCGCATCCTGCCGATCACCGGGCTGCCGGAATTCCGCCCCGGCGACGACCTGGCCGAACATATCGCGGCCTGCGCGCCGTGGCTGGCCGACGGCGACATCCTGGTGGTCACCAGCAAGATCGTCGCCAAGGCCGAGGGGCGCATCGTCGCCGCGCCGCTGGATCCGGAGGAACGCGATACCGCGCGCCGGGCACTGGTGGACCAGGAGGCGGTGCGGGTGCTGGCGCGCAAGGGCCGCACCCTGATCACCGAGAACAAGCTCGGCATCGTCCAGGCCGCCTCCGGTGTCGACGGATCCAATGTCGAACAGGGTGAACTGGTACTGCTGCCCAGCGATCCCGACGGTAGCGCCAAGGCGCTGCGCACGGCGCTGGCCGAGCGGCTCGGTGTCACCGTCGCCGTGGTCATCACCGACACTATGGGCCGGGCCTGGCGCAACGGGCAGACCGATACCGCCATCGGCGCCGCCGGACTGCGAGTGCTGCACGACTACGCGGGCGCGGTGGACGGGCAGGGCAATGAACTGCAGGTCACCCAGGTCGCCATCGCCGACGAACTGGCGGCCGCCGCCGATTTGGTGAAAGGGAAGCTCGGCGGCGTGCCGGTCGCGGTGGTGCGCGGGTTGCCCGTTATCGACGACGGCTCCTGCGCGGCCGATCTGCTGCGCGGCGGCACCGATGACCTGTTCTGGCTCGGCACGGCCGAGGCGATCGAGAAGGGCAGGCGCGAGGCGCTGCTGTTGCGTCGCTCTATCCGGCAGTTCGCCGACACCCCCGTCGATCCGGACCGTATCCGGTCCGCCGTCGCGACGGCGCTGACCGCGCCCGCGCCGCACCACACCCGCCCGGTGCGGTTCGTGTGGCTGCGCAAGGACGGCCTGCGCGAACAGTTGCTGGCGGCGATGGCGGACAAGTGGCGCGCCGACCTCACCGCGGACGGGCTCGATCCGGAGCGAGTGGAGCGCCGAATCGCCCGGGGCCGAATCCTTTTCGACGCCCCCGAGGTGATCATCCCGTTCTGCGTGCCGGACGGTGCGCACGACTATCCGGATGAGCGCCGCCGGACCGCGGAGCGGACCATGTTCACCGTCGCCGTCGGCGCCGCGGTGCAGGGCCTGCTGGTGGCGCTGGCCACCGAGGGCATCGGCAGCTGCTGGATCGGCTCGACCATCTTCGCCCCGGAGATCACCCGGAACGTGTTGGGCCTCGCCGAGGACTGGAATCCGTTGGGTGCGATCGCGATCGGTCATCCACCGGAGGAGCTGGCGCCGCGTCCGGTATTCGGTCCCGGTGCGGGATTGGTCGAACTGTGAGTGCGGAATCCTTGCATGCGTCGGCGCATGAGCTGCTCGAATCCTGGCGTCCCGCCACGGGCCCCGAGCAGTCGCTGCGGGAGGCCATGCTGGCCTTCCTCGGGTCGGCGCCGCGCGGTTGCCTGCGGGCGCACGCGCCCGGCCACATCACCGCGTCGGCGGTGGTCTTCTCGCACGACGGCAGCGAGGTGCTGCTGACTCTGCACCCCCGGGTCGGGCGCTGGATCCAGCTCGGTGGGCACTGCGAGGAGGGTGACGAGACCGTCGCCGATGCGGCGTTGCGCGAGGCGACCGAAGAGTCCGGTATCGACGGCCTGACCCTGGATCCGGAGCTGTACGGCGCGCAGGCGCATCCGATCACGTGCTCACTGGGCGTGCCGACCAGGCATTTGGATCTCTTGTTCCGGATCACCGCGCCCGCGGGCGCCGTCCCGGTGCGCAGCGCCGAGTCGACGGACCTGCGGTGGTGGCCGGTCGACGCGCTCCCCGACAACGCCGACGTCCTGCTGCGCTGACGCGTCGCGACCAACACCGGGCCGTACCCCTCCGGGGGTGCGGCCCGGTGTGTATTTCGGCCCGGTATCGATTCCGGGGCGGGCGCCCGCGAGGTGTCACAACTTTACAAAATGACCATTTTGTATAGACAAATGACATCTATGTGACTAGTGTCCATGGTGGATGTATTGCGCGTCACACTGTGACGCGCCGCTGTGAATGGAGACAACGATGTCCACCGATACCGACGCGTCCGGCCGCCGGATAGCGGCGCCCGCCTGGCGCGATCGCAAGCGCTATATGTGGCTGTGGGGGCTCTTCGCGCCGACCGGCCTGTTCACCATCGGCCTCCCGCTGATCTGGGCGTTCAACGAACTCGGCTGGCACCGCCTGGCGCAGGTGCCGTTCTGGCTGGGCCCGATCCTGGTCTATGTGCTGATCCCGCTGGCCGACATCTTCTTCGGCCCGGACGGGGACAACCCGCCGGACGAGGTGATGGAGTATCTGGAGAACGACAAGTACTACCGCTACCTCACCTACCTCTATCTGCCGTTCCAGTACGCCACGCTGCTCATGGCCTGCTACCTGATCACGGCGGACAGCGTGAGCTGGCTCGGTATCGACGGCGGACTGCATATCGTCGACAAGATCGGCCTGGCGCTCACGGTCGGCATAATCGGCGGCATCGGCATCAATACCGCGCACGAATTGGGCCACAAGAAGGTCCATCTGGAGCGTTGGCTGTCGAGAATCGCTCTGGCCCAGTCCTTCTACGGCCACTTCTACATCGAGCACAACCGGGGCCATCATGTGCGCGTCGCGACGCCGGAGGATCCGGCGAGTTCCCGTGTCGGCGAGACATTCTGGGCCTTCTGGCCGCGCACCGTATGGGGCAGTCTGACCTCGTCGCTGCGACTGGAGAAGACCCGGCTCGACCGCCTGGGCAAGAAGCCGTGGAGTCTGCGCAACGAGGTGCTCAGCGCCTGGCTGATGTCGGCGGTGCTGTACGCGGTATTGCTCGCGGTCTTCGGCATCGGTCTGCTGCCTTACCTGATCCTCCAGGCGGTGGTCGGCTTCAGCCTGCTGGAGGCGGTCAACTACCTGGAGCACTACGGTCTGGTGCGCCAGCGCACCGTGTCCGGCCGGTACGAGCGGCCCGCGCCGGTGCACAGTTGGAACAGCGACCACATCGTCACCAATATCTTCCTGTACCACTTGCAGCGCCACAGTGATCACCACGCCTACCCGACCCGGCGCTACCAGACGCTGCGCAGCTGGGACGGCGCGCCCAACCTGCCGAGCGGCTACGCCAGCATGATCCTGCTCGCCTACTTCCCGCCGATCTGGCGACGGGTGATGGATAAGCGGGTGCTGGCGCACTACGGCGGCGATATCACCCGGGCGAATATCCATCCGGGCAAGCGCGACAAGGTGATCGCGCGCTACGGCGCGGGTGTGCGGGAGGCGTAGTCATGAGTGCTTTTCGTTGCCCGGTCTGCGATTACGTCTACGACGAGTCGAAAGGCGCACCGCACGAGGGCTTTCCGGCCGGGACGGCGTGGGACAGCGTGCCCGACGACTGGTGCTGTCCGGACTGCGGGGTGCGGGAGAAGATCGATTTCGAACCGATGGGAGTCGCGAAATGAGCACGGCATCGCACAGCGATTCAATGAGGGGCGGTGGTCCGGTGACGGTCGGGCCGGAGTACAAACTGTTCCAGTGCATCCAGTGCGGCTTCGAATACGACGAGGCCGAGGGCTGGCCGGAGGACGGCATCGCGCCGGGTACCCGCTGGGACGAGATCCCGGACGACTGGACCTGTCCCGACTGTGGTGCGGCCAAGGCCGATTTCTACATGGTCGAGATCGAGCGGTCGTGAGATTTTGACTGCGGCAGACGCCCGTGACAGTGTCGCGGGTATGTCGCGCACCGGACCGAGGGTCCCCTATCAGGAGGCGGCGCGGGTTCTGCTGCGCACCTCGGTCCTGGATTCCATGCGCGAACTGCTCACCGAGCGGGATTGGGCCAAGATCACCCTCGGTGATGTCGCGACCCGGGCCGGGGTGAGTAGGCAGACCCTCTACAACGAGTTCGGCTCCCGGGCCGGCCTGGCGCAGGCATATGCGCTGCGCTTGGCCGACGATCTGGTCGACCACGTGCATACCGCGATCGATAGCAATGTCGGCGATGCACGCTCGGCGTTCCGGGAGGGGCTGTCCGGCTTCTTTCTGGACGCGGGGGCCGACCCGCTGGTGCAGTCGCTATTGGCGGGTGAGGTGAAGCTGGATCTGCTTCGCCTCATCACGCTCGACGCCGGGCCGCTGCTCGAACACGCGACCGACCGGTTGGCGGCCGCCTTCCAGGACAGCTGGGTGGCTGCCACCCGCTCGGAATCGGAGGTTCTCGCGCACGCGCTCGCGCGGATCGCGCTGAGCTACATTCCCACGCCCCCCGCGCCGGGTCGCAACGCGCCCGCCGAGCTGAGCGAGTTGCTGGCACCCTACGTGGAGGCCATTCTGGCGGCCAAGGAACTGCCGTAGCGGCGGTTCTGTCGATCGCTCGCCGCTAGCGGCGAACGTGGGGGTGTTCTTGATCACATGGCAATGTGTCAACAAACCGACCGGCACGGTTGTAACCGGTGCCACGTTTCATTCGCTACACCACGTGTAACGCATCCGCAGGCTGTATGTATTGTCCTGCAACAAAGTCGGAGTTCTGACATTAGTGGGGCAAACGTGCAATCGGTTGGCAAACCGACGGGATCACTCGATCCCAAACGCCACTTATGGATACTCGGTCTGCTTGCTCCAGCCAGCGCACTCTTGCCGTCGCAGCTGGTGCTGCACACCGGTGCCGAGGTGTTCTGGTGGATCGGCCCGATCATCGTGCTGATCGCCATCCCAGTGCTGGACTGGGTGGTCGGCGACGACGGCAGCAACCCGCGCGACGAGGATTACGAGCGGCTGTCCAACGATCGCTACTACCGCTGGTGCACCTACCTGTTCCTGCCGATCCAGCTGATCGGCCTGGTCATCGCCAGCTATATGTGGGCCGGTGACCAGCTGAGCCTGGTCGACAAACTCGGTCTGGCCGCCACCCTCGGCTTCGTCAGCGGTATCGGCATCAACGCCGCGCACGAGCTCGGTCACCGGGTCGAACACCTGGAGCGCTGGCTGGCCAAGATCGCCTTGGCGCAATCGGGGTACGGCCACTTCTTCGTCGAGCACAATCGCGGCCATCACGTCCGGGTGGCGACCCCGGAGGATCCGGCCAGCGCCCGGCTCGGCGAGTCGCTGTGGGAGTTCCTGCCGCGCAGCGTGGTCGGCGGCTTCCGATCGGCGGTCCGGCTCGAGCGCGAACGCCTGGCCCGCCGGGACAAGGGCTGGTGGAGTCCGCACAATCACATCCTTCAGGCGTGGTCGATGACGCTGGTGCTCTTCGGCACGCTGATCGGGGTGTTCGGCATCGGGGCGCTGCCCTGGCTGCTACTCCAGGCCGTCATCGGCGCATCGCTGCTGGAGACGGTCAACTACGTCGAGCACTACGGGCTGCTGCGGGAGCGGCGCCCGAACGGGCTCTATCGGCGCTGCTCGGCCCGCGACAGCTGGAACAGCGACCGATTGGTCACCAACATCTTCCTGTTCCATCTGCAGCGGCACAGCGACCATCACGCCAATCCGGGACGCCGCTACCAGACCCTGCGCAGCTCTATGCAGGCGCCGCAACTGCCCGCCGGATACGCCAGCATGATCGTGTTCGCGGCCATCCCGCCGTTGTGGCGCGCGGTCATGGATCAGCGGGTCCTGGACCATTACGACGGTGATATCAGCCGGGCGAATATCCAGCCACGCAAGCGCCGCCGAATGCTCGCGTCCTACGGGCTGGCCGCCGACAACGGGGGCGAGGCAGCCGCCTGACGGGCGCGGCCGGACGAAAGTCCACCCATGGCCCGCGCTCGCCGAGCGCGGGCGAGACACCGCCTGGCCCGTCGTCGCCGATCGCGACTAGCCTTGGCTCGGTACTGTCGACCAGGAGAGGCTGATGACGACCTCAGAACTTCCCGCACGAACGTCCCTGACCGCCGATGTCCGCAACGGCATCGACTACAAGGTGGCGGACCTCTCGCTCGCCGAGTTCGGCCGCAAGGAGATCCGGCTCGCCGAGCACGAGATGCCCGGCCTGATGTCCCTGCGCCGCGAATACGCCGAGGTGCTGCCGTTGCAGGGCGCGCGCATCTCCGGTTCGCTGCACATGACGGTGCAGACCGCCGTGCTGATCGAGACCCTCGTCGCGCTCGGCGCGCAGGTGCGCTGGGCCTCGTGCAACATCTTCTCCACCCAGGACCACGCCGCGGCTGCGGTCGTCGTCGGTCCGCACGGCACCATCGACGAGCCCAAGGGCACCCCGGTTTTCGCCTGGAAAGGCGAGACGCTGGAGGAGTACTGGTGGGCCGCCGAGCAGATGCTCACCTGGCCGAACGAGCCCGCCAATATGATCCTGGACGACGGCGGTGACGCGACCATGCTCGTGCTGCGCGGCGCGCAGTTCGAAAAGGCCGGCGTGGTGCCGCCGGAGGACGAGGATCACTCGGCCGAGTACAAGGTCTTCCTGAATCTGCTGCGCGAGCGCTTCGAGACCGATAAGGGCAAGTGGGGCGCCATCGCGGAATCGGTGCGGGGCGTCACCGAGGAGACCACCACCGGCGTGCTGCGGCTGTACCAGTTCGCCGCCGCGGGCGAGCTGGTGTTCCCGGCGATCAATGTGAACGACTCGGTCACCAAGTCCAAGTTCGACAACAAGTACGGCACCCGCCACTCGCTGATCGACGGCATCAACCGCGGCACCGATGTGCTCATCGGCGGCAAGAAGGTATTGATCTGCGGCTACGGCGATGTCGGCAAGGGTTGCGCGGAATCGCTTGCGGGACAGGGTGCCCGGGTGCAGGTCACCGAGATCGATCCGATCAACGCGTTGCAGGCGCTGATGGACGGCTATGACGTCGTCACCGTCGAGAAGGCGATCGCGAACGCCGATATCGTGATCACCTCGACCGGCAACAAGGACATCATCACCCTCGATCACATGAAGGCGATGAAGGACCAGGCCATCCTCGGCAATATCGGCCACTTCGACAACGAGATCGACATGGCGGCGCTGGAGCGTTCGGGCGCAACCAAATTGAACATCAAGCCGCAGGTGGACCTGTGGACGTTCAAGGAGTCGGGCAAGTCGATCATCGTGCTGTCGGAAGGTCGTCTGCTGAACCTGGGCAACGCCACCGGCCACCCGTCGTTCGTGATGTCGAACAGCTTCTCCAACCAGGTGATCGCCCAGATCGAACTGTGGACCAAGCCGGACGAGTACGACAACGAGGTCTACCGGCTGCCCAAGCATCTGGACGAGAAGGTCGCCAGGATCCATGTCGAGGCGCTCGGCGGCGAGCTGACCAAGCTCACCAAGGATCAGGCCGAATACATCGGCGTCGACGTCGAGGGTCCGTATAAGCCGGAGCACTACCGGTACTGAGCACTGACCGGCCGGTGGCCCGTCGACTCGGCTGTCGACGGGCCACCGGACTTCGCGGGATGCGGTCGAGCGCCGCTAGCGCGGGCACACCGTGCCAGGGGTGCAGCCGCGCATGATGGACAACAGCAAGTCCAACGTGCCTTTTGCGCTTCCCGTTCCGCTTCCGCTGTTGAGACCGTCGTTGGCGACGGGTGCATTGGCGACGGGGGCCATCGGCTCGAGTGCCAGCGGTGCAGCGGTTGCTGTTCCGCAGGTCAGGGCGGTACCGAGGACGATCGCGGCGGCGACTGCTCGCAGGGTGCCGACTGTGCTCATGAAGTTCTCCTGTTGTCCGTGCCCCGCGTACTACGTGGCAGCGCACGATTCTGTCAGTGGGGTCGTTGTCGTCGCCAGCCACGGAATCCGGGGGCACCCCGCGCGGAATCCGTTCGCGTCCCGGTCGATCCGCCGGTGCGTCAGGCCCCCTTGCGAGGCGAGTACCCTGCTGGCCATGGGTGTACTGATGGCTGTCGAAGGACTCGACGGCGCCGGGAAACGGACGCTGACCGACGCCCTCGTCACCGCGCTCGCGGCGCGGGGAGTGCGGGCGGTCACGCTCGCTTTCCCGCGCTATGGGCGTTCGGCCCATGCCGATCTCGCCTCCGAGGCGCTGCACGGGCAGCACGGTGATGTCGCGGATTCGGTGTACGCTATGGCGTTGCTGTTCGCCCTCGATCGCGCCGACGCGCGCGACGAGTTGTCGAAGCTCCTGGCGGACAACGACATCGTCATCCTGGACCGCTACGTCGCCTCCAACGCCGCCTACAACGCGGCTCGGCTGCACCAGTCCGCCGACGGCGAAATCGTCACCTGGGTGGGCGAATTGGAGTTCGACAGGTTCGCGCTGCCGGTGCCCGCGCTACAGGTGTTGCTGGACGTGCCCACCGAGCTCGCGGCCGAACGGGCGCGCCGCAGGGGCGAGTTGGACGCGAGCCGCGCACTCGATGCCTACGAACGCGATGGCGGACTACAGGATCGAACCGCGGCGGTGTACCGTGAGCTCGCCGAACGGGACTGGCGAGGGCCGTGGTGGATATTCCGATCCGGTGACGATCCGGCATCGCTGGCCGCGCGTTTAGCTGAAATTGTTGCCCGATAAGGTTGGATGTGCGGCGGGTTCGCAGCATTAATGGCGTGGCGGCCCGATCCTGGCCTGGGAGATGACAACATAGTAATTATGAAGCCGAAGATTCTGGTCGTCGACGACGATATGGCGCTCGCTGAGATGCTCACGATCGTCTTGCGCGGGGAAGGGTTCGACCCGCATGTGGTCGGCGACGGCACGCAGGCCCTGGCGGCGGTTCGCGAGATCCGCCCCGATCTTGTGTTGCTGGACCTGATGTTGCCCGGCATGAACGGCATCGATGTATGCCGGGTGCTGCGGGCCGATTCCGGGGTTCCGATCGTGATGCTCACGGCGAAGACCGATACGGTCGACGTCGTGCTCGGTCTGGAATCCGGCGCCGACGATTACATCGTCAAGCCATTCAAGCCGAAGGAGCTCGTCGCCCGGGTGCGGGCACGCCTGCGCCGCACCGAGGAGGAACCCGCCGAGCTGCTGTCCATCGCGGATATCGTCATCGATGTGCCCGCGCACAAGGTGAGCCGCGGCGGCGCGCAGATCTCGCTGACTCCGCTGGAGTTCGACCTGCTGGTGGCCCTGGCCCGTAAACCACGCCAGGTCTTCACCCGCGAGGTGCTGCTCGAGCAGGTCTGGGGTTACCGGCACGCGGCCGACACCCGCCTGGTCAACGTGCACGTGCAGCGACTGCGCGCCAAGGTGGAGAAGGATCCCGAGAACCCTGAGATCGTGCTGACCGTCCGTGGGGTCGGGTACAAGGCTGGACCCCCGTGATCGATAGCGAGGAGCGTCCGACGGGCGCGCGGGGGGAGTCCGACCGATCTCGCGCACCACGTCGGATCGGTCGTCGTATCGAAAAAACGTTGGCGCCGGTGGTGGCCTGGTTCAAGGAGGCCGGCACCGCGCTGGGTCATGTCTGGCGGCGCTCGCTGCAATTGCGCGTCATCGTCTCCACGCTGACCCTGTCACTGATCGTCATCACCATCCTCGGGGTGGTGCTGACGAGTCAGATCACCGATCGGCTGCTGGACGCGAAGATCAACGCGGCGGTCGAGGAGATGGATCGCGCCCGCAATACGGTGGAGAGCCAGCTGGCAGGCGTGCACGACATCGGCACCCAGCAGCAGCGTCTCGCCGACGCGCGCAATGCGCTGTCCAACCGAGGCGGCACCGGCCAATCCAGTGGTGTCGCGGGCAGTTTCGACTCCGCGCTGACCATCGTCGGCGGCACCCCGCAGCAGCAGATCTCGGTCGGCCCGGTCGCCGAGGTCCCCGAGGAGCTGCGCCGGTTCGTGCAGCGCAATCAGGTCAGCTACCAGTTCGCCACGGTGTCGGATCCGGACGGCTATCACGGTCGCGCGTTGATCATCGGCAGCCCGAGCGCGGAGATCCCCACACTGGAGATCTACCTGGTGTTCCCGCTGGCCAACGAGGAACGCAGCCTCGCGCTGATGCGCGGCACCATGATGATCGGCGGGCTGGTGCTGCTCGTACTGCTGGCCGCGATCACCGCGCTGGTCACCCGGCAGGTCGTGCTGCCGATCCGGTCCGCGGCGCGGATCGCCAGCCGCTTCGCCGACGGCAGGCTCAAAGAACGCATGCTGGTGCGCGGCGAGGACGATATGGCGCGGCTGGCCCAAGCCTTCAACGAGATGGCCGAAAGTCTGTCGAACCAGATCACCCAGTTGGAGGAGTTCGGCAATCTGCAACGCCGCTTCACCTCCGATGTCAGCCATGAGTTGCGTACGCCGCTGACCACGGTGCGGATGGCCGCCGACCTGATCCACGGCAGCAGCGACGATCTCGATCCCGCGCTGGCCCGCAGCGCCGAACTGCTCGTCACCGAGCTGGACCGGTTCGAAGGTCTGCTCAACGATCTGCTCGAGATCAGCCGGCATGACGCGGGCGTGGCCGAGCTCCAGGTGGAATCGCTGGACGTGCGGATGTGCGCCAGGGCGGCCATCTCCACGGTGCGGCACCTGGCCAAGGACGCCGGTGTCGAGGTGGTCATCGACCTGCCGGAGGAACCGCTGGTCGCGGATGTCGATCCGCGGCGGGTGGAGCGGGTGCTGCGCAACCTGCTCGCCAACGCCATCGATCACAGCGAGGGCAAACCCGTGCTGATCCGGATGCGCGGCGATGCCGACGCCAACGCGGTCGCGGTGGTGGTGCGCGATCAAGGTGTCGGGTTGCGGCCGGGTGAGGAGAAGTTGGTCTTCAATCGCTTCTGGCGTTCGGACCCGTCCCGTATGCGCCGCTCCGGCGGCACCGGGCTCGGTCTGTCCATCAGCGTCGAGGACGCCAACCTGCACGAGGGCAGGCTGGAGGCCTGGGGCGAGGTCGGTCTCGGCGCCAGCTTCCGGTTGACGCTGCCGCTGGTGCGCGGCAAGAAGCTGGGCGCGAGTCCGCTGCCGCTGGAGCCCATGCTGCGTAAGCCGCCGCGCGCGGTGGAGCCGGAGCCGAGCGATATCACGGACGTGCCGACGATTCCGTTCCACAAGGCCGAGGCCTTCGCGAACGGCATATCGTCCGCGAAGGGCGGTGCGCCGACCGCGGATGCGGCCGTCGGCGCCGACGCGGATACCGGTGCGGCCGCCCGCACACCGTCCGCGGGCGTCGGCGGCAACGGTGTGACGTCGGATCGAACCGATGCCACCCGATCGCCCGATCCCGCCCATAGTGGTGATACGGGTGCCGACCCCGGGGACGTACAGTCATGAGTGTGCGTCCCAGGTCGACCCGGCTGTCGCGCACGACCGCGCTGGGCGCTGTCGTGCTGGCTATGACGCTGTTCACCGGGTGTGCGAGCCTGCCGGAGTCATCCGCGCCGCAGGCCCTCGGCACCATCAACCGGGAACCCGCCGCGGAGGGGCCGCTGCCGCCCGCCAAGGGGCGTGATCCTGGCCTGCTGCTGCGCGATTTTCTGCAAGCCACCGCCGACCCGTCGAATCGGCATCTGGCCGCCCGGCAGTACATGACCCAGTCCGCGGCGGCCCAATGGGACGACACTACCGGCACCGTGATCGTGGATCGGCCGGATACGCTGCTCGAGTCGCGGTCCGCTGATACGTCCACCTACCGGATCCGGGCGCAGAAGGTCGCCGAACTCGCGCCCGACGGCGCGTACCGGGCCATCGAGGGACCCCCGCTCGAGTACAAGATCGAGATGAGCAAGGTCGACGGTGAGTGGCGCATCGACGATTTGCCCGACGGTGTCGTGATGGACAAGACCGCGTTCGCCAAGTCCTACCGGCGCAATGTGCTGTACTTCGTCAACCCGACCGGCAACGCCCTCATCCCCGACCTGCGCTGGATCTCCTCGGCCAAGAATCAGCTGACCCAGCGGCTGCTGAGTCTGCTGGGTGAGGGCAGCCAGCCGGCGTTGGCCCGCGTGGTGCGCAATGGGCTGGCCGCGCCCGTGGCATTACGCGGCCCGATCACCAAGGCCAACGGCGATCCGGACGAGGTCGGCGTCGGCCTCGGTGGCGTGCGCATCGACTTCGCCGGCGCGGCCGGACTCGCGCCCCGCGACCGCGAGCTGCTCGCGGCGCAGGTGGTCCTCACCCTGGCCAGGGCCGACATCCTCGGCCCGTACATGCTTCTCGCCGACGGCAAACCGCTGGACGAGCGATTCGCCGCCAACGGCTGGTCGGTCGCCGACGTCGAGCAGTTCAGTCCGGAGGTGAACGCCCAGAACAAGACCGGCCTGCACGCGCTGCGTGAGGGCGCGCTCGTGCAGGTGGGCGTCGATGGAATCACCCAGGCTCCCGGTTATTTCGGTGCCGTCAACAATCTGCAATCGGCGTCGCTGAGCCCGGACGGGCAGTTCGTGGCGGCGGTCGCCGACGCCGGGCGTCCCGCGCCCGAGCCGCCACGCACCCTGATGGTCGGCAGTTACGGCGGCAATCAGTTCCCGGTGGCCGAGGGCACGACCATCAGCAGGCCGTCCTGGACCATGGACGGGAGCGCGGCCTGGGCCGCCATCGATGGTGAGCGGGTTATCCGGGTGGTCAACGATCGCGCCACCAATACGGTGTCGCTCCAGGATGTCGATATCTCGGGGCTGACCGCGGGATCCAATGCGCCGCGGCTACCGATCACCGAGGTCCGGATCTCCAGGGCAGGCGTCCGGGCGGTGCTGATTGCGGACGGCAAGGTGTATGTGGCGGTGGTGACCCGGCAGCCGGACGGCAAGTACGCGCTGACCTCACCCCTGCCGGTGGCGGTGGATGTCAGTACGCCCGCGGTCTCGGTGAATTGGATCGGTGGAGACACGATCTTCATCGCCTTCCAAGGCGATGTGGATCCCGTCCGGACGGTGCAGATCGACGGATCCGGTCTGATGCCGTTGACCGGCCGGAATCTGACCACCCCGGTGCGATTGGTCAGCGTCTCCCCGGAGCATCAGTACGTCGCCGACTCTCGCGCCGTGCTGGAGTTGACCGGTAATCCGGACGGCGGCGAGCCGTATTGGCGCGAGGTACCCGGACTGGGTGCGACCGCCGTACCGGTTCTGCCCGGATAGCGACCGCATCGGCGCGCTCGGCATCCGGCACCTCGGCCCGAGCATAAATCCTTCGGTCGCAACGGAATTGTGCCCGGTGCGAGTCCGATCGGAGCTGCCGGGAGGCGGCGATATCGGATCCGCCGTTGTCGGTGGGCGGGTGCAGACTCGGACGATGCAGACACTGTTGGATTTGCTGCTGCCCGCCGTCTGCGGCGGATGCGGGGCGCCGGGCACGCGGTGGTGTGCCGGATGCGCGGCGGTGCTGATGAGGCCGCCGGTGCGAGTGCGTCCGCGTACCGATCCGGGGGTGCCGTGCTGGGCGCTCGGACCGTACTCGGGGCCCGCGCGACGGGCCGTACTCGCGACGAAGGAGCACGGACGGCGGGATCTGGCCGAACCGCTGGGGCTCGCCCTGGCCGGTGCGCTGGTGCGGTTGCGGGCGGTCGGACGGCCACTGGTGCTGGTGCCCGCGCCGAGCAGACGGACCGCGGCGCGGCGGCGTGGCGGGGATCCGGTACTGCGTACGGCACGGGCCGCGGCGAGGTGGCTGCCCGATTGCCAGATGATGCCGATGTTGCGGGTGTGGTGGGGTGTGCGCGATTCGGTGGGATTGACATCTGGTGAGCGGCAGCACAATCTGCGCGGCAGGATAATGGCGCGGCCCGGGTACGGCACCGCCGTGCCGACCATGGCGAACGCCGAGGTAGTGGTGGTCGACGATGTATTGACCACCGGTGCGACCGCATGCGAATCGGTACGCGCACTAGGGCGAATCGGTGTCCCGCCACGTGCCTTTTTGGTGACGTGTGCTGCTTGACTCGGGGAAATTTGCGTGAACACTGGCGGACTGCCCGTTGGCGTACTAGCGTCGCGATCACACACCCGAACCGGGAGTTTGGAGGTGGCGCCTCGGACAACTACGTGCCGTCCGATTCCCCGACGTGAGTACAGGGCCCCAAGGGTCCGAGTCCGTGTGATCACGTAGGGCTCCGGTGAGAGAGGGATATCGAATCAGCTCGGCACGGCTCAATTCCGCCGCACGTGAATCGGTATGTGCGGCCAGATCCGGGAGGTACGCGTGACGACTTCTTCACGACCTTCAGTGAAAGATGCAGATCCTTCGGTGCTGGATGCAGGCGCCTTGGAATCGACAGAGCAACCCGCAGCGGACCGGGAGCGGGCCAATCGTGCAGACATCGTGGTCAAGGGCCGCAATGTCGAGGTGCCCGATCACTACCGAATCTATGTCGCGGAGAAACTCTCCCGTCTCGAACGTTTCGATCCGTCGATCTTTCTCTTCGACGTCGAACTGTTCCACGAACGCAACCGTCGTCAGCGTAAGAGTTGTCAGAGGGTGGAAATCACCGCACGTGGTAAAGGACCCGTGGTCCGTGCCGAGGCTCGCGCGGACAGCTTCTATGCCGCATTCGAGTCGGTGACCGCGAAACTGGAGAGTCGCCTGCGCCGGACCAAGGATCGGCGCCGCGTGCACTACGGGGAGAAGACTCCGGTGTCGGTGGCCGAGGCCACCGCCGACCTTGTCGACGATCAATTGTTCGCGCTCGCGAACGGCGCCGCACCGGCGCGCGAGGGCGAGGAATTCGCGGAGGAATACGAGGCCGGACCGGGCCATATCGTGCGCACCAAGGAGCACAACGCGACCCCGATGACCGTCGATGACGCCCTGTACCAGATGGAGCTCGTCGGCCACGACTTCTTCCTCTTCCAAGACAAAGAGACCGACCGACCGTCAGTTGTCTACCGTCGCCACGCTTTCGATTACGGCCTGATCCGGCTCGCATAGCGAAGTGTCGCTACCACCCGGCCGGGGTTCGAGAACCCCGGCCGGGTGATTTTTTCGGTATCCGCGTGCTGGGCGTCGACCGCCGCTCGCGCACGGCTCCAGACCCGGGCCAGGGCCAGTAGCTGACGGAGTTCGGATTCGAAATCGCGCGATACCGGTGTGGATCCTCGGGCCTGACGCACGGTCCGGGTGGGGCCGCGGCCGTTCACCTTCGCCCGAAGCCCATGGGCGATCCGCATCGCGTATTGCCGGTTCGCGCTGATGTCGCGCGGGATCACCACCTCCGTGGGGACGTACCTGTTCAAATGCAGCAGGGCGTCGCGGATTTCGACCGTCATCCGGATCAGCCGCACGTCGGGTTCGCCCTGTCCGCCCGCCGGGTGCAAGACGATCTCCGGCACGGCGGCGGTGACATCGCTCCAGAGTGGTTGCAGCCGTCGGCAATACCGCTTCGACCGATCCCATCCGGCACGAACCGCGAGCAGCTCGACCAGCGGTACCGCCAGCACCACGGAGATGAGGAAGACCGCGCCGTAGTTGGGTGCCGCCCAGCGGACCAGATTCGGATCATCGATGCGCATCTGCCCGTTCAGCAGGGCCGCGGAGAAGGGCAACCCGGCGCTCCCGACGATGATGGGCGCGAACAGTCCGCCGTAGACGAGTCGTTCGTGCACCGTCCGACTGGCGCGGAATTCACGTATCCCGGCCCGCCAGACCAGCCGTCCACACGCGATCGCGGGCAGGCACATGGCAATTCCGACAACCGCCGACTGCCAGTCCGGTACGGCGCCGAGTAGCCGCCCCTCCTGCCGGGCGGAGGTGCCGACGATCAGGATGACCACGACCGCG
This sequence comes from Nocardia sp. NPDC050710, assembly GCF_040654375.1. NCBI lineage: Bacteria > Bacillati > Actinomycetota > Actinomycetes > Mycobacteriales > Nocardiaceae > Nocardia > Nocardia sp. NPDC050710. Next base: position 42,051 of record NZ_JBFAHV010000008.1, on the reverse strand, counting down.
GCCACCGCGACGATGTCATAGCCGCGCTGGCGCAGCCGCGCCGTGCGCGGATCGGCCCCGGACCACAGCTGCGCGGTGCCATAGAGGCCGATCACGGCCAGCACAATGCAGCCCATGGCCAGCTGATGCATGAGACTGCCGTAGCGGGGGGCGATTTCGTTCTCCAGCAGAATCAGCGCGGCGGCGCCCCAGGCCAGCGAACGATTGAGCAGTCGGTCGGTCATGCTCTCGTGCAGCAGAATCCAGCGACCGACGGTCACCGCGATGACGAACACGATCACCGGCGCCGCGATCGCCCCCGGGATCGGTGATGTCACCGCCTGCGATCGCGGAAGAATGTCCTATGCAGCAACGAATCTCGGCGCGGCGGCCGCATCGCCTGCAACATCACCAGATCTGCGAAGGTTTCGGCGTCGCGCTCGCGGGTGTTGCCGTAGTCGGTCCTGCCGAGCACATGCCGAATGGATTCCGGTGCGATCGACGGCAGCAGTTCGGCGACGGCGGACAGGGTTTCGGTGGTCGGCGCGCAGTCGTCGGCGGGCGCCGGATCCGGTCCGTGCCCGAGCAACATATGCCCGAGTTCGTGGGCGATGATGTGCTCGGCATGCCATTCGGTGGTGTCGGCGCCATAGACGATGACGTCACTATCGTGCTTGGCGATCCACAGCCCGCTCCCGGTGCCACAACCCGCGCCCGCCAGCACCGCGGTATCGACAGGCTGCAATGTTATTGCGCGACCTCGGTATTCGGCCACCGAATCGAGATAGGTCGTCAGGTCCCAGGGGTGCGGTATCGGTACGTTCCGCGACAGCTCGCGGAACCGGGTGTCCATACCGGCCATTCGTTTGCGATCTCCTACGGCAGTTCTACGATCCCGCCCCATGTAGGTGACGATGCTACCGATTCGGCGGCCGAAGTCGATCCGTGCTGTCGATCAGTGCGGTCAGCCGGGCCAGATCCATATCCGATCCGCGCAGTGCGATGCTGGCGACATTGGCGTCGCGCATGGTCGCGAGTAGTTCGAGTTCGCGATCGATCGCCGAGGCCGAGGCTCCGGTGGTGGTGAGGTAATCGGGCTTGACGCCGAAGCATTGGGCGATGGCGGCCAGCACCTCCGACTCGACCCCGCGATCGTCGAACGCACCGTCGCGCATCTTATCGATCTGGTTCGTGGGGATGGTGCGCCGCAGCGTGCGACTGACCTCTTCGGCGACCGAGCTGGTGCTGCGTTCCGGGGCCGACCGCGGATGCATGGTGGCGAATAGTCGGTTGATCTTGCGGCTGAGCTTCAGGCGCTCTCGCGCGGGCGCTTTGTCGGTCATCTCTACCATCTTCACTATCTGCCGTTCCGGATCGTCGCGCCGTTGGCCGTGAGCCAGCGGGCCCGGAATCGGGCCTCGGTGCTCGCATCGATATCGGTGACGCGACTCGCCAGCCAGCGACGATAGCGGCGTTCCTCGACTTCGGCCGGATCGCTTGCCTCGGCTGGGATCTCGAGTAGATGCGAGAACGCCATTTCGACCAGCGGGTGCAGATCCCGTCCCGGTCCGCCGTTGCGTTCCAGCATGGCGGTGGCGTAGCGCGCGGACAGCCGGGAGACGACATTGTTGAGGTCCGCGATCGCCGCCGTCACATGCGGTTCCGTTGCCCGGCCGCGCTCGACGGCGTCGGTGAGCCGGCCGGAGGCCGCGAGCAGGGCCGTCAAATCCGAGAGTTCGAAGCGGATCGAATCGGGTCCGGAGACGATCGAATCGTCGCCGGGGGGTTCGTCGATCTGCTGTGCGGTGGGCGAGCCGCCGGCGTAGGTGCGTGCGGCGCTGCCCGGCCGCCAGCGCAGGGGCGTGTCGAGTTTGTTCAGGGTGTGGATGCTGATCGCGGCGTCGCCGTCCTCGATCTTCCTGATGGTCGGAGCCGAGGGCCCGCCGAGATCGCCGATCTGCATCTGGGTCAGACCGAGCTCGTCCCGACGCTCCTTGATGATTCGGCCGAAGCGCTTCTGCCGCGACAGCTCCGACGTGCTTTGCATAGTGGGCTTCATCGTACGGTTCCCCCGTCCCGAATGACAACTTGATAGAAAGGGTTTGAAAAATTCGTAGAAAGATTGCTACTGTTCTTTCGCGCCGAGCATACCGACACAGGCTTTGTCGGGGTTCCGGGACGAGCAGGGGCGTTCGCCGGGACGGGCGCTCCGGCCTGTTGCGCAACGGCGCGCCGCAGGCCGGCTCAGCGGATTCAGGAGGGGATCGCTGAGCCGGAAACGGCCGTTGGCCTCCCGAGAACAGTTGGCCTCCCCGCCCGGTGGGTGCGGGGAGGCCGATTGGCGTCGGTGGGTCTGGGCTGGATCCTGAACTTACTTTTGGGTAAGGTTCTGGAACGCCAGTGCGCTGATTACTCGGAGAGGCGGACAAGCATGGCTGTCAAGGGTGCTCGCCGTGCCGTGATCGTCTCGGGTGCGCGCACGCCGTTCGTGCGCGCGTTCACCGACTTCACGCGGATGGACTCGATCGCACTGGCGGATGCGGCGGTGCGCGGATTGTTGGAGCGGACCGGACTGCCCGGCGTGCGGGTCCAGGCCATGGTGTGGGGCGGGGTGATCCTGCCGAGCGCCGCGCCGAATATCGCCCGCGAGATCGCCTTGGACCTGAAGCTCGACCCGGGATGTGAGGGGTACACCGTGACCCGGGCCTGCGCGTCCGGATTGCAGGCGGTGACCGCGGCGGCCGCGGCGATCGAGCGCGGCGAATACGACATCATGATCGCCGGCGGCAGTGACTCCACCAGTAATGCCGAGGTGAAGTTGCCGCAGAAGCTGGTGCACGCGGGTGCGCCGCTGGCGCTCGGCAAGCCGAAGGTCAAGGACTATCTGTCCGCGGCCGCGCAGTTGGCGCCCTTCACCGATCTGCTGCCGACGCGGCCCAAGATCGCCGAGCGCACCACCGGCGAGGTGATGGGCGAGTCGGCCGAGAAGATGGCGCGCATCCACGGGATCGGCCGCGCCGAGCAGGACGAATTCGCGGCACGCTCACATCGGCGCGCCGCCGCGGCCATCGACTCGGGGCGCTTCGACGACGAGGTGCTTCGGGTGCGCACCGACGACAATGCGGAAATCGCCCGCGACGGCCTGGTCCGCGCCGACACCAGTGTGGCAAAGCTGGCCGCGCTGAAGCCGGTCTTCGCCGAGGGCGGCACGGTGACCGCGGGTAACGCGAGCCCGCTCACCGACGGTGCGTCCGCGGTGCTGCTGATGAGCGAGGAAGCGGCGCACGCGTTGGGCTACCGCCCACTGGCCGCCTTCCGCTCCTGGAGTTACGTCAGCGTCGACCCCACCGATCAGGTGCTCATCGGCCCCGCCATCTCCATGCCGCGCGCGCTCGACAAGGCCGGAATGTCGCTGGGCGATATCGATCTCGTCGATATCCACGAGGCCTTCGCCGCCCAGACCCTCTCCGTGGTGAGCGCCCTGGCCAGTGACGAGTGGGCCAAGACCCGCCTGGACCGCGATACCGCGGTGGGTGAGATCGATATCGACAAACTCAATGTGCACGGCGGCTCGGTAGCTCTCGGACACCCCTTCGGCGCCACCGGCGCCCGCATGGTCACCACCATGGCGAACGAATTGGCCCGCACCGGTAAGAACGCCGCTCTTCTCGGTATCTGCGCCGCGGGTGGCATCGGCGCCTCAGCGGTGCTCGAACGCGTCTGACGGCGCGTGGGTCATTCGTCGAAGGTCTCGTAGTGGATCGCTTCGGCGAGCGGGCGGCCGGTCCGCCAGCCGAAGCGTTCCAGGTCGGGGATCTGCTGGAATTCGTTGACCGGGCCGATGCACAGCCATGCCACCGGCCGGACGCCTTCGGGCAGGGCGACGAGGTCGGTCAGGAACTCCGGGTCGTAGAAGGAGACCCAGCCGACGCCGACGCTTTCGGCGGTGGCGGCCAACCACAGGTTCTGGATCGCCAGCACCGCCGAATAGATGCCGGTTTCGGGTACGGTCGCGCGGCCGAGCACCTGGGGCCCGCCCCGATCGTGCCGGTAGGTGACCACGATGCCGGTGCCGCTCTCGGTGATGCCTTCGATCTTGATCGGCTCGAAGGTGGCGGCGCGCTCCGGCGTCAGCGAATCGCGGAACTCGACCCGCTTATCCGCCACATGCTCCGCGAACTTCCGCAGCGTCGCGGTATCCCGCACCACCACGAAATCCCATGGCTGTGAATTACCGACGCTGGGCGCCCGGTGCGCGGCCTCGAGGATCCGCCACAGCGTGGCATCGTCCACGAGCGCCCCGGTGAACTCCGCGCGTACATCGCGGCGTCGCCGGATCGCCTCGTAAACACTCAGATCGTCAGCACCCACGCCACTCAGTCAACCAGCAGCGAGCCGGTGTGGATCAACCATGTCCCGTCCCCGAGGAACCGGCCGTGTACTCGGCCACCGGCCCGCGACAACGCTCTTTACGCGCTCACGCGCGGCAGAGGCGGCTCGGAGGCAGGGGAGTCGGACTGGGCGCGGCGGGCGAAGCGGCGGCGGCCCTCGGCCAGTGCCGTGCGCAGACCGCGACGCTTGCCGGTGATCGGATCGAAGCGCGGGGCGGTGTCACCGCCGAATTTGCGTTCCGAGGCGGTCTCCGGAGCATCGTCGGCGGTGTGGCGCAGATACTTGTTCGGCAGCGCGAGCTTGAGGATGGTGCGCCAGGACTTGAAGTACTGCACTGGCAGCGAACCCGTGGTGTAGGGCAGGTCGTACTTCTCGGCCAGCGCGCGCACCTTCACCGCGATATCGGCGTACCGGTTGCTCGGCAGATCCGGGAAGAGGTGGTGCTCGATCTGGTGGCTGAGATTTCCGGACATGAAGTGCATGACCGGGCCGCCCGAGATGTTGGCGCTGCCCAGCATCTGACGCAGGTACCACTGGCCCTGGGTCTCGCCGTCGATATCGGCCTTGGTGAACTTCTCGGCGCCGTCGGGGAAGTGGCCGCAGAAGATCACGGCATTGGTCCACACATTACGCACCATATTCGCGGCGATATTCGCGGTCAGGGTGGTGACGAAGGCGGGACCGGTCAGCAGCGGGAAGAGCAGGTAGTCCTTGCCGATCTGCTTACCGATCTTGGTGAGCACTTCGCTGCGCTTGCGTTCGAACTCGGCCCGCTCCGGTGTGCCCTCTTTGTAGCGCCCGGCCGCCAGCTTGCCCAGCTCGAGGTGTTGGATCGCGACACCGTATTCGAAGAACAGCTGCAGCAGTAGGTTGTAGACGGGGTTGCCGATATTGAAGGGCTTCCACCGCTGGTCCCGGGTGACACGTAGCAGGCCGTAGCCGATGTCGTCGTCCATGCCGAGCACATTGGTGTATTTGTGGTGCAGATAGTTGTGCGTCTGCTTCCAGTGCTTGGCCGGACCGGTGTTATCCCATTCCCACGAGCTGGAGTGGATCTCCGGATCGTTCATCCAGTCCCACTGCCCGTGCATGACGTTATGCCCGATCTCCATATTCTCGATGATCTTGGCGGTGCTGAGCAGGGCGACGCCGGCCAGCCAGGCCGGAGGTAGGAAACTGGCGAAAAGTACCGTGCGCCCGCTGATTTCCAGCGCGCGCTGTAGCCGAATGACATTGCGGATGTACCGCGCATCCTTCTCACCCCGGGAGGATTCGATTTCCCGCCGGATCGCGTCGAACTCCGCGCCGAGTGCCTCCACATCGGCTTCGGTGAGGTGCGCGTACTCCTTGACATCCGAGATCGCCATGGCGGTTACAGTACCGTAAGTTACGTGACCGTAGGTTACGGGAGCGTAGTCGGCTGTGTGGCAAATCCCCCATTGTGGTGTCGCCAGGAGGATGCTACAGGGTGCAGTCGAATCGAGCTCGCCCCACCGCGCTCACCGGCTACGGCGAATGCGGCGCAGCGCCCGCTCCCGCCTGGCCTTGCGGCGCAGGGTGGCCTGCTCGTTGCGGGCCTTTTCCTGTAGCGCGGCCCCGGCCTCGCGGAGCAGCTCCTTCTCCTGCCGGGCCCGCTCCTTCAGCGCCCGCTTCGCCTCACGCAGCACTTCCTTCTCGTGCTTGGCCTTCTCCCGCAGCACCACCTTGGCCTCGGCCAGCGCCGACCGCAGGCCGCGCCGCTGCCCGGTTTCCGGGTCGATCACCAGCCGGTGGTTCTCCGGCAGGAAGTGGGTCTCGTTCCAGGTCTCGGTCCAGCGCTCGGTATTCGGCAGCGTAATGCCGGCGAACTTGCGCTCCGAGGAGGTCTCGGGGGCGTCGTCGGCGGTGCGCTTGAGGAACTTGTCCGGCAGCGCCAGCTTGTGGATGGTCCGGAAAGCCAGCAGATACTGCTTGCCGAGCGAGCCGGTGGTGTAGGGCAGGTCGTACTTGTCGCAGAGTTCGCGCACCCGCACCGCGACCTCGGCATATCGGTTGCTCGGCAGGTCGGGGAAGAGGTGGTGCTCGATCTGGTAGCAGAGGTTGCCGCTCATGAACGCCATGGCGGGTCCGGCCTTGAAGTTGGCGCTGCCCAGCATCTGGCGCAGGTACCACTCGCCGCTGGTCTCGCCCTCCAACTGCTCGATGGTGAATTTCTCGGCGCCGTCGGGGAAGTGGCCGCAGAAGATGACCGCGTAGGCCCAGAGATTGCGCACCAGATTGGCGGTCGCGTTCGCCTTCAGGGTGGACTTCCACGCCGGGCCGGTGAGTGCGGGGTAGAGCAGGAAGTCCTTGCTGACCTGACGCGCGATCTTGCGTCCGAAGTCCACATTCGGCTGGGACATGATTTCCCAGCGCGGGGTCTTCGACAGGTCCTTCTCGATGCTCCAGTCGTGCAGCGCGATGCCCCACTCGAAGCTCGCGGCCAGCACGAGGTTTGCGAAGGGCTGCACCAGATGGATCGGCCGCCACTGCTCGTCGCGGGTCATCCGCAGGATGCCGAAGCCGAGGTCCTCATCCTTGCCGAGGACATTGGTATAGGTGTGGTGCGAGTAGTTGTGCGCCCGCCGCCACTGCGAGGACGGACCCGTCTGGTCCCACTCCCAGGTGCTGGAGTGGATCTCCGGATCGTTCATCCAGTCCCACTGCCCGTGGCTGATGTTGTGCCCGAGCTCCATATTCTCGATGATCTTGGCGACCGAGAGCAGTGCGGTACCGGTCAGCCAGGCCCAGCGGTTGCGGCTGCCGAACAGGATCGCCCTGGCCGCGACCTCGAGTCCGCGCTGGGCGGCGATGGTGCGACGGATGTACTTGGCGTCCCGCTCGCCGCGCGACAGCTCGACCGATCGCCGGATGGAGTCCAGCTCCTGCCCGAGGGTCTCGATGTCGGCGGCCGTGAGGTGGGCGAACGCCTTGATGTCGGTGATGGCCACCGGAGTCCCTTCTTCGGCTTGAACTACCCCGAGGGTACCTGCCGTCTCAGATGCCGCGGGTGCGGCTGCGATCAGACCTCGAGTGTGCAGTCGCCCGCGGCGGCCGAAATGCAGGTCTGCACTTTGTCGCCTTCGCGGCGTTCCTCGCCGTTGCGGAGATCGCGCGCGTGTCCGGAAGTCAATGTCACCACACAGGTTTGGCAGATGCCCATCCGACAGCCGAACGGCATCTGAACCCCGACCGACTCGCCGGCCTCGAGCAAGCTGGTCGCCCCGTCGATCTCCACCGCGCGGCCGGTCTTGCCGAAGGTGACGGTGCCGCCCTCGCCGACCGCCGAGCGCTCGATCTCGAAACGTTCCACATGCAGCCGGTCCGAAAGGCCCGCCGCGCGCCAATGCTGTTCGATCTCGTCGAGCATCGCCGCCGGACCGCAGGCCCAGGTGTCGCGCTCGCGCCAATCCGGGAAGCGCTCGTCCAGATCCGCGAGCGCGAATTTGCCCTTCTCGCCGGTGAGGTGCAGATGCGTGGTGAAGCTGGGATGCCGGTCGTGCAGGTCGCGTAGTTCGGCGCCGAACATCACGTCATCGGAGGTGCGCGCCGAATGCAGATGCACCACATCGGTCACCCGATCGCGGCGGTCCATCGCTCGCAGCATCGACATGACCGGGGTGATGCCGCTACCCGCGGTGAGGAACAGCACCTTCTCCGGCGGCGGGTAGGGCAGGACGAAGCCGCCCTGCGGCGCTTGGAGCCGGATGATGGTGCCCTCTTTCACACCGCCGACCAGGTGACTGGAGAGGAAGCCCTCCGGCATCGCCTTCACCGCGATGGAGATGAGCCGCTTACCGTGCCGGTCCCCACCCTGCTCCCGCCCGCGTCGGCCCGGATCGGTCCAGTTCGGCGGGCAGGTCAGCGAGTAGGAACGCCAGTGCCAGCGGCCGTCGACCAGGATGCCGATGCCGATGTACTGACCCGGCTGGAACTTGAAGTCGAAGCCCCAGCCCGGCTTGATGACCAGTGTGGCCGAATCCGCGGTTTCCTTGCGCACCTCGACGATTCGGCCGCGCAACTCCCGCGCCGACCACAACGGGTTGGCCAGGTGTAGGTAGTCGTCCGGCAGCAGCGGCGTGGTCACCCGCGCAACCGCCCCGCGCAGCACGTTCAGTCGACCGCCGCGCTCGGCGACACTCGCGGCCGGAGCCTCCAGCCACTCGCGGACATTCTTGAACACCATGCGCTGCCGTTCGTCTCTCTCTGTCGTGGCGGCCACCGTCGGGAGCCGTCTCGCCGCTAGGTTACGGCATCGTAGGTTACGGGAATACCGGCGGCCGGTATTCCCCAATTCTGGCAGCTCCGCGACGCGTGCGTCCGCCCGATCGGCGCTTACAGCAATTCGAGCAGGAAGGGGAGTTCCTGCGCGGCGTACCAGGCGAGCTGGTGATCTTCGGCGTCGCCGAGTACGAACTCGGCATCGGTATCGCCCAGATCGGCCGCGTCGACCACATCGACGGCCTTGGCCACCTCGGGTTCGGCCTCGGCGAGATCGACGTGCACCGACGCGATCTGGCTATAGGTGATCGGACCCGCCAGTTTGACCACCGCGTCATCCAGATCGGGGCGCAGCTTCGCGCCGGGGACATCGGCGGCGATCACCGCGCGCCGATAGACCGGGCTACCGGTCGCGGTCGGCGCGACGTCGCGTGGCTCGTCCGAGTCCGCGATGTCCTCGCGCTCGGCGGCCAGCAGGCGCAGCGAGGCCCTGGCGGCCTCGCCCATCGCCACCTCGGCCAGTTCCTCGTCGTCGCCGGAGGCGTAGGCCTCGCGCAACGCCGGGGTGACCGCGAAGGCCGTAGCGCCGATCGGGAACAGCTCCCGGTCCGCCACCAGCTGACGCAGCATCGGCACCGTTGCCGGGATGTAGACCCGCAGTGTGTTCTGATCAGACGCAGGCACCGAGCATCTCCTCCATGGATTCGTGTACCGCCGCCGCGAGTACATCTATGTCGGCCATCGCGTCACGGTCGGCATTGAGTCCGTAGAACACATGTCCGTCGTAGGACGTGATCCCGATGCTCGAGGCCTGATTGCGCAGCAGCGGCGACACCGGATACATCTCCAGCATCCGCGCGCCACCGATGTACATCGGCGTCTGCGGACCCGGTGCATTGGTGATCACCAAGTTGAACGTGTGCTCTGCGAACGTACTCGCCGCCCGCACACTCATCGCATGCAGGCTGGCCGGAGCGAATCCGGCCATATGCACCAGGGTGCGCGCCTGCACCCCGCGCCGATGTTTGCTGTTGGCCTCGGTGGCATGCGAGATATGGGAGAGCCGCATCACCGGGTTGGGTTCGCCCACCGGCAGATCGATCAGGAAGGACGAGACCTCGCTGGCCGGTTCGATCCGATCGCCATCGAGGCCGTCGACATAGACCGACATCGGCACCACCGCGCGTAGCGTCGCCGATTCGGTGAGCGCCTCGTCGCGTGAGAGCAGCCAATTGCGCAGCGCCCCGGTGACCACCGCCAGGATCACATCGTTGATCGAGCAGTTGAACCGCTTGCGGATCCTGCGGTAGCTCTCCAGATCGGTGCGGACCACATCGAAGCGGCGGCTGCGCGAGGTCTTGGCATTGAGTGGGCTGTCGGGGGCGCCGGTGGTGGCGGTCCGCACGGCGGTGACCACGGAATCCACCGCCTTGCCCGCGGCGGCGACCATGGCGAAGGCGTCCGCGGTCGCCTCCCGGACCACCTCCAATGCCTCGCGCGGCTGCGCCGCCAGATGGCTCAGTGCGCCGACCAGCAATTCCACCTCGTTGGGTTCACGCGGTGCGACCCAAGCGTCGTCGGCGACACCGCGCGGCGAGGGGCTGGTATCGAGGATCACATGCCCGATCTCGAGCGCGCTGTCCCCGTCCACCAGCGCCGAATGGGTCTTGGTGAAAATCGCGCTGCGGCCGTCGGACAGCCCTTCGATCAGATACATCTCCCACAGCGGGCGGCCCTGATCCAGCGGCCTCGAGGCCAATCGCGCCACCAGGTCGTGCAGCTGATCATCGGTGCCCGGGCTGGGCAGCGCGGAGCGCCGGATGTGATAGGTGATGTCGAAACGACTGTCCTCCACCCACACGGGCCTGCCCAGTGCGAGCGGGATCTCGCGCACCTTGCGGCGATAGCGGGGAACCAGTGACAACCTGCCCTCGACCAGGTCGACCAGGCGGTCGTAGTCCAGGTCGGAGCCCTCGTCGGTGTTCCGGACGATCGCGAGGGAGCCGATGTGGATCGGATTGCTACTCGATTCGAGCCGATAGAACGCCGCGTCCTGTGGCGTCAGTCTCGTGATCACGCTGCCCGATGCTCCCTTCCGCTGCCCGTCTCACGCCTCATTGTGGTGCCCTACAACGAACCGTAGGCGTTTCTGTGGCATATCAAGCGAAATGAATGCATTCCTTTACCCGCGTCCATTTCCGTGGCAGTGTTTTTCGATTCGATCACAGGGGTAGGGAGAATGCACAGTCGACGACCGTTACTTTCGCTCGCTTCGCGTCGGGGCCACGAGCCGCATTGCCCTCGCCGTCATCGCATGCCGTTTTGTTGCGGACGGTCCCGATCGAGGTCGGTCGCCGCGTCCGGCGCGACGGACGCCTCATATCGTACGGCACCTACCTCGAATCAGGTTCCGCACCAATCGATTCGCTGAAAGTTCGCCTATTCTTCGTCCTCCCGCGGTGTCCCGGTATCGGGCCCGTTGAGTGCATCGGGCGGATGATCCGGTCGCGGCGGGACGGTGTCGGCATGCGCGCGGCCGGCGCTCCGGTGACGAGTACGGTGAGGAGAAAGGCCCGCGGGCGCGGTGACAGAGTCGGGTGAGGTGCCACGACGCTGGTCACCGGCGCCTACCATGGGTGCGGCATTAACATGGAGCGTGCTGCGGATTCCGCTGAGCCCGGCGGGGACGTGCGCACCGGCTGCGCACACCGCCCGACCGGGTGGGGGCCGAACATTTGACACACCGACCAGAGGACTGACGAGACCCGTGCCTGCGCTGACACTGACGAGGTTGCTACGGATTGGTGAGGGTCGCACGGTCAAGCGGCTGGCCCACCTCGCGGACGAGGTCCTGGCGTTGGGGTCGGAGATCGAGTTGCTCACCGACGCCGAGCTGCGGGCCAAGACCGACGAGTTCAAGGAGCGCTACGCCGATGGCGAATCGCTGGACGAACTGCTGCTCGAGGCGTTCGCGGTGGCCCGCGAGGCGTCCTGGCGGGTGCTGAACCAGAAGCACTACAAGGTTCAGATCATGGGTGGCGCCGCGCTACACCTCGGCAATATCGCCGAGATGAAGACCGGTGAGGGCAAGACCCTGACCTGTGTGCTTCCGGCCTACCTCAACGCGCTGTCCGGTGAGGGCGTGCACGTCGTCACGGTCAACGACTACCTGGCCAAGCGCGACGCCGAGTGGATGGGCCGCGTGCACCGCTTCCTCGGCCTCGAGGTCGGCGTGATCCTGGGCGGTCTGAACCCGGCCCAGCGCCGCCAGTCCTACGCCGCCGACATCACCTACGGCACCAACAACGAGTTCGGCTTCGACTACCTGCGCGACAATATGACCCACTCGCTGGACGATCTGGTGCAGCGCGGGCACAACTTCGCCGTGGTCGATGAGGTCGACTCCATCCTCATCGATGAGGCTCGCACCCCGCTGATCATCTCGGGCCCCGCGGACGCCTCCTCGAAGTGGTACGCCGAGTTCGCGCGCATCGCGCCGCTGCTGAAGAAGGACCTGCACTACGAGGTCGACATCAAGAAGCGCACCATCGGCGTGCACGAAGCGGGCGTCGAATTCGTCGAGGATCAGCTCGGCATCGACAACCTGTACGAGGCCGCCAACTCGCCGCTGGTCAGCTACCTCAACAACGCGATCAAGGCCAAGGAGCTCTACAACAGGGACAAGGACTACATCGTCCGCGACGGCGAGGTCATCATCGTCGACGAGTTCACCGGCCGCATCCTGGTCGGACGCCGCTACAACGAGGGCATGCACCAGGCGATCGAGGCCAAGGAAGGCGTCGAGATCCAGCCGGAGAACCAGACCCTGGCCACGATCACGCTGCAGAACTACTTCCGTCTCTACGACAAGCTCTCCGGTATGACCGGTACCGCCGAGACCGAGGCGGCCGAGCTGCACCAGATCTACAGCCTCGGTGTCGTTCCGATCCCGACCAACCGGCCGATGGTCCGCGCGGACCAGTCCGACCTGATCTACAAGACCGAAGAGGCCAAGTTCTCGGCCGTGGTCGACGACGTCACCGAGCGGCACGAAAAGGGTCAGCCGGTGCTGATCGGTACCACCAGCGTCGAGCGCTCGGAGTACCTGTCCAAGCAGTTCACCAAGCGCGGCATCCCGCACAACGTGTTGAACGCGAAGTTCCACGAGAAGGAAGCCGAGATCATCGCCGAGGCCGGTCGGCCGGGCGCGGTGACCGTCGCGACGAATATGGCCGGTCGTGGTACCGACATCGTGCTCGGTGGCAACCCGGACATCATCGCCGACATCCTGCTCCGCAAGGAGGGCCTGGATCCGGTCGAGACGCCGGAGCAGTACGAGGCGGCGTGGCATCCGGCGCTGGAGCAGGTCAAGGCGCAGACCGAGGAGGACGCCGAGGCGGTGCGCGACGCGGGCGGCCTCTATGTGCTCGGCACCGAGCGGCACGAGTCCCGGCGTATCGACAACCAGCTGCGCGGCCGCTCCGGCCGTCAGGGTGACCCGGGTGAGTCCCGGTTCTACCTGTCGCTGGGCGATGAGCTGATGCGGCGCTTCAACGGCGCGGCGCTCGAGGCCATCATGACCCGGCTGAACCTGCCCGATGATGTGCCGATCGAGGCCAAGATGGTCTCCAAGGCCATCAAGAGCGCGCAGACCCAGGTCGAACAGCAGAACTTCGAGATCCGCAAGAACGTCCTCAAATACGACGAGGTCATGAACCAGCAGCGCACCGTCATCTACGGCGAGCGCAACCGGATCCTGCGCGGTGAGGATATGGAGGGCCAGGTCCAGGAGATGATCACCGACGTGATCTCCGCCTACGTGGACGGCGCAACCGCTGAGGGTTACGTCGAGGACTGGGATCTGGACAAGCTGTGGGCCGCGTTGAAGACGCTGTACCCGGTGAGCTTGGACGTCAAGGAACTGACGGGCGAAACCGAGGTCGGCGAGGCGGGTGACCTGTCCAAGGAGGAGCTGAGCGAGGCGCTGCTCGATGACGCGCACGACGCCTACGACAAGCGCGAACAGGAGATCGACGGCTTGGCCGGCGAGGGCTCGATGCGCAATCTCGAACGCCAGGTGCTGCTTTCGGTGCTGGACCGCAAGTGGCGCGAGCACCTCTACGAGATGGACTACCTCAAGGAGGGCATCGGCCTGCGCGCCATGGCGCAGCGTGACCCGCTGGTCGAATACCAGCGCGAGGGTTTCGACATGTTCGCCGCGATGCTCGAGGGTCTGAAGGAGGAGTCGGTCGGCTTCCTGTTCAACCTGCAGGTCGAGGTACAGCAGCCACAGCCGGAGGGCGTCGCGGTCGATCCGGGTCTGCGGTCGCCGGTCGGCGCCACCGCGCCGCGCCCGCTGCCCACCGAGCAGGCTCCAGTCGCCAATGGCGCCCCGGCGGCGTTGCGCGCCAAGGGTATCGGCGAACCCGGTCCGCGCGGCTTCAGCTACTCGGGTCCCGCGGGACCCGATGACGGTGGTCACGCGGCGGTGCACAACGACGCGCAGGAGTACGGCGACGACGACACCGTCGGCACCACGCGTCGCGAGCGCCGCGAAGCGGCTCGGGCGCACTCGAAGTCGAAGCGGTCCCCGAAGACGCGCCGTCGGCACTGATCACCCCTGCCGCTCGATACCGAAGGCGCCCACGGACATCGATCCGTGGGCGCCTTTGTCGTATTCGAGCCGGGTCGGAGTACTCGCGAGCCCGCCGGTGCGGCGGAGGTCGAATACCGCGTCCAGGCCGCGGTACTCGATAAACGCGCCGACGGCGCGACCGAGGCGACAATTCCCGGCCGTGCCTGTATCGCGGAGTATCTTTCGGGACGTGGACCGCCGCGCAGTGGAAGCATGGGTCGACGACTATGAACGGGCTTGGCGGTCGCCGGGCACGCAGGCCCTCGACGCGCTCTTCAGCCCCGACGTCACCTACCTGGTGTCCCCGTGGGCCGAACCGATCACCGGACTCGCGGCCCTGGCCGCATTCTGGGAACAGGGCCGCGACGGCCCGGACGAACCCTTCACCATGGATTCGGAAGTCGTCGCCGTGGACGGCTTCACCGCCGTGGTCCGGGTCGAGGTCGAATACGCCCGAGACACCCCCGGCCGCTGGCGCGACCTCTGGATCCTGCGCTTCGACCAGGTCGGCCGATGCGGTTGGTTCGAGGAATGGCCGTTCGCCCCGGGCCAACCCGACGGCCAGTGACGGCGACCGCGGGCCGGCAATTTCCCGTGGACTATTTCACCGCGACCCGGACACCACCGGAGAAGACTGAATCATGGAATTCGACGGCGGACGGGGTGGTGCCCCGCGGCACGTCGAAGACCAGGGTCACCGAGATCTTGTTGCCCGGATTGATCTCGCTGATCACGTTCTTGTTCAGGTTCAATTCGGCGGCGGTGTCGTTGGTGTAGAGCCTGCCCTGGTCGTCGACGAGTTTCTGGTTTTCCCCGAAATAGGTCTGCGGTCGGTCGCCGGTATTGGTGACGTCGATGTGGACCAATACGTATTCGCCCTGGGCGTCCTTCTTCAGGAACTGGTTGTCACCGACCGTCGGCACCGGCGGATCGACGCGGGTGACGACGAAGCCGAACTTGCCGTCGCGGACCTCGGCGCCTGCGGGTGCGGCGGAGGTGCGCTGCTCCTCGCCCTTGGCGACCTCATCGGCCGCGCTGCTGAGCAGTGCGACACAACCGCCGAAAAGTAGGAGTGCACCGGTGAATACGCCGAACAGTACCCACGGCCAGATCGCTCGCTTCTTCGGTGGCGCGGGGTAGTGCATGGCCTGTGGACGAGGGCCGGGCCAGGGCTGCTGGGGATTGACCATGGTGGTGTCTGCCTTTCAGAGCGTGGACGACTCGCTACCGGTCCGGACAGGGAGGGTGCCACGGCACAGCTACCACTGGAGGAGCGCCTGCTGATCGGTGCGGCAGGCGATGATCGTGTGAACCCCCTGTTCGTGGAGCACAACCTATTCGGAAAGTGTCGCGCGGCTCGGGGTTTCGCATGGCTCGAGCAAACATTCGGGAACCGGCCTGGTTTCGGTCCGGACTCGCCGTGTCCGGCCGTGCCATATCGGAGAAAGACCTGGAAAACCGGGCGGTCTCGCAGCGCTTCGCCCTCTCCATGATTCGGGGTCGACGGCCCGCAGCGGGGTCGGGCGTGGTGCCGGGCGGGCAATTCCGGCGCGGTGGCCGTACCGTCCAAGCCATGGGCGACAACGAATCTCGGCGCGACGATCCCGAGTTCAGTGAACGGGGCTATTGGGCGTGGCGGGATCGGCTGGAAGCCGAGCTCGAGGTGGACGACCCGGAGGCGGCGCAGGCGGTGGTTCGGGATGCGGGTGAGTGGTACGAGGCATTTGTCCGGATGCGGGAGGGCGCTCTGAAACGGCGGGCGCGTTTGTATGTCGGCGGGATCGCCGTTCTTCTGCTGGGCGCGCTGGCGGCCTGTGGCATTGCCGCGATGGTCTGGCGCGCCACTGTCTGGGCCGTCGTCATCTGCGGTGTCCTCGGTCTTGTCGCGGTATTCCACTATGTCAGCACCGTGGCCGCCGCCCGCGCCGCCCACAAACTGGAGCTCGGTGTTCTCCTACGGCAATTTCCCGGCACCGCAACATATTTGGGAGGAGACGGTGCGCAAGCGCACGGCCTGAGCGCTCCGGCGGCGGCTCGCACTCGGCCACCAGCTCGCCTGGTTCGGCCACGCGCTCCGATCCGCGCGGGCCGAGCACCCCTACGCGCCGTAATGCGGCGCGCCGTGCGATGACCGGCGGTCGCAGGCGCGCGGCGGATTCCCTGTGCGCCCGCGGCTGATTCAGATCTGGGCGGTCCAGTTGACCGGTGGCAGGCCGTCCGCTCGGCGTAAGGTGTCGGCGACGGACTCGAGATAGAGCAGCGTGCGCATCGACAGACCCTGCGCCACGCGGCCGAGTCTGCGCAGCGCGACATTGTCCAGGTCGTCGAGCACCTCCTGATCGTGGCTGTAGGTGAGGACCGGCGTGTACCCGAAATAGCCCGGGTCCAGGCCGAAGACCTGTGCCAGACCGGCTCGCACCGAGTCGGGTGCCTCGGCGACCTGGCCGGTGCGCATAGCCCGCACATAGTCGGCGGAGATGCCGTGACCCAACGCGGTCAACCACCCCGCGACGGTCTCGTCAGCGAGTGGGCGTCCGTGCGTTCGTTCCCACATCTCGAACGCCAGACTCACCCGAGTTCCGAATTCCTTGGTCACGCCCACCTCGCCTCCTGGCTCCAACGCCGTTGACGAATCAATGAATTACCGTCACCGTAATCCGCTCAGCCCACCGAACAGTCGGTTTCGCCCCAAAAGCCCGTCTTACCAGGCTCGATGGGGATCGGACCGAACCTCTTGCCCGATACCGTGCGAACTTCCCAACCCCTTGCCCGGTTCGGGAGACGGCTGCCGGATCCGCTTACCAGGGATCGTTGGAGTTCAGGGCAACCAGCAGCAGGCGGATCGCGGCGATGCGGCGTTCCTTGCCGGGGAGCAGGTCCAGTGCGCATTCGGGGTCGGCGGGCGGGCCCAGGTGGGTGCAGCCGCGTGGGCAGTCCTCGATGGCCTCGGCCAGGTCGCTGAAGGCGGCGATGACATCGTCGGGGGTGATGTGGGCGAGGCCGAAGGAACGCACGCCGGGGGTGTCGACGACCCAGCCGCCGCCGGGCAGCGGCAGCGCGACCGACTGGGTGGAGGTGTGCTTGCCCTTGCCGACGCCGGACACCTCGCCGACCGCGCGATCGGCGTCGGGCACAAGCCGATTCACCAGGGTCGATTTGCCGACCCCGGAGTGACCGATCAAGGCGGTGAGGCGGTCGGTGAGCAGATCGATGACCGGATCGCTCGGGTCGTCGATGCCGCCGTAGACGATCGTGAGAGCGAGATCATCGAACGCCGACGCGAATTCGGAGTCGGCGGCCAGATCGTGTTTGGTCAGGCACAGGATCGGTTGCAGCCCGCCGACGTACGCGGCGACCATGGCGCGCTCCACGAAGCCCGTGCGCGGCGGCGGATCGGCGAGGGCGACCACGATGAACAGTTGTTCGGCATTGCCCACGACGACGCGTTCGAACGGGTCGGTGTCATCGGCGGTGCGGCGCAGTACGGTGCGGCGTTCGGCGACCCGGACGATGCGGGCCAGGGTGTCGGGTTTGCCGGACAGATCACCGACCACGTCGACCTGGTCGCCGACCACGATCGGGGTGCGTCCGAGTTCGCGGGCGCGCATCGCCACGATGCGCCGGTGCGGGTCGCCGTCGAGGACACATCCCCAGCGTCCGCGGTCCACCGAGACCACCATGGCGGCCTCGGCGTCGATGTGCTGCGGCCGGGTCTTGGTCCGGGGACGGGTGCTCTTGCCCGGGCGGACCCGGACATCGGATTCGTCGTAGCTCGCTGTGGAACGTCCCCGACTCAGCGGACCGCTCCGCGCCCGGACAAGGCCGTGTCGAGCATCCGCTCCCACAGCGATACGAAATTCGGCAGCGTCTTGGCGGTGGTGCCGATGTCCTCGATCGCGATGCCGGGGACACGCAGCCCGAGAATCGCGCCCGCGGTGGCCATCCGGTGGTCGGCGTAGGAATGCCACCGGCCGCCGTGTAATTCGGCGGGCACTATCTCCAGCCCGTCCTCGGTCTCGGTGACTTTGCCGCCGAGCCGGTTGATCTCGGTGGACAGCGCCGCCAGCCGGTCGGTCTCATGTCCGCGCAGGTGCGCGATGCCGCGCAGCCAGGACGGGGAGTCGGCGAGCGCGGCGAGGGCGGCGACGGTCGGGGTCAGCTCGCCGACGTCGTGCAGGTCGATGTCGATGCCCGCCAGACGCTCCGGACCGCGCACGGTGAGCACACCGTCGAAGATGCGGGCCTCGGCGCCCATGCGCACCAGGATCTCGCGGATGACGTCGCCCGGCTGGGTGGTGAGCCGCGGCCAGTGCGGAATGCTGACCTCGCCGCCGGTGACCGCGGCCGCGGCCAGGAACGGGGTGGCGTTGGACAGGTCCGGCTCGATCTCCCAGTCCACCGCTCTGATCGGGCCGGGCTCGACGGTCCAGATCTGCGCCCGGCGGCTGTCGGCGGGCGCCTGCACGCGCACATCGGCGCGGCGCAGCATTTCCACGGTCATCTCGATATGCGGCATCGACGGCAGCGCCTTGCCGTCGTGGTGCACGGTCAGTCCCTCGTCGAATCGGGCGGCCGAGAGCAGCAGCCCGGAGACGAACTGTGAGGAACCCGACGCGTCGATGGTGACCGCCCCGCCGCGCAGCGCGCCTTTGCCGTGCACCACGAAGGGCAGCGCGTCGCCGTCGATATCGGCGCCCAGTCCGCGCAGCGCGTCCAGGATGGTCCGCAGCGGACGCAGCCGGGCCTGCGCATCGCCGTCGAAGGCGACATCACCGGTGGCCAGCGCCGCGACCGGCGGCAGGAAGCGCATCACGGTGCCCGCGAGTCCGCAGTCCACGCTGCCGCCGCCCAGTGGGGCCGGGGTGACTGTCAGGGTCTCGTGCTCGCCCGCGATATTCGCGCCGAGCGCTCGCAGCGCCTCGATCATCAGATTGGTGTCGCGGCTGCGCAGCGCGCCGGTGATCGTCGACGGACCATCCGCCAGTGCCGCCAAGATCAAAGCGCGGTTGGTGATGGATTTGGATCCGGGCAGGGTGACGGTTGCGTTGACTGGGACATCGACATGGGGCGCTGGCCAATAAGTCACGGGTCCATCTTCGCCCATCCGCGGCCCGGACACGCGGGCGGTCGCGAACTGGTGAGTAATTCGGATGCGCCACCGGCGGCGAGGGCCCTACGCGGACCGGCCGCCCGAATCGAAGCATGCCGTACCGGTTCACGCGCGACAGCCGCACCGGGCGGTGTGCCGGTGCGGCTGTCGCAGTGGGGGACCGTGCTTACTTGTGACGCCCGTGCAGGAACGGCACCATCTTGCGCAGCAACTTCATGGTGGAGTCGGTACGCGAGTAGCTGAGCAGCGCCATGCCGGGAATCGTGAAGCGTTGCACCGCGATCGAGTGCGGGCGGCTGAATTCGC
Source organism: Nocardia sp. NPDC050710 (assembly GCF_040654375.1). Classification (NCBI taxonomy): domain Bacteria; kingdom Bacillati; phylum Actinomycetota; class Actinomycetes; order Mycobacteriales; family Nocardiaceae; genus Nocardia; species Nocardia sp. NPDC050710. The sequence goes on along the minus strand of NZ_JBFAHV010000008.1, from coordinate 22,390 downwards.
GCAGACCCGGCTCGCCGTGGATGCGGCCGATGCCGGAATCCCCGACGCCGCCGAAGGGCAGGCCCGCGATCGCGGCGAAGGCGAGCACCGAGTTGACCGAGGTCGCGCCCACGCGCAGCCTGCGCGCGATCTCCAGGCCGTTGTTCTTGGAGTAGACCGCCGAGGAAAGGCCGTACTTGGAGTTATTGGCCAGTTCGACGGCCTCGTCCACGCCGTCCACGGTGCGAATGGTGACGGTCGGGCCGAAGGTCTCCTCGGCCACCGCCTCGGAGTTCTCGTCCACGTCGACCAGCACGACCGGTTCGATGAACGGGCCCTTGACCGATTCCGGTCCGCCGAGCACCGCGGTGCCGCCGTTCTTCAGCGCATCGTCGATGTGGCGGCGCACGATGTCGATCTGGCTGGGCATGGTCATCGGGCCGTAGGCGGCCTTCTCGTCGGAGCCGGGCTTGATGTCCTCGAGGATCCGCTTCACCTCGGCGACGAATTCATCGCGCACCGAGCGATCGACATACACCCGCTCGACACCGGCGCAGGTCTGTCCGCTGTTGGCGGTGGCGCCCCAGGCGACGGCGTCGGCCGCGGCCTTGACATCGGCGTCGCGCGCGACGATCACGGCATCCTTGCCGCCGCATTCCAGCAGCACCGGGGTGAGGGTGTCGGCGGCGGCCGCCATGATGCGCTTGCCGGTGGCGGTGGAGCCGGTGAAGGCGATTTTGTCGACGCCGGAGCGGACCAGCGCGGCGCCGGTGGCGCCGTAGCCGTTGATGGTTTCGAATACACCCTCGGGCAGTTCGGGATTGGCCTTCTTGAACGCTTCGGACAGGAAGTTGCCGATGCCGGTGGAGAATTCGCTCGGCTTGAATACGACGGTGTTGCCCGCGGCCAGCGCGTATGCGATGGAGCCGTTCGGGGTGTAGACGGGGTAGTTCCACGGGCCGATCACGCCGATCACGCCGAGCGGGCGCTGCTCCAGCCGGGCGGAGAAGTTGGCCATCAGCGCGCCGGGGGAGATCTTCTTCGGCGACAGGATCTTCTTGGCGTTCTTGGCTGCCCAGGCGATGTGCTCGAGCGCCAGCATCAATTCCAGGAAGGCGTCGTCGAGCGGCTTGCCGTTCTCCCGGTGGATGAGTGCGCAGAACTCCTCGGAGTCGGCGACGAGCCGACTGGACCAGCGCAGCAGATGTTTGCGGCGCTCGTCGAAGCTCAACGTGCCCCAGGTGGCGGCGGCGGTGCGGGCCTTGGCGACGGCCGCGCGCACCGCGTCCTCGTCATCGATGGTGTAGGTCGCGATGACCGCGCCCGTGGCCGGATCGACCGACGTCAGCGCCGTGTCGGGGGCGGCGGGTGTGGTCTCGGTGGTTGTCACGTTGGGGCTCTCCTCTTACCTCTGCGGTGGCCGGTCGGTGCGCGTGCCGGAGCGGACGGGTGTGATCCAACCCATCCGTTGAGAGAATGCTAAGCCAAAACTCTCACCAGGTCATCCCCATCCGCTGAATGTCCGCGAGCTTGTCGGTGTGAGGTGGCACGATCGAAATATGTGTGGACGATATGCGACGACCACGAATCCCGGCCGATTGGCGACCGAACTCGACGCGATCGATGAGACCGGCAGTGAAAGTGATTCGCGCGCCGATGGATTCGCCAATTATAACGTCGCACCGACCAACCGGGTGCTGACCGTGGTGGAACGGCACGACCGGAACCACCCGGACGACGATCCGGCCCTGCGGATCCGGCGCATGCGCTGGGGGCTTATCCCTGTCTGGACCAAGGCCGCCGAACCCGGGGTGCCGGTGAAGGGCAAACCGCTGTTCAATGCGCGCGCCGATAAGGCCGCCACCACTGCATCGTTCCGCGACGCGGTGAAATACCGGCGCTGTCTGGTACCGATGGACGGCTGGTACGAGTGGCTCGTCGAACCGGACGCGGTGGCGGGCGCCAAGGGCAAGGTCGCCAAACATCCGTACTACATGTCGAACGCGGACGGCTCCCGGCTGTATATGGCCGGCCTGTGGTCGGTCTGGCGGGACCGCGCGCAGCCGGAGAGCAGCCCGCTGCTGTCCTGCACCATCCTCACCACCGACGCGGTCGGCGATCTGACGAAGATCCACGACCGGATGCCGCTGCCCATGCCACGCGAATACTGGGATGCCTGGCTGGATCCGGATCATCCTGCCCCTGCCACGCTGCTGGAAACCCCGGCCCCGGAGGCGGTGGCGGCGATCGTGGCCCGGCCGGTGCCACCGCTGGTCAACAGCGTCAAGAACAACGGGCCCGAACTCCTCGCGACGGTGGACGGTCCGGATACCGAAAAGGCCGGGCAGATCAGCCTCCTGTGATCTCCCGGCCCTTCGGTCAGCGGCGGTTCAGAGCTTGCACTGCACCGCGTCCGTCGCGATATGCAGAATGCATTTGACGACACCGGACGACATGTCGATGGCCTTGGAGACGACTTCGCCGCCTACCTCCTCGGCCCTCTCCAGCCGCTCGTCCTTCTTCGGCTCGTCCGTGTTCGGCTTTTCCTTTTTCGGTGCGTCGTCGGCGCCCTTCCCGTCGAACGGGGAATCGACGTGGGTCACCGCCGGGCCACCCGGGGCGGCGGTGGCCGCGGGCGCGGTCACCACCGTCGGACCAAGGGCAAGGACGCTCGCCCCGGCCAGGGCGACGATCGCGGTACACAGACGTTGGTGCGGGGACATTTCGCATCACATCCTCGGGTCGGACCAATCGGACCTTGCTGAGATCGGTAACGCTGCGAATCAGTAACGCATAATCGGACCCCGCTCGGCATGCGTTCGCGCCGGATCGGTGATGTGTCGAGGCCGGCCGCATCGCCACGCATTCGGCCGCGAAGGCTATCGCCGATGGATCAGGCGGTTATGGGCGCGGTGACCGCCGTTGCCGCCCGGACCAGATCCGCCGGGGCCAATTCGATTTCCAGTCCGCGCTTACCCGCGCTGCACAGCACCCGATCCCAGTCCAGTGCCGAGGCGTCCACCACGGTCGGCAGCGGCTTGCGCTGACCGAGCGGAGAGATGCCGCCCAGCACATAACCGGTGCTGCGTTCGGCCTTCGCCTTATCGGCCATGCTCGCCTTCGGCGCACCCAGTGCGGCCGCGGCGGCCTTGAGCGACAACGTATTCGGTACCGGCAGTACGGCCACCGCGAGCGTGCCGGTGGACAATTCGATCACCAGGGTCTTGAAGATCTGCGCCGCCTCCACGCCCAACTCGGCGCCGAGCGCGTCGACCGCCTCGGCGCCATAGGAATCGCTGCGCGGGTCGTGGGTGTACGCGTGCACGCGATGGGCCACACCGGCCTTGGCCAGCGTGCGGATCGCGGGGGTCGAGGCGCCTGCCATGCGGGTCACCCTAGTTGCGTGGGCACCCCGACCCGCAATGGCATTTCATCGGTCCGCGGCGCGATGGGAACACAGCCGGGGCCGTACATGTTGCAAGCGATACACAGCGCACCGGACGAAGGAATTCGGACGACGTGCGTCCCGCGGATGGGAATAGCTCCCGGTACCGCGCGGAATATCAGGCCCGGATGACGTGAAGGAGATGTCGGTGCCCGTACTGCTCGACGAACGTCCGGTATGGACCGAAGCGCCTCGGCGGGGCCCTTCGTGGTTACGCTCCGCTACCGCCTCCGGGCTCGGCGCTCGCGCCGCGGAAGACACGCGATTGCCTTTCGATCTCGACTTGCCGGTAGATTTGGCAGGTACGCCGATCGAAGGGACAGGTGTGACGAGCGACGATGACGTGGTGACCGAGGGCACGGTCGGCGCCGCGCTCGACGATGACGCTGCGGCCGGTCGGGTGGCCGCATCGGTGGACGATGCCGAATTGGCGCGGCGGTTCGAGCGCGACGCGCTCCCGCTGCTCGACCAGCTCTACGGTGCCGCACTGCGCATGACCAGGAATCCGGCCGATGCCGAGGACCTCGTGCAGGAGACTTACGTCAAGGCGTTCCAGGGGTTCAAGTCCTTCAAGGAGGGCACCAACCTGCGGGCCTGGCTGTACCGCATCCTGACCAATACCTACATCAACTCCTACCGCAAGAAGCAGCGTCAGCCCGCGCAGTATCCGACCGACGAGATCACCGACTGGCAGCTCGCGGCCACCGCCGAGCACACCTCGACGGGTCTGCGTTCGGCCGAGGTCGAGGCGTTGGACGCGCTTCCGGACGACGACATCAAGGCCGCGTTGCAGGAACTGCCGGAGGAATTCCGGATGGCGGTCTACTACGCCGACGTCGAGGGTTTCCCATATAAGGAAATCGCCGACATCATGGGCACGCCCATCGGTACCGTGATGTCCCGGCTGCACCGCGGCCGCAAACAACTCAAGGGCTTGCTCGCCGATGTGGCGCGTGAGCGAGGGTTCAACCGGAGCGAACGCCAGGAGGTCAAGCAGTGAGCACGGAGCGGGACCCCGATATGGAGTTGGACTGCACCGCGGTACTCGCCGACGTGTGGCTGATGCTCGATGGCGAGTGCGATGACGCTACCCGCGCTCGGTTGCAGCACCACATGGATCACTGCTCGCCCTGTATCGAGGCCTACGGCATCGAGGAGAAGATCAAGGGGCTGCTCAGCCGCAAGTGCGGCGGTGACCGCGCGCCGGATTCGCTGCGGGACCGGTTGACGCTGGAGATCCGTAAATCCGTCACAGTGACCCGGATCGAGACGACCGAGGCCTGAGCCGGTAAATATTCCGAAAACAACTGAGCGGCCCGCTCTTCCGTGAGGAGGAGTGGGCCGCTCAGTTGTTCAAGCAGCGCTGTGGCTCAGGCGTTGGGCCGCTTGCCGTGGTTGGCCGCGCTTCCCTTGCGGCTGCGCTTCTTACGTCCGCGCTTACCCATAGGTTGTCTCCCTTCTGATTGAAGGCCATTGTTTCATGTGTGGTTGGCTGTACCTTCAGGCGGATACAGGCCGAACCGAGTGAATGGGGTGTCATGGCTGAGGAAGTACGCGCGGAGATGGTGTCGACCGTCCTGACCGTCGAGGTCACGGTGGGGGACAAGGTGCAGCTCGATCAGACGCTGGTGCTACTCGAATCCATGAAGATGGAGATCCCCGTGCTCACCGAGGTCGCGGGTGAGATCACCTCGATCGCGGTCGAGCCCGGCCAGGTGCTACAGCAGGGCGATCTGATCGCCGTGATCTCCTGAGCGAAGCGGCAGACCGAACGTGTCGACACTGAGTGAGCTACTGGCCGAACACACCGATCTACCCGGTGTCGCCGTGGACCATCTGCAGCGGGTGGTGGGCGATTGGCAGCTGCTCGCGGATCTGTCCTTCGCCGATCTGCTGCTGTGGGTCGGTGCCGGACCGATCACCGACGGTGCGGATATCGTGTGTGTCGCTCAGTGTCGTCCGACCACGGCGTCGACCGTGCACCTGGAGGACAAGGTCGGCACCACGGCCACGCAGGCCGATCATCCCCAGGTATTCGATGCGCTGACCACCGGCAAAATCGTCCGCGCGGACAGCGATGTCGAGGCGCAGGGCGTCTATCACCCGCATCCGGTGCACGCCATCCGCGAGGCCATCCCGGTGCGCTGCGGCGACGATGTGATCGCGGTGCTGAGCCGGGATACCGATATGCAGCGGTCCCGGGTGCGCAGCACCCTGGAAATCGCCTATGTGGCCTGCGCGGACGACCTGTGCCAGATGATCGCCGACGGCACCTTCCCGACGACGGAGGATCGTGCGGCCACCCACTCCAGTCCGCGCGCGGGTGACGGCTTCATCCGGCTCGATACCGAGGGCATCGTGGTCTACGCGAGTCCGAACGCGTTATCGGCCTATCACCGGATGGGTTTGCAGTCCGATCTGGCCGGACAGGATCTGGCGGTCACCACCCGCTCGCTGATCACCGATCCGTTCGATGCCCAGGAGGTCGTCGGCGATATCCAGGCCGCGCTGGCCGGCCGCACCGGACGCCGCATGGAGGTGGAGGCGCGCGGCGCGACGGTGCTGCTGCGCACCCTGGTGCTGCGTCCACACGGCGAACTCGCCGGGGCCGCGGTGCTGGTTCGCGATGTCACCGAGGTCAAGCGCAGGGACCGGGCGTTGCTCAGTAAGGACGCCACCATCCGGGAGATCCACCACCGGGTGAAGAACAACTTGCAGACCGTGGCCGCGCTGCTGCGGTTGCAGGCCCGCCGCACCGAGAACGAAGAGGCGCAAGTCGCGCTGACCGAATCGGTACGCCGCGTCACCTCGATCGCCTCGGTGCACGAAATGCTGTCGATGTCGGTGGACGAAGAGGTCGATCTCGACGAGGTGGTGGATCGGCTGCTGCCGATCATGGCCGATGTGGCCACCGTGCACACCACCCGGATCAAGGTGCGCAGGGCCGGTTCGCTCGGCGTCTTCTCGGCCGAACGCGCGACGCCGCTGGTGATGGTGCTGACCGAACTGGTGCAGAACGCCATCGAGCACGCCTTCGATTCGGGCGAAAACGGCACTGTGACAATCCGTTCCGAGCGTTCCGCGCGCTGGCTCGACGTCATCATCAGCGACGACGGCCGCGGCCTGCCGCCGGGCTTCAGCCTGGAGGCATCCGACCGCCTCGGCCTGCAGATCGTGCGCACCCTGGTCACCGCCGAACTCGGCGGGTCCATCGGCCTGCACCCGGGTGCAGACGTGGGCACCGACGCGGTGCTGCGCGTTCCGCTGGGCCGTCGCTCCGGTCGCTGAACGGCACACTTCACTTCACGCCCTCCTAGCCCCGTTCGGAGCGAGTTTTGCGAGCGACCGTTCGCGGCCGTCTCGCGTCCGAGTGGTCGAAGTGCATGCGACGCAGTCGCGAGTCTCGGCCGCTCGGACGCGAGACATCAAGGGCCGCGAACACGCAGCGCCGCAGGCGCTGCAAGTTGGATACAGCACAAAATAGCCCGGCACCTCGTGGGTGCCGGGCCGAAATGCGCTGCCGGGCCGGGCTGAAAGGTCCGGTAACGCCGATCGTCGAATCAGACGACGGTGCGGGTGCGAGTGCGCGCGTTGCGACGCTTGAGCGCCCGGCGCTCGTCCTCGCTCATACCACCCCACACGCCGGCATCCTGTCCGGACTTCAGGGCCCAGGAAAGGCAGTCGGCGGTAACGGGGCAGCGAGCGCAGACCAGCTTGGCATCGGCAATCTGCGCGAGCGCCGGACCACTGTTCCCCACCGGGAAGAACAGCTCGGGGTCCTCGTCGCGACAGATGGCCTTGTGGCGCCAGTCCATTCCTCTGCTCCTTTGCTGGGCGCCGCAAAAGGCGCCTACGGTTTGTGGATCGTTCACTTGTGCGACTTGAATGTTTCCGCACGGTTGCTTGTGAATGCTTTCACGAACACCGTAGATGTCAATAGGTCTGCGGCGCACCGTGGGGAAGCTCACGCTCTCAAGGTCCCCACATGGGGAACCTGCCCGGTCCTTTGTACTCGCTCTACCGGGTTTTCGCAGCACAACCACGAGGTTTTTCGCGGCGTTTCGCGCTTATTCGGGTCGTGGGGCAATGACCTCGAGCACGTTGGGGATGGAGGTGAAATCCACCACGTTGCGCTTCCCGATGAAATCGCCATCGATTTGCAGGCCGATGGGCTCGGCCGTCTCGATCCGCACCGAGGGTACGTCGTCTTCGCGAAATAAATTGCGCGACTTGGGATTTCCATTCGTGGCCAGGAGTTGGCGCGCGAGCAACAGTGTCGGTAGCACCGCCATGGACCGCATGGCAAACACGCCGAGGCCCGTCTCGAAGGTCGTCCCGGGGTTGGTGTGGACCGGGGTCGAGTTCAAGTACGTCCACGGACTGGCGTTCGTTACGAATGCGTAATGCACCCCGTCGACGGTTTCGTGCCCCGGAATCTCGATCCGAACGGCGGGCTCGTTGCCTTTCGCTCGGAAGAATTGTCGCACAGTTGTTCGAATATAACGGGCGGGTGTCGCGGTATGCCCCCTGGCGCGGCTGGCATCGATCGCCTCGCAGACATCGGCGTCCAATCCGACACCCGCGCTGAAGGTGAACCAGCGGTCATCGGCCAGGCCGAGGCCGATTTTACGATCGCGATTCAGCGTCAGCAGATCGATCAGCTGATTGGTGGCCGTCACCGGATCGGGCGAGATACCCAGCGCCCGCGCGAAGACATTCGCCGAACCGCCGGGAATCACCCCGAGTCGTGGCCGCCAGGCCTGGCCGTCGTCCACCTGCGGCAGCGGTAGGAAACCATTGATGGTCTCGTTCACCGTCCCATCGCCGCCGTGCACGACGATCAGATCCATTTCGTTGGTCGATGCCCACTGGGCCAATTCGGCCGCGTGGCCGCGATGCTGGGTGTGCGCAACGGTCAGCTGGGTCCGGCTCTCCAATGCGTGCGCCAGCAGATCCCGGGTCGCCGGCGTAGTCGAGGTGGCATTCGGATTCACGATCAGCAGCGTCCGCACAAACGCAGCCTAATGGGCGCGGTTGGGAGGATTCCGTGCGCACCGAGTGCGGACGAGGCGCCGCCCGATGGGCCGCGACGGCCGTCCGGCAAGCCGCTGACCGGTACCGCCCGGCGCGTGGTGTCCTCGTAGGCTTGGCGCGTGGCGGATAGCGGCAAGAGTAGTGAGGCTTCGGTGGTACCGGCGACCGTGCGCGGCGCGGGCGGGTTGGTCGCGCTGGAAGGTGCGGTGGCGGTCACCGTGGCCATCGTGCTGGTGGTGCGCGGATTGCTCGGGCACGACCAGACGGCGGCCAGCGGCTACGGCACCGCCGCCTGGTTCGGCATCCTCGGCGGCGCGGTGCTGGCAGCGGGTATCGGACTACTGCTCGGCCATCGCTGGGGGCGTGCCATCGCCACCATCGCACAGATCCTCTTGCTCCCGGTGACGTGGTCGTTGCTCACCGACTCGCATCAGCCGGTATACGGCGCACTGCTCGGTGTGGTGGTGGTCGCGGCCCTGGTGTTGCTGTTCGCGCCCGCGTCCAATCGCTGGATGGCGCAGGAGTACGGGGTCGAGCCGAACTGAGGCCGGGCGGCGCGATGACGCGCGGTCAGGATGTGCGGGCGGCGCGCAATGCCTCGCGGCACAGGTGATCGGCCCGTCGGGTGGTCTCCGGCTGGCGATAGTGCGGCGTGAGCGCGAGCACCTGGGCGCAGGCGGTATCGAGATCGATGAGATGGCCGACCGAGACGAAAACCGGCTTCACATCGGTTCTGGTGCGCAGCGCCCGTCCGACCACCTCGCCGTCGATGACGAGATCCGTCGCCGCGCCGCGTTCCCGGCCGGGTTCGGTATAGGCGCCCCACACCGTCTTGGCGACCCCGATGGTCGGGATACCGGCCAGGATTCCGACGTGGCAGGCCAGCCCGAAGCGCCGTGGATGTGCCAGCCCCTGACCGTCACAGATCAGTAGATCCGGTGTGGTGCTGAGCTTTTCGAGTACCGCGAGGGTGGTCGGGAGCTCACGGAAGGCGAGCAGGCCCGGCACGTACGGAAAGGTCGCGGTGCCGTGCGCGACCGCGGACTCGATCGTCTCCAGCGTGCCCGCATCGAGCACCACCGCCGCGGCGGCGACCACACCGGAGTCGTCGTAGGCCGAGTCGAGTCCGGCCACGGTGCGGAAATCCGCGGGCCGCGGATCGGTCGGGTCGACCAAGGGGCGCAGTTCGTCCTGCACCGCCATCGCCGCGTCCGCATCGACGGGCCAGGCCGCCGGTGTGGTTACCTTCATCGGTTGTCCCCCTGGGTATTCCGCGTCAGGATGCCTCGTTGGCCAGCTTGGTGAGTTCGCCGCCCGCGAGCCGGTAGCCGACCCACTCGTCCTGTTCGACCGCGCCCAGGGACCGATAGAAGTCGATGGACGGGGTGTTCCAGGTGAGCACCGACCAGGCGACGCGGCTGTAGCCGTTGTCGACGGCTTCCTTGGCGAGCGCGGCCAGCAGCGCCTTGCCGTAGCCCTTGCCGCGGGTCTCCGGCTTGACGTACAGATCCTCCAGATAGATGCCGTGCACGCCGTCCCAGGTGGAGAAGTTGAGGAACCAGATGGCGCAGCCGGCGATTCCGGTCTCGTCCTCCACGACGTGCGCGAAAAGCGCGGGCGCCGAACCGAACAGCGCCGTATGCAACTGTGCGTGGGTGAGAGTGCATTCGTCGCGCGCCTTTTCGTACTCCGCGAGGTCGTAGACCAGGTCGACGAGTGCGGGGACGTCGGCTTCGGTCGCACGGCGGATCTGGGCGTGGTCGGGGGGTGTCACTGAACGACTCCATTCGATGCGGGAACCAGGTTGTGCGCCAAGATGGTTCGAGCGTCGTGCTCGTAACCGAGTACCGTGGTCGCGGCGGTCGACATGGCGAAGCGGCGCCCCTCGCGCACGTCGAACTCGGCCCAGCGGGCGATCAGGACCCGGGAGAAGTGGCCGTGTCCGACCAGCACCACGTCGCGGTCCGCCAGCACCGGGTCGACGGAGGTGAGTACCCGATCGGCGCGGTCGCGCACCTGCGCCGCCGATTCGCCGCCGGGCACCTCGCCGGTGAAGATGGTCCAGCCCGGGGCGGTCTCGCGGATCTGCGGGGTGGTGAGCCCCTCGTAGTCGCCGTAGTCCCATTCGACCAGATCGTCGTCGATCTCGACGCCGGTGAGCCCGGCCAGCTCCGCGGTGCGCACCGCGCGCTGCCGCGGGCTGGTGAGCACCAGCGGATCCCGCAGCCGCAGTTCGGCGAGCAGCGGCCCGGCGGCCCTGGCCTGCGCCTCGCCCCGCTCGGTGAGCGGCAGATCGGTGCGGCCGGTGTGACGATGTTGGCTGGACCAGGACGTTTCACCGTGGCGGAGCACAACCAACCGGGCATCGTCGAATGCGGACATGTCCTCCATCATGGCGATTCGGGTTCCGGACCCCGTGACGCGGGGTTCCACCGCCCCGCTCAGCTCCGCCGGTCGAACTCGAGTACCACCAGCGGCAGCGGGCGCGAGACCTTGGCCTGGTACTTCGCCAGCGCCGGGTTGTGCTCGCGCACCCAGCTCGCGAACTCCGCGTATTCGGCGCCCGCCAGTGCCTTCGCGGTGGCATGGAAGGTGTCGGCGCCGAGTTCGACGGTGACCCGCGGTTGCGCTTTCACATTGTGGAACCAGGCCGGATATTTGTCCTCGATCAACGAGCTGACGTACAGCGTGTCACCACGGCGGAGCAGGCCGAGCGGAACCACGTGCCGCTTACCGCTCCTGGCCCCGACGGTGCCGAGCAGGATCAGCTCGCCGCCCTCGTAGGCGCCGCCGACCTTGCCGCCGTTGTCGCGGAATTCCTGGATGACGCCGTTGTTCCACTGTGCGATCTCGGCCTCGGTGTACTCCCGATTCCATGGGGCGTCGTCATCGTCGGTGACGGAGTCGGTCTGTGATCGCGCTGTGCCCGATTCGGATTCGCTCATGCCGACAGTGTGCGGTGTCCCACCGACAGGAATCGCCGGTGCGCCGTTCAGCCCAGGGCGTAGAGGTCGGTGCCGCGCCGTTCCAGCACGGTGGTGCCGAGTACGGCGAGGGAGATGGGGGAGTTGTCGTAGCCGGGGCGGTCGACCGGGATGCGGGTCAGCTCGGCGCCGGTACCGGAGTCGAGTGCGGTGATGCCCTCGGCGACCGGCATGAGCACCCGACCGGCCATCATGGCGGGACTGCCGAGTGCGTTGGGCGCGGCCCAGAGCGGGTCGAAAGTGCTGCCGTTCAAGGCGATCAGGCTGTTGCCGGTGAACAGGTAATACGTCGAACCCAGCTTGGTGGTCGTGGCCTTATCGCTCAGCGGCGCGGAAAGCTGGTGTACCACAATCGGATTCCCGCTCGCGTCGTAGACGGCTAGTCGCGGTGGCGTGGATTCGGCTCCGGCCGTTGCGGTTCCGCCCGGCAGGTACAGCACGATCCGGCCGTCGGAGACGGCGATCACCCGGGCGTCCGGTGAATCGGCGCCCACACCCGTGAGCACGTGCGAACCGTACTCCTCGGGCACCGTATTGTCCTTCGGCGCGGGGTTGAGCACGGTCAGCCGGTCGGCGGGATCGTCCGCGCAGCGTTCCAGTACCGCGAGGCGGGACGGACTGGAACCCGACGAGAGCAGATCGCAGCCCGCGCGCGGCTGGGTCTTCACATTCACCGGCGCGTCCACGTAGCCGTACTCGAGGGTCCGCACCAGATCCGAGCGCCACACTTCCAGCCGCTCCGGGCCCTGTGCCAGCGCGTAGGTGCCGTCGACGGACAGATGCAGCCTGGAATCCATATAGCTGCTGCGGGCCGTACGCCGTTCCCCGGTATCCCCCGCCAGCAGGGTGGCCTGGCTGCACCCGCGCTGATCCCGGTACACCGCGATCACCATGCCGAATTGCGACTCCACCCCGCACAGCGGCATATCGCGCCGATACCGCCACAGTTGCGCGCCGGTGCGCGGATCGCGCCCGGTGACGGTGCCGTCATGGCCGGTGACCACCACGCCGCTCGAGGTCAGCGCCCGAGCCGCCGCGCCGTCCGAGGCGTGCCACAGTTCGCGCAGCGTGGTGGGCAATTGATCGGCGGTGGGCGGCGCCGACACGGGGGTCGGCGCCGTCACCGATTCGGTTCCGGTCGCATCGCCGCGCGCCCACACCACCAGGGCCGCGACCACCACGAGCACGGCGATCGCGACTGCGGAGATGATGTCGGCGCGCGTTCGCCGCTCGGGTGCGAGCACGATTGCGAGAGTAGCGGATCCGCCGAATTATGCCGAAGCGGTCGCTGCCGAGGCCGCGACGACGTCGGCCGCCGCGCCCTCCTCGTCGGCCTTGCGACGGCGTCGCCGACGCGGCTGCTCGGTGGCCTCCGCATCGGAGGTGTCGCCGCCCGCGGGCGTGTCGGTGGCCGCTGCCGCCTCGGCGGTCTTGCGGGTGCGACGCCGCTTGACGGGTGCCTCGGCGGCCTCCGCGGAGGCGCCGTTGCTCTCGACGGCGGCGTTGCCCTCGACGGTATCGGCGGCCGCCGCGGTCTTGCGGGTGCGACGGCGGACCGGCTTCTCGACCACCTCCGAATCGCCGCTCGAGGCGGCGGTGTCGGTCGTGCCCTCGGCGGTGTCGGCGGCTGCCGCGGTCTTGCGGGTGCGGCGGCGGACCGGCTTCTCGGTCACCTCCGCGGTCTCGGCGACCACGGTGGTCTCGGCAACGACGGTGGGTTCGACGGTGTCGCTCGTGACGGTGGCCTCGGCCTCGGCGGTCGCGGTGGCGGCTTCGGCCTTGCCGGTCGCTACGGCTTCGACGGTGCCGTTCACAGCGGCAGGTTCGACGGTGCCGTTCGAGACGGCGCCCTCCGCATCGGCGTTCACGACGACAGCCGTCTCGCTGCCGTCCTCGCCCGCGGGCCTGCGCCGCCGGCGCCGACGGCGAGCGGGCTGGTCGGCGGTGTCGTCCCCGGCCTCGGCGGACTCGCCACCGTCGGCGGCGGTCGAGACCTCCCCGGTGCCGGTGTCCGCGACAGTCTCCGCGTCCGCACCCGAACGGCGACGGCGGCGCCGACGGCGGGGCTGACCGCCCTCCTCCGGCTCACCCTCGGTGCTCGGCGCGGCATCGCTCTCGGTGCCGGTGGTCTCGACCGCGTCGATCGGTTGACCGGCCCGGGTCCGCCTCCGATTGCGCTTGCGGGGTGCGCGGGCCGGTCGCTCGACGACCTCCGCGTCCTCGTCGCGGACCGGCTTGGCCTTGCGCACCGTGCCGGTCGCACCCTCCGGGATACCCAGATCCGAAAACAGGTGCGGCGACCGCGAATACGTTTCGACCGGGTCCGGGATACCGAGGCCGAGCGCCTTGTCGATACCCGCCCAGCGGTTCAGCTCGTCCCAGTCGATCAGCGTGACCGCGACGCCGGTACGCCCGGCCCGTCCGGTGCGGCCGATCCGGTGTACGTAGGTCTTCTCGTCCTCGGGGCACTGGTAATTGATGACGTGGGTGACGTCATCGATATCGATACCGCGGGCCGCCACGTCGGTGGCGACCAGCACATCGATCACGCCCTTACGGAATTTGGTCAGCGCCTTCTCGCGCGCGATCTGGCCGAGGTCACCGTGTACCGCGCCCACCGCGAAACCGCGGTCGGCCAATTCGTCGGCGACCTTCTGCGCGGTCCGCTTGGTCCGGGTGAAGATCATGGTGGCGCCCCGGCCTTCGGCCTGCAGCACCTTGGCGATGAGCTCGCTCTTGTCGAGCGCGTGCGCCCGATATACGAACTGCGCCGTGCGGTCGTGCACGGCGGAGTCGTGCGGCTCCTCGGCCCGGATATGCGTCGGGCGGGTGAGGAAAGTGCGGGCCAGGGTGATGATCGGGCCCGGCATGGTGGCCGAGAACAGCATGGTCTGACGCTTGTCGGGGACCATATTCAGGATGCGCTCGATATCCGGAAGGAAGCCGAGGTCCAGCATCTCGTCGGCCTCGTCCAGAACGAGTACGCCGATCTTGCCGAGAATCAGGTGGCTCTGGTTGGCGAGGTCCAGTAGTCGCCCCGGCGTCCCGACCACGACATCGACGCCCGCGCGCAGCGCGGCGATCTGGGAATCGTAGGGACGGCCACCGTAGATCGAGGCCACCTTCAGCGGTCCCTGGTGGTTGGTCAGGTACTTGCTCGCGTTCTCCAGATCCTGGGTGACCTGGATGCACAGCTCGCGGGTCGGCACGATCACCAGGGCGCGCGGCGTGCCGTCCAGCGGTGTGGTGCCGGTGTCGGCGGTCGCGATACGGTGCAGCAGCGGCACACCGAAACCGAAAGTCTTGCCCATACCGGTGCGGGCCTGACCGATGAGATCTTCGCCGGCCAATGCCAGCGGCAGGGTCAGTTCCTGAATCGCGAATGTGCGTTCGATGCCGATCTCGCCGAGTGCGCGCACGATTTCATCGCGAACCCCCAATTCGGCGAATGTCGGAGCGGTGTGTGTGTCATCCAGTTCTGCGGTCAACAGGGTGTCCGTCAGGCCTGGTTCCTGTTCGACAGTGATCTTGCTCAGGTTCGTGCCTTCCTCGTAATCGCGTCACGCGCGCACGAGGCGTGGGGCGGACCGGTCGGTCCACGATGACCACGTATCCGCCTGTGATACTCACCCGCGGCCACTGCCGGACGTCACCAGGGTGCCGTCGATACAGCAGCTACCTGGGACATCGGCGCGGCGCAACGGTGATGCGGATCTGGTGCGCGCACATTTTCCCGGACATCGGAAACCCTGGCTCGGGCCGTCTCGGGCCGGAAATGGCGTAGATCCGGCAACTCCGGTCGAGCGAAATCTTCCGTTGTCCGCAGTGATTGTAGCGTGATATTGTGCACGGCTCGAATTGCCGCCGTCGCAATTCCCGGACAAAACTCCGGTTTCCTCCGCCGCATCCGCGACGTACGCTGCGCGACATGGCAATTCATCCTGCGCGTCGAATCTGGACGACCCTCGAACCGCTCCACGATGTCGTCTATTTCGGCACCGGGATCAAGGAGGCGGGTGTCGCCGTCGGACTGCGTGGTTTCTGGCAGACCTACTTCGCATTCCGTGCGGCTCCGTTGGGGGCGGTCGGTCCCGGCGCGGTGACGGCGGTATTCGCCGGATTCCACCCGGGGATGGTCGGCCGAGCGTTGCCCGATGCGTGGTCGCGGACCTCGCCGCAGCGCTGCCTCGAGGCCAGGCTTACCTTCTCGACGGGGTTGTTGCGCGCCGGCGGCGCCTCCGATGCCGGGTGTGCCCGCGCGGTCGAATTGCTGCGACCGGCGCTGAACGCCGCCGACCCGACCGGTAGGCCGTTGTTCGCGGCCAATGCCGAGGCGCCCCTCGACGCGGATCCGGTGGCCGCGCTGTGGCAGGTCGCCACCACATTGCGCGAACATCGTGGTGATGGACATGTGGCCGCGCTGGTGGCGCACGGCGTGAGCGGCGCGCAGGCGCTGGTGTTGCAGGTCGCCGCGGGCAAGGTGACCGAATCGGTTTTGCGTCCGGCCCGCGGCTGGTCGGAGGACGAATGGGCGGACACCGTCGACCACTTGCGTGAGCGTGATTTGGTGCGCGGGGAGCCGACCGGTCCGACGCTGACGGACAGCGGTGCGCAGCTGTTGGAACGTGTGGAAGCCGATACCGATGACGCGGCCTGGCGCGGGGCGCTGGCCGCACTCTCCGGCGATGCCGTGCGCGAGCTGCACGCCACGCTGGCGACGGTGGCGCAGACCATGCGGGAGACGGTGGTGCCGCCGAATAATCCGGTCACGATGGGCGCGGACGCGACGGGCAAGCAATAGCCGCACACCGGACTTGCCTGTAACCGCCGGTAACTAAATATGAGAGATTCTTGATCGTGAGTCTTGCCGACACCGTCACCATCGCTGCCCGCAACGCCTGGGCCCTCACCTTCGGCTCGGGCGTCGAAGCGCCGGATCCCACCCCGGCGACGGTGCTGTGGGATGAACCGCACCGGCAGCTGCGCCGCTTCGAAGGTTCCGAATCCGGTACCGCCGCAACCGAATCGGCCGTGCTGCTGGTGCCACCGCTGGCCGCGCCCGCCACCTGCTTCGACCTGCGTCCCGATCAGAGCCTGGCCCGCTACCTACTCGAGACCGGGCGCGCGCCCTACGTCGTCGACTACGGCGAGATCACCTTCGGCGACCGCCGGATGGGCTTCGAGGACTGGATCGACGACATCCTGCCGGAGGCGATTCTGCGCGCCTCCTCCGATCGCGGTGGTCAGCCGGTCGACCTGGTCGGCTGGTCTATCGGCGGCACCCTGGCGCTGCTCACCGCGGCGGCGCACGCGCATCTGCCGATCCGGTCCGTCACCGCGGTCGGCGCCCCGCTCGACTACGACAAGATGACCGGCATCCCGCAGCTGCGCGCGGTCGCCAAGTTGACCGGCGGCATCGCCACCTCGACCGCGGTGCGCGCGGCGGGTGGCATCCCGGCCCGGCTCACCCGGATCGCCTACCGGGTCACCGCCTGGGACCGCGAACTCACCCGTCCCTGGTTCGTGGCGAGCAATATCGCGCGCACCGAAACCCTGGCCCGGATGGAATCCATCGACCGCTTCATAGCCGATATGCCCGGCTACCCGGGCCGCTTCTACGGTCAGCTGTGGGGCCGCCTGATCCTGAACAACGACATCGGCCGCGGCGTCGTGCGGCTCGGCGACCGGCGCATCGCACTCGCCGACGTCGCCGCGCATGTGCTGCTCGTCGGCGGTCCCACCGATGTGATCACCCCGGCGGCCGCCGTCGAGGCGGGCATCCGCACCCTCACCGGCGCCGCCTCGGTCCGCTACGAAACCGCGCCGGGCAGCCACCTCGGCATCCTCACCGGCGAGACCGCCCGCGACACGACATGGACTTATCTCGACGAGTTCCTCGCCGAACTGCCCTAGTTCGGCGACACGTTGCCGGGAATGTGCGGGTAGGAAAGGCTCGGTTCCACATCCAGGACTAGGCTGTGAACACATGGGAGCACAGTCATCTGCCGCGCTGGGTGTTTCGTCGACGCTAGGTGTTTCGTCGTCCGACTCGGCGAACATCGCCGCAGACCATCCCGGTGTCACCGATCTGTTCGCGGTTCTCGCCTACGGTGAGATCTCCGCGTTCTATCGGCTGGCCGAGGAGGCCAAGCTGTCCCCGACGCTGCGCGGCAAGGTCGCCGTCGCCAAGATGGCCGCCGCCGAGATGGCGCATTTCAAGACGCTGGAGTTGGCGCTGGCTCAGCGCGGCGCCGACATCTTCGACGCGATGGCGCCGTTCGTGCGCGCCCTGGACGCCTACCACACCTCCACCGACCCCTCGACCTGGCTCGAGTCGATGGTGAAGTTCCACGTCGGCGACGGCATCGCCGCGGACTTCTACACCGAGATCGCGGGCGCGCTCGACCCGGAGGTGGCGGCCGTGGTTCGCGACGTGCTCGCCGAGACCAGTCATTCCGAGTTCGTCGTGGAGGAGGTGCGTCGCGCGGTGGCGACCAGCCGTTCCGAGCGCGACCGGCTCACCCTGTGGGGCAGGCGGCTGCTGGGCGAGGCGATCACCCAGGCGCAGTACGTGATGGCGCAACGCGACGAACTCACCGACCTGGTCCTCACCGCCACCGGCGACCTCAACGGCATCGCCACGCTGTTCGAGCGCATGCAGGCCAGCCACGCCCAGCGCATGGCGGTCCTCGGCCTGTAATGCCGACGCCACGGGCTCGGATCTGGTTGAGCCCGTGGATTACTCGTTGACGGCGCGGTTCGGTACCAGGCGCAGGCCGGGCGCGTGGGCGGCGGTCTTATCCGTCAGCCAGATCATGACGCTCTGATCCCGGTCGGCGTCCAGGGTCTCGAACGGGATATCGACATGGCCGTGGTCGGGATGGTCGAAGAGCAGTACGCCGGAACGGTGGTCACCGAGGTGATGCGGCTTCCAACGTTGGGCGAACTCCGGGCTGCGGTGCAGCGCGTCGATCATCTCGTGCAGCGAATCATCGGCGGGCCAGCGGATCTTGGCGCGATTCAGTACGGCGGTGAACGCGTCGGCGGCCGCGGACCAATTGCGCAGCACCCGGCGCGCCACCGGATCCATGAAGATGTACCAGGCCAGATTCGGCTGCGCGTGCTCGTCGAGCAGGCCGAGCGGTGTGACGAAATCGGCCCAGGCCGGATTCCAGCCGAGCACGTTGAGGCGGCGGCCGATCACGAAGGCGGGAGTCGGCTGTAGTGCCCGCAAGATGGTCTGCATCGACTCGGCGAGCTGTTCCTGCGGGGATTCGGAGCCGGGGCAGCGGGATTGGTTGCCCGACGCCAGCGCCAGCATGGTGAAGTGGTGCCGAGGCGCGCCGGTGAGCAGCAGGGCATCGGCGAGCGCGTCGATCACCGCCACCGACGGATTGGTATCGCGCCCTTGCTCCAACCGGGCCAGATAATCGGCGCTGACCCCGGCCCGCACGGCGACCTCCTCGCGGCGCAGCCCCGGCGTGCGGCGCCGCCCGCCCGCGGGCATGCCCACATCGGCGGGCCGCAGTTCAGCGCGGCGGGCCACCAGGAATTCCGCGAAGCCGTTTCGGTCCATATGCCCCATCGTGCCCTGTCCTGGGACGCTTAGCCGCGCCCTGTCGGGTCCAGGATAACGGCGGTCTGGCTATCCGATGATCGTGGCGCGATCGTCGAAGACATGACACAAGCCTCCGAATCCACCACCGCCACCCAGACCCTCGTACCCGGCTCCTGGGCACTCGACGCGGCGCACTCCTCCGTCGCCTTCACCATCCGCCACCTCGGCATCTCCAAGGTCCGCGGCGGCTTCACCCGCTTCGAGACCGAGTTCGTGGTCGACGAATCCGGCGCCGCCACCCTCGGCGCGACCATCTACCTCGACTCGTTCGACACCGGGAACCCCGACCGCGACAACCACATTCGCACCGCCGACTTCCTCGATGTCGCCAACCGCCCGACACTCACCTTCCGCGCACTGGAGCCGGTGCGGGTCGGCGAGTCCTTCGTGGTCGAGGGCGAGGCCACGCTCGGCGCAGTCACCAAGCCCGTCACCCTCGACGTCGAGTGGGGCGGTGTGCAGGACTTCGGCCCGACCGGCGACCGGCACGCGGGCTTCTCCGCGACCGGCACCATCAAGCGCACCGATTTCGGCGTCGGCGGCCCGATGCCGGGCATGCTGAGCGACGCCGTCAAGATCGAACTCGAGATCCAGCTCATCGAGCCGAAGTAGCACGTTCGCTGACAGCGCAGGCGGCCGTCTGCCGCGGTGACCTCGCGCTGCACTAGCCTTGGATTCGACAGCACAGGACTCTAGGTTCGGAGGTTGGCCGTGGAGGTCAAGATCGGTATTTCGGATAGCCCGCGGGAGCTCGTGATCAACAGCTCGCAGACCCCGGACGAGGTCGAGGCGCTGGTCTCCGGTGCGCTGGCCGGTGAGGGTGGCGTCGTGTCGCTGACCGACGAGAAGGGCCGCAAGTTCCTGATCCAGGCCGCCAAGGTCGCCTATGTCGAAATCGGCACCCCGGCCAGCGGCCGCGTCGGCTTCGCCGCCGTCTAGCCCCCGAATCGATCGAGCCCCCGGTATCCGATGATCGGATACCGGGGGCTCGGTTGTCTGTGCTTCAGGAACCCAGGGTGCGCGGCATGCCGTCGATGGGGTGCAGCGGCACATGCGACAGACCGCCCCAGGCGAGTGCGACGGTGGTATCGACAGCCTCGTCCTTCGGGATCGGCCGGTCCGCCTCCAGCCAGTAGCGGGCGGTGAACTGGCTGGCCCCGACCAGACCGACGGCGAGGATACGCGCCCGGTACGGATCCAGACCCGAGTCGTGCGCGACCAGATCGAAGACCGCGTCGACGCACGCCTCGGTGGCCTGCTCGACCCGGCGCTGCACCTGCGGCTCGCTGGTCAGGTCGGACTCGAAGACCAGCCGGAAGCCCTGCATTTCATTGTCGACGAAGTCGAAGTAGGCCGCGACCGCGGCGCGCACGCGCTGGCGGTTGTCGGTGGTCGAGCGCAGCGCCTGCCGCACGCTGGACACCAGCATGTCGACGTAGTTCTGCAACACCGCCAAGTACAGTTCGAGCTTGCTGGTGAAGTGCTGATAGAGCACAGGCTTGCTCACTCCGGCGCACTGTGAGATCTCGTCCATACCCGCGGCGTGGTAACCGCGTAGGACGAACACCTCGCTGGCCGCATGGAGTAGCTGTTGACGCCGTTCGTCACGCGGAAGCCGGGTACCGCGCTTCGTCGGTACCATGGCCTCGGACGACGATCTACGGGACGTCATCCGGTCCACGAGGTCAGTCATTTCGGCTCTCCCAGTCGATTCCCCGGCAAAAGGGGTTGTGCACCGGGTATCCCATGAACGATACCCGGTCGTAGCTCATATGCGGATCGGGGATCCGTATGTGGTCCACTCGGTGAGATATCTCCCAGCGGATCCACCGTGGTGTGTTCGACTCTTCAGTCTGGCGCACTCGCGGAACTCGGGTATTGCCACCTGTGAGAGTCTGGTGTGCGTGATCCCCCGCGTTTACCTCTTCAGGTACACGGTTCCGGCTCCCCGGTTGTGTCCGGCGGCGGGCGCGATGCCCACCGCCTCGCTCGCTCCGTCGTCCTCGGTTCCGTAGTGTCGGAACCCGTGGCAAGATCCGGCCCCAATTCTCGTGCAAGCGCGTCGTCCCGCGCGGGTGCGGCGCCGGGATCCGGTGCCGCACGTCCGAAGGGACGCCAACCACGTTCCGATCCCGACGGCCGTTCGATCGCGCGAACCGGAGACGGCGCGCACCCCGGCTCCCTCGCATCGCGTCGCGACAAGAACGGCGTCGAGATCTACGACCCGCTCGGCCTGTATAGCCCGCCGAACCGCTCCCACCAGCCATTGCGTGCCCGCTGGGATCCGACCGCTCCGGACGAGAGCAGATCCCGGTCCCCGAGACCGGACCGGGATGTGAAGAAACAGAGCGCGCTGGGCCGGTTCATCTCCACCTATGGCTGGCGCGCCTACGCGCTACCGGTGCTGTTCGTGGTCACCGTGCTGGTGATCGTGGACGCGGTGAACGGGGGACCGGAGAATCTGGGCACCACAGGATCGCCCGGCTTCGGCAGACTCAGCCCGCGTGCGGCCTCCGCGGGAATCATCGGCGCACCGCCCGGTGACGGACATTTCCCGGCCGATCTACCCACCGGGGCGCTACCCGAGGGCGGCCCGTTCACCGAGATCGGCGCGGGCACCTGGCATGTGGTCCCCGGGGCCACGGCGGAGGTCGGCGCGGGCGCGGAATTCCACTTCAGCTACACCGTCGAGATCGAGGACGGGATCGACACCTCGGGCTTCGGCGGCGACGTCTCGGTGGCCAAGATGGTGGACAGCACCCTGTCCAACCCCAAGAGCTGGTCGCATGACAAGAAGTTCGCGTTCCGGCGGATCGACCAGGGCCAGCCCGACTTCCGCATCTCCCTCACCTCCCGCGAATCCACCCGCAAGGCGTGTGGTTTCGATATCCCGATCGACTCGTCGTGCTTCAACGCCGACCGGCGCCGGGTGGTGTTGTCCGAGGTGCGATGGGTGCGCGGCGCGCTGGCCTACGAGGGCGATATCGGTTCGTATCGGCAATATCAGATCAACCACGAGGTGGGCCACGCCATCGGCTACCACCAGCATCAGCCGTGCGAGACCGACGGGGGACTGGCTCCGATCATGATGCAGCAGACCTTCGGCACCAAGAACAACGACATCGCCGTCCTCGACCCCGACGGTGTGGTCCCGATGGACGGCAAGCACTGTCGCTTCAACCCTTGGCCGTACCCGCGGGGGTGAGCTGTGTTGTTGGCCGCGCGGGCGCGGCGGGTTCGCGGCCCTGGATGTCTCGCGTCCGAGCGGCCGAGATTCGCGACTTCGTCACATGTGCGGGTGGGACGGGGTGTTGCGTTCGCGTTAGCGGT